>JAQUVD010000006.1:69608-110135 GCA_028693555.1 Hespellia sp.
TTCAGGTATTAGCGGATTCGAAGAAACTGCAGAAGTGTATTGTGGATAACAGGGAAGGAAAGGTGACATATATGTGCAAGGCAATCAAAGATTGGGAAGAGGAAAATATAGCAATTGGAGAAAAGCGGGGAATTAAAAAAGGCGAAAAGCGTGGCGAAAAACGTGGTGAAAAACGTGGTGAAAAGCGTGGAGTTAAGAAGGGCGAAAAACAGGGGAAAGACGAGCTGCTGCTTTCGATAGTCAGTAAAAAAATCACAAAGGGCAAGACAATTCCGGAAATCGCAGAAGCACTGGAGATGAGCGAAGATGTAATTGCGAGAATATATCGAATTGCGGAGAAACAGATTCAGGAGAAGTCGGCGTAAGAGATGCTTCTTGCAGAGGAAGACTGCGAGGCGATTCAGGTATTAGCGGATTCGAAGAAACTGCAGAAGTGTATTGTGGATAACAGGGAAGGAAAGGTGACATATATGTGCAAGGCAATCAAAGATTGGGAAGAGGAAAATATAGCAATTGGAGAAAAGCGTGGAGTTAAAAAGGGCGAAAAGCGTGGCGAAAAACGTGGTGAAAAGCGTGGCGAAAAACGTGGTGAAAAGCGTGGAGTTAAGAAGGGTGAAAAACAGGGGAAAGACGAGCTGCTGCTTTCGATAGTCAGTAAAAAAATCATAAAGGGTAAGACAATTCCCGAAATCGCAGAAGCACTGGAGATGAGCGAAGATGTAATTGCGAGAATATATCGAATTGCGGAGAAACAGATTCAGGAGAAGATGTTGTAAACAGTTTGTCGGAATGTTATGATACCTAAAAGTATTCAAATCAGGAAAAATCATTTCCTAAGAATGCATTTATATTCAGACCGTATCGGTCGAATCATCACAAATGGAGTAACTGAATAATGAAAGATGGGAAAGAAACTTGATTTTTCTACGAAAATTTGTATAATATAAGTATACACAATGCTTCTTTCTTATCACACAGAGAAAGGAACGTTGTATGGGAAAAGTTGATGAGGTTATGAACGCCTATGTGGAGAATCCGGCACGATTTGCAGAGATCGTGAATTATGGAGTCTTCGGTAACAGGAAGGTGATTGATCCGGCATGCCTGCAGGAATTGGACAGTGCAAGCAGGAAGAAAGAATCTCCCGGTAAGATTCGCGATGTAATCAAGTTGTATAAGGAAGAGGCATTACTGGTAATGATAGGGATAGAGAATCAGGAGCTGATTAACTATGTGATGCCGCTGCGTGTAATGGATTATAATGTCCGCTCTTACGAGAGACAGCGGGAGACAATAACGCGGATTCATGCCGAGAAGAAGGACTGGAACAGTTCGGATGAATTTGTGAGTGGGTTTGCGAAGGAAGACCGATTAAAACCCGTGATTACGCTGGTTGTATATTACGGCAAGAAGCCGTGGGATGGGGCGAGGGATCTGCATGGTCTTTTGAACATCACAGAAGACTTGGAACCGTATCGGGATCTGATCGAGAATTACAAGATCCACTTGCTGGAAGTGAGGAAGATTACAGATTTTAGCGGGTTCAGTGATGAACTTAAGAGAGTCTTTGGATTTGTAAAGTATCAGTCAGACAAGGAAGAACTGAAAAAGTATATGGAAGAGCATGCAGAACTGTTTGAGGAAGTTCCAGAGGAAGACTGCGAGGCGATTCAGGTATTAGCGGATTCGAAGAAATTACAGAAGTGTATTGTGGACAACAGGGAAGGAAAGGTGACATATATGTGCAAGGCAATCAAAGATTGGGAAGAGGAAAATATAGCAATTGGTGAAAAGCGTGGAGTTAAGAAGGGTGTCAAGCAGGGAAAAGACGAGCTGCTGCTTTCGATAGTCAGTAAAAAAATCACAAAGGGCAAGACAATTCCGGAAATCGCAGAAGCACTGGAGATGAGCGAAGATGTAATTGCGAGAATATATCGAATTGCGGAGAAACAGATGCAGGAGAAGTCGGCGTAAGAGGAGTTTTTGAGAGAATGAAGAACAAATCTTGAGGAATCCTGAGAACAAAAAGATATTTCTTGACATAATTCGAGGATTTGCTACAATTAAATTAAATATGAGTTATAATAAGAAGGCGTGGACGCATAGCTGCCACGCTTTTTCGGTTATGAATAGAAACAGTGTCAGAAAAGAGGATGTATTTTTGAAAGAATCAAGATATTTAAAGAATAAACTGTATATTGCATTTGTCACTGTTATCATCACTTTATTGATTGTAGTTGCAGTTACGTTTGCCTGGTATATTTATAACACGCAGAAACATACAACGAGTGTTCATATGGCGGCAGGCGCAGGTGAGAGTCTTCAGATCAGTAATTCGTATGATGGGAAATATGGACAGTCTACAGTGCTGGATGAATTTGTGGGGACGTTGAATCCGGTATCTACGAACCGAATCAGCGGTGGCTTTCAGAAGGTATATGGATTTACGAACGGATCGGAGAATCAGCCGAATTTAGTTGCCAGTATTTTTGGGTCGAGCGAGGCTACTGATTATTATAAGACAAGTTTATTTCTAAGAACGAATGGAACAAAAAGCCAAGTATATATTTCCGGTATTGGTTATGAAGACAGTGACAAGGAGAACCCGATTTCTACGGCGATACGTGTGGGGATTGTACCGCACCTGCCTGGTGTTAATCAGGCGGCAACGAATGAATATTTCTTCGTCATTAATCCGGCAGACAATCCGAAGGCTGAATATAATACGGCAACGGGAGCAGAAGGTGATGTTCTTGATGCGGATAAGACGGATGGGACGACTGTGCCGATGAGAACTTATGATAGTGATAATTATTGCAACTATGATGCGGAAACAGGAGCGATTACGTTGAAGCCTGATTCACTTCCAATCTGTGAGCTCACAGGAGCAGGAGGCGGAGAATATGGCGAGTCTGTGCAGGTTGATGTCTATATTTGGCTGGAAGGCTGTGATAAGGACTGTACTTCGAATCTGTGTAATACAACGCTGAAAAGGCTTGCGGTTTCGTTTGTAGGGGACAATTAATCGAATCTTTGCATCATTGTATAGGAGGTAAAGCGCGTGGAACGTAAAAAATTAAAAACACAATTGATTCTGTCATGGTTTAGCGCGATTGCAGTGCTTGCCGGAATTACAGCGGCCACCTTTGCATGGTTTTCTTTTAATGGAGCTACGAATGTAGAACCTATGAGCAGTACGATTAGTGAGGGAGATGCCAGCCTTTTGATTTCCAATACATCAGCGGGGCCGTTTGAGACTGAGTGTACCTTGGTGTTTGATTCGAATCCGAGTTCGATAAGCCCTGTGTCTACTTCTGATCTGACTTCTTTTTTTAGATCAACAGCCCAGAATCGGAATGGAATCTCGATTTCTTATCAGAATGCAACGACACAGATTAGTAACTATCTAATGAGTGGAACGCTGTATTTACAGAGCAAAGGCGGCACTTGCAGGGTATATTTCCTCCCATCTGCTGTTACGGTGGGGACGGATGCACAGAGTATGGCTGCGCTTCGGCTTGGAATGACCTTTACGATTGACGGACAGGCGACAACGCATGTGTTCCGCTTAGATGATTTGATGTCTGGAACAGCAGCAGGGACACGGACTATACCGGTCTCAGGGAATGTGGTAGGTTCGCTGGGTACAGACGGAAGTGCGAACTATGTGACAGATCCAGCGGTGACGATTTCTGATTATATGGCGGTGGAGAACTCCGGACAGAGCACGAAAGCAAGCGCAGGAACGCAGACCCTTTGCACGTTGACATCGGGGCAGATTGCAACGGTTCAATTCTGGGTCTATTTAGAAGGCTGTGATGATAATTGTGTTCAGTCTGTACAGAGTAAGGAGATACCGGTTCGATTTGGATTTGCGGGAATACCTGAGGAGGAATAGAAATGAAGAAGCTTGGCAGGACATTGCGGATGATATATTGGACAGTGACAATTCTTGCAATGATTATTGTTGTGACATTTGCGACGTATGCGTGGTTTACAAGCAATCGAACGGTTGCGACTGACACGGCGACAACGAGAACCGGGAATGAAGAACTGACGCTCGAGATAAGTGAACAGGGCGCAGGCGCATTCTCTGCGGTGGAGGAAGCCAAAATTGTTCAGGTGAATCAGACGAATAGAGAATATCTGCTTCCGGTGTCTACGAACAATCTGCAAAATTTTGTATCCAATCAGACAACGGTGGAAGATGAGGCGAGAAGCTTTTATCTGGTTGAAAATGAGGAGAAGTATTACCATGGCCGCGTCTATTTGAGGGCAAGTGCACAGGGAATGCAGAGTGGGACAAGATTGGCGCTGTATCTTGATCAGGCATCCGAAGCGGGGGGGGCGGTAGTGAGTGCGCAGAGCGGAGAATTGCTGGATTCTGCAAGACTTGGATTGATGTTTAACAATGATTCACAAAGCTCTGTTATCTTCCGATTTGGAGATGCTTATAATTCTTCCGGTGATTCCGGAAATACATTTCTCAATGGCAATCAGCTTGGTGATGCGGAGGTGCTGTCATGGAACGGACAGAGTGCTGTGCGTGTGGCAGATCCAAGTGTGACATTGAACCAGTACACGATTCAGATGACGGACACAGCGGTTACACTTCCGGAGAAACCACTGCTCTATATGGAATATAATCAGATTTATCAGGTGGATATATTCTTTTATATCGAGGGATGTGATCCGGATTGTTCAGAAAGTACATATTTGGATAGCGGCGATTTACATCTTGCATTTTATGGAGTGATTGCGTAGGAGGAAGCTGATGAAGAAAACAGAGAAAAAAACAGCGCACCCGCTTTATACCTCGATACTGCTGTTTCTGATGGCAGTTGCAGCGGTGACAGCGGTGACCATTGCGTGGCTCTCGATTGCAGACAGCACGAAGGTTCGAAGCATGAATCTGGACATAACGAGTGGTGTTTCTTTGCGGTTTGATCTAGATGAACATAAGACATTCGAGGAGTATGTGAAAACGCTGACGTTTCATCAGATTGCAGACCGCATTCAAAGTGAAAAAGGATTTTCCATGGAGACAACCCCTTTAGAGCCGGTTACCAGCAGTGATTTTTCGACATTTTCTTTTGAGGACGGAAGTGTGGTGACGACGAATTCGGGTGCATATCTGGAGTTCGAACTGAATTTTATGGCAACCCGTGATATGGTGGTTCATTTATCTTCTGCCAATACGAGTACACAGTCTGGGACAGCCGTGTCTTCTGATAATTCAGCGCTGGCACAGGCAATGCGGATCAGTTTTACTGCGGATGATACAACTTACATTTATAGTCCGGGAATGGGCGCGTCAAGTACGACCTATAATGGGGCTAAGATGTTTGGACTGTCTTCGAATATGGTCTATAGTGATGACAATGCATTATTCAGTCTGAAAGAGAATCAGAATAAAGTGGTAACGGTACATATTTGGCTGGAAGGTACGGACGAAGCTTGTACGGATGAACTAAAAGGGGCGAATTATTCCATTTCACTTCGATTTGAAGGGACCGATGAGAAAAATCAGTTGTTTGATTCGGAATCTGCGGGCGAAAGATGAAAGAAACAAGGAAAAAACGTATGCAATACTTGTGAAATAGTAAAAAAAAAGGTAATATAGAGATATCTAGTCATAATTGGAATTATGACAATACTGGAAACGATAAGGGAGAGCGAAAGAACATGAAAGTATTGAAGAAAATCGGAGTAGTTTTAGTGAGCGTATTGCTCTGGGGAATTATTTTACTTGCTGCATTATATGCATTTACCATTCTTACAACAAGAGATGATACGAATGTCACAAACATCGCAGGATTTACTCCTATGATTGTTCAGACGAATTCTATGTCACCGACATTTGATGCAGGAGATTTGATTTTTATTAAGAAATGTGATACCTCGAAGCTTGAGGAGGGTGATGTTATAACTTTCCATACAATTATTGATAATGAATATGCTCTTAACACCCATAGAATTGAAACAATCGAAGAAAACGATTCGGTTCGAAGCTATACAACAAAGGGTGATAACAATGAGATGGAAGATACGCATGTGATTTCGGACGGCGATATTGTTGGTGTTTATATTGGTCATATTGCGAAGCTGGGCAAGGTGATGGAGTTCCTGTCTGGAAGTATCGGCTTCATGCTGGTTATTGTTCTTCCAATGTTACTTTTCTTTATCTATCAGGTATATCATCTGATTATGGTATCGATGAAGCTGAAGAAAGCGACAGCACTGGAAGCACTGGAAGCAGCAGAAGCGATGAAGGCAGAGGATGACGGGAAAGAAGCAGAAGATGCCGAGAAGGCTCGAAAAGAAGCGGAAGAGATGCTTGCAGAAGCACAGCGTATTCGAGAGGAAGCAGAAGCGATGAAGGCAGATGTAGAAAGCAGGAAGAAGGATGAGTGATTTTCTTAAGTTTGCATTTGAGTTACTTTCAAAGGTTGTATATAACATTGCACAGCTGTGTTATGCATTTGTACAACTGTTTATAACGGGCTGGATGGAATACTTTTTGATTTTTCGTACCTATTTTTCGGACTTTAGTATTTTAGGGAAGGTGCTGTCGGTTCTGTTAATGCTCCTCTTAGCGGCGATTACGGTACTTTTGGTTTTGGTCGTAATACGACATTTTGTATTAAAGATACGTTTAAAGACAGACAAGGCAGATAATAGTGAGCTGTACAGAGAGATTGGCAGATTGAACAAGCAGGTCCTTTCGCTGATTGATGAGAAGAACAGAATTCTTGCTTTGAAAGTGAACACGATGGGCGGTGTTGGGAAGATTCCTTACGTGGGTGCATCCGGGCTGGTGGATGATAAACTTCCAACAGTTGAGAATGTAACGGACGGAGAAGGTCTTGTAACCAGAGGTGGTGACGCCGCAGCGATGGGTGCCGGTGGAGTTTTTGAGACGAAGCTGGAGGAGAAGAGTCTTACCAATGCAATGGTTGCAGCATCAGAGGCTGCAGTCAGAGCAAAGGAAAAGGCAACCTCGTCGGTTAATGAAGGACAGAGCAGATTCCCTAAACTGTCATTGGTTGATCAGAAGTATCAGTCATTTGAACTTCCTGAGAGGAATACAGCGATTTCATTGGAAGATTTTGTGGAAGGTTTTCGACTGTTTGCATCGAGTCAGTTGCATTTGTATTATACACCAGAGATTATCCGTCGTTTTGTAGCCGGTATGGCGGCAAGTAAGATTTTGATTCTAGAAGGTATTTCAGGTACTGGTAAGACGAGTCTTCCGTATTCGTTTAGCCGTTATGTATGTAATCCTGCGACGCTGGTATCCGTGCAGCCTTCATTCCGAGACAGGACAGAGTTATTGGGATACTTTAATGAGTTTTCAAAGCGATTTAATGAGACAGAATTCTTACGTGCTCTTTATGAGGCAAACTACAGAGAGGACCCAAGTTTTATCGTCTTAGATGAGATGAACCTTGCGCGAATTGAGTATTATTTTGCAGAGATGCTCTCTGTACTTGAGATGCCAAGTAAGGATGAATGGGTCATTGATCTTGTGCCGACACAGTGGGAGGGCGATCCTGCAAAGATGGAGGATGGAAAGATTTATGTACCGGATACGCTTTGGTTCGTTGGAACTGCGAATAATGATGATTCTACTTTTACAATCACGGATAAGGTATACGATCGAGCAATACCAATCGAGCTGAATGACCGGGCAGACGCTTTTGAGTGTGAATTACAGGAGCCGTGCTGCATTTCGGTAGAGTACCTTCAGAAATTATTTGAAAAGGCGAAAGAGGATTATCCGATTAGTGAGCTGGCACTTGAGAAGATGCAGAAGCTGGATCAGTATCTACAGACGAGATTTAAGCTTGCGTTTGGTAATCGTATTGTCAAACAGATGTATGATTTTATCCCTGTTTATGTTGCCTGTGGCGGAACAGAGTTTGGGGGGATGGACTATATCGTTGCCCGTAAAGTACTGAAGAAGTTTGAAAGTATGAATGTTACTTATGTCGGTGACGAAATCAAAGGTCTGATTGCATACTTAGACAAAACCTTTGGCAAGGCGGGTATGCCGGATAGTAAGTCGTATCTGGAGAGAATTCAGAATCTTTATTAATGACTGAGAACTCGATGAAAGGATAATTGTAAGAACATGGCAAATACACTAGATGATTTATATTACAAATATATCGATCAAGTCGGAAAGACAATGGAGAATGACAGATATTTTCAATATCTGTTTACAATGATCCAGGCTGGCACGAATGTGATCCAGCAGAAACATCGAATTCTGAACAAAGTAGTAGACGAACGTTGGATTGCAACGATTGAGGACAGTCTGGATGCAATCAATACCATTATTGAAAAGCCAAGAAGATTTATTGCAACAACAGAAGAGGTAGTTCCGGTTTCTCTTGCTAAGAAGATTACTGCAGACAGTGTCAGACATTTGAGCATGAATACGCAATTCATTGCGAATAGTGAAGAGGGCGAGATTCATCCGTCCAAGATTTTAAATGTGACAACGGAGGAAAGCTTTGATCTATATGAGAACCGTTTTATTTATCATTTAATATCACGATTGATTGCGTTTGTAGATAAGAGAACAGATGTAATTTTCTGGTCTACGAATAATGAGACCAGTAATGTGTTTTCTCTGGAAAGCTCCGTGGACGATGCGTATGAGCAGATCAACTACAAGGTTGAGATGAGCATCAAGAACACGCAGAGCCTTGTTGAGAACGATAATGATAACATGCAGGTATTCATGAGAATCGATCGTCTCCGGCGATTGGTATTCTCTCTGCGAGGCACCGCTTTTTACAGCCTGATGTCCGGCTGTGCAAAGGTCCGTTCTCCGATTCAAAGAACAAACCTGATGATGAAAGATCCCAATTATCGAGCATGCTATAAGCTGTGGCAATTTTTAGAGAGCTATGATGAAGTAGGATATACCATCGTTCCGGAAGACTCAACGCTACAGTTTGATGAAGAATACTTGATTCAAATCTATACCAATATGATTGCAAATTACACCGTGTTCAAAAGTATTTTGGAATCAGATGACCGTGATGTGCTGGAACTTCAGAAGAAGCGCAGAAGAGCGCGGATGCCAAAGTTCATCAAGCAGATCAAAGAGGAACAGGTGGATAGTCCGGATCTTCCAGATGTCGAGGTACGCAAGATTTTTGTGGAAGAAGTCACACAGGGTCAACTGGATGCAGAGGCGAAGCTGGAAGAAGAAAAGAAGCGTTTCGCAGAAGAGGTCAGGCTTCGCGAAGAAGTTGAGGAGAGCGAGGCGGAGGCGCAGCGTCAGATACAGGGCTTGTATCAGCAGATCAGTGCGGTTATGGCAGAACAGGCAGAGGTAGAAGAAGAACTCGACAGAGTGAAGCAGGAAAAAAATGACGAAATTGAAGCTTTGGAAATTCAGGTAGAAGGACAGAAGAATCAATTTGCGACAGAGGTAGAAGCGCAGAAAAATCAGTTCGAGGAACAGATTAAACAGCAGAAGAATCAGTTCGAGGAACAGATTGAGCAGCAGAAAAATCAGTTTGAGGAACAGATTGGACAACAGAGACAGGGATATGAGACGAAGATATCCAAGATGATAACCAACAGCGAAGCGCAGATGAAGGATATCATTGAGGCACATCATGCTCAGCTTTCTGGTATGGAGCAGAATTATGAAAAGCAGATTGATCGCCTGAAGCGCGGCAGTGAAGAACAGCTTGCCAGTCTCCAAAAAGAGAAGGAAGAGCAGCTCGGCAGTCTTCAGAAAGCGAAAGAGGAGCAGCTTACGGTGCAGGAACAGGCACATCAGAAGCAGCTTGAGGAATTGAAAAAACAGTACGAAGCAGATCACGAGAATGAGATAAATCAGTTGACGGAAGAGTACGGCAAACGGATTCAACAACTGGAACAACAGGTGAAGAAGTCTACGGTTGCTCAGAAGCAAGCGGAGAATCGTATGCGGAAAGCGGAAAAAGCAAAACAGAAAGCACAGGAACATGCAGAAGGAACGAGGCTTTCCCGATATATTATCTCCAGTCTGTCAGGTAAAAACAAACAGCCGGAGGAGAATGATAAGAAGGACGAGAATTAATTATGGCAGGAAAAATTAAAAAAATCATACGGTATTTTGTGAATGCGCTATCGATATTGATTGTGTCGGTATCTGTTGTACTGATGATTAGTGTCCTGTTTTCTACCGGAGGGAATATTCCGAATGTTATGGGCTACAGTTTGCTTCGTGTTTTAACGGAAAGTATGAATCCGCAGATACCTGCGGATTCATTGATTATTGTGCATCGTGAAGAAGCGGGGGAGATACAGGAGGGCGATATCATTTCCTTTTATTCCACAGACCCGGCTTTGGACGGCATGATTAATACACATAGAGTGACTCGAATTGAAGCGACAGAGGAGCAGAATTACAAAATCTATACAAAAGGGGATGCGAATGAGACGGAAGATGCATATCCCACAGATCAGGACCACCTGATTGGAAAGGTTGTATGGAGCAGTTATCTGTCTGGGAAAATAGTGCGGCTGGTGTCCAATCCACTGGTGTTCATTCCAATTATCATTGCTCCGCTGCTTTTGATTATGATTTACCATATCAGACAGGTGGTGCATACGACAAAGGAAATCTCCGCAGAACAGGAAGAAGCATATCAGGAAGCAATTTTAAAAATCTACCAGAATAAAAAGAAGAAACAAGAAAAAAAGGAACAGGACGAAACAGAGAAAAAGGATTGTGAATGAAATTGATTATCATTTTATTTTTTTTCATGCTAGTGGTTATCACGATTGCAGATATGAAACGACAGCAGATTCCGAACCAGTGCTGCGTGGTCATTCTTTTGCTGGCGGTGTGGGCGGCGTTTGTCTTTCCTCAAATCACAATTCCTCAGCGTCTGCTAGGATGCGTCTGTGTGAGTGTTCCCATGCTGCTGATGAAAGCCATCAGACCGGGCGCTTTCGGAGGCGGAGATGTGAAGCTGATGTTTGCCTGCGGAGGGCTTCTTGGCTGGAAGGTTACGCTTATTTCATCATGTGTGGGCATATTGCTGAGTGGAGTTTACTGCGGGTATCTGTTCGTGAAGGAAGGAAGAGGGGATGTGAAGTTCCCGCTCGGACCGTTTCTGTGTCTGGGAATGGTAATTGGTGTTCTATTT
This sequence comes from Hespellia sp., assembly GCA_028693555.1. Taxonomy (GTDB): domain Bacteria; phylum Bacillota; class Clostridia; order Lachnospirales; family Lachnospiraceae; genus Hespellia. The sequence goes on from JAQUVD010000006.1 coordinate 80,771, forward strand.
GGTGAGAAAATTATGAACTGGTATATGGGATAAAGAGGTTTAAAACCTAAATTGACAGAAAACTCAGGAAACAACATTGAAAAAATAGAGAAGATATTGACAAATCAACAATTGAGTGTTAATATGTAGTTACAAAGAAAGAAGAAATAAAGATTCATGAAACGGAATCATGAATCAAAGTCCAACAGAGGATCGGAAAACTCAAAAAGGATACAAAGTCTAAGGATTAGCAAATCCAATTACGAAAAGGTAAAAAGAAGACTTGAAAGTAATCATAATGAGAGTTGGAAGAGAAGAAGTTGGGAAAAGTTATAAAAGAAGAAGAGTAGATATCCTGATCAGATAGATACTCTTCTTTTTTGGGAAACCATTTTCGGGGAACCATCCCCTTGACATTGACTTTTCCAAGTTGATGTGATAAACTAACGCAAAATAGGACAATGAAGTCGTTCCAGCACTTCTTTGTCCTGTTTTTTAGTACATGGAAATATACTAGAGATATGAGAGAAAGGGAGTAACAGTATGGAAAAATTTTCAAACATGTTGTCTGCTATTGATGCAATTGTATGGGGGCCGGTGATGTTAGTATTGTTGGTCGGCACAGGCGTGTTCCTCACCGTGAGGCTGCAATTCTTGCCGTGGCGAAATCTGGGCTATGCAATCAAGAGTACCTTGAGTAAAGAGGCGCGCACAAAGAAGAGGGGGACGGGTGACATTTCTCCGTTCTCGGCACTGACGACAGCACTTGCGGCTACCATTGGAACGGGTAATATCGTAGGTGTTGCAACGGCGATGGTAGCCGGAGGTCCGGGAGCACTGGTGTGGATGTGGATCTCGGCGCTGTTCGGACTTTCATCAAAGTTCACAGAGTGTATGCTGGCAATTAAATATCGGGAAGTGAATGAAAAAGGTGAGATGTCAGGCGGACCTATGTACACCATGAAGAAAGCCTTTAAGAACAAGACATTCGGTGCGGTAATGGGATGGCTATTTGCACTGTTTGCAGTAATTGCGTCATTTGGTATCGGCAATCTGACGCAGGCTAATTCGATTTCCAGTGCATTGAATACGACATTTGGAATTTCAACGATTGTTACGGGTGTCATACTTACCATTTTTGCTCTGATTATTATTGTCGGTGGAATCCAGTATATTTCGAAGGTATCTTCTATTGTGGTGCCTTTCATGGCGATTTTTTATGTGATTGCAGGTCTGATTGTTATTATTGGAAATATTTCGAATCTTCCGGCTGGTGTTGCAATGATTTTCAAAATGGCATTTAGTGTGCAGGCTGTGGGCGGCGGACTTTGCGGAAGCATTACCGCAGCGATGATGAATGCAATGCGATTCGGTGTTGCACGTGGTGTGTTCTCAAATGAAGCCGGCATGGGCTCTGCAGCAATCACTGCTGCGGCTGCTACAACCGACAATCCGGTTCGCCAGGGCTATATTAATATGACAGGAACCTTTTGGGATACGATTGTTGTATGTACAATTACAGGTCTTGCAATTGCAAGCTCAGGTGTTTTGGGGACGATCGATCCGGCAACAGGCGAATTGCTGACGGGGGCATCACTTACCATTGCGGCATTTTCAACAGTGCTTGGCGGTGCAGGCGGATGGCTCGTCTCAATCGGCATTACATTGTTTGCATTTTCGACCATCTTAGGCTGGGAATATCATGGCGAGAAAGCCTTCGAGTATCTATTCCAAACGCACAAGTATAATATGATTTATCGAATTGTATTCTCTCTAATCGTGTATATTGGAGCTACCACTGCACTTGATATCGTATGGAATTTTTCGGATATCGCAAATGCACTGATGGCGATTCCGAATCTGATCTGCATACTGATTCTGAGCGGAAGCGTGGCTGAAGACGCAAAAGCGTTTCAAACGATTGTGAAAAAGGAAAAACAGAAGGCATAGGATGTGAAGTTTAGAAGAAGCGGGAGGGTTCTCCCGCTTCTTCTGAATTAACTGATAATAGAGAGAATATATACATGATAATAAAAAATTGAAAGAGAAATTCGAATAAAACTAAAAATAGTGTTGACAAATTTAAAACAGAGTGATATTATCATATTAACAAATAAGAAATCTTACATATCACCAGACGAGAAATGGAGAAGAGTAAGAAATTTATGAAAGGAAGGTATGGTCCACCAAAATATTAAGATACAGATAAAAATTTATTATCGATCGGGACGATAATAAGAAAGCGATTGTTATCAACGGAAGATAACAAGAACAAATCTAGAAAGACAAAGAGGTAAATGAGAATGATTGAACCACAGTAAAGGTGGGCGTTAATTGAAATATTTGATTAATGCCCATTTTTCATGTGTGAAACCAGGGAGCGAATCCGTCCCCTGGTTTCAATTTTTCTGTGAACCTACTTGTTCGAATATGATAGCTGTGATAAAATAATTGCAAGATTATGGAAGTGAGGTGGGATATGGCGAAGTCATATAATCAGAAGATGAAACTATTGTATCTGATGCAGATGTTCCTTCAGGAGACGGATGAGCAGCATTCCCTTTCACGAAAGGATCTGGAGGAGAGACTTGCAGCGAACGGAATCAAATCGGAACGTAAAAGCCTCTACAATGATATAGAGACACTTCAGTCATTTGGTCTGGATATTCTATACCGGAAGGAACGGCCGGAGGGGTACTATCTGGCAAGTCATGAATTTGAATTGCCGGAGCTGAAGCTCCTTGTAGATTCAGTGCAGTCTTCGAAGTTTATTACAGAGAAAAAGTCAGCCAGTCTGATTAAGAAGATTGAAGGGCTTACGAGCAGATATGAGGCGAAGCAGCTGCAGCGTCAGGTGTTTGTGTCGAATCGCATTAAGACGATGAATGAGAGCATTTATTACAATGTGGATAAGCTTCATATTGCAATTGCCTCGAACTGGCAGATTCTGTTTCAGTATACGCAGTGGACGGTACATAAGGAGATGAAGCTTAAGCGCGGCGGCGAGACGTATCAGATGAGTCCGTGGGCACTGAGCTGGGATGATGAGAATTATTATCTGATTGCATATGATGAGAAAGCGGACATGCTCAAGCATTTCCGTGTGGATAAGATGCTCGGAATTCAGGTGGTGGAAGAGCCGAGAGCCGGCAGGGACGAGTTCTCAAGATTTGATCTGGCACATTATGCCAAGAAGACGTTTGGAATGTTTGCAGGTGAGGAAGAGACGGTGCGGATCCGATTTGCAAATCATCTGATAGGTGTCGTGATTGATCGATTTGGACAGGATGTTCCGATACGGGAAGACGGACCGGATTATTTTATAGCACGGGTAAATGTAGCGGTGAGCAATCAATTTTTTGGGTGGTTAACAGGACTCGGAAAAGATGCTATAATAGTATCACCACAGAATATCGTGGATAGCTATCAAGAACTTTTAGAGGGGATTTTAAAAGTACAGAAATAATTAGAAAAGAGGAAATGAATATGGAAAATTTTATGAGCCAGCTTCAAGATACGGCGCAGGGAATGGGGACTTCGTGGAGCCTGTTACCGGAGAAGCTTGCTGCGGCAGGCATGGTTACATGTATTGTAGTATTGGTCTTATCGCTTTTGAATTGCGTTTTTGGTTTGAAGCTGTTAAAAATCTGGGCGGCACTGCTTGGTCTTCTTATCGGATTTGCGGCTGGATTCGGAATCAGCAGTGCATTCGGTGTGACGACAATGGTAGCGGTGATTATCGGAGCAGTTGCAGGTATCGTGCTTGCAATTCTGGGATTCTGGATCTATCTTGCCGGAGTGTTTGTGTTTAGTGGAGTTATGGGCTTTAGTATTGTGCTGGCGATTGCCGGAACCGCAAACACAACGATTTTTATTGTTGCAGCAGTGGTTGGTCTGATTATTGCACTGCTCGCTTTGAAGTTCGTGGAACCGATGGTAATTATTGCGACAGGTCTTCAGGGAGGATTAACTGCAGGTGCGGCAATCTGTGCACTGGTCAGCATTCCGGGAAGCTATACATTTCTGATTATCGGCGGCATTCTCGCAGTCATCGGTATCGTGGTCCAGTTTATTATGGAGTCGCACCGAAAGGTGAAGCTGCATTTAAAGCAGGCCGATAAGGTACGCAAAGAGAATTCTACGGAGAATGAGGTCGAGAAGCTGCGCGCTGCTTTGGACAATACAGATAAGATCAAAGAAGATCGGGATGCGGATGATTATTATGATGAAGATGAGGATGAGTACTAGATAAGTCCCGTTTATGACACACCTACTTTTGTATTCTTGTTATAGAGATGCGAAAGGAAGGTGTGTTTTTATGTATATTAAAAAATCTGTTTTATCAGGGATTATTATGGTGATCGGAGCGGCAATCCTGCTGGCAGTTGCCTTTGTATATGGGTTCACGGAGATGCATATTTCGGCGATTACCTGTGCAGCTATCTGGGGCGCATGCATTTTCTGTTGTGTCATTCTTTTGGATAAGATTGATAATTGTAAATAGATTGCACGAATTTTCACTTCGTTGTATACTAATACTATCAAGTGAAGGAGGTGTCTTTCATGAAGTTAGACATGCACTGTCACGTGAAGGAAGGTTCTGTGGACAGCAGGGTTTCTTTGGACGAATATATTATATTGTTGAAGGCACATGGTTTTGATGGTATGGTGATCACGGATCACGATACGTATAATGCGTATCGATACTGGAAGACGGAGATGAAGGACAAAGTCCATACGGATTTTGTCGTTTTGAAGGGAATTGAATACGATACGAGAGATGCGGGACATATTCTTGTGATTATGCCGGAGGGCGTGAAGATGCGGCTTCTGGAACTGAAGGGTATGCCGGTTGCAGTACTGATCGATCTGGTTCACCGCAATGGCGGCGTGCTTGGACCGGCACATCCATACGGCGAGAAGTATATGAGCATTACGAATGCGAAGCGATTTCAGAAGAATCCGGAGATCATGCAGCGGTTCGATTTTGTGGAAGGATTTAATGCCTGTGAATCGGCAAAGTCGAATCAGGAAGCGAGAAGACTGGCAGATCAATATGGGAAGATCTGTGTAGGCGGAAGCGATTCGCATAAGCAGGATTGCGTAGGACTTGGCTATACTGTGATTCCGCGGGATGTGACTTGTGAGACGGAACTGATTGATCTGATTCACAGTCATGAGGAATTCGAAGTCGGAGGCAAACTGTATAATAAGACCCTGAAGGATAAGATAGGCAAGGTGAATAAGCTTCTGGTCTATGGTTTCTGGTTCTACAACCGCGGAGGCGGAATACTCAAGCAGCGACTCCGCAACCGTAATATGGAACCGGAGAATCCGACGGATCCAATCGATCCAATCGAACTCTATTACATGGAGCAGCAGGAGCGGCCGAAGCGTTACAGGAGACAATAGAGAAGCGGGATACAATAAGGATGGTATAATATGACAGATTACAAACAGATGATATTCAAACAGAGACAATATTTTGCAAAGGGAAATACAAAAGATATCGCATTTCGTCTGGAGCAGCTCAGACGGATGTATGAATGGATGGAGCAGGAAGAGGATACGATTCTTGCAGCGCTGAAGTCAGATCTCAACAAAGCTCCTTTCGAGAGCTATGCGACAGAAGTTGGGATTGTAAAGGAAGAGATCAGTTATACAATGAAGCATCTGCGCAGCTGGGCGAAGCTCAGGCGGGTTCGGACACCGTTGACACAGTTTCCTTCCCGTTCCTTTGTCTACCCGGAGCCGTATGGCGTTGTGCTAATCATGTCACCATGGAATTATCCGTTTCAGCTTGCAATCGCACCGCTTGTCGGAGCAATCTGTGCGGGAAACTGTGCGATTGTGAAGCCATCGGCTTATTCACCGGCTACAAGTGCCGTGATTGAGAAGATGATTCATGATTTATTTGATTCCTCTTATATTGATGTGGTTGTTGGCGGACGAGAGGAGAATGAGGGCTTATTGAATGAACATTTCGATTACATTTTCTTTACCGGAAGCGTATCAGTCGGTAAGATCGTGATGGAAAAGGCGGCAAAACACCTCACACCAGTCAGCCTGGAGCTTGGCGGAAAGAGTCCCTGTATCGTAGATGAGACAGCGAACATTCCACTTGCGGCGAAACGCATTGTCTGGGGTAAGTTCCTCAATGCCGGACAGACCTGTGTTGCACCGGACTATATTCTGGTGCACCGCAGTGTGAAGGAGAAACTGATTAAGCAGATGGCGAAGCAGGTAACGAAGCTCTATGGCAAAGAACCTTGTTATAATGAGGATTATCCAAAGATTATCAATGAGAAGCATTTTAACCGCCTGAAGGAATTGTGGGTGGGCGAGCACATTGTGACTGGCGGAGTTATCAGGGAAGAGACGAGGCAGATTGCGCCAACCATTCTGAATGATATCACATGGGGAAGCAAGGTTATGGAAGAGGAGATATTCGGACCAATCCTTCCGGTGCTGACGTATGATTCAATGGTGGAAGTTGTCCAGGGTATCAATGCAAGACCCAAGCCACTGGCACTGTATTATTTTACAACCTCTGTCAGCAATGAGGCGTATATGATGAAACATGTATCTTATGGCGGAGGCTGTATCAATGATGTGATCATTCATCTTGCAACATCCGAACTGCCATTTGGCGGTGTCGGTGCAAGCGGCATGGGCGGCTATCACGGAAAGGCAAGTTTTGATACATTTACACATGAGAAGAGTGTGGTAAAGAAATCGAATCTGCTTGATATACCGCTGCGGTATCCACCGTACAAGGATCATCTTACTTTGTTGAAAAAGCTACAGAAATAAATGCAAAACTGGAAAATAAATAGGAAAGAGAGTTATTTTATATGAGAGAGAGCGGTATATTACTCCCGATTTCTGCGCTTCCATCGAAGTATGGTATCGGCTGCATTTCGAAGGAAGCGTATGACTTTGTTGATCAGTTGATCGCAGCAGGGCAGAAGAAGTGGCAGATTCTGCCATTGGGACCGAATGGACATGAGAAGGGCTGTGATTCGCCGTATCAATCCTATTCTACATTTGCGGGAAATCCGTACTTTGTGAATTTGGAAGCACTGATTGAATGGGGACTTTTGAAGCCGGAAGAGTGTGATGCGGTCGATTTTGGTGACAATGAGAATCTGATTGATTATGATAAGCTGGACAAGGAGCGGGACATCATTCTGCGCCTTGCTTTTAGTCGTTTTTCGACGGATTGGAATGACGAGTATGCATGGTTTGTCCAGAATAATGGATTCTGGTTGGAAGATTACTGCCTGTATATGGCACTTAAGAAGGAATCGGGCGGGCTTGCCTGGACGGAGTGGGAAGAGAAGTACCGCGACCGTCATCTGGGGGCACTGCAGGAGGCACGTGAAGCTTTGGATGAGGAGATCCGCTACCATCGTTTTGTCCAGTACATGTTCTGGAAAGAGTGGAATGGATTGAAGCATTATGCAAATGAAAACGGGATTCAGATTATTGGTGATATTCCGATTTATGTTGCATTTGACAGTGCGGATGCATGGTCTAGGCCGATGCTGTTCCAGTTTACGGAGAACAATGAGCCGACTGCGGTATCCGGATGTCCTCCGGATGGATTTTCACCGACGGGACAGGTGTGGAACAATCCTCTCTATAATTGGGAATATCATCTGCAGACCGGATTTGCATGGTGGGCAGAGCGTATGGCACATAATCTCCGTCTGTACGATGTGGTTCGAATTGATCATTTCCGAGGGCTGGATGAATATTTTTCAATTCCTTACGGAGATACGGACGCGTTCCGCGGACATTGGGAGAAAGGACCGGGAATGGCACTGTTTCATGCGTTGGAGGAGAAGCTTGGACGCATGAATCTGATTGCAGAGGATCTGGGATATCTGACGGAGTCGGTCAAAGAGTTACTTAGAGAGACCGGATATCCGGGAATGAAGGTGATTGAATTTGCCTTTGACGGCTCAGAGGACAGTGTGTATCTTCCTCATAAGTATGAACATAACTGTGTTGTCTACACGGGGACACACGATAATGATACACTGCAGAGCTGGTATCTGTCACTGAATGATCATGACCGTGAATTTACGCAGCGCTACCTGAATAATGCGGCTACGCCGCTGGCTGAGAAGCACTGGGATTTCGTTCGTCTGGCTATGGCGAGTGTGGCGGATCTGTGTGTGATTCCGATTCAGGATTATCTGGGACTTGGCAATGAGGCAAGAATCAATGTTCCGGGGGTCGGAAAGGAAGGCAGCAACTGGAAGTGGCGTCTGAGCAGAGGAATGATAACAGAGAAGCTGACCGGTGACATTTGGCAGATGACGAAGCTTTATGGCAGATTATAGAATGAATTGCGAAAGGGGATTGTATGAATTTTTTTACGTTACTAAGTTATTTCTTTATTTATGGACTTTTGGGCTGGTGTGTGGAGGTCGGATACGCCGGTATCAAGCACGGTAAATTCGTAAACCGCGGGTTTTTGAATGGACCAATCTGTCCGATTTATGGTGTGGGAATCTGTATTGTCATCCTGCTTCTGACACCATTTAAAACAAATATTATTTTATTGTACATCACATCGACGATTCTGGTTACAGTGCTGGAAGGGGTAACCGGATATGCAATGGATAAGATTTTTCATAACAAATGGTGGGATTACTCGAATCAGCCATTGAATATCGGTGGATATGTCTGCCTGCTTTTTTCGCTGGTATGGGGCGTTGCCTGCGTGGTTGTCGTGGATCTAGTACATCCGTTCATCGCGATGCTGGTGAGTCATATTCCGTTTGTGGTACTGGTGATTTTCCTTGTACTCTTAAGTATTGCTCTATTTGCTGACCTTTATGTAACGGCATCTGCAATCTTCAAGCTGAATAAGCGGCTTGAATCGATGGACAAGATTGCAAAAGAGCTGCATGAGCTTTCAGACCAGCTTGGAGAGGGAATCTTCAATCAGGTTGCAGAGGCAATGGAGAAACAGGATGAGACGAAAGAACGTTTTGCGGAGGCAAGTGCTGAATTTAAAGAGAAGACACAGAACATATCAGAGGAAGTCTCTACACGCCTTGCCGGTCTGAAGGACGTGCCGGAGGAGATGTTCTCCCGCATTGGCGGACTGAAACAGAATTATCAGGAACTGTCAGAGAAACGCTCCGCCGTATCAAGACGACTTGTCCGTGCATTCCCAAAGATGGAATCGCGTAAGAGCAACGAGCAGTTGGAGAAGCTGAAAGAAAAGCTGGTGGGGTTGAAGCGGTAGGTTTAGTTGGTTGAAGACAGCCGACGAGAGCCTGCAAAGTGCCCTCGCGAACGATACGCAGTAGTGTAAGAGATAAGTCAAAAAGAAGATGTGGAATTTATGGATATCGTGCCCAAAATTCCGCATCTTCTTTTTGCTTATTTCTAACATCTTGCGTAATGTCCGCGATGACACTTCGCAGGCTCTCATCTAGACTCATCAACTGACGAAAACATGCTGACAAAGTTGGGAAGATTAGATTTCAATAGATGCTTTTACTCATTGCGTAACTGCAATAAAAGTGTTATAATGAATACACATTGAGTAAATGGAGGGGTGTGGAATGGAAATTAAGGATCAAGTAAGAGCGTTACGAGAAAGTACGGGAATGAATCGTAAGGAGTTCTGTGCATATTTTGGAATTCCTTATAGAACAATGACGGAGTGGGAATTGGGGCATCGTAAGCTTCCAGATTATGTGCTGCGGATGATGACATATCAAGTTAAGATGGAAAAGCTGGATAAACAGGGAGGTAGTGTTGATGAAAAATGAGTTGGTATTATTTAGAGATGGAGAACTTGAATTACAAGTAAATGTAGAGATAGAGAAAGATACTGTTTGGCTGACAGCTAATCAAATGGCAATACTTTTTGAGAAGGATGAAAAAACAGTCCGTAAACATATTAACAATATTTTTGCTGATGAAGAATTAGAACGCGAGAACAACACGCAAAAAATGCGTGTTGTTGGAGTAAAACAAAAAAGTGCCATTCTATTCTTTGGATGTAATAATTTCTGTTGGATATCGAGTGAAATCAAAGCGTGGTATAGCATTTCGCAAATGGGCGAACTCCGTATTAAAAGATTACATATTAAAAGGATACGCAGTAAATAATAATCGCATAAGTCAATTAAATGAGGTTGTGCGAATTATGAAACGAACAGATCAGATGTTAGATGCAAAGCAAGTTCTAAGCGTAGTAGAACAATACACGGACCCCAATCATAAAATTCCATCTTGACATTTTCAGCGAACTGCGTTATCATCTAATCACTCGTCAAGAGATTCTATTATTCAATCGGGAAATTCTTCCCAATTATCCAAAACGAGACATGAAGTACGATACGAAACCGAAAGGAGGCAGGCGTTTTTATACTGTTTATTTTTTGTACCTATTTTTAAAATTTGAGAAGGAGATTTATATGGGAAAAGTGAATAGAAAGATTAGAGAGAAGGCTGCAAAGCTGCTGGCTGTCCTGCTTGGTTTTGTGATGCTGTCTGGTTCTGTGGATACGGCATTTGCAGCAGAAGAAATGAAGCAGAAGATTACATTTATTGTGAATGGAAGTGGCAGAGTTCTGCTTGACTGTGTGGATGGAAGTGAATGGGAGGTTACGGATTCCTGCACGCTGACTCTGCCGGTGGGGACGTATGTGCATATGGTCGCGGAAAGTGAAGCGGATGGTATTTGTGTGGATGTTATGACAGAAGATGGTTGTCAGGCTGAATCACCTGTTTTTCAGCCGGGCAGACGACAGGAACAGGATGTTACGGTGATGGAATATGGCAAGGTTGTGACCGTGCAGTTTCAGGCGGATGAAACAGAGATGGCTGTGAGTACATTTTCAGCGGAGGCACGCGGGAACGAGCAGCGTCCTGAGATTGGCGATCGATATACCGGGACGTGTACGGTAGCAAATGTGGAGGAGCACATGGAAGGCAGCTATCTCGTAACCAATCTGAATGTGGATCATATTACGGGAGTTCTGAGTGATCTGGGTACGATGACAGGGTTTAGCTGTCAGCAGCATACGGCAGCAACGCCGCTGCTTGGGATGGTCTATGATTATGTTTTCACTGTGACAGCAGTGAATAAATTGACCGGAGAAGTGACAGGCGTATGCTATGCAAAAAGTCAGGTGGATCCCTCTGACGGCGTGACGACGATCAACGGTATGCTTGCCGGTTATCAGGCTGTTGGTGGAACTGTGACGATCCATAGAAGCTATACGGGATATGCAAAGCTGGTGAAACGCTCCTCAAATGATGATATTTCGAAAGAAAATCCGTGTTATTCTCTGGCGGGGGCTGTCTATGGAATCTACAGCGATGCAGAATGCAGGACAGAGTCGGCAATTTTTACGACAGACGGCAGTGGAAATACCAATACCGTAGAGCTTTTAGCAGGCACGTATTATGTGAGAGAAAAGACAGCGCCCAAAGGATTCTATCTGGATGAGACTGTTTATCCGATGGAAGTGCAGGCAGAGCAGACTGCGACACTGACACTTTCGGACAGACCGGGTTATGTCTTGGCTGAACTGATTCTCGACAAGATTGATCAGGAGGCGGGCAATGCGCCGCAGGGAAAAGCATCGCTGGAGGGTGCGCAGTTTACCGTGCGATTCTATGAGGGATACGAGTCGGAAGAGAATCTGTCAAAAGAAGCGTCACGCACATGGGTACTGGAGACAAAGGCAATCACAAATCCGGTAGATGGAACAGTTCGATATCGGTGCAGGCTGGAGGATGAATTTAAGGTAGCAGGGGACGACTTCTATCGGGCGGGCTCTGAGACAATCCTGCCACTTGGAACGATTGTGATAGAGGAGACCAAAGCTCCGGTGGGATATAATCTGAGCGATCAGAAATATGTGACGCAGGTGAAGATGGACGGTCAGAATGTATTGCTGGAAGCAGGGAATCAGTATCAGATAGCAGACCGCGTGATTCGAGGTGATATTGAATTTACGAAAGCGGATGAGCATACACAGGAGAGAATGGCAGCGATTCCGTTTCAGATTACATCACTGACAACGGGCGAGACGCATGAGATCATGACGGATGAAAATGGATATTTCTCGAGTGCTTCCACATATACGAAACACAGCAAGAACACGAATGAACCTGGAATTGGAAATGGAATGTGGTTTGGTCTGGAACCGGATGATCAGGCGGGAGCACTGCCATATGACACCTATCATATAGAAGAACTGCGCTGTGAGGGGAATGAAGGCAAAGAACTCTATCAGGGGAATGTGACAATCTCGCGTGAGAATTTCACGATTGATATGGGAACGATTGACAATTACAACGAAGACCAGCCAGAAGAAGAAAAGCCGGAAAAAGAAGAGAAGGCTCAAACAGTACAGAAGAATGGAAAGGTGAAAACCGGAGATCAAACGAACCTGATAGTATGGAGCTTGTTTAGTCTGTTGGCTTTTGCAGGAGTGATTTTAACATTTGCATACAAAAAGCACAGAAGATAAGATTTCATAATATCGTACCTTTTATTTCAAGCCTTTTTATGCTAAAATAGCAACCATAGGACAAAAAGGAGGTCGTTATATCATGGGAATGACAATGACGCAGAAGATCTTGGCTGCACACGCAGGACTTGACAGTGTAGCAGCGGGTCAGTTGATAGAAGCTGGTCTTGACGTCGTAATGGCGAATGACATTACAGGGCCGATGGCACTGCCGATTTTAGCAGAGATGGCAGATAAAGTATTTGACAAGGATAAGGTTGTATTTGTTCCGGACCATTTTACACCGAACAAGGATATCAAGTCAGCGGAGAACTCGAAAGCAATTCGCGAATTTGCGAAAGCACAGGGGCTGACGAATTATTTCGAACAGGGTAAATCAGGGGTAGAGCATGCAATCCTTCCAGAGAGCGGAATTGTAGTTGCAGGACAGTGCATCATCGGTGCAGATTCACATACATGTACATACGGAGCACTCGGAGCATTCTCAACAGGTGTCGGAACAACGGACATCGCAGCAGGTATGGCGACCGGACAGGCATGGTTTAAAGTCCCAAGTGCAATCAAGTTTGTGCTGACCGGAAAGCCGGGACCGTATGTCAGCGGCAAAGATGTCATCATTCATATCATTGGGAAAATCGGTGTGGATGGTGCATTATACAAATCAATGGAATTTGTTGGAGACGGTATTGCGAATCTGACAATGGATGACCGTTTTACAATGGCGAACATGGCAATCGAAGCCGGTGCGAAGAACGGAATCTTCATGGTCGACGATCAGACGCTTACATATATGAAAGAACACTCTACAAAAGAGTACACCGTGTATGAGGCAGATGAAGATGCGCAGTATGATGAAGTGATTGAAGTGAATTTAGCAGAAGTAAGACCGACCGTTGCATTTCCACATTTACCGGGCAATGCGAAGACAATCGATGAAGTAGAGGCGATGGAACCGATTAAGATTGATCAGGTTGTGATTGGATCTTGTACGAATGGACGGATGTCAGACCTTCGAAGAGCAGCAGCAATTCTGAAAGGACAGACTGTGCATTCGGATGTGCGTGTTATGGTCGTTCCGGCAACGCAGAAGATTTACAAGCAGTGCATTGCAGAAGGATTGGTAGATATCTTTATTGATGCAGGCTGTGCATTTAATACACCGAGCTGTGGACCTTGTATGGGTGGACACATGGGCGTTATGGCGGCAGGCGAGAAGTGTGTATCGACAACGAACCGCAACTTCGTAGGACGTATGGGACATGTGGATTCCCTAATCTATCTGGCCTCACCAGAGGTGGCAGCAGCATCCGCAATTGCAGGATATATTGCAAATCCGGAGAAAGTAGGTGACAGATCATGAAAGCAATAGGACACGTATTTAAATATGGAGACAATGTCGATACAGACGTTATCATTCCGGCAAGATATCTGAATTCATTTGATGCACAGGAGCTTGCGAGCCATGCAATGGTTGACATTGATCCTGAATTTGCATCGAAAGTACAGCAGGGAGATCTGATCGTAGCGAATAAGAACTTTGGCTGCGGCTCATCCAGAGAACATGCACCGCTCTGCTTGAAGACAGCAGGGGTAAGCTGTATCATTGCAGAGACATTTGCGCGTATCTTCTATAGAAATGCAATCAATATTGGACTTCCGATTATCGAATGTCCGGAGGCAGCGCAGAATATTGAAGCGGGCGATGAAGTAGAGGTCGACTTCGACAGCGGAAAGATTTACAATAGAACAAAGGGCACCGAGTTCCAGGGACAGGCGTTTCCGGAATTTATGCAGAAGATCATCAAGGCAGAGGGTCTTGTAAACTATATTAACAATAAGTAAGAAGAGGTAGAGAAGATGAATCTATTATACAAAAGCACAAGAAATGCGGACAAGACAGTCACAGCGTCTGAAGCTATTTTAAAAGGACTTGCAGATGATGGCGGTTTGTTCGTGCCGACAAGTGTGCCGAAGCTTGATGTGACAATGAAAGACCTTGCAGGAATGAGTTATCAGGAGACTGCATATGCAGTGATGAAACAGTTCTTTACAGATTTCACAGAGGAAGAGTTAAAGCATTGTATCGACAGTGCTTATGATGACAAGTTTGATACAGAAGCCATTGCTCCGCTTGTGAAAGTGGGAGATACGTATCATTTGGAATTGTTCCACGGTGCTACGATTGCGTTTAAAGATATGGCTTTGTCGATTCTGCCACATCTTTTGACAACGGCAGCGAAGAAGAACAATGTGAAAAATGAGATCGTGATTCTGACAGCGACATCCGGAGATACCGGGAAAGCAGCACTTGCAGGATTTGCAGATGTGCCGGGAACGAAGATCATTGTATTCTATCCGAAGAATGGTGTCAGCAAGGTGCAGGAACTTCAGATGGTAACCCAGAAGGGTGACAACACATCGGTCGTTGCAATTCACGGAAACTTTGACGATGCGCAGACAGGCGTGAAGAAATTGTTCGAGGATAAAGAACTTGCAGCAGAGCTCAGTGGAGCCGGATATCAATTCTCATCTGCGAACTCGATCAACATCGGACGTCTTGTACCACAGGTTGTTTATTATGTATATGCATATGCAAAATTATTAGAGAATGAAGAGATTACAGAAGGTGAGCAGATTGATGTTGTTGTGCCAACCGGTAACTTCGGTAATATTCTCGCTGCATATTATGCAAAGCAGCTCGGAGTACCGATTGCAAAATTAGTGTGTGCTTCGAATGAGAATAAAGTTTTATTTGATTTCTTCCAGACGGGAGTATATGACAGAAACCGTGAGTTCGTACTGACGTCTTCTCCATCTATGGATATTCTGATTTCAAGTAATCTTGAGAGATTGATTTATCTGATTGCAGGAGCAGATGCAGATAAGAATAATGAACTGATGGCAGCACTTAAGTCGGACGGACGTTATGAGATTTCAGAAGAAATGAAAGCAAAGCTGGCTGATTTTGAAGGCGGATTTGCAACAGAAGAAGAGACGGCAAAGGTCATTGCTGATACATTTAAACAGACCGGTTATATTATGGATACACATACCGCTGTTGCAGCGCACGTATGCAAAGCATATAAAGCAGCTCATGCCGATGCAAAGAAGACATTAATTGCTTCGACAGCAAGCCCATATAAGTTCTCGAGAAGCGTTATGACTGCGATTGATTCTAAATATAACGAATTAGAAGAATTTGCATTGATTGATGAACTGCATCAATTATCCGGAGTTGAGATTCCGAATGCAATTGAAGAGATTCGTAATGCAGAGGTTCGTCATTCGAGAGAATGTGATGTTTCGGATATGAAGGCAACAGTCAAAGAGATCCTGAAAGTAGAGGTATAAGAATGGACAATATGTTTGGGGCGATTGGCGTTATCATTCTTGCGTGTGGAATCTATTGTTTCTATGCATTTATCAAGATGAAGAGAACAGGGGAGCCAAGTGATGTAATTCTGCTGAATAAGAACGATGCCAGCAGACCGTGTAAGGACAAGGCGGCATTTATGGCAAAGACCACTCCGCTCGTTTTGATGCTTGCAGTTGTGACTACTCTTTATGGAGTGATTGATGTAGTGAATTCTTATGTATATCCGATGGATGTGGTCGATATGGTTCTGGGAATTGTGTTCTTTATTGTACTTATTGTGTATATGGTTCTGACGCAGAAGTATAAGAGAGAGTATTATATTTAAATGAGAAGGGGAGGGGAGACCGATGTGGTTTTTCCTCCTTTTTAGGATGCGAAAAGTTTATAAAAACTTTAGTAAAAATATGAATGATAGAGTCTCTTTTTAATTGACTTTTGATGAAAATAATGAGATAATTAATCCAAATTGATGTTAACCTCAGATAACTAAAGGCAGCATCATTTGAAGCAATTATACTATAAACGAAAAAGTGAGGTAAATGTAAGATGGCAAATCTTGATTTAAACAAGTACGGTATTAGCGGAACAACAGAAGTTGTTTACAATCCTTCATTTGAGGAATTATTCGCAGAAGAGACAAAAGAAGGTCTCGAGGGGTTTGAGGTAGGACAGGAAAGTGAACTTGGCGCAGTTAACGTAATGACAGGTATCTATACAGGTCGTTCACCTAAGGATAAATTCATCGTTATGGATGACAACTCAAAAGACACTGTATGGTGGACATCAGATGAGTATAAGAACGATAACCATCCAGCAACAGAAGAGACATGGGCAGCAGTTAAGAAGATCGCTCAGGAAGAACTTTCTAACAAGAAGTTATTCGTAATTGACGCATTCTGTGGAGCAAATGCTGACACAAGAATGGCAATCCGTTTTATCGTAGAAGTTGCATGGCAGGCACACTTTGTAAAGAACATGTTCATCGTTCCAACAGACGAGGAACTTGCTAACTTCGAGCCTGATTTCGTTGTTTATAATGCTTCTAAAGCAAAAGTTGAGAACTACGAAGAATTAGGATTAAACTCAGAGACAGCAGTTGTATTCAACATTTCAAGCCGCGAGCAGGTTATCATCAACACATGGTACGGCGGAGAGATGAAGAAGGGTATGTTTTCTATGATGAACTACTACTTACCATTAAAGGGCATCGCATCAATGCACTGCTCAGCTAACACAGACTTAAATGGTGAGAACACAGCTATTTTCTTTGGTCTTTCAGGAACAGGTAAGACAACATTATCTACAGATCCAAAGCGTCTTCTTATTGGAGATGATGAGCACGGTTGGGATGACAACGGTGTATTCAACTTTGAAGGTGGATGTTATGCGAAGGTTATCAACCTTGACAAAGAGTCTGAGCCGGATATCTACAATGCAATCAGACGTAACGCATTATTAGAGAACGTTACACTTGACGCAGCAGGCAAGATTGATTTTGATGATAAGAGCGTTACAGAGAACACTCGTGTTTCTTATCCAATCAACCACATTGACAACATTGTTCGTCCGATTTCAACAGCACCGGCAGCTAAGAACGTAATCTTCTTATCAGCAGATGCATTTGGCGTACTTCCTCCAGTATCAATCCTGACACCAGAGCAGACAAAATACTACTTCCTTTCAGGATTTACAGCTAAACTTGCAGGTACAGAGCGTGGAATCACAGAGCCTACACCTACATTCTCAGCTTGTTTCGGTCAGGCTTTCTTAGAGCTTCACCCAACAAAATATGCGGACGAGTTAGTTAAGAAGATGGAAGTAAGCGGAGCAAAAGCATACCTCGTTAACACAGGATGGAATGGTACTGGAAAACGTATCTCTATCAAAGATACTCGTGGTATCATCGATGCAATTCTTGATGGAGCAATCAAGACAGCACCTACAAAGACAATTCCATTCTTTAACTTTGAAGTACCTACAGAGCTTCCGGGCGTAGATCCAGCAATCTTAGATCCTCGTGATACTTACGCAGATGCTTCTGAGTGGGAGACAAAAGCAAAAGATCTTTCAGCTCGTTTTGTTAAGAACTTTGCAAAATATGAAGGAAATGCAGAAGGTAAAGCATTAGTTTCTGCTGGACCACAGGCTTAATTGGTGGAGAGTTGGAGTCCGTGTTTTTCGGGTGTAGAATGCATCTGAGGGCTGTAATTGTCGCTAAGAAATGCTAAATAATAAAGAGCGGGGATGTATGGGACCGTGATGATACGAGCAAGAATCTGAAGATTCTTACTCTAGGCATCACTGACATCTTGTATTTGAAATACAAGATGTCCCCATGCATCCCCGCTCTTTATTATTAACCATTTCTACAGCTCCAATGAATGCCCTCAGCTACATTCCACACCCGAAAGCACTCACTCCAACTTGCACCATTTTCCATTAGGAGTGTGCTGGGGGACAAAGAAGCTTTTTGAGATGCTGGAATAAGTGATTGGAAGAACATAGATGAGAGGCTGTCTTCCAATTAATTATGAATCCTATGATGCGGCGCGTAGCTTTCGCGGTCGAGTCCGCAAAAGATGTATCCGTCTGCCTGATAATGTTCGATGATCTTTGGCAGAGCCTTGATTGTGGTTTCTTTGTCTTTGGCATCGTGACAGAGGATTATGATATTATTTGCGGTTGCAGCGATGGCGTGTGTATAGATCTGGTCGGGAGTCAGGTTGCCGCTTCCATCTTCGCTGTCGGAGTTCCAGTCGTAATACTGATAACCTCTGGCAATGACCTCTTTGGAAAGTCTTGTCATGATGCCGGAAGCGTATTTAGCAGATACAGTGTTGGAGGATCCGCCGGGAAAACGCACAAAGCAGGGAACATATCCAATCTGTTCTTTGACAAGATTACCGATCTGCGTCAGATCACGGAAGTAGGCATCTTCCGATGCATAAATCTTAGAATAATCGTGAGACATTGTGTGCAGTCCGATGGTGTGACCGCTGTCGGCGGCTGTCTTGATCAGGGAATCATAATCCGGGTTCATACCTGTCACAAAAAAGGTTGCCTTGGCATCATATTGTTCCAAGACATCGAGAACCGCTTTGGTATTGGAGGAAGGACCGTCATCAAAGGTGAGATACACAACTTTTTCATCTGACTGGGTACTGCTTCCAACCGCAAGACCGGGTGTTAATTCAAGATTGGTGCGATCCGAATTTTCGATGCGCAGAAGACCGGAGGCAGGCTTTAGTATCGTGATAGAGGACAATGGCTGATTCTCTTTTTCTCTGCTATAGATTTTTTTCGGATCTACGCCGACAACTTCGCTGGAAGGCGTGGCACCAAATTTTATTCGGCTGATGGAGTCGGCAGCGATTCCCGAAAAATGTAGAGTAGCTGCAGAGCAGCCCACGAGAAAAAACAGGATAGCGCAAATAAAACAATGCGCACGATGCGTGTTCCAGAAGTGTATGTGATGTGAATACGCGTGTTGTGTCATAGAAATTCCCCCTAAGTCATAACACTTTAATATATGCTTCCTATGACGGTTTTTTGAACGGTTGCTGGTATTATCTTAGTTTGTAATGCGGTCTTCTCTCATGAAAGAAGAGATAACGGATCGTATCATCCAGCACAACACATAATCCAGAGAGAAAAAACCAGCCGATCGAAAAGAAGAGATTTACATTTCCGTTTACAAATGAGAGTGGGAGAGAAGAATAATCCCAGATATAAATGCCGTGCTGTTGCCAGTACATGCCGAGAATTGCTTCCGCCAGTGTTGTTATAACAGCCCCGAGCAGGCATTGCAGAATCAGGCTGGTATCGCAGGAGAACATGGTGTTGAGCATACCGATGAATACTGCAATACATCCGCCCATGACTGCCATTCTCCAGTCGGCAAGCTTCCAGCGCCACAGGCATTCAATTCCAAAATAGATCGAACCGAAAAAGAGAAATAAAAAGATATATTTTAATGTGACTTTCCATAAATGTTGCTGCATTTTTTTCCGTTTCATCGCACATACTCCTAAGTGTTGAATTGAGGATAGGATGTGCGGTATGAAGCGGAAATATTCAGCATATAAAAACTTAATCTGTGAAAATTGTGTTAAAGAAGTATGAAATACATAAAATTACATTGACATAAGAAACAAATCGTACTAATATGTTCGTTAGTTATCTAACTAATTAAATGAGAAAGAAGTAGAAAGAGAGGAAAAGTGATGTGGTGTGATATGGAAAATGAACCCGTTGAAATGCTGCTCCATCAGACGACGCGCCTGTATATGAAATATGCGATGTCTAAGCTCCATACAGATGGAAAAGAGCGGCTGCACGGTGGTCAGGCTGGAATCCTATTTCTCCTGAAGTTCAAGGGCGGCATGTCTCAGAAAGAGTTAGCGGATATGCTGCATTTGTCGGCACCCAGCGTGACAACAGCGATTCGGAAGCTGGAAGGCGAGAAATGTGTAATCCGCAGGCAGGATGAGAAGGATCAGCGAGTCATGCGCATTTCTATTACACCAAAGGGAGAAGAGTTTGTGCAACATGTGATTGAGGTGGCGAAACAAACCGAGGAGGCAGCTCTGAAGAACATTTCCAAAGAAGAGAAACTGCTTTTTTACAGACTATTGAGACAGGTGAGGGACAATCTGATAGAAGGGACGGATGGAAAAGATGGGAAAATTATTTAAATGTATCAAGCCATACTGGAAGACAGTCATTGGCATTATATTGATACTGATTGTGCAGGCATATTGTGATCTGTCACTTCCGGGATATACGTCAAATATTGTAAATGTCGGTATCCAGCAGGGCGGTGTGGACGATCAGGTTCCGCAGCAGATCGCGGTGAGCGATATGGACAAGGTATTGCTGTTCGTCTCAGAAGACGATCAGAGTACCGTGAAAGAGGCGTACGAGGAGAATGACAGCAAGTACGAGGCGCCGGCTTACCTCTTAAA
The DNA here is from genome assembly GCA_028693555.1 of Hespellia sp. Taxonomy (GTDB): domain Bacteria; phylum Bacillota; class Clostridia; order Lachnospirales; family Lachnospiraceae; genus Hespellia. The sequence goes on from JAQUVD010000006.1 coordinate 101,605, forward strand.
AGAGAGTGTAAGTGATGATGAAGAGAAAATGAGCGAGTTATCTGATATTTTAGCTGAGCCGATGATGCTCACGGCTGGATTTGAGTCAGGCAGTGACACGACCGATGTGATGCAGGAACAGATTATGGCAAATATTCCGGACGGAATGCTGCCGGCAGATGCAACGATGTTCGATGTTATGCAGGTATTGCCGGAAGAGCAGAAAGCACAGATGCTGGATCAGATTGATGACAAGATGAAGGATATGCCGGAAACCATTACCGATCAGGCGGCTGTATCGTATGTGAAGACGGCTTATAAGAATCTGGGAATGGATATGGATCAGCTCCAGATACATTATCTGTTAGTATCCGGCGGCAAGATGCTTTCGCTGGCACTTCTCGGAATGATAGCGAGTGTGATTGTCGGACTGATGGCTTCCAGAGTAGGAGCAAGTGCAGGACGTGATCTTCGTGGCGGCGTATTTCGTAAGGTAGTAGGATTCTCGAACGGAGAGTTCGACAAGTTCTCAACGGCTTCGCTGATCACCAGAAGCACGAACGATATTCAGCAGATTCAGATGCTGGTTGTCATGCTGCTTCGTATGGTTCTGTATGCACCAATCCTTGCAATTGGCGGTGTGTACAAAGTATTTACAACGAATGCGGACATGTCATGGATTATTGGACTTGCAGTTGTGCTTGTCATGCTGGTTGTAATTATCTTATTCACAGTGGTGATGCCGAAGTTTAAGATTCTGCAGACACTGGTCGATAAATTGAACCTTGTAACGAGAGAAATCTTAACGGGTCTTGATGTAATCCGTGCATTCAGCACAGAGAAGCATGAGGAAGAGCGGTTTGACGTAGCTAATAAAAATCTGACCAAAACAAATCTTTTTGTAAACAGAGCGATGACATTTATGATGCCGGTGATGATGCTCTTAATGAACGGTGTGTCAGTTCTGATTATCTGGGTTGGTGCACATGGTGTTGATGAGGGATCTATGCAGGTCGGCGATATGATGGCATTTATCCAGTATGCAATGCAGATTATCATGGGATTCTTGATGTTATGCATGATTTCAATCATGCTTCCGAGAGCAGCAGTTGCTGCAGCCCGTGTCGATGAAGTAATTACAAGTGAGACGCTGATCCATGATCCCAAAGAACCAAAACGCTTTCAGGCAGATGGAAAAGGTGTGGTTACATTTGACCATGTATCGTTCCGTTATCCGGGAGCAGAGGAAGATGTGCTGCATGACATTACATTTACCGCGAAGCCGGGTGAGACAACGGCAATCATAGGAAGTACAGGAAGTGGTAAGTCTACACTGATTAACCTGATTCCGAGATTCTATGATGTGACAGAAGGAAAGCTTACAATTGATGGCGTGAATGTAAATGCCGTTACGCAGCGGGATCTGCGAGACAAGCTTGGATATGTACCGCAGAAGGGTGTACTTTTCTCAGGAACGATCGCATCTAACATTTTGTACGGAAATGAACATGGCGGTGAGAATGAGATGAAACGCGCGGCTGACATCGCACAGGCAACAGAATTTATCAGCGCAAAAAAAGCGGGATATGAAGATGCGATTGCACAGGGTGGAGCGAATGTATCTGGTGGACAGAAGCAGCGGCTTTCTATTGCAAGAGCGGTTGCAAAACATCCGGACATATTTATTTTCGATGATAGTTTTTCCGCACTTGATTATAAGACGGATGTGCAGCTTCGAAAAGCGTTGAAGGATCAGACGGCTGACAGCACGGTAATTATTGTTGCACAGCGTATCAGTACGATTCTTCATGCAGAGCAGATTATCGTGTTAGATGATGGTGAGATTGCCGGAATCGGCACACATAAGGATCTGCTTAATAACTGCGAGGTATACCAGCAGATTGCAACATCCCAGCTATCTGAAGCTGAGATTGCAAAGGATTTAAAGAATACAGAAAAGCATGCACAAGATGCGAAGAAAGGAGGAGAGTAATCATGAGTGAGCAGACAAACAGACAGCCGAGACGACGCGGTGGCCCGATGGGACGTGGCGGAATGGGAGTTGTAGAAAAACCCAAAGATCTAAAAGGAACCATGAAGAAATTGTGGGGATATATGAAGGAGTTCAAGATTGCTCTTATCTTTGTTGTGATCTTTGCAATTGGCGGTACTATTTTTACAATCGTCGGACCCAAAATTCTGGGCCGTGCGACAACAGAATTATTTAATGGATTAATTCGAAAAGTATCCGGTGATGGAAGCATCAACTTTGAAAAAATCGGTATGATTTTATTAACGGTGCTTTGTCTTTATCTGGTAAGTGCATTATTCTCCTTTGTTCAGGGATATATTATGTCCGGCGTATCTCAGAAGCTTACGTATAGACTGAGAAAAGAACTGGCAGAGAAGATTAACCGCATGCCCATGAGCTATTTTGACAAGATGACACATGGAGAAATCCTGTCCCGCGTGACAAATGATATTGATACTTTGGGGCAGAGCCTGAACCAGAGTGCAACACAGCTCATCACCTCGGTGGCGACCATCATTGGTGTCTTTGTTATGATGTTGAGCATCAGTCCATTGATGACGCTGGTCGCGATTCTGATTCTTCCGATTTCACTTGGTTTCATTTCAGTGATTATGAAGAAGTCACAGAAATATTTCCGCGGACAGCAGGAATATTTGGGAAATGTAAACGGTCAGGTGGAAGAGGTTTATGGCGGACATAATATCGTCAAAGCGTTCAACCATGAGCAGACGGTGATTGACGAATTCAATGCAACAAATGATAAATTATATGATTCTGCATGGAAATCACAATTCTTCTCTGGAATGATGATGCCAATCATGCAGTTTGTAGGAAACCTTGGCTACGTTGGAGTTGTTATCCTTGGCGGTTATCTGGCAATCAATGGTACGATTGAAGTCGGAGACATCCAGTCATTTACGCAGTATGTACGTAACTTTACACAGCCGATTCAGCAGGTCGCTCAGGTGGCAAATATGCTTCAGTCAACGGCCGCAGCGTCTGAGCGTGTATTTGAATTCTTAGGTGAAGAAGAGGAAGATCAGACCGTTGCAAATCCGGTTTCCGTAGAAGGATTAAAAGGAAATGTAGAATTTGAGGATGTACATTTTGGATACAATCCGGACCGTATCATTATCAACGATTTCTCGGCAAAGGTAAGTGAAGGTCAGAAGATTGCAATTGTAGGACCAACCGGAGCAGGTAAGACGACGATGATCAAGCTGTTGATGCGTTTCTATGATGTGAACAGCGGAGCCATCCTGATTGATGGGCATGACGTAAGAGACTTTAAACGAAGCGAGCTGCGTGAGATGTTCGGCATGGTACTTCAGGATACCTGGTTGTTCCACGGAAGCATTCGTGATAACATCAAGTACGGTAAACTGGATGCGACAGATGAAGAAGTAATCGAGGCAGCAAAAGCAGCACACGTTCACCGCTTTGTTAAGACACTTCCAAATGGTTATGATATGGAATTAAATGAAGAGGCCAATAACATATCCCAGGGACAGAAACAGCTTCTGACTATCGCAAGAGCAATTCTTGCAGATCCGAAGATTCTGATTCTCGATGAAGCAACAAGCTCTGTTGATACCAGAACCGAAATTCGGATTCAGAAAGCGATGGATAATCTGATGAAGGGCAGAACAAGCTTTGTCATTGCACATCGCCTTTCCACAATTCGTGATGCAGATTTAATCCTTGTTATGAAAGATGGAGATATCGTTGAGCAGGGAAATCACGAAGAACTGCTCGAGAAGAACGGGTTCTATGCAGATCTATATAACAGTCAGTTTGAAGAAGCCGGGGAGAGTGCGTAGAGTTTGATTTCAGTTAGTGGAAGACGTTCGATGGAGCCTGTGAAGTGCCATCACGGACGATACGCTGGGGGTAAGAGATAAGGCGGCAAGAAGCTGTGGAATTTATGGACATCGTGCTCATTCGAGTTGTTTTCTGATGAAAACGACTCTCAGGAGCACTTGGGATTTGCTTTGAAAGCAAATCCCAGCCCAGAAATTCTACAGCTTCTTTTGCTTATCTCTAACGCCCAGCGTAATGTCCGTGCTGACACTTCACAGGCTCTCATCTAGTTTCTTCGCGAACTGAAATGCATCAACCTGTCCGTGATACCGGTAATGTATTAGCAACTCTTAGCGCCCCAATCACAGCCTGCAAACACACCCCTCACCCCGAAATCACGGACCCAACCTCACACAAAACAACCCATCACCGCACCTAGACGAACGCCATCTTTTATGTTACTATAGAACATATTATCCTTATAAACATTTCACATGATTTAGGAGGCGCTTTTATGTCGGAGATTATGACCGTACAGATTTTCATTGGCACGCTGTCTCTGCTTGGTCCATTGGTTGGGAGCTTTGTTTTGTGCAGAAAGTACAGAAGAATATGTGATACATTTTCATATGATGAGGAGAAGGCGAAGGCGTTCCATGCGAGGGTGCAGATTTATCAGGCACTGGTGATGTCCGGGTTTCTCTATGGTCTGCTGGAAGCACTGACGCTTGGAAAGCAATATGGGGCGGTCCCGTATACAGCGGCGATTGCAGGAGTGTTCGCATGCTTCCTGAATTGTGTGACGGGAGTTGTGCAGGGCTTTATCGCGGCACACTATGTGAGTGCGGAGATTATTACGAATTCGAAAGCATTTCATAAAGGCATGATACGTATGGGATTGGTCGAACTGATTCCAATCTGCGGACTTATTTTATATACTGTAGGATTGAAAATTAGATTTTGAAAGAAATGGTTGGGAGTTGGCATGAATTTTTTGTTACAGTTGGATGGAAATATCTTATTATGGCTTCAGGAATATGTGCGGAGTGATTTTCTGACGCCTATTATGAAAGGAATTACAAGTCTTGGGAATGCGGGTTGGTTCTGGATTGTTCTGTCAATCTTATTGTGCATTCCGAAGAAGACAAGATGGCTTGGAATTACAGGACTATTGGCGTTGGCGATTGGCGCACTGATTACGAATATCGTACTGAAGAACTGGGTTGCCCGCATCAGACCGTATGAGGTGGTAGAAGGGTTGACGCTGCTGGTTCGAAAGCAGAAGGATTTCTCATTCCCGTCAGGGCATTCGTGTGCATCTTTTGCGGCAGCAGTTGCCTATTATAAGGCGCAGAAGAGAACCATGACAGATGATAGTTTAAAGAAGTGGGGCAGAGTGATCAGCATTGCATCGATTGTCATTGCATTTCTGATTGCGTTCTCAAGATTATATGTCGGCGTGCATTATCCAAGTGATGTGCTTGGCGGAATTCTGATCGGATGCGGTGCCGCGTGGGCAGCGGACTGGATGGTAAAGAAGATTCAGGAAAAGCAGTGAAACCTTTGAAGGGACGGTTGAAAAAACCGTCCCTTTGTTATATTACACAAAAAATATCACGAAAACTCCCTTTTTTTAGCGAAAGTTAAAAACTTATCAAACTTGTGAAAAAAATATCAAAAAGCCATTGACAAATATTTAACAATAGTTTAAGATGCATATCAAGACAGAAAATTAATTACAAAAAAGAAAACCATGGTTAAGAACAAGTAACGAAACTTTAAAATCAGAAAATTGAGAAGAAAACAATTTTGGGAGGATTTCAAAATGGCAAAGAAAGAAACAGCAGTTCCTGCAATCATTGACAGTGCGGAAGCACTTGATGCAAGATTAAAAGCAATGCGCGAAGCACAGAAGATTTTCGCTACGTACACACAGGAGCAGGTAGACAAGATTTTCTATGAAGCAGCTATGGCAGCAAACAAAGAGCGTATCCCACTTGCTCAGATGGCAGTAAAAGAAACAGGCATGGGTATCGTAGAAGATAAGGTTATCAAAAACCACTATGCAGCAGAATATATTTACAATGCATACAAAGATACAAAGACATGTGGAGTAATCGAGGAAGATCCTGCATTTGGAATTAAGAAAATTGCAGAACCAATCGGAATCATTGCAGCAGTTATTCCAACAACAAACCCAACATCAACAGCTATTTTCAAAACTTTGATTTCATTAAAGACACGTAACGCTATCATCATCAGCCCACATCCACGTGCAAAGGCATCAACAATCGCAGCAGCGAAAGTTGTTCTTGATGCAGCAGTGAAAGCTGGAGCACCAGAAGGTATCATCAGCTGGATCGACGTTCCTTCTTTAGAGCTTACAAATCAGGTAATGCATGAAGCAGATACAATCCTTGCTACAGGTGGTCCTGGAATGGTTAACGCAGCATATTCTTCAGGTAAACCGGCACTCGGCGTTGGAGCTGGTAACACACCGGTTATCATTGATGAGACGGCTGATATCAGAATGGCAGTTAACTCAATCATCCATTCTAAGACATTTGACAATGGTATGATCTGTGCTTCAGAGCAGTCTGTTACAGCTCTTGCAAGCGTATATGATGCAGTAAAACAGGAATTTACAGTAAGAGGATGTTACTTCTTAAAGCCTGCTGAGATTGAAAAGGTTCGCAAGACAATCATCATCAATGGCGCATTAAACGCAAAAATCGTTGGACAGTCAGCATTTACAATCGCAGCACTTGCAGGCGTAAAAGTTCCAGAAGCTACAAAGATCTTAATTGGTGAAGTAGAATCAGTAGATATTGCAGAAGAATTCGCACATGAGAAATTATCTCCTGTACTTGGTATGTACAAAGCAAAAGATTTCGATGATGCTCTTGCAAAAGCAGCTCAGTTAGTAGCTGACGGTGGATACGGACATACATCATCACTCTATGTTCATCCTGCACAAACAGAAAAGATTGCGAAACATGCAGCAGCAATGAAGACTTGCCGTATCGTAATCAACACACCATCTTCACACGGTGGAATTGGTGACTTATACAACTTCAAAATGGCTCCTTCTCTTACACTTGGTTGTGGTTCATGGGGTGGAAACTCTGTATCTGAGAACGTTGGAGTAAAACACTTAATCAACATCAAGACAGTAGCTGAGAGGAGAGAGAACATGCTTTGGTTTAGAACACCTGAAAAGGTTTACTTTAAGAAAGGCTGTATGCCAGTTGCTTTAGATGAGTTAAAGACAGAACTTCACAAGGAAAAAGCATTTATCGTAACAGACAGCTTCTTATATCAGAATGGATATATTGCTCCAATCGAAGCAAAATTAGATGAAATGGGAATTCAGCATACATGTTTCTTCGAAGTTGCTCCAGACCCAACACTTCAGTGTGCACAGAAGGGTGCTGACGCTATGAAAGCATTCGCACCGGATACAATTATCGCTGTCGGTGGTGGTTCAGCAATGGACGCTGCTAAGATCATGTGGGTAATGTATGAGCATCCAGAAGCAAACTTTGAAGATATGGCTATGGACTTCATGGATATCCGTAAAAGAGTATATAAGTTCCCTAAGATGGGAGAAAAAGCTTACATGGTAGCGATCCCAACATCTTCAGGAACAGGTTCTGAGGTAACACCATTTGCAATTATCACAGACGCTGAGACAGGTACAAAATGGCCTCTCGCTGACTACGAACTTCTTCCTAACATGGCTATCGTTGATGTAGACAACATGATGAATCAGCCTAAGGGTCTGACAAGTGCTTCAGGTATCGACGTTATGACACATGCAATCGAAGCTTATGTATCAATCATGGCTTCTGATTATACAGACGGACTTGCACTCAAAGCAGTGAAGAATGTATTTGAATACTTACCATCTGCATATGAAAATGGAGCAAATGATCCAAAAGCCCGTGAGATGATGGCAAACGCATCTTGTATGGCAGGTATGGCATTTGCAAATGCATTCCTTGGACTGAACCATTCAATGGCTCATAAGCTTGGTGCATATCATCACCTTCCACATGGTGTTGCTAACGCAGTCATCCTGACAGAAGTTATGCGATACAATGCAGAAGAAGTACCTACAAAGATGGGAACATTCTCTCAGTATGAGTACCCACATGCACTTGCAAGATACGCTGAACTTGGACGTTTCGCAGGCTGCCAGGGTAAAGATGATAAAGAAGTATTCGAAAACTTCATCAAGAAGCTTGACGAATTAAAAGACTTTATCGGAATCAAGAGAACAATCAAAGATTACGGCATTACAGAAAAAGATTTCTTAGCTACATTAGATGAGATGGTACTGAACGCATTCAACGATCAGTGTACAGGTGCAAACCCAAGATATCCACTCATGGAAGAAATCAAGGCAATTTACCTGAAATGCTACTACGGTAAATAATAGATAGATTTATATAGGCAAGGCAATTCGTAAAGAAAAGCTGTCAGCCACGACAGCTTTTCCTATTTGGAAATATTTCTTCTCACAGATCATTCTTTAGGGTAAGAGAGTGATCGATGAAAGGCATCGCATGAAAGTGCGGTGCCTTTTGTCAAGTGCGCCTGGCGGCGCACGTTTCTAACCGGTGCAAGTCCGGAATCCGCCCGGTAGTGGGAAGGATATAGCCGAAGGCAAGGGTGTCCATCGCGAGATGGAAACTGAAGGAAGCTGGATGCGAGGAAC
>JAQUVD010000007.1 GCA_028693555.1 Hespellia sp.
AAACCGAGGATCTATATAAATATATATGAAATTGCTTAATCTTGTTGTGATGAGCCGTGTGCATGAATTGTGCACGCACGGTTCTGTGAGGGGGTAGTGTTGTGAGGCATTATCCTACTCGACCGCTGACGCTGATTACGGGATGGTATGGGATGAACTTTAGCATTATGCCGGAGCTTCACTGGGCATACGGATATGGAACGGTGGTTCTTTTTGCGATTATCATCGTTGTTACGGAAGTGATTATCTTTAAGAAGAATAAGTGGCTTTGATAAAAAGAATCAATAAGACGTGTTGACAGTTGACACGTCTTATTCTTTGTGATAGAGTTAGCTAAAACTAACAAAAGTAAATATCAACTCACAAAAAAGGAGAGCGAATATGAGCATAGTGATTATAGGCGGACATGAAAGAATGGAGACACAATATAAGAATATTTGTAAAAAATATCATTGCAAAGCCAAAGTATTTACCAAGATGCAGGCAGATTTGAAAAATAAGATCGGATGTCCGGATCTTATGATTTTATTTACCTCGACCGTTTCCCATAAGCTGGTGCACTGCGCTGTTACGGAGTCTGAGAGAAATCATGCAATTGTGGAACGCAGCCACTCCAGCAGTGCAAATGCCCTAATCGGAATATTGGAACAGTATGCTTCTTAAGAAATCTGGAGATACTGATGCTGAATGAACGATGCGAAAGGGGAAAAGATGTCGAAGGAAGTGCTGGCCCAGTATCTGGGACTTGAAAGTGAAAATGAGAAGCAGATGCTTCAGTTCATACTACAGAGCGCACCACTTTTAAAAGGCGTGAAAATGTCCTGCATTCTCATGATACGGGACACTTATCTGAATGTAATTCGGGAAGAGCTGCGGGACACGGAGATTGAAGTGTATGTTCTTGATCAGTGGCAGGGAAAATGTACGATTTTACTATATCGTAGAAAGCTTTTGGAATTCTATCTGAGTCAGAACAATATCAGAGATTTTTTGGAACAATATGGGTATCAAAAAGTGAAGGACAATAAAACACTTTGTTTGGTTGAAACACTATCAATGCTCGGAAAACGGGTTGCCTATTTCAATCGGAAGGAAGGAATATTTCCACATGAAATCGGGGTATTTCTGGGATATCCGTTGGAGGATGTCACCGGATTTATTGAGAATGCGGGGCGGAATTATCTGTTGAATGGATATTGGAAGGTCTACTCGGATGTCCGTTTGGCAAAGAGACGATTTCAAGCCTATGACCGTGCAATCAGTCTTGCGGTAAAGGAAATGTTTGAGGGAAAACCAATTCGAGAAATTACCGAACAAAAATAAGCAGATCAGGATGTATCCTGACATGAAGTACAAAGGAGAAAATGAAAATGAATCAAGTAACAATTGTATATTGGAGTGGAACAGGAAATACAGAAAATATGGCAAATATGCTGGCAGAGGGAGCAAAATCAGCCGGATCGGATGTGCAGATTCAGAGCGTTGATGTAGCAAATGCAGATGAACTGGCGCAATTGGAGGGGTTTGCACTCGGCTGCCCGTCGATGGGCGCAGAAGAATTGGAAGAGTCAGAAATGGAGCCGTTTGTTACCTCACTTGAAGGCAAAGTAAATGGCAAGAAAATTGTCCTGTTTGGCTCATATGGATGGGGCGATGGTCAGTGGATGCGAGACTGGGAGCAGAGGATGCAACAGGCCGGTGCCGAAATCGTTGGAGGAGAAGGAATCATTTCGAATGATGCACCGGATGACGAAACGGAGCAAAAGTTAAGAGAAGCCGGAGAAAAACTGGCACAAATATAAGATCCTTTTTCCTTATGAAAAGTTTGCCTTTGAAGCGAATCTGTAATATACTAAATGTATATCGAAAATTAGGAGAGAGAAGGATAAGAATATGGTAGAAACAGGTGTTATCCACGGACGTTTTCAAGTATTACATTTAAAACATATGGAATATCTTCTTGCGGCAAAGATGCGTTGTAAAACTTTATATATCGGAATCACACATCCGGATGAGTTGTATCTGGGTGGAATGGAGGCGGATCGTCATGGAATACGCAAATCAGACAATCCACTTACTTATTTGGAGCGTTATCAGATGATTCATGATGCGCTGATAGATTTTGGTGTACAGAGAAATCAATTCGAGATTGTTCCATTTCCGATTTCAAGACCGGATTATATCACACAGTATGCGCCAAAGGATGCGACTTATTTCATGAGTATCTGTGACGACTGGGGTGAGAAGAAGTATCAGATTTTCACAGATTTAGGATTGAAGGTGGAGGTGCTTTGGAGAAAAACCGAAGAAGAACGTGGAGTGACCGGAACTCAGGTCCGGGCGGCAATCGCCAGCGGTCAGGATTGGCAGAGTCTGGTGCCAAGAACGGTATATGAGTATATGGTGAGAAATGGGATTGACGAACGCGTAAGGAAGCTGTCTATGCTGACAGATATGGCAGAGACGGAATAGGGATAGGGCTTAGGTTTGGGAAAGAGACTGCATTTTGTGGATATCACATGCAGTCTCTTTTTGCTCCATGTTCGTTGTGTCACAGTCCGCTCACGAAAGCTATGTGCGGAAGTGATTTCCTTTTTGTGAAAGTGTTTTTTCTACCCAGAGATTGAGTGAATCAATTACCATTGACATTTGCTTAAGGTTTTCTTTGATGCTCATAAAATCAGGCAGCTCATCTTCGGAAATGACGCCATCGGAGACAATGCTGATTAATCGGTCTTTATTGCCGGTAAGTTCGTTTAGGGTGGCAAGGACCTCAATGGTTATCTGTGTGAGATTTTTTTCTTTTACTTCAGGGATGCGCTCTCGCCCAAGACTGCAGTCATGAGAACAATAATAATTGCACAGGGACGGATTGTGATATGTTTGCGACATTGCAATGACCTCTTCAGGAGTTGGAAGCGAAGCATCATATTCGATTTTTTCGAGACGGCTGCGGGAAATGTGAAGGCTCTCAGCCGCGGAATCTCTTGTTAAACCAGAAGCTTCACGACTCGTAAAGTAAATGTTTTTATTCTTTCTTGTAGATTTCTGTCCCATAATTTTGTCCTCATATATCTCTAATGCGTTTTGAAAAATGCATTAGAAGAATCTATTGTTGATATGCAAATGTATATTTATTGCTTGTTTTATTATAAACTAAATTTATCTCAAAGGAAAACAAAATAAAGGAAAATATAAAAATTGAGAAAATTGAAAACATATTAAATGATTTGGATTCATGGGAAAGACAGATAGGAGGCATGTAGGATGTTAACTTTAGTATTTATTATTATGATGTTTGTAGTATTTGGCAAACTGATTGGATTGGCGATCAGAGCAACGTGGGGAATTACAAAGGTACTATTTACAATTGTTTTTCTTCCGGTAATCTTAATCTGTATGGTAGTTGGAGGTCTGATATCAGTGGCACTTCCGGTGCTTGCGGTGATTGGGCTTGTGGCACTGATTGGAGCAAAATCATAATCGAAAAGATGTTTAAAATGTGAAAACAATTTGCAATTCCACCTAAACGTGCTATATTAAAGAAAATGTTTGGGAGGTCGATATGCCAGTAATACAAAGCCGTCTTACAGCGATTTTAAATAAAGAAAGTCCGGATAGCGTGGACTATTATATCTCATCGAACATGCTGGATCATTTAATGGAGTTATCAAGCATGTCTATTTCGGAAATAGCCGAAATGTGTGCGGTATCAAAATCCACGATATCCAAATTTGTTCGAGAGTTAGGTTTTGACGATTATGCAGATTTTAAAATCGATGCGAAATTGATTCATGAAAAGGATCAGTATACGAAAGAAAAGGGAATCACAATTAATATTACCGATTTTATGCTACAAAATGGTGTAGAAGCTTATCAAAAGGCTTTGTTTCAGGATATTCATAACTTATTTGAAGAAATAGATTATGAAAAGGTAAGAAATGTGGCATCCATGATTCACGATTATAAAAGGGTGGCGGCGTTTGGAGATGCATATTCGGAGACGGCGGCGTTAAATCTTCAACACAAAATGAAATACTATCGAAAAACAATCTATACAACCACTCATGATCGTAAGCAAACAGATTATATTGAAAAAGCGGACACAGATACATTAATTATTATATTTTCAAATCGAGGAAGATACATTAGTAATTATCAAATGTTAGATGGATATCCTGAAAAGGAATGTTTTGAGCATACCAAAGCAAAGATAATACTTATTACATCAAATGAAGAGATGGCGAAGGATTCACGAATAGATGAGGCAATTACCTATCGTCATTCTACGATTATTCAAAATCATCCTGTGCTTTTTCAAATGATACTGGAAATCATAGCAATAGAATATCAAAAACAATATGGCTTTCCATCAGATAAACAATGAATCAACATAGAGAGTTTCGAAAAGTTTCCAAATTGCGAACTTTTCGAAATGCTCTTTTTTTTTGCTATAATCATGCTTAACGAGTAGGAGGAAGAGCATGAACAAAATCTGGTTAGATAGAGAATCAAAAGAATGGAATGATGCATTTCCGATTGGAAATGGAATACTTGGAGCCATGGTATTTGGTGGAACGAAATTAGAACGCATACAGGTGAATGAAGATTCTGTGTGGTCAGGAGGATTTGTCGATCGGGTCAATCCCGATGCCAAAGAGCAGGTTCCCAAGGTACGCGAGTTATTGCAAAATGGAGCGGTAGAAGAGGCAGAACAGCTTGCATCAAGAAGTATGTTTGCTTCTTACCCACATATGCGCCATTATCAGACGCTGGGAGATGTATGGATTGATTTTTTTGATCATAAGGGCAAACAGATGATACAAAAAATGCCAGATTTGAACATTCCTTTTTTATCGAACGAAGAAAAAGAAGTGGCTGCGTACAGAAGAGAGCTTGATCTGGATCGTTCGATAGGAGATATCTCTTATAAAATGAATGGGATTAGCTATAAACGAGAATTTTTTGCATCTCATCCGGAAAATATTCTAGTATATCATATTACGGCAGATAAAGATGAGAAAATCACCTTTGAAACATATTTAACAAGAAAAGATAATAGAAGAGGCAGAGGCTTATCCTTTTGCGATGGAAGTCAGGTACTAGATAAATCGACCATACGGCTATATGGAAAACAGGGCGGCGATGAGGGGATTGGTTATGAGTTAGCAGCTCGTGTTGTGTCAACCGGTGGGAAGCAGTATTCCATGGGAAGTCATATGATTGTAGAGAATGCAACAGAAGCGACCATTTATATTACCGCAAGAACAACATATCGAGAAGAACGGCCGTTGGAATATTGCCTGAAAAGATTGAGTGATGTAGTTCAAAAAGAGTATCAGAAAATAAAAGAAGATCACCGGAAGGATTATCAACAGTTGTTTCTTTCGAGTCAGTTGAAATTAAAAACGGATGAAGCGTTAGAACAATTACCGACGCACGAACGACTCAATAGATTACGAGCTGGGAAGGATGATATTGGGCTGATTCAAACGTATTATAATTTTTCCAGATATTTATTAATCAGTTCCAGCAGGGCAGAAAGTCTTCCTGCAAATCTGCAGGGAATTTGGAATGGTGAATTTGAACCGATGTGGGGTTCAAAATACACGATTAATATAAACATTCAAATGAATTACTGGATGGCAGAAAAAGGCGGATTGTCAGAATTACATCTGGCTTTATTGAATCATTTAAAAACAATGTATCCGCATGGAAAAACAGTAGCAAAAGAGATGTATGGAATTGATGGCTTCTGTTGCCACCATAACACGGATATATGGGGAGACTGTGCACCGCAGGATAGCAATATCTGCTCTACAATCTGGCCGATGAGTGGAGCATGGCTCTGTCTTCATGCGATAGAACATTTTCAATACACACAGGATTCTTTGTTTTTAAAGGAATTTTATCCAATCATTAAGGATGCAGTGAAATTTTTTCAGGCGTATTTGATAGAGGATCAGGATGGATATTTGATTTCAGGTCCCTCAAGTTCACCGGAAAATATCTATGTGACAGCAAACGGTCAATATGGCAGTCTGTGTATGGGACCAAGCATGGATGCGGAAATTATTAGAGAATTGTATACAGGTTACCTGGAAGTGGCTGCCGCAATGGGGGATCAGGACGAGGTTGTAGAAAAAGCGAAGGCGCAGCTAACGATATTACAGCCAATCCGTATTGGAAAATATGGTCAGATTCAAGAATGGAATCAGGATTACGAGGAAATGGATAAGGGACACAGGCACATTTCTCAACTTTTTGCACTATATCCGGGAAATCAGATCAGAGTAGATCGAACACCAGAATTAGCAGCTGCAGCAGAAAAGACATTAGAACGCAGACTGGAAAACGGTGGAGGGCATACCGGATGGAGCAAAGCGTGGATTATCCTATTTTTTGCACGACTTCGGAAAGCAGAAGATGCATGGAAAAATCTGAAAGAATTACTGGAACATGCAACGTTAGATAATTTATTAGATAATCATCCGCCATTTCAAATTGATGGTAATTTTGGTGGAGCAGCAGGATTGATGGAAATGCTGGTGCAGGATTACAGTGATATTGTTTATCTATTACCGGCACTGCCCAAAGCGATACCGGAAGGAACTGTTACAGGAATCCATTTAAAAAAAGGTGTAGTTTTGGACATGTCGTGGGAAAAAGGTGCGATAACGTCTTTCAATATTCAGGCTGCCCGAAACTGTGCACTTACAATTGTAAGCGAAAAGCATGCATCGCTTTACATAAATTTAAAAGAAAATGAAGTGAAATGTTATCAGGAGGAGGATTTAAAATGAGGTACGAAAAATTAGTTTGTGAGATTCTTGACTGTGTCGGTGGGAAAGAAAATATCGATTCAGTTGTGCACTGTGCAACAAGATTACGCTTTCATGTCAAAGACGAATCACTCGTGAAAGAAGAAAAATTAAAAAATATTGACGGGGTCTTATCATTAATTCAATCAGGTGGACAGCATCAGGTTGTGATCGGCACTTATGTTGCGGATGTGTACAAAGAATTCATTCAGGTGTCCGGACTGAGTGAGGAGGATGCGGTTGATGAAGACGTTGATTTAAAAGATGCTGCAAAAATGAAAGCTGAATTAAAAGATAAAAAAGTGAAAAGCAGTTTGATTGATTTGATATCAGGGATTTTTGCACCGGTACTCGGAATTATGATGGCAACGGGTTTCATCAAGGGTATCCTGGTTTTACTGACAACGATTGGTGTTCTATCAAGTGATTCAGGGACCTATCAGATTCTGTATATGATTGCTGATTCCTTCTTTTATTTTTTACCAATCTTCTTAGGATATACAGCCATGAAAAAGTTTGGTGGGACACCATTTCTTGGAATGACAATCGGTGCAGTGCTGTTATATCCAACAATTAGTACAATCGTAGCGGGAGATGCATTATATACATTGTTTGCCGGAACTGCATTTGAGATGCCGGTCTATGCCACTTTCTGTGGAATTCCAGTGTTGCTGAGAAGCTATGCGAGTACAGTATTTCCAGTTATTTTCATCTGCTATTTAGCAGCAAAATTAGAAAAATTCTTTGATAAAAAGATATCAGGATACATGAAAACGATGCTGGTTCCGGCACTGACGCTGATGATCAGTCTGGTGTTAGGATTTGTCATTGTTGGACCGGTTATTTCGATTATAAGTGATGCCATTGGAAGTGCTATGTCGTGGCTCTTTGAAATCAGTTCGCTAGTCGGAGGATTTCTCTATGGAGCTCTGATTCAATTCTGCGTAGTATTTGGCGTACATTGGGGCTTTGTTGCAATATGTATGAATAACATGTCCTCAATGGGATATGATCCGGTTACAATTGCCGGTCTTGCATCCGCATTTGGACAAATTGGTGTAGTTACCGTTATTATGCTCAAAGTACGTAACAAAAAGACAAAAGGGGTATGTGCATCAGCAATTATCTCTGGATTATTTGGTATTACAGAACCGGCAATTTATGGTGTGACACTTCAGAATAAGATGGCATTTATCTTAGCTTCCGTTGCGTCTGGTGTCGGCGGAGCAATCATCGGATTTTTTGGAGTGAAACAATATACATTCGGGGCAAATGGAGTATTTGGATGGATTCAGGTTATCAATCCGGAAACGGGATTTGATCCGAGCGTTATTGCTGCAATTGTGGCTTGTATTGTGAGTTATGTACTGGGTGTTGTTTTAATGGCTACAGTAGGTAAAAAAAGTATAAATGTAGAAAAATAATACCGAAAGGAAGAGGAAAAGCAGCTATCGGAGGATGGCTGCTTTTTCTCTTCCTTTCGGCGACTGTAATTAGATAAGAGGTTGGATTTCGTTTCGGGTTAGGTTATAATCATTACATAAAAGAAGCTGGCAGAGTCCTTTGCCAACGAAAGAAAAACAAGCAGTAAACGGGGAGGGAGACAAATGATATTGAAAGATTCAAAGAAAGTCACAATTTTAGTAGTGATGCTGGTGGTTATGCTGCTTTCGATTTTTGTATTTTCAAGGGTAACAACAACACCAGAATTTCATGCAAAGACAATCGAGGCATTGGACGATAAGAAGGCAACAGTCTTAAAACTGACAGCGGCATCAGCAGCAGCGGCAACTGCAATTGCAGCAATACCGGGGGATGCTACAACACCAATCGCAAATAAACTTGCTGATTTAGCGTCGTATTTTGTCGTGATACTGACAATGATTTTTCTTGAAAAATATCTGGTTACCTTGATTGGATATGCAACGTTTACGGTTATCATACCAATTGCGTGCATCCTTTTTGCAATTGGATTATGTATGGACAAGATTGTGCTAAAGTGGTTAGCTGCAAAAATGGCAGTCTTCGGACTGGTGATTTTCTTTGTGATTCCAGTAAGCATGAAGGTGTCAAATATCATAGACGATACGTATGATTCATCTGTTGCGACAACCGTACAGTCAGCACAGGATACAGCAGATGAAATTAATGGAACGACAGACTCAGATGGAAATGTGATTGACAGACTGATCTCTAAAATCGAAGGTGGCATCACGGGGCTAATCACAAAGGGAGAAGAACTGCTGAATCATTTTATCGAGTCGATTGCGGTGATGCTGGTCACTTCTTGTGTGATTCCGATACTGGTGCTTTTATTTGCGGTGTGGTTAGTGAAAATATTGTTTGGTATTGAAATAAAAGTTCCGGTCGATTTGCCGAAAAAAATTACCAAACATAAAGCCGCGAAAAGTAATTAGCCGCTTTGAAGTATCTTATTTCACGGGTGGCAGCAGAAATACATACATCATGATAAAGTGGCAGATACTTCCGCCGAGCACAAACAAATGGAAGATTTCATGACTTCCGAAATTTTTGTGTTTTGTATTGAAGATCGGAAGCTTCAAAGCGTAAATGACACCGCCGACTGTGTAGATGATCCCTCCGGCAAGAAGCCAGCCAAATGCTGCCGGATTCATAGAGTTTAAAATCTTGGAAAATGCGAGGACACACACCCAGCCCATACCAATATAAAGGACAGAAGAGACCCATTTTGGACAGAACACCCAGAATGCCTTGAACAGGATTCCGAGGATTGCAATGCCCCATACGAGTGCAAGCATCACATGTCCGGTGCGTCCGCCGAGTACAAGAAGACAAATCGGAGTGTAGCTGCCTGCAATCAGAATGAAAATCATCATATGATCTAATTTCTTTAAAATCGTGTTAGCCTTTTCCGACAGGTCGAAAGTGTGGTAGCTGGTGCTTGCTGTGTAGAGCAGAATTAAGCTGATGGCGTAGATTGCCAGCGAGATAACATAGAGTTTTCCGGGTTCCTGTGCAGCTTTTATTAACAGCGGAATAGCGGCAAATATTGCCATTAACATACCTATAAAATGAGTAATTGCGCTTCCCGGATCTTTTAAATGTTTATTCATAATCATAACCTCCTGATGAATAGATCAAACGACAAAGTTTTTAAATGCTCGACATGTAGTTTTGATAACTATGTTGCCTTATACACATATTACACCGGAGGCGAAAAAAAAGCAAGGGTCAATTTAGACTCTTGCTTTTTTTCGCCTTTAGACATGCGCCTATTCTTTTCCATTCCAGCAGTAAGTACATAACTTGTAGGGATCAATCCCGACAGATTCAATCATATCGTCCAGTCTGTGATACAACAGGGAAGAAAAATTCAGTTCGCGTTCAATTGTTTTTGTCATTGCCTGATAGCGATCAGTAGACGGATCTGTATATTCTTCCAGATACTTCTGGTCATCTTCACCTTCCAATCGTTTGATTACCTTTCTGGCGATGAGCTCCATCTCAGAGGTAGAACGAGAGAAGTTCAGGTACTTACACCCATATACAATAGGTGGACAGGCAGTGCGGATATGCACGTCTCTGGCACCGCTCTGATATAAGAATTCCGTTGTCTCCCGAAGTTGTGTACCACGCACAATGGAGTCATCAATTAAGAGCAGGCTCTTTTTCTGGATCAACTCGTGTATCGGAATCAGTTTCATTTTCGCAATCAAATTACGCTCACTCTGAATGGTTGGCATGAACGAGCGAGGCCAGGTTGGTGTATATTTGATGAACGGTCTTGAAAATGGAATCCCGGAGGCATTGGCATAGCCAACAGCGTGGGCAATTCCGGAATCCGGAACACCGGCAACGGTATCCGGTGCTGCATTGTCACGCCCGGCAAGTAATTCGCCGCATTTGTACCGCATCTGCTCGACGCTGACACCCTCATAGGAAGAGGAAGGATAGCCATAGTATACCCACAGAAAGGTACAGATCTTCATCTCGGTGCCGGGCTGCGCAAGAGTAACGACTGCCTCTGGCGTCATCACAACAATCTCACCGGGACCGAGTTCCTTATATTCCTGATAGCCAAGGTTTAAGTAAGCAAAGCTCTCAAAGCTGGCGCAGTAAGCACCGTCTTTCTTTCCAATCGCGACTGGAGTTCTTCCCATGCGGTCACGCGCCAGGTAGATACCCTTTTGCGTCATACAGAGCATCGTCATAGAACCTTCGATCTTTTCCTGCGCGTACTGAATCCCTTCTACTAAATTACTTTTCTGATTGATAATTGCCGCAACTAACTCTGTTGCGTTGATATCGCCGCCACTCATTTCCAAAAAGTGCGTGTGTCCGGATTTGAAGAGATCTTTCATCAGAGCTTCCTGATTGTTGATCTTGCCGACAGTTGCTAAAGCATATGTTCCGTGATGAGAACGGATGAGGAGTGGCTGTGGTTCGTAATCGGAAATACAGCCGACCCCCATCGTTCCTTTCATTTCGTTGACATCCTTCTCAAATTTCGTACGGAATGGTGAGTTCTCAATGTTATGAATGGAACGGTCAAAGCCGTCCTTTCCATATACCGCCATACCGCCACGTCTTGTTCCTAAATGTGAATGATAATCTGTTCCAAAAAACAGATCAAAGACACAGTCATCCTTCGATGCTACTGCAAAAAAACCACCCATGTGTAAACCTCCTAATATCTATCTAATGAATTGCTCTTATTATCCTACAAAAAACGACTTTACACAAGCTTAACATAATAACAAAAAATGTGCTATACTTCTTGCAGAGGACTTACAGGGGGAACTACTAGATAAACGAGGTTAAAAGAATGCAGGAAATTACAATTAGACAATTTTTTAAGGAACAGTGGAAATATATTCTCATCGTGTTTGGATGTGCACTTGCGGCATCGGCGCTCATGTGTATTCCGCTGATTGGGCCATGTCAGCTGGATTATGGAGAAGTGTATTTTGATTACACGCTGGTGTGTGCAGTCTGGACAGGAATCTATCTGCTGTGTGCAATCTTTCCATTGTTCTTATGGATTGGAAGATATAGTATTTTTACAGGATTTTTCAAAGAAAAGAAATATAAAGACAAAAGAAATACGGCAGTGAATCTGCTGAGATTTGCCATTGGATGTTTTGGGTTATATGAGATTTGGATCTATCGGCGCATTTCCATACGTGTTGCGATTGTCGCAATCTTCAGAAACCGTTCCGGTGCATATCTGCAGTTACTTTTGGGACTCATTTTCTTTGCTTTATTGCTGACGGATCTTCGAAAAGCATCGGCTGCATTAGCGAGATGGAATCAGAAATATCCGTGGATGCTCAAAGGCGCGACCGTCCTTTTTGTATCATTTATGGGGTTCTTCCTTGTGGAAATGTTCTGTGAGAGCAAGATGCTGACTTATATGGATATGCGATTTTTGAATATTCTGTACTGGAGCGTGCTGCTGCTTTTCCTCTATCTGATATTCAGACGGTTAAAAATCAGTGCCATCATTACACTTGTGATCTCGTATGTGATGGGGTTAGCGAATTATCTGGTCGTGATGTTCCGTGGAAATGAAATTCTCTGGGGGGACATTTCGGCAGCAGGAACCGCGATGGAGGTCGTAGACAATTATACATTTAAACCGGATCATTATTTCCCGATGGTGACCATTGCATTTGTGCTGGCAGTGCTGGTAGTGATTGTATTACCGTTCAAAGAGAAAAAACAGCCTGTAAATAGGAAACGTGTGATGCAGACAATCATTGCAGAAGTTCTTCTGATTGCAGCGCTTGCAATTGCAAATGTGACTGGTGCATTATATGGATTCATTCAGGGAAATTACTGGGATTACACGACGATGATGGCAAATACAGGCTATATCCCGTACTTTATCAGCAATGTAAATTATTCTGCAACGGTGAAGCTGGAAGATTATTCGGCAAGTTCTGCGAAAAAGACACTAGAGCAGAGCAGTGCACTTTGCAGCGATGAGATGCCGGATGCAGGTACGACAACGACGAGCAGCTCAGAAGCACCAAATATCATTATGATTATGGATGAGTCGTTTTCTGATCTGGCAGTGAATGGGGATCTGGAGACAAATCAGGATTATATGCCGTTCCTACATAGTCTGGAGAGTAATACAATTAAGGGATACCTGCATTTATCAATCTGCGGAGCTCCGACGGCAAATACAGAATTTGAAGTGCTGACAAGAAGCTCCATGGCATTTCTTCCGGTTGGAAGCATTCCGTATAATCAGTACGTGACTTCGAAGATCCCGTCGCTTGCATCGGTGCTTGGCAATAGCAGCTATGAATATCAGACCTATGCATACCACAGCTATTCCTGCACGGGATATAACCGGCCGAAAGCGTATGATTTTCTTGGATTTGATGATAGTTTGTTTGTGGAAGAGGACGATATGGATGAGTATGAAGATATCCGTGGATACGTCAGTGATTCCTCTGATTTCAAAAAGCTTGAGGAAATCTATGAGGAGAAAAAAGAGGGAAATCCGTTATTCCTATTTAATGTGACGATGCAGAATCATGGAGGGTATACGAACTTCTTTGACAAGGGTGACGATGCAATTGAGGTGACAAACTTTGATGCGGATTATCAGCTGGAAAATTATCTGACCTTAATTAAGAAGAGTGATAACGCAGTGCAGGAACTGATTACGTATTTTCAGAACGAAGAAGAGCCGACGATGATCATTCTTTTTGGAGATCACCAGCCGAAACTTGACGATGAGATACTGGAGCCATTTATGGCAGATGCGGGAAGTGATGCTGATGCAGTGGACGGCAGCAGCCGCTATACGAATGTATCGAGCCGCTATGAAGTTCCGTTCTTTATCTGGACCAATTACGATACAAAAGAGCAGCAGAATGTTGACATTTCCGCAAATTATCTGTCCTCTTATGTACTGGAAAATGCAGGAATCCCGCTGACCGCGTATGATGATTTCCTGCTGGAGATGAGAAAATCCTATCCGGTGCTGACAGCGAAGGAATACTGGGATGCAGATGGAAATGTGATGAGCTGGGATGAGGAGAAGCCGAGCGCAATCAGCAGCTATGAGAATATTCAGTATAACTGTCTGTTTGATAAAGAAGATAAGCTGAACTCATTTTTTAATGGGACAGGAGCCAAGTAGAAGATGGGTGCGGTATTTGACTTTCCATTTGAAATCTGTTATGATAAAAAACGGTAACTAGTAAAGGCCCTTTGCCTGGTATCAGGCAGAGGGTCTTCTTGCGCGACAGCATGGCGGCTGCAGATGATGGATCAGCAGCATGACGGGAGTAATCTTATGTGTTGTCGGCAACAATCACAACATACAAGATAGGAGATTTATGTCAGGAATTAAATTTGAAGAACTCGGGCTGTCGCCGGAGATTGAAAAGGCAGTAAAATTTATGGGATTTGAGGAGGCTTCACCAATTCAGGCGAAGACGATTCCAGTTATTAAAGAAGGAAAAGACATCATCGGTCAGGCACAGACAGGAACGGGTAAGACCGCAGCGTTCGGTATTCCAATGCTGGAGAAGATCGATTCAAAGAACAAGAAACTGCAGGGAATCATTCTCTGCCCAACCAGAGAACTTGCAATTCAGGTGGCGGATGAGATTCGAAACCTTGCAAAATATATGCATGCAATTAAAGTCCTTCCAATCTACGGCGGACAGGATATCGTAAAACAGATTCGTTCGTTAAAGGCAGGAACACAGTTGATCATCGGAACACCGGGACGTGTAATGGATCATATGCGCCGCAAAACGATCAAGATGGATGATGTTCATACGGTCATCTTAGATGAAGCAGACGAGATGCTCAACATGGGATTTAGAGAAGATATCGAGACAATCTTAGAAGGGGTGCCGGAAGAGAGACAGACTGTTTTATTCTCAGCAACGATGCCAAAAGCAATCATGGATATCACCAAGAAGTTCCAGAAGGATGCAGAAATCATCAAGGTTGTAAAGAAAGAACTGACCGTGCCAAACATCGAGCAGCTCTATTATGAAGTAAGACCAAAGAATAAAGAAGAAGTATTATCCCGACTGTTAGATATTTATTCACCAAAGCTTTCCGTTGTATTCTGTAATAAGAAGAGAACTGTAGATGAGCTTGTAACAGCACTTCAGAACCGAGGATATTTTGCGGCGGGTCTTCACGGAGACTTAAAGCAGTCTCAGAGAGACCGCGTAATGCAGAGCTTCCGAAGTGGAAGAACGGACATCTTATGTGCGACAGATGTAGCTGCACGTGGAATTGATGTGGATGATGTGGAAGCGGTATTCAACTATGATCTCCCACAGGATGACGAATACTATGTACATCGTATCGGAAGAACAGGACGTGCCGGAAGAGTGGGTCGTTCCTTCTCATTTGTATCGGGAAAAGAAGTCTATAAGTTAAAAGAAATCCAAAGATATTGTAAGACAAAGATTAAAGCACAGAAGGTTCCGTCTATTGATGATGTAGCGAATACGAAGATGGATAAAATCATGGAAGAAGTTACGACCATTATTGAGAATGAGGATCTGACAGCAATGATCAATGCAATCCAGACGCAGGTCAATGATTCGGATTATACAGCAATGGACATGGCAGCAGCATTTCTTAAGATGCAGATTGGTGTCGAGAAGGAAGAAGAGACTACAGACGGAAGCAACCTTGACTTTGGTGATACCGGAGCAGAAGAACCGGGAATGGTTCGACTTTTCATCAATGTTGGTAAGAAGCAGAAAGCAAGACCCGGAGACATTGTTGGTGCACTGGCAGGCGAGAGCGGTATGCCGGGAAAACTGATCGGTTCCATTGACATGTTTGATAATTATACATTTGTAGAAGTTCCGCGTGAATACACACTTGATGTCTTAAATGCAATGAAGCATGCAAAGATCAAAGGCAAGAGTATCGCAATCGAGCCTGCGAACAAAAAATAAACTGGCCTGATTAAAATGTGAAAAACTGGCTATTCCTATCTGTCCACTTGGGTGATATGATCTATCTATCGCATATGCAATACACATTAACGTGATGAAGAGGACGCGTATTTCTTCATTACAGAAGAACAGGATAGGAACGAGGGACTCATATGGAAAACAGAAACCAGACAATTATTAAATTAGCACAGACAGCCCTGCTTGCAGCGCTTTGCTTTGTATCATTCACCTTTTTACAGATCAAGATTCCGATGCCGGGAGGAGATGCAACATCTCTTCATATCGGAAATGCATTCTGCGTACTTGCCGCACTTCTTTTAGGTGGTGGATACGGTGGACTTGCCGGCGCAATTGGAATGACGATCGCCGACATCTTAGATCCGGTCTATATCACAGGAGCACCGAAGACATTTGTCTTAAAGTTCTGCATCGGTTTGATTGTTGGATTGGTGGCACATCATGTGGCACACATCAATGAAAGCACGGATAAGAAATACATTTTTAAATGGAGCGTCATTGCATCCATCGCAGGACTTGGATTTAACGTGGTCGCAGATCCGATTGTTGGATATTTCTACAAGATGTATATCTTAGGTCAGCCACAGCAGATGGCAGAGGTTCTTGCAAAGTGGTCTACAGCAACGACGTTTGTCAATGCAGTTGTATCGACATTACTTGTAGCAGTTTTGTACAATGTACTCAGACCGGTACTGCTAAAAACGAATCTGCTGACATTTCAGCCGGTAAAGACAGCAAAATAGATGAAACAAGATGCAACCGTGATTTCTTCGTGAATCCCGGTTGCTTTTTTGTCTGAAAAATACTATAATTTCCATATGACAAATCTTGGAGGATAAAAGATATGAAGAAAAAAGTTGTTGTCGCTCTCGGACACCGTGCACTTGGCACGACACTGCCGGAACAGAAGGTGGCAGTTAAGAATACAGCAAAAGTAATTGCAGATCTCGTTGAGGAAGGATACCAGGTTGTAATTACACACAGCAATGCACCGCAGCTCGGTATGATTCATATGGCGATGAACGAGTTCGGCAAACACCATGATAATTATACAGCAGCACCTATGAGTGTGTGTTCTGCGATGTCACAGGGGTATATTGGGTACGATCTCCAGAATGGAATCCGCCAGGAACTCTTGAACCGCGGGATATTCCGTACGGTCAGCACGATTCTGACACAGGTTATTGTAGATCCTTATGATGAGGCATTCTACACACCGACTAAGGTACTGGGACGTTACATGAACGCAGAGGATGCGGCAGAAGAACGCAAGAAGGGGAATTATGTGGTAGAAGAGCCGGGCAGAGGCTTCCGACGTGTTGTAGCTGCTCCGAATCCGGTCAGCGTCGTTGAGATTGATGCGGTCAAAGCGTTGGTAGATGCCGGACAGGTTGTTGTTGCAGGTGGCGGTGGCGGTATTCCGGTACTTCAGCAGGATCATGTACTTAAGGGCGCAAGTGCCGTAATTGAGAAGGATCTTGTCGCAGGTAAGCTTGCAGAAGGAATCGAGGCGGACGAGCTGATCATTCTGACAAGTGTTGATAAAGTTTCCATCAATTTGGGAAAAGAGAATGAAGAGATGCTTGGCGAGATCTCAGTGGAAGAAGCAAAGAAGTATATGGAAGATGGTCATTTTGGAATCTACAACATGCTTCCAAAATTCCGCGCATCAGTAGATTTTATCGAGAAGGGCGAGGGAAGAGAAGCGATGATTACTTCCATTGATAAATTAAAAGAAGCAATAGAAGGAAAGAACGGTACAATCATTAAATAGACTGGCGATATTCACAACAAGACGGGAGCCTGCATAGAATGACTATAAGAATGGTCACTATATGTAGGCTCTTTTCTATGCCATATAATATAATAGTGGGAAGGCGAGTGCGGGTATGAGATTTTGTGAGCTGAGAGAAAAAGAAGTGATTAATAGCTGTACCTGTACAAAATTAGGGAATGTGATCGATCTGGAAATAGATGAATGCGAGGGCTGCGTAAAGGCAATCATTGTTCCCGGACCATGTAAAGGCTGGTGTATCCTTGGAAATGACAGCGAATATATCATTCCGTATGCCTGTATTAAAAATATAGGTGCGGATATTATTCTGGTCGAAATCAATGAGAAAAACTTTCTGAAAAAATGCGAGTGTTAAAAAGAATCTTCAAATAATTTTGCCAACCCACAAGATATTGTGATATACTTGCACTAAATACAGAGATTGGTAGCAGCTAGTAACGAGCAGGGAAAGGTGGAAATTAGCATGAAATGTCCATATTGTGGCCATCCGGATACCAGAGTGATTGATTCCAGACCGGCAGAGGATAAGAGTTCGATTCGAAGAAGACGTTCTTGTGACGTGTGTGGCAAACGTTTTACAACTTATGAGAAGGTGGAAACGATTCCCTTGATTATTATAAAGAAAGATAATAATCGGGAACAGTATAACCGTTCAAAGATCGAGCAGGGGGTTCTGCGCGCCTGTTATAAGAGACCGGTATCGGCGGCGGATATCCAAAAGTGCATCGAAAGCATCGAAACCGAGATCTTCAACCGTGAGGAAAAGGAGATTCCAAGTGCTGTAATTGGTGAGATTGTTATGGACAAGTTAAAAGATCTTGACCCGGTTGCATATGTTCGTTTTGCATCTGTATATCGTGAATTTAAGGACGTGAATACATTTATGGCAGAACTTAAGAAAATTTTAGAATGAGACAAGGAGAAAAAGCTTCTCCTTGTCTCATTATTTAAGTATTTCAAGTCCTCTTTCATTTAGAAACTCATTGATTCTGACTATATTATAGCATTCATTGTTGATACAGATAATGATGGCAGCATCCCGATCGGTTTTGGGATAAAGAGGGGTGTTGCCGGAAAGCTTGAGTGCCCGCTGCACCTCTTTGATTTTCATATGGGCCGCGATACATATGGCAATAATTTTGTATTTACTTCCATGTCTGGTTCCATTGATGACCTGACGCGCATAATTCTCGTCTAATTCGCTGTTATGAATGATTTCTTTTACGGTTAAGTCCGGATGCTGATTTAAGTATGCACAGAAAAAATCAGGAAAGTTCTTATGGTGGACATCGTTGACATGGTTCGCATGATAGATTGTGAATCCATGTTTCATATCGACCGCTTTTAATTCTTCTAAAAGCGACGTGGTTCGTTCTTCCTGATTCATAATAATCCCCCAGTTTATCATAAATTTTAACGATTTTGTACTTGGATTCTAAAATCGTGTGACTATATCATATATTTTTTTTAACAGAAAGGCAAGAAAAGGAATAAGAGAAGTGACATTAGAAGAAGAGTGTATCCTGTCTTATTATAAAAAACTTACGACAATTGGCGGCCGGAACCATGTGTATTTGGTACAGCACACAGAGACGGAAAAGCTATACGTAAGAAAAGATTTAAGCATATATAATCGCTCTATTTATGAACAGATCAAGGCAAATCCCGTGCCAAATATGCCAATGATATACGAATGTATTGAGGAAAAGGAACAATTAATTGTCATTGAAGAGTATATTCATGGGAGCTCCATGGAACAATTGTTTCAGGAAAGAGGTCCTTTTCCTGAAGATTTAATCTGCTTTTGTATGAGAATATTATGTGATACATTGCATTATCTGCATGCGCAGTCGCCACCGATTATTCATCGGGATATCAAGCCATCCAACATATTGTTGACAAATGAAGGAATGGTAAAATTAATTGATATCAACATTGCAAAATCATACAAGGATGGCGAAGCGCAGGATGCACAGTGTATGGGAACGGCAGAGTTTGCAGCACCGGAACAATATGGATTGGGACAATCCGATGTAAGGACGGACATTTACGCAATCGGAGTGGCAATGAATTATATGCTTTGTGGAGAATTTCCTGCAAAGAAATTATATCAGGGCAAAATCGGACCAATTATCAAAAAATGCACGGAGTCGGAACCGCAAAAACGATTTCAAAATGTAGCGGAGCTTTATGAAGAGCTAATGAAAGCAGAGAAATGGAAAAAATAATGCTGTCAGCATTATTTTCTGAAAAGAAAGAAGTGTATAGTAAAAGTAAGACTCACAGAGGAAGTGGAGAAGACATTCTTTTTTCTATTCTAACTACATTTCTCAATATGATGCGAATCCAAAGTGTCATATGTCTTGCTATTCAAGTGTTTCTGTCTTTTTCACTTCTCTTATAGAAATATGGAAGGACATGATGTAAATGGTTCATTTGCATTGTGTCTTTTTGTGATGTGCTGATAGAAGCTATAGCCATGACTTGCAATCCTATGGTAAAATATAAAATAGAAAAGAAAATCATACTAGATTCTGATAATATATTTTGGAAAGGCGGACATGAGAACATATAAATTAACAATCGCCTATGATGGTTCAAGGTTTCGGGGATGGCAGAGACAGCCGGATACCGAACTTACGATACAGGGCATCTTAGAGTCGATCCTTACAGAGCTTGCAGGCTATCCGGTTGAGGTGAATGGATCAGGGCGAACGGACGGCGGAGTACATGCGAAAGCACAGGTGGCAAGTGTTGTTCTGTCAGGTAAAATTGAAGAAATGCAGTACCGATCCGAAATCAATCAAAGGCTTCCGGAAGATATCCGTGTCCTTTCTGTGGAACTGATGAAGAATGGATTTCATGCGCGCAAGAAGGCGCATGGGAAACATTATGAGTACACCATTGATACGCGCAAAAAACCCTGTGTATTCACCAGAAAATATGCATATCATTACCCGGAACAAATCGATGTAACCCGCATGCGTGAGGCAGCTCGTGTACTCATAGGAAAGCATGATTTCGCAGCATTTACAGATCGAATTGAACCGGGCAAATCAACCGTTCGTGAAATCTATGATATTGTGATAAATGCGACAGATGAAAAGATGGTCATAGATTATTATGGCAGTGGGTTCATGTATCATATGGTGCGGATTCTGACGGGAACGTTATTGGAAGCAGGAACAGGAAAGAGAAGTACCGCGCAGGTACAAAAAGCCCTTGATACAGGTGTAAGACAGCAGGCAGGTCCTTTGGCAGCGGCCAATGGATTATGTTTGACAGAAGTGGATTATAAATAATGCTGGTATCATCAGCAATGCAAGGAGAAAATATTTATGAAAATGATATCTTGGAATGTCAATGGAATTCGTGCATGTGTGCAGAAAGGATTTTTAGAGTTCTTTCAAGAGGCGGATGCAGATATCTTCTGTATTCAGGAGAGTAAAATGCAGGAAGGCCAGTTAGAACTGGAACTGGAAGGCTACCGGCAGTATTGGAATTACGCTGTCAAGAAGGGGTATTCCGGAACCGCGATTTTTACAAAGCAGGAGCCGATATCAGTAGCATATGGGCTGGGAATTGAAGAACATGATCAGGAAGGCCGTGTAATCACACTTGAATTTGAGGACTATTATTTCATTACAGTCTATACACCGAACTCAAAACGCGAGCTGGAAAGACTGGACTATCGTATGCGGTGGGAAGACGATTTTCTTGCGTATGTGAAGAAGCTGGAAGAGAAGAAGCCGGTCATATTCTGCGGGGATCTGAATGTGGCTCACACAGAGATCGACCTGAAGAATCCGAAGACAAATCACAAGAACGCAGGATTCACGGATGAAGAACGTGCGAAGTTTACAGAAGTTGTAAATGCAGGATTTATCGATACATTCCGCTATTTTTATCCGGATGCAACAGACATCTATTCCTGGTGGTCTTACCGGTTCAAAGCGAGAGAGAAGAACGCAGGATGGAGAATTGATTATTTCTGTGTGTCAGAAAGTTTGAAGAATCGGTTAAAAGGTGCTAGAATATTAACGGATGTGCTTGGATCGGATCACTGTCCAATTGAGCTGAGCATAGAATAAGATGCTGTTATGATAAAGACAAATCGAAAAGAAAGAAGCGAAGAAAATGACAAAAATTGATATTATCTCAGGATTTCTGGGAGCAGGAAAAACAACACTAATTAAGAAACTGTTAGAGGAAGCATTCAAGGGGGAGCAGGTAGTTCTGATTGAAAATGAATTCGGTGAGATCGGTATTGATGGCGGATTCTTAAAAGATGCGGGAATCGAGATCAAAGAGATGAACTCCGGCTGTATCTGCTGTTCACTGGTTGGCGATTTCGGAAAATCATTACAGGAAGTTGTCGAGAAATATCATCCAGACCGCATCCTGATCGAACCATCCGGTGTTGGGAAATTATCGGATGTTATGAAGGCTGTAAATGACGTGACGGCAACGGTTGATGTAAAGCTTAACAGTTTCACGACAGTTGTTGACGTAAGCAAATGTAAGCTGTATAGGAATAACTTTGGAGAGTTTTTCAGCAATCAGATTGAATATGCAGGAGCAATCATTTTAAGCAGAACGGATACAGCAGACGAGGAAAAGGCGCAGCAGAGCGTTGCAATTATCCGTGAACTCAATGCAAAAGCACCACTGATTACAACACCAATCGCACAGCTTTCAGGTGATAAGATTCTTGAGACGATGGAGCACAGTCAGTCGATGGAAGAGGAGATGATGGCTGAGGCAGAGCATCTCCACGAAGAACATGAACACGAACATGAAGAACACCATCACCATCATCATGACGAGCATCACGATCATGATGAACACTATCATCACGATCACGAGGACCATGAACATCATCATCATGACCACGACGGACATCACCACGCAGACGATGTCTTTACAAGCTGGGGAAAAGAGACCATCAAGAAATATACAAAAGAACAGATTAAAACGATTCTGGAGACATTTACGAATGATCCGTCGTACGGTAACATCTTACGCGCAAAGGGAATGGTAGAAGGCACAGATGGAACGTGGATCTATTTTGATATGGTTCCGGGCGAGTGTGAGATCAGGACAGGTGAGCCGGAATATACCGGAAGACTCTGTGTCATAGGTGCAGAAATTGACGAAGCAAAGATTGACGCAATTTTTGGATAAGATAAATAGAAGGATGAAAAAAGATGGATGAATATGAAGTAATGGTCTACCTGATGACCGGATTTTTGGAAAGTGGAAAATCACAGTTTCTGAAGTTTACTCTGGCGCAGGATTATTTTCAGATAGAAGGGACAACTCTTCTCATTCTCTGCGAACAGGGGGAAGAAGAATTTGATGCCAAAAAACTGAAAAAGAACGGCGTTGTGATCGAGACGGTGCAGAATCAGAGTGAATTAAATGAGGCATATTTCAAAGCGATGGACGCAAAGTATGACCCGGAACGAGTGATTATCGAATGGAACGGTATGTGGAAGGTGAGCGAGATGGAGAATAGTCTACTTCCGGATGGATGGGGAATCACACAGAAGCTTACGACTGTAGATGCAAGCACATTTCAGGTCTATATGCAGGCGTTGAAGCCACTCTTTGTAGAGATGGTAAAAGGTGCGGATCTCGTTCTGTTCAATCGCTGCAAGGATCTTGCACCACTGGCGGGATACCGCAGAAGTGTAAAGGTAGTCAGCCCTCAGGCAGAAGTAGTCTTTGAGGATGAGAAGGGCGAAATTGAAAACATTTTTGGGGACAGCGTTCCCTATGATATGGACGCACCCGTGATTCAGATTGCAAACGAAGATTATGGTATCTGGTATGTGGATGTGATGGAGAATCCGGACCGCTATAAAGGCAGAAAGGTCGAAATCGTTGCAAAAGCACAAAGACCGATGGGATTCCCGGAAAGATATATTCAGCCGGGACGCAAAGCCATGACCTGCTGTGCAGACGATGTGCAGTATATTGGATATGTCGGACGACTTCCGGAAGGTGTGGAGATAAAGGTAAATAGCTGGCTGAAGATTCGGGCAGTTATTGGATTTAAGCATTTATCCGTATATCGCGGAAGAGGACCGGTGCTTGAAATTGAATCGGTGGAAGAGACGGCCCCGGTGGAAGAACTCGTATATTTTAACTAGTTGTCAGCAACGATATCAGGAAAAACGGAGAGAATATGAATAATCAATATAATTGTCTGCCGACGGAGTGGAAAGAGCTTATCGTAAATGGTCAGACGCTTGTCGATGAGACAAAGAAAAGAATGAAAACACAGTCAAAACCAGTCGATTTGATCTGTCGTCTGCAACTTCGGGATGATTGTAAGGCGGTCGAGAAATTCATTAAGATACTTGGAAAAGGCAAAACATCACAACAGGACGCAAAGAATCTTGAACTTGCGATTCTGCGATTAGAGACATCGTCCCGTGGAATTCTGAAATGATATCTTAGATTTACAATAGCGAACAAAAATGGTTGCCATTGGCAACCATTTTTGTTCTTCTATTAATTTGTTTATCTTAAATCGTATCTGCACGCTTAATATATCCCGGTTCATCTGGTGCGGATATCACTTCTTTTACATGAAGCAGTACGGCACGCTTATCAATTACCTGGTTCTCAACATGTACATTTTCCCCAATGACTGCTCCGGCAAGTACGACACTGTTCTTGACAACAGCCCCCTTCTTAATCTCACATCCACGTCCAATGATAGAATTCTCTACAGTTCCTTCAATGAGACATCCGTTGGATACAACCGACAGCTTCACGTCAGCATCCTGGAAGTACTGAGTCGGGCAGGAATCGTTCGTCTTAGTATAAATCGGCCAGTCTGCGGTGAATAATTCTCTGGCTGTCTTGATGTTGATCAAGGCAATGTTCGCATCATAGTAGCTCTTGAAATCGGTAATGCTCGCAAAGAATCCACGATGTGGGATTCCACGGACGTCCATAGTACAGCTGACATCATTCACAATATCACGCAGAGTGTACATAGAAGATAACTTGTGGGCTGCGTTTACTAAATCAAGGAACATCCCTTTCTTCATGATATAGGTATCCATAGAAATATTCCGGTTCTTAGCAGTTCCCTGATTCGGCATGATGCTTTCCACACCCTTCTCTTTGTTCAGAGTCAGAACATTACAATTCAGAAACGATTCATTTGCATTATCTACAGAATGATAAGCGATGGAAATAGCAGCGCCAGACTCCGCGTGTTGTTTTACTAACTCAGAGTAATCCATCTTGCAGACAATATAAGCAGGTGCGATGACAACGTATTCCTGAGGCATCTCAACGATCTTCTCAAGGTTTGTGAAAAATGAGTCGATGTCAGTGTTGTATAAATCATGCTCCGTACGATTCTCAGGGAATAATACCTGAAGATCTCCGCGCTTTGAGTTGATGTTGTAATGACGTCCACTGCCGAGGTGAGCGGTGAGCGAGAGAGGTTTTCTCTTAATATATACCTGGATGCAGTCGATTCCACTGTTACTCATGTTAGAAACAGGAAAGTCAATCAAGCGATATCTTCCCATAAATGAAAATGCTCCCACTGCACGATAGTCTTCTAATCCATCCACCCATACATTTCGGTCGGTCGGTTTGATAATTCCAAATGCACTATACATAATTTAGTCATCCCCCTTTACTCTTTTTGCAATCAATTCAATTGCAGAGCTGTCAGCGCTTCCAACGACAGCGTTTTTACCAATCTTAACCCCGTTCGCGACGAGGGAACGTGTAACAGTCGCACCGTCCTCAACGATAACGCCAGGCATCAGAACACTGTCAATAATCTTTGTATTCGTCCCGATTTTGACACCTGTAAAGAGAACGGAATTCTTTACCTCACCATCCACAGTACAGCCCTGAGTTAAGAATGCCTGCTTAATATCTGCATTCGGTCCGAGATACTGAGGAAGTGTTGTAACGTCTTCCGTATAGATTTTCCAGTGATTATCATGTAGATCTAATGCGTTGTTCGGATCAAGCAGGTCCATATTTGCTTCCCATAAGGAATCGATTGTTCCGACATCTTTCCAGTACCCTTTGAATTTGTATGCGTACAGTGTCTTGTCGTCTGCGAGCATAGTAGGAATGATATCCTTACCAAAGTCATGATTCGAATCCGGATTCTTCATATCAGCAACTAACATCTTGCGAAGCAGTTTCCAGTTGAAAATGTAGATACCCATAGAAGCAAGATTACTCTTTGGATGTTCCGGTTTTTCTTCAAATTCTACGATACGTCCGGTTTCATCGGTATTCATAATCCCGAATCTGCTGGCTTCCTTCTTGGGAACTTCAATGACTGCGATTGTGGCATCTGCATTGTGGGCAGTATGATCGGCAAGCATCTTCGCATAATTCATCTTATAGATATGGTCGCCGGACAAGATTAGAACATGCTCCGGTGCATAAGAATCAATAAAATCGATATTCTGGGAAATCGCATCGGCTGTCCCCCGATATACATTCAAGCCTGCATCCGCTTTCTCGCGTGGCGGAAGAACGAATACACCACTATCTTTTGCATCCAGGCCCCAGCGTCTGCCGGTAGCAACATAGCTGTTCAAAAGAACCGATTCATACTGTGTAAGAACACCAACTACATCGATACCGCTGTTTGCACAATTGCTAAGTGGAAAATCAATGATACGATACTTCCCACCATATGATACAGCAGGTTTCGCAACTTTGTTTGTAAGGTCGTGAAGCCGAGAACCGCGCCCGCCGGCTAGAATCATCGCAAGCATTTCATTTTGTTTCATAATACACCCTCTCTTTCGTAACACTTTATTGCGTTAATTATGTAAACATTATACAATCATTTCCGGCATTCGTCCATAACTTTGTGTGAAATTAAAATGAATATCTGAAAAAAACTCACGCTTTTCCAACAATGTGCACAAAATAGTTGACAAAAGATAAAAAGAATTAAAAAAAACAGATAATTCACCAGGGAGAATCAATTCGCCTGGAAAGACTTGATAATGTTCTGTTGTTTGCGGTATAGTATAATGATAGAAGAAATCATTAGGAATGGAGTCGATCATGAAATTTATTTATCCGGCAGTATTTGAAAAAGTGAATGAAAATGAGTATAAAGGGAGGTTCCCGGACCTGGAAGATTGTTACGGATCAGGTGAAACCCTGATGGACGCAATCGAGGATGCGCGAGAGGCAGCATTTAACTGGATCTCGGTAGAACTGGACGATCCGGATGGAAAGCTGCCACCTGTATCAGACGAATGTGAGATTGAACTAAGAAAAAATGAGTGTGTTCGGCAGATTTTAGTGAATATCCGATTTATGGAAGGCTGGGACGAGTAGTCTGCTTATGGAACGATTCATTGACAATAGATAAAAGAAAATGTATACTAATTAGAAAGTTCAATAATGAACTAATTGGGAGGTGCGTATGCAAGCCAATGAATTTGTGGCGAGTGGGTATCAGATTCGAAAATTAATTGAAAAGAAATCAGAACCTTTGATGGAAAAGTATCATCTTAGAATTGTGGAATTAGATATTTTAGTCATACTTTTTCGCTCGAAACGAATCGATACAGCCAAAGCAATTATTCAGAAAAAACACATTTCAAAGGCGCATGCCTCGAAATCTGTAGAAAACTTGCAGAATGAGGGATATGTTCTTTTGACGGAAGATGAGTCGGATCATAGAATCGTGCACATTTCTCTGACTGAAAAAGCGAACCAGGTGGTGGAAGATGCAATGGAGATCTATGAAGAGTGCAGACAGATCATGTTTCGTGGAATAACGGAAGATCAAAGAGTTGTGATGAAACAAGTGATGAAACAAGTTTCTGACAACTTAAGACAGGAACTTGGAAACGAGTAAAAGTTTATTCAGATAGTTCGATAATGAACTTTTTAAACGGAAAGGAAAAACATATGAAATATTTAGTCGTATATGATAGTAAAACAGGGAATACAGAAAAAATTGCAAAAGAAATATTAAGTGCAATTCCAGAAGCACAAAAAGAGATCAAAAAAGTAAGTGAGTTTACAGGAAATGAAGATGCGGATGTGATCTTTGTAGGTTTTTGGACGAACAGAAGCACCTGTCCGATGTCCGTTGTTAACGCATTGGAATTAATGACGGAAAAGAAAATTGCATTATTTGGTACTTGTGGAATGGGAGGATCGGAAGAATATTACGATTCAATTAAGAAAAACGTAGAGGCCTGGCTGCCGGAAGAGTGCGAATATCTGGGGTGTTACCTGTGTCAGGGAAAGATGCCGGAATCCGTGCTGCATAAGTATGAACAGATGGAGGGCAAAGTGCCAAAAGAACAGCTTGAGGCTATGATTCAGAATTATCATGCGGCAAAGACGCATCCGGATTCGAAAGATCTGCTGGACGCAGGCAAATTTGTGAAAGATATTGTCATGAAGTATTAACATCAATTGAATTGATAGGAGGAACTGGACGATGAAATCATTAGCTATTGAACGAGAGTATGGAAGCGGCGGCAGAGCTATCGGGAAAATGATTGCAGAAAAATATCATATCCCATTTTATGATGGTGATTTGCTGGTACAAGCAGCAAATGACTATGGAATATCGTTGGATATACTAAAACAATATGATGAAATGAAAGCTGGAAGTATCCTTTACAATATTGTATTAGCAACCAAACTGACAAGTCAGGAGAACTTAGAAT
Source organism: Hespellia sp. (assembly GCA_028693555.1). Taxonomy (GTDB): domain Bacteria; phylum Bacillota; class Clostridia; order Lachnospirales; family Lachnospiraceae; genus Hespellia. Next base: position 28,277 of record JAQUVD010000007.1, read on the forward strand.
TACTGAATCAGCTTTATTATGGAATCGAACAGACAATTCTGAAAATAAATGCAGAAGGACCTGCAGTTTTTATTGGCAGATGCTCGACAGAAATCTTAAAGGATCATGAGGATGTTTATCGCATTTTTGTGACAAGCTCAGATGTGGAGGAACGCATACATAGGATCAAAGAAACGGAACAGGTATCGGAGACGCAGGCAAAACAAAAGGTGAAACAAAAGGATCGGCAAAGAGAGCAATATTTCAAATACTGGACAGAAAAGAAATGGAAGGATCGTGACAATTACGATGCGACGTATGATACCGCAGTATTAGGGATTGAACAATGTGCTGAGCTTATTATGGAAGAATTATCGCGGTGACAATGAAAAAATTGAAGTTAGAAGAAAGTCGTTTGTTCATAACAGAGCAAGCGATTTTTTTGCAATCTAAGGTAGGTGAGCATCGCAACTCAATCGCGGAATCAATGCATTGAAGTTATACCATTATTATTAAAAATAGTATATACTAATTATACAACATGGTCGTTCACCCACCTGAATCACTCATATATCAAAGAAGATAACGAATAAGGAAAACATAGATGTGATAAAAGAAATGTGTAGCAGCATTATTGAAGTAATGATTTTTTTGTTGTTTAATAAGAAAATTGAAAAGCGGAGATATTATCCGTTGCGTTCTTGTTTTATGTTTATTGAAATAAATGTTTTAACAAAAATATTAGATGTATATCATGTGGATGGAATTTTCTTGAGAGCTGTAATTAACATGGTATTTTTTGGAATATGCTTTTTTTTCATGTATAAGCTACCATTAAGAAGACTTGTATCGAGAGTAATAGCATGGAATTGTTGTATGATTTTTTCAGAGTTAATTGTAACAGTCATAGTTGCATTTGGAGTATCTGGATATAGATTGTCTGAGATATTGGATATGCCTTTCTTTTGGGGGTTAATTTTAATTGTATCTAAAGGCTGTCAAATGATTTTGCTCGATTTGTATAATAAAGAATTGTATTTCTCGAGTATTAAGTTGAACCTGCGAACACTATTATTTAACAGCTTTTTAATAGTTTCATTGCTAACTTATTTGTTTTTTGCATTACAAAGCTATATTAGTGAGAAAAATTTAAAAGATATGATTGTGTACATCATAATATTAACTTATTCATTCATTGTTATAATAGGATATGGGTACATATGCTATATTAAAATGTACAAAAAAATACAAGAACAAAACAGCGAGGTTAAAATTCTAAACGAAAAAGCAAAATTACAAATGCAGTATTATGAGGAATTAGGAAAATACAAAAGAGAAATCAAAAAAATTCGACATGATATGAAAAACATACTATTAGTTGGAAATAATATGACTCCAAATAATCGGATAAAGTATATGAATGAAATTGCAGACGTACATAAAAATCCAGAAGAGAAAATTATATCAGGAAATGAAATATTAGATATTCTATTAGAGACGAAAAACGAACTATGCAATCGTGAGGAAATAGAATTCATAATTAAAGTTGATTATGAAATTGAAGATATCATTAAGCTGGTAGACATAGGAATTATTTTTGGTAATATAATTGACAATGCTGTTGAATCATGCTTGAAATGTGATATTTCCAAAAGAAAGATTGTATTAATAGTTACCCTATATAATCATTTCTTATTAATAAAGATTTCTAATCCGGTGAAAGAAATAGTAGAAAAAGAAAACAGACTACAGACTACGAAAGCAGATAGTAAACAACACGGAATAGGCATGCTTTGCGTAAAAGAAACAGTAGAAAAATATGACGGTGTACTGAAATATAATGTAAATAAAAATATATTTAATCTTACTATAATGATTCCCGTTTAAGCGTTAAAAATGACCATTTATCCATTTTTGTTGCTAGAAAATAAAAAGATTATTATTATAGAACCAGTGGGGTACAAAGATGTAATCCTATGTGCTAATTACAAAGGGGGACATTCAAAGAATTATGAGTGAAAAATGAAAAACAGAATGATAAAAATGAAAAGCGAAAAATACACCTAGAGAAAAGATGAAGAATAATGAGAATTGCAGTTTGTGATGACGATATATATTTCATAAAGAAAATAGAAAAGTATATTTATTTGTATTCTAAAAGTAAAAAGGAACCTGTATTATTGAGTAGTTATACCACGGGATTTGAACTGATGGAGAATTGTGGTCACAACCAGTCAATTGATGTTATTTTCCTTGATGTATTATTGGGAAGAGAAAATGGAGTGGATATTGCAAAAAAAATTCGAGAAAATAATTCAAATGTAATTATTGTGTTTATTTCTTCGGTAGAAAAATATGCAGTGTCCGGATATGATGTCAACGCGTTTCATTATCTTTTAAAACCAGTAACTTATTCTAAATTTGTTTCTGTTGTAAAATCAGTAGAGCAGGAATTATCAAAAAGGAAAACAGATTTTTTTGGGGACAAAACCAATTTAGGGATGGTTTTAATACGCTATTATGAACTATGTTACATTGAGACTTATGAAAGAAATACAATTATACATACAACAAATGGGGACTATATAAGCTATCGTACAATGAAAGAACACGACCGAATTTTAAACGATGTACGCTTTTATAGGTGTCATGCTGCTTATATTATAAATATGCAGTATGTATATCGCGTACAAGGGTTATCAATATTTTTAAAACAAGGTAATGAAATTTTAATTAGCAAAAATAGAAAAAGTAAGTTTATGTTAGCACTAACAGAATACATTGATGGAATGAGTGCTGTATGAATGAGAGGGAGTAGAAAGGGGATTTTATGAAAAAAAGAACTTGTTTACTTATATGCATTTTGGGAGCGGTTTTGTTGGCTGGATGTGGAGCATCTTCGCCACAGAATGTATCTGGATCTGAAACGAAAGACTCATCAGATGCTTTGACGAATGAAAATGTAGATTCATTAGATTCGTCAGAAACTATTGCTGTTGCGGAAGGCTATTATGAACACCGCACACAAAACTTGCGATCTGTATCCAATGGAACACAAACAATTGCCTATGGTGATCGCGGTGTTTATATCATTGATGATGCAGGTTGGAATTGTATTTATTCGGAAACTCGAATTGTAGGAATGGATCTTTACAAGGATTACATTTATATTATGGTGACACCAAAAGATCCTGAGGGTTCTTCTCAAATCATACGTATGGATATGAACGGACAAAATGTTACAACATTAGCTGATATTTCATCATCATCGTTCTCTTTGCGTATCTATAATCAGGTATTGTATTACTATACAATACAAGAAAATGCTTATGTTATGGTGGGGAATCTGTTAAATGAAGATGGAACATTGGGGGATGCTGTTGACATTGAAAATGAGGATTATATATATAAGGCACTGAATGATTTTGGAAAAGGAGTAGATGATACATATTCTGTAGCTTATGATCCTGGATATACCAGTGCATATTATAATGGATTATTTGAGTACCAACCAAAAGACGAAGCATCTAAAACATTGAGTTTTGTTAATGGAAAAGAAGAACTCTCTCTTGTTTCAAGTCTAGATAAAGTGCTCCTTGTGGCAGGTACAGCAATTTATTATACGGATGTGACGAAGGGAACAGAATGTTATAAATATGATATGAAATCAGAATCTAATACGGTATTCTTTGATAATGGAAAAAACAATCAGATTATCAATTATGATCAAGACTATCTCTATATCACAGAGGATCAGATGCCTGCAGGGGGAAGTGCGACAATGATTCAACGAGTGAATCTTAGATCGGGAGCAGTGGAAGATTTATTTGATATTGGGCTTGCTAATCTTAATGTAAATACTTGCTTTGACATCTGTGGTAATTGGTTCTTGTGTCGTGATGTGAATAGCGGCGCATTGGTACTGCAAAACAAAGAAGATTCAAATCAGGTGATAAGTGAACCATAAGGTGCTGTAATTGTGAAATAAGAAGAAAGAGAGAAAGTATGGAGAATAATTTAGCATTTACAGAAGAGGATAGAGATGATTTGAGGAAATTATATTTACATCCTTTGAATTTTCCAGATTTTAGAACAGATGAAACGGTAAGGGGGGTTATTAGTTTAAATATTGGTGTGTTTATTTTTATTGTTTTTACATGTTCTTTGATAGCGCTGCTCGGAAATGTAATCTTTGGGGTAATAGTATTGGGGCTGGATATTTCTCAATTTATATTGTTTATCGTAAGATATAACAATAAAAGAAATAGAGGCAAAAAAAAGATAAACGAAATGATAGATTTATGGTTTGATCATATATCGAAGGCAGATTATCAGGCAGATAGGATTTGCGCTGATGGAAATCAATATCTTTATAAAGACTGGAAACAAATTGTATTTTACAAGCATCTATGTTTTGCTTTTTCTGATGAACATTCGATCCTTGTTTCACTAAGAATACAAGGAAAAGACGAAATTACAAAATTTTGCTCGCAATATCCCGAGGTAAAGATTACGGAAGAAACAGAACCATTTCAAATAAAAAAATATACACTGAATGATAATTATATTTTTTGGACCTGAAAATGTTGAAAACATGTTTCACAAAAATATTCATGCCCTACTCATTACGTCTAAAGAAAAAAACCATACTTGAAATGCATACTTTTATTCAGATTTATGTGAGGAAACAAAGAAAATGCTTGTCTATGTAAAAGGAATAATGGAGGATACATCATGGGATTGATTGAGGTCGCTAGTGGAAATTCGGTTTGGCGTGGAATGGATTATTATAATGATAAAAAAGTACTTTCATGGGAAAAAACTGGTGATGGGACATTTGATGGCATTGTTTCTGGTAGCGAAAATCAGAGATATCAAGTTCATGTTGACAAAGGGCATCCGAGAAAATCAACATGTAGCTGTCCTTTTGCAAAAGGCAGAAGGGTTGTTTGTAAGCATATGATTGCGATGTTTTTCACGGCAGAACCCCAAGCGGCGGTGAATTTTCTAAAGGAAGTAGAGGAATGGGAAGCTGAGGAAGAGGAAAGAGAGCAGGCGCATTAAGCGGAGCTGAAGAGTTATGTTAAGAGTCTTTCAAAGAAAGAATTACAGGAACGATTATTAGAGGCACTTATTGAGATAGAGAATTTTCGAGATAATTATTGGTAAAATGCTGGAAGTAGGGAAGAATTACGCAATCTCGATTTTAATCGTATGCAATTCGAGGCGGTTAGAGATGAGACTGGATTTACATGACCTTCTATGATAAAACAAAATCATAGAAGGTCTTTTATTATGACAAAAAGCATTATTCAATCACTGCAGAAATATAGTTTTCAATGAGAAAAGTGTCCTAAAATGACAGTAAAAGAATTCCAGTTTGACAGAACCACAATCAAATTTAGAGATAGAATGATTTCATAAATTACATGTAATTATCATTTAGTAGAAAGGAGAAAGCAAGTGAAAACACAATGTCAAAATCCCTATTTGCCACTATATGAGCATATTCCAGATGGAGAACCTCATGTATATAATGACAGGTTATACATATTCGGAAGTCATGATCTGGAAAACGGAAACGAATTTTGCGAATTAGATTATGTCAGTTGGTCGGCTCCCGTGGAAGACTTATCGGACTGGAGATATGAAGGCGTTATTTATCGCAAAGAGCAGGATCCATACAATACAGAAACTCTTCCACTATATGCGCCGGACGTTGTACAGGGAATTGACGGGAGATTTTATCTATACTATTGCATTAAATTTCAGGATTCCATTAATGTGGCGGTATGTGATACACCGGCAGGGGAGTATGAGTTTTATGGACGTGTGCATTATGAGGATGGGACAGTAATGGCGGAAAATCAGCCATATGATCCGTCTTTGATATGCTGTGACGAGGGGAATTTTCTATATTTTGGATTTGCTCCATGCATGATTAATATTCCGAGATATAAAAATCAGGATTTAAGAGGCGGCAGTGTCCTTCAATTAGATGATGATATGCTCACAGTTAAGCGTGGTCCGGAAGTTATTATTCCTAGCTTGAATTATGCGAAGGGAACATCTTTTGAGGGAAACGAGTATTTTGAAGGACCTTCAATACGGAAAATCAATAGCAGATTCTATTTGGTTTATTCCTCTGTTCACACCCATCAGCTTTGCTATGCAGTTAGCGATAAGCCGATGGAAGGATTCACGTTTGTAGGTGTGATTATAAGCAATGGAGATGTGGGTTATGAGGGGCGATGTGAGGAGGACAAACTGATGTCCGTGGGAAATAACCATGGTGGGTTGGTAGAAGTCAATGGACAGTGGTACATTTTTTATCATCGCCATACCTCTCTGAATCAATACACACGTCAAGGATGCGCAGAACGCATTTTCTTTAATCAGGACGGAAAGATTCCACAGGTTACGATTACAACAAGTGGGATAAATCCAGAACCGCTATCAGGAAAGGCATCCTATCCGGCGGTGCTCTGTTGCAATTTAACCAATGGCCATATGGGAGCACTCTCCTCGCTCGGAAGAACGAATACAGCAGTGGATTTCCCATATATAGACTGTGAAAAAGGAGAACGTTTTATAAGAAATATCAAGGATGGGGATTTGATTGGCTACAAATACATCAATCTTGCTGAGACCAAAACGATAGAAATCATTTACAAAGCAGATGCCGATGGAATATTAAATATTCACACGAATCCAAAAGGGAATGTGAAATACTCCATGGAGTTGAAGAAGAATGAAATCTGGGTTCCGGCTGAAGTAAAGGTGTCTTTTGGCGAGGACGAGAAAGAGTTGTATTTTATATATAATGGCAGCGGAAATAATTCAATGCTTACATTGAATCTGAAGAAGTAATGTTTATTTTAGTTTAAGGAGGAGAAGAAAAATGAATAAGAAACCGACATGGAAAGAAATAATTGCATTTGCGCTTGGTGATGGCGGATGCAATCTGGTATGGACGACAATTGGTTCTTACCTGACTCTTTATTATACAGATAGCGTTGGACTGGCAGCAGCAACAATAGGAACTTTAATGTTGTTAAGTCGTCTCTTAGATGGAGTTTCAGATCTGGTCATGGGAAGTATTATTGACCGTACTCACACAAGGTGGGGAAAAGCAAGACCATGGATTTTGTGGTCAGCACTCCCGATGGGACTGGGACTTGTTATTATGTTTAGTATTCCGAATGGTCTGAGCGGTGGTGGCAAACTAGCCTATGCCAGCGTCACCTACGTGGTAATGGCAGCTGTGGTATATACGGCATGTAATCTGGCATATAACACATTGTTGTCGTTGGAAGCTCCGGAACCAAAGGATCGTGTTACAATGAGCTCTATCCGTTTCTTTGTGACAATGTGTGTTGTATTATTTATTAACTATAATTGCAATGGATTTGTAGAAAAATTTGGCTGGACTGGAATGGCAGTCATCTTTGGTACAATCGCAACACTTCTTTTGTTAATCACTTTCTTTGGAACAAAAGAACGTACACATATTGAGGAAAATTCAGTAAAAACGAAAAAACCGGAAAATAAGCTGAGTGTGGCAGAATCATTCAAACTCTTATTTAGAAACAAATATTTTTTCCTTCTTACAATTGTGTTTGTATTAAACTATACAATTCTTGGTGTAAATAACGGTCTTCGAATTTATTTCGCAAGAGATGTACTTGGAAACGCCGGATTAATGGGAACATTAACACTTTGTTTTATCCTGCCTAAGCTGATTGGTAACTTATTCTATCCATATATCAATAAGCTGCTGGGAAAATGGAGAAGCATGATGATTGGATATGGTCTTGAGTTGGCAGGTGTGCTAATCATGGGATTTACAGAGGCAAGCTTTACAACAGCAGTTATCGGCTTAGTTTGTTTAGGTATTGGTGGAATTCCTCACAATGCAGGTTTGTTTGCAATGGTAGCGGATGTTGTTGATTATGGTGAGTGGAAGACAGGCGTCCGTTTAGATGGTCTTACAAACTCAGCAACTTCATTTGGTATGAAGGTTGGAGCCGGTCTTGGAGCGGCACTTGTAGGATGGGGACTGGCCTGGGCAGCTTATGATGGTGGGCTTGCTGCACAGACAGCAACGACCGTTGCAGGAATTAAAACCATATTCACTATGGTTCCGGCTGCACTGATTGTGTTAGGAATCATTACACTTTTCTTCTGTAATCTTGATAAAATCTACCCACAGATTGCAGCAGGATTGGAAGAATGTAGAACAAAGAAAAAAGAAGTATAAAATTTATTTTTAAGAGGACTCTCAGTGCAGATACATTGAGAGTCTTTCTAATATAACGAGGAAAAGCCCGTTGTTTCATAAAAATAGTTTGGTAGGATAGAAATTTATTGTATAATGTGGTAAAGAGATAAGAATGTAGCAAAATGGATTTCGAAAGTAGGGCTTACGACAGGGAGGAGAACATGTCATATTCTATTTATGAAAATATTAATGATAATCCGACTTCTTTGGTAAATGCATTTATTGTACCAATTCAAAGTAGTGCATTTCATTGGCATAATGAGTACGAGATGATCGGACTATTGAAGGGGGAAATCACGGTAAGGATGCAGTCAGAGTTGATTTCCTTAAAAGAAGGGGATATTTTATTCGTAAATCCGAATGTTATTCATTCCATTCAGAGCGTTGAAGGGCAAGATAATTTGTGTATGTTAATTCAGATGAAAGTGAATTTATTTGCGGTGGAAGAAAATGAGAAGAAAGATATCTTGTTTTATCTGGATAGTACAAGTGATGAAGTTCCAGAGTGTGGATTTGATTTCTTTTTTCGAAGAATGGCTAAAATCTTGTGGGAAAGTATGAGTGATGAAAAACAGGCACCGTTCCGCACAAGAGCTGAAGTATGTACAATGATTGCTGATTTATTCGAGTATGTCGTCTATGAGGAAAGATACAAAGAGAGCAAATCGAAGGACCGACAGGATCAGGCGGTTCTAATCATGGATTATATGGTTCGTAATCTGTGTGAAGAAGATGTGGTAGATATGGCTTGCCACGAATTAGGGCTAAGCAGGAAAATGCTTGACAGAAATCTGAAGCTGGTGTTGGGCTTTACAGGGAAAGAGACGATTAATCAATTACGAATCGATGAGGCCAAGAACTTATTAAAGAATACGGGTAAAAATATGAATTATATTTTGGATATTTGTGGGTTTGGATCAGAAAAGACGTTCTACCGTCTCTTTCGTCAGGAAACTGGGCTGACACCGAAAAAATTCCGTGAGAAGGGACATTATTTAAGTAGTAATGCAGAACTAAAAGACTATTTAGATTTTGAAGTGGCAGAGGCTAAGGCACGATTAAAGCAAATCATTCAGGAATAGCTATTTATGAAAGAAGAGATGTCTAAAATGGATTGGAAAAGATACAGAGCAACTTTTCAGGAAGATGCAGTTAAGATATTGCATTTGCTTTCGTTGGAAGAAAAGGTTTCTTTGATGAGTGGAGCCATGACACAAGCGGAAGTCAGGGCAGCTATATTAAAAACACGGAAGACTCATTACAACGAAATCCCGTACAAAGCGGGCGGACTACCGGAATATAACATTGAAGCTATTCGTTTTGCAGACGGAACAAGAGGAGTCGTGTGCGGACGGGGAAAAGCAACTTGTTTTCCTGTTACAGTGATGCGAGGAGCTTCTTTTGATATAGAGCTGGAAGAAAAAATTGGAAGAGCAATAGCGGATGAAGTTCTTGAAGCTGGGGCAAACCTTTTTGCAGGAGTCTGCGTAAATCTCCCGTACCATCCCGGGTGGGGAAGGGCTCAGGAATCGTACGGAGAAGATTCCTGTCTGTTAGGCGAGATGGGAGCAGCGTTGGTTCGAGGAGTTCAGGAAACTGGAGTGATTGCGTGTGTGAAACATTTTGCATTCAATTCAATGGAAAATGCTCGATTTGATGTAAATATTTCATGCGACAAACGGACGGAGCGTGAAGTGTTCCTGCCACATTTTAAAAAATGTATTGATGCTGGAGCGGGGGCGGTCATGAGTTCTTATAACAGTTATCTCGGCAAAATGTGTGGACAGAATCATTATTTGCTTCAGCAGGTCTTGAAACAGGAATGGGGATTTGATGGATTTGTCATGAGCGATTTTAACTGGGGAATGAAAGATACGATAGAGGCGGCAAACAGTGGTCAGGATTTAGAGATGCCGAATACATACTATTATGGAGAACGTCTGGTTCGGGCGGTAGAAGAAGGGTTTGTACCAGAAGAAAAGATCGATGAATCAGCATTGCGAATTATTCGAACTGTCTTAGCACATCAGAATCTGATTTCAGAAAAATGGAAGGGAAATACGGAAAAACTTCATGCGGATCTTGCGTTGCAAAGCGCAAGGGAGGGGATCACTCTTTTACGAAACGAGAACCATGTGTTACCGATGAGAGGGGAAAAGGCGCAGGGAAGAATTGCGGTCCTTGGATATTTGGCTGAACGAGAAAACACAGGAGACAAAGGATCCAGTCAGGTATATCCACCATATGTTGTTACAATTTTGCAAGGAATTATTAAAGCGGCACCGAATGCGGAAATTATCTATTACATAGGGAAAAGTGCTTCCCATTGTAAACGATTGGCGCGAAATGCAGATAACGTAATCATTGTTGCCGGCAATGATTACCGGGATGAAGGAGAATACGTTTCAGAAGAAATGGATGAGCTTTATTCAGCACATATGGGAGGGGACAGAGTTGATGGCCTGTGTCTGAAAGAACGTGATTTCTCTGTTATTACTGCCGTTTCAGAGGTTAGAGAAGATGCTATTGTGGTACTTATGGGTGGAGGTCCGTTTATTCTGACAGACTGGCAGGATAAGACTGGCGCTATATTGATGTCGTATTATCCTGGGATGGAGGGTGGAACAGCCGTGGGAGAAGTATTGTTTGGATCCGTTAATCCGAGTGGAAAACTTCCTTTTGTTATACCGAAAAAAGAGAAGAATCTTCCAGACATTCAGAGGAATACAACACAGCAGACGTATGAGTATTCACATGGGTATGTTCTATTACACGAAAAGAGAATCTCTCCGCTTTATCCGTTTGGTTTTGGATTATCATATACAAAATTTCAATTGTGTGAGGTCCGGATATGGTTTGAAGCGGTGGGAGAGAAAAAAGATAATATTGAGAAAAAATCTGGCTGCAAACAGACCATCCATGTAAACTCTGAGGGAAGAATCTGTGCAAATGTAAGATTGAAAAATACGGGAACAGATGCCGGAGCAGAAGTGATTCAGATGTATATTGGAACTCCTGGGATATTGCGTGCTTTTTCCAGAGTCAGTCTGCAACCAGAAGAAGAGAAAAATGTGAATATATTTTGTGATGTACAGAGTATAAAAAAATATGATGAGAAGACCAATTCTTTTTTCTTGGAGAAGAAAACATATGAGGTCGCTATAGGAACAGACAGTAATTGTGCAGTTACTGTTCACACACAAACTTGATATTTGCTGTCAAGCTTGCGCTAATCAGCAAAATATATAGGAATTCAGCCCCATTATTATTCAGATTTATATGAGGAGAAAATGTGAGGAAACAAAGCAAATAATGATTAAAAAGTCGGGAAAATGCCTAGAATCCAAATAGCATTATGTCTGGTATAGAAAAGCAAAAAGAAATAATTTTGTCGAATATAATGGACAAAAAATAATTTAAACTGTAGAATGTACTTGACAGAATGAAAATGCAATTGATTAAAATGAATGGAGGAATGCGGATGTATAGCGATATATTGAAAACGATTATATATGACCAACACCAAATCATACGAGATTCTTTGATTATAAATCGAGAATATACATTTGAGAAAAATGGAAATTATGTTTTGACAGGACTTCGACGTGCTGGAAAGTCAACATTGCTTTATAAAATCGCTAGAGAATTGGTAGAGGCTGGGGCGGACTGGAATCAGATTATTTACGTCAATTTTGAAGATGAACGTCTGTCAGAATTTATGTTAAAAGATTTAAACGATATCCTGCTTGTTGCTAGTGAAATGAGTGAAAAGAAATCGTATTTTTTCTTGGATGAGATTCAGAATGTGAAAGGGTGGGAAAGCTTTGCAAGGAGAATTGCAGATGCGAAGGAGCGCATCTATATTACTGGAAGCAATGCGCAGATGCTGAGTAAGGACATGGAAGCCCGACTGGGAGGACGATATTTCACGAAATACATCAGTCCTTACAACTTTAGAGAGTATCTGGTTGCGAGGAAAGTACAGCATGATGAGGCGGCAATTCGAACAACGAAGTTGAACGGAAGAATACGGGCTGCTCTTGGAAATTACTTCCACGAGGGCGGTTTCCCGGAATCATTGTTGTTTCAAGCCAAGAGAGCGTATGTAGAAAATATATATCAGAAGATTCTACTGGGAGATATAGTAGCCAGAAATAGTATTCGCAATTCGAATGCAATGAGAATCTTGATGAAAAAAGTTGCTGAGACTGTAATGCATGAAGTTTCTTTTACAAAACTGCAGAATATCGTGAATTCTATCGGAATAAAGATCAGTAAAGACTCCCTGATTAATTATATCGGTTATGCGGAGGATGCATATCTCATATTCCATATTCAGAATTATGTAGCGGCATTTGTGGAAAAGGAAAGCGTTCCCAAATATTATTTTAATGATAATGGTCTCTTGAACTTGTTTTTAACTAAGAAGGATTCTGCACTATTGGAAAACATGGTAGCAGTTTCGCTTTATTATCAATATCGAGGTGGACTATATTATTTCAAGTCTTCAAAGACGGGAATTGACATTGACTTTTATATTTCAGAGACAGGTACTGCGATTCAGGTAGCGTATAGTATTCAGGGCGAAGCTAGAATTCGTGAGGTGGGAAATCTGATTAAGATTGCAAAAGAATTTCCAGAGTCTGAAAGATATTTGATTGTCACTTATGAGGAAGAAGGGATCATCGAAGAAGATGGAGTTAAAATAGAAGTGATTTCACTCTATAAGTTTTTACTGGATTAAAATTGTTGTTCGATAATTTTTGAAAAACGATTTCTTTTGGAAAACTCACATTAGACTCACATTAGAGGTGGGGGAAAGTGAAATTAACCACTTGATTTATGAGCTTCATTGGGTTATACTGACCTAGTAATGAAATAAGAAAATTCTTCGGGGTCGGGTGTAATTCCCAACCGGCGGTAAAGTCCGCGACCTGTTGCGTATAGTAACAGTTGAACTGGTGAGATTCCAGTACCGACAGTAAAGTCTGGATGAGAGAAGAAATTATGTCATAAATGTACGACGAGACCTCGGATGAATGAAAGTTTATCCGAGTTTTTTATGCAGTTTCGGACGTAGTATATTTCAATGATACTACGTCCCCAATTGAATTTCAGTCGTCAGAAAATGCAATGTGGCAGGTTTCCAAGAAGATTTTCTTTCCAAAATGTTAGCCGAAAAGGAGAAGGAAAATGAGTACACAAACAGATGTAACAACAAATGAAACAAAAACAGCAACGAATGAGAAGGCAAAGGTGAAAATTCAGGCAATCGTGCAGGTTGGTATGCTTGCGGCAATCGCAACGGTACTGATGTTATTCGAGATTCCACTTCCGTTTGCGCCATCGTTCTATGAGATTGATTTTAGTGAAGTACCTGTGTTGATTGGATGTTTTGTCATGGGTCCTGTTGCGGGGGCGATGATTGAATTGGTAAAGATTTTACTGAACTTCATCATCAATGGAACAATCACAGCAGGTGTGGGAGAATTGGCAAACTTCTTAGTTGGATGCTCGCTCTGTGTTCCTGCCGGGATTATTTATCGCAAGACACGTACCAGAAAAGGAGCCTTGATTGGTATGATTACAGGAACGTTTGTTATGACAGCGGTTGGATGTTTCTTAAATGCGTATCTGTTGCTTCCGACCTATGCAAAAGCATTTGAGATGCCAATTGATGCATTAGTAGGAATGGGAACAGCAGTGAATCCGTCCATTGACAGTTTGATGACTTTTGTAATTTTTGCCGTCGCACCGTTTAATTTATTAAAGGGATTTCTGGTGTCATTGATTGTGTTCTTGATCTATAAGAAGATCAGTCCGATTTTCCGTATGCACCAGAAATAAGATTGTTTCTGAAAAAAACCATAAAATAGGAAAACATATAAAAGAAATTATGCTAAGATACTTGTTAGCATAATTTTTTTTGATGGAAGGTGTATGTATGAAATTTATGAAACAATTTGGCATTATCCTCTTTATTACATTTTTAGGAGAGGTGCTTAAGGCGGTGATTCCGCTCCCGATTCCTGCAAGTATTTACGGACTGATGCTGATGTTAATTGCGTTGATGACTGGTATAGTGAAGATCGAGGATGTAAAACAGGCAGGGCGTTTTCTGATTGAAGTCATGCCAATGATGTTTATTCCGGCAGCGGTCGGAATCATTGCGGCATGGCCGGTACTTGAGCCGATTCTGGGGTCGGTGGTAATCATTACGATTGTATCCACAGTTCTCGTAATGGGAATTGCCGGAAGAGTGACACAGTTTGTGAATCGGATTGGGAGGAAATGATTATGAAAGAAATCATTAGTAATTCCACGTTTTTTGGCGTGATGATCTGCATCATCAGCTATGAGATCGGATTAATCATCAAGCGGAAATGGAAAAAATCATTCTTAAATCCGCTGCTGATATCGATTGTTATTGTAATTCTTATCTTGCTGGCATTTCATGTAGATTACGATAAATTCAATGAGGGCGCAAAATATTTAAGTTATCTGCTGACACCGGCGACGGTATGTCTTGCGATTCCGCTGTATGAGCAGATTGCATTGTTAAAGAGCAATTGGAAGGGAATCGTGGCTGGAATCTCGGCGGGCGTGCTTACAAGTATGGTCTGTGTTCTCGGAATGTCGATGCTGTTTCAGTTGTCACATGAAGAATATGTTACCCTGCTTCCCAAGTCTATCACAACGGCGATCGGCATGGGAATCTCGGAGGAGATGGGGGGAATTGTAACCATTACGGTTGCGGTCATCATTGTAACCGGCGTGTTAGGAAATGTAATTGCAGAGCTTGTATGTAAACTCTTTCGCATTACGGACCCAATTGCAAAAGGGATTGGAATTGGAACAGCAGCCCATGCAGTCGGAACCAGTAAAGCGTTGGAAATGGGAGAAATAGAAGGGGCAATGAGCAGCTTAGCGGTTGCGGTCGCAGGACTTATGACGGTGATTGCTGCATCAATATTTGCACAGTTTTTGTAGGAGGGAAGAAGAGATGATTATTACAATTGCCAGAGAATGCGGAAGCAGTGGATTTGAAATTGGGCAGAAGCTTGCAGAGAAGTTCGGCATCGAATTCTATGATAAGACGAAATTGGTGGAAGAAATGAAAAAACGGGGGAATTACAATGAACACCGCGATTTTTTTGAAGAGACACCGATGAACAGTTTCCTCTATGGAATCGCAATGGGAAATGGAGATTCTACGATACAGACAAGAACATTTGACATGATTCGCGAAATGGTCCAGGGGAAAGATTTTGTTATGATTGGGAGATGTTCGAATTATATTTTTCGCGATCTGCCGGATACGACTCGCGTGTTTATCCATGCAGACAGAGAAAAACGGATTGAAAAAGTCAAAAATGCAGAGGGATATTCGAAACTGAAAGCAAAGGCGTATGTAGAAAAGACAGATGAAAAGAGAGCAGCCTTTCATGAGTACTGTACAGAAGAAAAATGGGGGGAAGCAAAACACTACGATCTCTGCCTGAACGCAGGCGTGACCGGTGTGGAAAATGCAGTCGAGATCATCACAGATTTCATACAAAGAAGAACGTATTAGCCGGGAGGTATGAACTCCGTCACGTGTCTTCGATATCGGATCGGAAACAGATTGCGTTGACAACGGTAATTTTCACGCGGTTTAATTGCAATCGTCTCGAAGAACTCTTTCCACAAATCAATAAAAGGATCATCGGAATCTTCCAGATGACTGAGGCGCAGAAATTCATCATCAGACAGGGATGTAAGGTAATACTCCTGATCTGCCGGATGGATGACTGCGCTTTTTCGATTGTCATCGATAATCATCCAGTTCTCAGAAGGCATGCGATCTGCAAAGTGCGGTGCGATAAAGATGAGAACATCGGACTTTGGCTCGATGTGGGCTGCCAGTACATTACCCTTCATGTTTAGAAAACGGACAAATTCACGAAAAAAATGTGCTTCGTTTCCAACGGCACGGTTGATCTCAAAGATAGCAGAGACGGCTGGAAACTGAATCATGTCGGTAATTTGTCTGCCGTAATGGAAGCCAAGCAGTAAAAAGCGGTAAATGATGTCCGCTTTATCGGGCGAGGCAGACATTGCGCAGCGATAGACCATCTGGTATGCGTAGCTGGAAATCTTTTTCTGGATGGAATCAATCACGTTATTCGCTTTGTGAGAATCAGAGTCCGTATGCCGGTAATCGCAGAATAGCTCGTATTCAACCACAGGTTCAATCAATAAGCGGATATTCTGCTGCCCCAGCTTTGACGCCCAGGCATCGTAGATGCAGGTTAAAATGCCTTCCAGACTGTCGTCACAGGTAAATATGGTTGCCATGGTCCTCGCTCCTTTCAAAAATGTTCTGTGGAAATATGGCGGTTGGTTAGTGAACTGCAAATTGTGTATCAAACAGAGATAACTGTTGGTAAGTCTGTGGGTGTTCGATATCCCATGCAGAATGATGTTCCTCGCCGGTGAGCTGGCGGGTGATAAAATCCTCTTCAATACGCAGATGATACTGCATCTTTCCCTTGCAGGTGATGAAATATCGGGCGCGCTTTAGCACAACACCAATCTTTTTCAGTGCATCAAAATCCAGATTGCCGCCTTTGCGTGCGTTGATAATCCGATAGGCGGATTTATTTCCGATGCCGGGTACCTTCAGAAGCGTCGCATAGTCAGCGGTATTAACCTCAACCGGAAAAATCTCAAGATGCCGTAGAGCCCAGTCACATTTCGGGTCCAGAAAGATGTTGAAATTTGGTCGGTCTGCTGTAAGCAGATCTTGTGCCTGAAATCCGTAAAACCGCAGGAGCCAGTCCGCTTGATACAGCCGGTGCTCACGCAGCAGAGGCGGCGCTGTATCGAGAGAAGGCAGGTGGGCATCTTCGTTCAAGGGAACATAAGCAGAAAAGAAGACCCGTTTTAAATCAAACTGTTGATACAGCTTCTGCGTGGTAGTAAGTAACTGATAATCATTCTCACCGGTCGCGCCGATTATCATCTGTGTACTCTGTCCAGCCGGGACGAAAGGGTCCGGACGCGATATAGATGGAGCGGAAAAAGAAGGGGCAGGAATCAGTGAATCGGTACCGGAAGATGTGGAAGTGATACCTGCGTGATAAGCGGATGATTCGTGAATCCTGCTTGGCTGCGCTGTATCAAATATCGTTTCCGAGAGATAGCGGTTCGCTGAACTGCGGTCCATCAGCGCATCTTTCCCGACAGAGAGACGATGTTCAGCAATTCCCTTTTGTACAAGTGCCATAGGTGTCAGTATGGATGACTGCGTTTTGTGAGGCGCAAGCTCCTGCAGACCTTCTGCGGTTGGCAGCTCCAGATTAATGCTCATACGATCTACGATATATCCAAGCTTCTCAATCAGCTCCTGCGGGGCATTCGGAATTGCTTTTACATGGATGTACCCGTTAAAATGATACTGATTGCGCAGCATGTAGATGGAATGGTACATCAGTTCCATGGTATAGGCAGGGTTCTTGACAACACCGGAGCTCAAAAAGAGCCCTTCGATATAGTTGCGTCGGTAGAACTCGATGACAAGCTGACAGATATCTTCCGGTGAGAAGGTCGTGCGAACGCGGTCGTTGCCCGCGCGGTTGAGGCAGTACTTGCAGTCATAGACACACTCATTACTCTGGAGAATCTTAAGGAGAGAGACGCAACGTCCATCTGCTGAAAAACTGTGACAGATGCCATCAGCACAAGAGTTGCCGAGGCTTCCCTTTCTGCCGCGACGGTCGACGCCACTGGAAGTGCAGGCAACATCGTACTTGGCGGCATCGGCGAGAATATGAAGTTTATCCTGTAAAGAAAGATTCTGATCGATCAGTTCCATAAGATACGTCCCTTCTATCGAAAACATGTTCCGAACATGCGTTTGTACAAATCATAACATTTTATTTTCAAGAATGCAATGGGGTTTCTATAAATTTCAGAAAAATATACATGAAAGAATTGCCAGAGTGGTGTAAAATAAATTACGGTATAAAATCTCAATGATGGAGGAGCTTCATGAACAAAATACTATTACTTGAGGATGACAGAACATTGTGTCAGGGAATTGTTCTTGCCATTCAAAGTGCTGACACTGCAATCATGCCATGTCATACCAAAAAGGAAGCGAAGGAATTGCTGCGAAGCGAGGCGTTCGAACTTGCGATACTTGATGTGAATCTTCCGGATGGAAGCGGGCTGGACCTGCTTCGTGAAATTCGCACGGAAAGTGCACTTCCGGTGATTCTTCTTACGGCGAATGATACGGAGATGGATATAGTCGCGGGGTTGGAGACCGGAGCAGATGATTATATTGCAAAGCCATTT
The DNA here is from genome assembly GCA_028693555.1 of Hespellia sp. Lineage (GTDB taxonomy): Bacteria > Bacillota > Clostridia > Lachnospirales > Lachnospiraceae > Hespellia. The sequence continues at coordinate 46,878 of JAQUVD010000007.1, forward strand.
TCACTTGCCATTTTAAGAGCGAGAGTACATACACAGCTTCGGCGCACCCGTGCAGAAGCCGGCGCAGGGAAGGTTTACAGACAGGATGCGCTGCGGTTTGATTTTGAACGCATGGAATATGATCGGGGCGGAAAACGGCTGGAACTGAGCAAAACAGAACAGAAATTACTGCGATGTCTGGTGGATAACCGTGGACTGACACTTCCGCGCGAGCGTCTGCAGGAACTGGTCTGGTCTGACGGTGCTGACTATGTCGATGAAAATGCACTGTCGGTAGCGGTAAAACGACTGCGTGATAAGCTGGAGAATACACCGTCGAAACCGCAGTATATCAAGACGGTCTATGGAATTGGTTATCAGTGGGTGGTGGATCATGAATAGGATCAATCTGTTTGCAGCAGTACTGCTCGTGCTTCTTGCTGTCAGCATTGTTTTGTGGTATCGGCATAAGACGAGACGCACGATGGAAATGATGGATCGGATGCTGGATGCCGCAATTCGCGGTGATTTTCTGGAGTCGCATTTCGACGAGAGCCTGCTATCGGCAGTGGAGACGAAGCTGGCGCATTATCTGGCAGCCTCGGAAGTCTCTGCGAAGAATCTGACCGTGGAAAAGGATAAGATCAAGTCACTCATTGGAGATATTTCCCATCAGACAAAAACACCGATTGCCAATATTCTGCTCTACAGCCAATTGCTGCAGGAGCAGAAGCTGCCACAGTCAGCGAGGGATTGTGTGGTTCCACTGAATGCACAGGCTGAGAAGCTTCGGTTCTTGGTTGAATCGCTGGTAAAGACATCACGGCTTGAGAGTGGAATCCTGATATTGAATCCGGAACAGACTTCGGTTGACGAGCTGCTGCGCATCGTGATGGGGCAGATTCGCCCGCTGGCTGAGGCGAAACGAATTTCCATATCCTGTGCCAAAACCGAACTCTGTGCACAGTTCGATCTGAAGTGGACGGCAGAGGCTCTTTATAATCTGCTGGATAATGCGGTGAAGTATACACCGGAGGGGGGAAGCGTCACAGTCCAAGTGTCTGGATATGAATTGTTTTGTAAAATCACAGTGACAGATACAGGGATTGGAATTGCAGAAGAGGAGCACGCGAAAATCTTTGCAAGATTTTATCGCTCCCCATCCGTCTCAAAGGAGCCGGGAGTCGGGATCGGATTGTATCTGACCCGCCAGATTGCAGTGGTGCAGGGCGGCTATGTGAAAGTAGAATCAACGCCCGGAAAAGGTGCATCCTTTTCCATCTTTCTGCCATCGGGGAAATAGAATCTGTCAAAACTGTTAGATTCTGGAGCCGGTTCGAAAGATTCTGGAAAGATTGTTGTGGTATAGTCTGTATTGTAGAAAAGCAATACAGACTTTTTCGTTAGGGGGAAGACAATATGATGATTTTACAGACAGAAAATTTGAAAAAGATATATGGGGTTGGAGACACTGCAGTCCACGCGTTGGACGGCGTCAGTATGTCGGTGGAAAAAGGAGAATTTGCTGCGATTGTCGGGACATCCGGTTCAGGAAAATCTACACTGCTTCATATGCTGGGCGGACTGGACCGTCCAACATCAGGTACGGTGACAGTGGATGGACGCAACATCTTTTCACTGAAGGATGAGGAGCTGACCATCTTTCGCCGCCGCAAGATTGGATTTGTATTTCAAAACTACAATCTTGTACCCGTGTTAAATGTATACGAAAACATTGTCCTGCCGGTTCAGCTGGACGGACATGAACCGGAGGCGGGTTATGTAAAGCAGATCGTCGATACACTGGGACTTTCGGAAAAGCTTGAGAATCTTCCGGCAAATCTTTCCGGTGGTCAACAGCAGAGAGTGGCAATTGCCCGCGCATTGGCAGCGAAGCCCGCCATACTGCTGGCGGATGAGCCGACCGGAAATCTGGACAGCCGAACCAGTATGGATGTGATGAGTCTTTTAAAAGTGACCAGCCAGATGTTTGGGCAGACAGTGGTTATGATTACACACAATGAAGAACTTGCGCAGATGGCAGACCGTATCCTTCGGATCGAGGATGGCAAAGTGACAGGTGGTGAGCGTGCATGATTCGAGTAAAAAACCGCAAAGCAATTACAAATCTGTCCCGAAAGAGTCTGAAAGCCAGTCGGGCACGCAATCTGGTTGCCATCGCAGCAATTGCACTTACGACACTGCTGTTTACTGCACTCTTTACCATTGCACTTTCGATTAATACCGGATTTCAGGAGTCAAATTTCAGACAGTGCGGTGGATGGAATCATGGAACCTTTAAATACCTCACCGAAAAGCAGTTCAATGAATTAAAAACGGATTCCACAATTAAGGAATGGGGCGTGCGCCGCTTTCTGGGAATGCCGACGGATGCTCCATTTAACAAGGACCATGTGGAAATTGGATACAGTGATGAAGTACAGGCACACTGGATGTACTGTGATCCGATCAAGGGCAGACTTCCCAAGGAAGGAACAAATGAAACTGCAACGGATACCCATGTACTGGAGCTCCTTGGCGTTAAGCCGGAACTGGGGGCAACATTTACCGTGACTTTTATGGTGGATAACAAGAAGACAACCCAGACATTTACGTTATGCGGATGGTGGGAGTATGATGAAGCAATCGTTGCCAATCATATTCTGATACCGGAGAGCCGCGTAAATGCAGTTCTAAAAGAGCTGAATGTGAATCCTGAGACGGCAGTGGACAATGCAGGAAGCTGGGGATTAGATGTGATGTTCTCCAATGCATGGAAGATTGAGCAGAAAATGGATGACATTCTGGCACGTCACGGTTATCAGTCGGAATCAAAAAGTGAGGGCGATAATTATATCGCAACCGGAGTCAACTGGGGATATACCAGTTCTCAACTCTCGGACAGCACAGATATCGGAACGGTAGTGGGCATTGTGGGGATGCTGGTACTGATTACCTTTACGGGATATTTGATTATTTACAATGTTTTTCGTATTTCCGTCGTCAATGATATTCGATTCTACGGCATGCTCAAAACCATTGGTACAACTCCAAGACAGGTACGCCGCATGATCCGTCAGCAGGCACTGACACTGTCGCTGATTGGGATTCCTGTGGGGCTGATTCTGGGCTGGGGCATTGGTTCGATCCTGGTTCCGGTGGTCGTCGGTTCTCTGGATGGAATCATCGAGACCGTCTCGGCAAGCCCGTTTATCTTTGTCTTTGCAGCCTTGTTTTCTCTTGTTACCGTATTACTTTCCTGTTCAAGACCGGGCAGGCTTGCAGGCAGGGTATCTCCAATTGAGGCTCTGCGCTATACAGAAAAGACGAAGGGAAAGAAAGGGAACAAGGGAAAGAAGCGTACCGCCGGCGTATCTCTGCCAAGAATGGCATGGGCGAATCTAGGGCGCAGCCACAGCAAGACTGTGATAACAGTTCTGTCCCTGTCTCTGGCAGTCCTGCTTATGACGTTGACTGTCACATTTACCAATGGATTTGATATGGATAAATATCTGACCAAATTTGTAGCAACCGACTTTGTGTTCTCCGATGCCAGTTATTTTCAGACCGGTATTAGATACAAGGAACCGGTGGCACCGGCAGATGTGGATGCTGTAAGCAGTCGGACAGAAATCGCAGACGGCGGACGCATTTATGGTGGAACGGGGATGATTAATGAAGCGGTAACGGAAGATTATTTTAGAATGCAAAATAAGGACTGGTACGATGCGAAAGGCTTGGATCAGTTGGTGGAATCAGCGGATAAGACAGCGGATGGACACATTCTCACAGGTGTGAATTTGTATGGGATGGAAGCCTTTGCGCTAGATCAGCTCAAGGTCATTGAAGGGGATTTATCAAAGCTGCATGAAGCCGGAAGCAATGCAATTGCTGCAGTTTATGAGGATGATGACTATGACAATCTGATACCGGAATCTCATTGGGCAAAGCTGGGTGACTCTGTTACATTGACGTATGTAGATGAAGTTGACTATGTAGATACGGAGACCGGTGAATCGGTTGATCCTTCCAGTGAGGAAGACTATGTGCAAAAGATTCTTTCTTCCCATGAGGTTACTTATACGGTGACAGCTTTGGTGCTTGTTCCGCCGGCGATGAGTTACCGGTATTATGGATCTGATCCGTTTGTGCTAAATGACCAGACTTATATTCGGGATACCGGGAGGAATCAGATCATGTCATATGTGTTTAATACAAAAGATGATGCAGCGAATGCTTCTATGGAAAAATATATGACGGATTATACACAGAATCAGAATCCGGATTGTGATTATGAGAGCAAGGCAACGTATGCGGCTCAATTTGAAGGATTTCGCTCCATGTTTCTACTTCTTGGCGGAGCACTCAGCTTTATCGTAGGACTGGTTGGGATTCTGAATTTCTTTAATGCAATACTGACCGGAATCCTCACAAGACGGAGAGAATTTGCCATGCTGCAGTCCATTGGCATGACAGGAAAGCAGTTGAAGACCATGCTGATCTGCGAAGGGCTGTTGTATGCATTGGGGGCGATTCTGTTTTCAATGGTGTTAACAGTCGTAACCGGACGAATGCTTTCAAAAACGCTGGAAAGTATGTTCTGGTTCTATCGTTATCAGCTTACCATAACTCCGATTTTGATTGTACTTCCGGTCTTTGTATTACTTGGAGTATTGCTTCCACTGTTGAGTTATCAAAGTGTTGCAAAGAAGACCGTTGTGGAACGATTACGGGATACGGAAGGGTAATCCCTACCAGATCCCCAGAAGATGCTGCATTAGCAGACTCACACATGTAATACCAATCCAGCAGCACATTCCCATAAAGATTGGTTTGCCACCGGTTTTCACAAGCTTTACAATATTGGTGTTGATACCAATTGCCGCCATTGCAAGGATGATGAAGAATTTACTCAGTTCTTTCAGCGGTGTGAAAAAATCTGCAGAGACGCCCATATTCACAGCCACGGTTGTGATAATGGAAGCAGCGATGAAGTAGAGGATGAAGAATGGAAAGATTTGTTTGAAAGAAACTTTCTTTCCTTCTTCACCACTCTGCTTCTCTTTGCGTGTTCTCATAAATGCAAGCACCAATGTAATCGGGATGATTGCAAGTGTTCTGGTGAGCTTTACGGTTACGGCTTTGTCCAGCGTGGCAGAACCGAGCGCATACATGCTGTCCCAGGTAGAAGCCGCGGCTGTTACAGAGGAAGTATCATTGATGGCCGTTCCGGCAAATACACCGAATGCATTTCCGGTATCCTGAGCAAATCCTAAGATGGTTCCGAAAGTAGGAAAGAGAATCGCTGCAAGGACATTAAAGAAGAAGATTACCGAGATCGCCTGAGCGACTTCTTCATCATCTGCATCGATGACCGGTGCGGTTGCCGCGATTGCAGAGCCTCCGCAGATAGAGGAACCAACGCCTACCAGTGTGGAAATCTTACTTGGAATATGCATGAGCTTGTGAAGAAGAAAGGAAATCACAAGTGAAGTTGTAATCGTTGCGATGATAATTGGAAGAGACTGTTTTCCTGTCTCTAAGATTACATTTAAGTTGAGCCCGAATCCCAGGAGGATCACTGCCCATTGCAGGATCTTCTTTGCAGAAAAGGTGATTCCCGGCTGGAGATTTGTTTTATCCTTGATCAATAATGTGAGAATCATTCCGGCGATAATTGCAATCACTGGTCCTCCGATAATAGGAAACTGTTTTCCCAAGAACCATGACGGGATTGCAATTACAAGACATAAAAGCAAGCCCTTTCCGTTTTTGTTAATAAAGTTCATAATGTCATTCCTTTCTCTATGAGCCGGGGTAAATACCACGGTAAATCTGTTTTTCATTTTGTCCTTCCCTATATTACCATACCATGATGATAAAATAAAATTATAAATATTTATTATATGATAATAATATGTTATGATAAAACAATCAAAAGGTTTTTTATACGGGAAAGGGTTTTTTCTGATATGTTAGATTTTCGAATTCACACGTTTTTGGAAGTGTGCAAAACAATGAACTATACAAAAGCCGGGCAGAATCTCAGCATTACACAGCCTGCAGTTTCCCAGCACATTCGGTATCTGGAGAATTACTACGGACATAAGCTCTTTGAAAGCAGAGGAAAGAAGATTTATCTGACACCGGCGGGAGAAACACTTTACAATGCAGTGTCGACGATGGCACATGATGAGATCCATTTGCAAAAGCAATTGGACTGCGCGCCAAAAAAGGAGAGAAAGCTGGTCTTTGGTGTCACAATGACAATTGGAGAATATGCAATTGCTCCACATTTATCGCGGTATATCCGTAATCATCCGACAACGTCCGTTCATATTATTGTTGCGAATACGCAGGCACTTTTAGAAAAACTGTCCAATCGGGAAATTGATTTTGCGATTGTGGAAGGATATTTTTCCAAGAAGGAATATGATTATCGAAGCTACGCCAAGGTACCTTTTATCGGTGTATGTCATGCAGATCATCAGTTTGCAGATCAGAGCGGGCGGGGATCGATTACGCTGGAGGAGTTGTTTCAGGAACGGCTGATTGTAAGAGAGCGGGGGTCAGGAACGAGAGAAATCTTTGAAAAGGCTTTGGGTGAGAAGAATTTTGCCGTATCAGATTTTCCACATTTGGTTGAAATTAATAGTATGAATGCGATTAAGATGCTGGTGGAAGAGGATGCAGGAATTACATTTTTATATCAGTCCGCAGTGGAGAAGGAGTTAAAAGCGGGAAGTTTACGGGAAATATTGATCCGGGATTTCAAGCAGTCTCATGATTTTACATTTATCTGGAACAAGGGCAGCATTTTCTCGGAAGAATACAATCAGCTATTTGAGGAATTAAAGTAGGGGAAATACTTGCATTTCCTATCGAGTACCCATTATAATAGAGGAAGTCGAAAAGACAGAGAAAGGAAAATACACATGGGCTTTCGAAGAAATTTAGTGATTCGGTTTTCAAAATGGGCAAGTAACATGAGCCAGAAGATACGCGGTGGACAAGGCGTAACACTTCCTGGCTATATTGCAAGAACATTGGATCATCATATACTGACATCTTTATCAAACGATGTGAGAAAGAAGACATTTGTTGTGATGGGAACGAATGGAAAGACAACCGTTAACAGCATTTTGTATCATGCACTGGCAGCAGAGGGAGAGAAGGTCGTGATTAACAAGACTGGATCGAATATGTTAAATGGTGTGATTTCGGCATTCGTATTGGCAACGGATAAAAAGGGACGTTTGGATGCTGACTATGCTTGTATTGAGGTGGACGAGCTTGCAGCAATGAGAGTGCTTCCGATGCTTCAGCCGGATTATCTGGTGCTGACGAACATTTACAGGGATCAGCTTGACCGGTTTGGTGAGGTTGATATTACCTTCCAAAAAGTAAAAGAGGCGATTGAGAAAGCACCGAAGCTGACGCTCCTGATCAACGGCGATGATGTTCTTTCTTATACGCTGGCGCAGGAGAGCAAGCATGATTTCATGACGTATGAGATTAATGAACAGATTTTCGATGACAAGAGTCGTTCTGAGATTCGCGAGAGTATTTTCTGTAGGAAATGCGGTCACAAGCTGGAATACAAGTTCTTTCATTATGGACAGCTTGGCGATTACACCTGTCCACACTGCGGTCTGACACGTCCGGCAGCGGACTTTGCGGCAGAGAACATCAAGCTCTTGGGAGATGGTTCAAGCTTTGATGTGCAGGGCAGACATTTTGAGACAGCGTCTCCGGCACCATATAATATTTACAACACATTGTCTGCATTTAGTGCGCTTCGCATGGCTGGGATTGAAGCCCCTCATTTTGAGGAAATGATTGCGAACTATGATTACGCAAACAGCCGCGAGAGTCAGTTTGAGATTGCCGGTACGCATCTGCAGATTCATCTGGCAAAGAATCCGGTTGGATTCCAGCAGAAGGTTTCGCTGGTCCTTCGGGATGAAAAACCAAAGGATATTATTATCATGATTAATGATGAGTATCAGGATGGAGAAGATGTATCATGGCTTTGGGATGTGGATTTCCAATATCTTGAAAATGAGCATACGAGCTCGATTATTACAGCAGGCAAGCGTGGGTATGACATGCAGCTTCGTTTGAAATATGAAGATATCCAAAGCGAAGTGACATTGGATATGAAGAATACCATTCGTGACTGCATCGATCATCGTACCAACAATCTGTATATTATCGTGAATTATACCGGACTTTACAGTACGAATGATTTACTCAAAGAGTTGGCAGATGAATATGCCGGAAAGGAGGCGTAATGATGAAGTTAAATATTGCGCATTTATATCCGGATCTGTTGAATCTGTACGGAGACCGTGGAAATATTCAGTGTTTTCGCAAACGTCTTGAATGGCGTGGAATCGAATGCGAAGTAACGCAGTATCTACAGGGAGAGGAGATCGATTTTTCGAACATCGACATCGTGCTTCTTGGCGGGGGATCTGACCGCGAGCAGGAAATCGTGTGTGAAGAATTAAAGAAGATTAAGAAGGGTTTTCAGGAATATGTAGCAGATGACGGTGTTGTCCTTGCAGTCTGCGGCGGATATCAGCTCCTCGGAAAATACTATAAGACCAATACAAAGAAGATTGAGGGCCTTGAGATTCTTGATATCTATACAGAATGGGAGCCGGAGCGGCTTCTTCGCAATATCATTTTAGAGAGTGATCTGTTTGCGACACCGGTTGTCGGATACGAGAACCATGGTGGAAGAACCTATATCGGAGCGCATCAGCCGTTTGGAAAGGTATTCTACGGACTTGGAAATACAGGAAAGGGTGATTATGAAGGCGTTGTATATAAGAATGTGATTGCAACCTACCTTCACGGACCGCTTCTTCCGAAGAATCCACATGTCTGCGATTACCTGCTTCAAAAAGCACTCTGCCGCAAATATGGAGAAGATGTAACGCTTGCACCATTAGATGATGAGCTCGAACAGAAGGCGAACCACTATATTGTTGCAAGATACAGCAATAAAGGGAATGTATTGCAGGAGACAATCAAACGACATATTTAGAGCGGAAACGGATGTCTGGCATATGAGCCAGGCATCTTTTCGGCTGAGTGGTTGTCATGGAAATAGAAGGATACGAGAGGAAAGATATGATGAACAACAAAAGAGCACACAGCAACAGCTCTTGGTTTCGAAAAGGAATGAAAGACGGAATGCCAATTGCACTGGGGTATTTTGCAGTGGCATTTACACTTGGAATCACAGCGAGAAATGCTGGATTAAATGCACTTCAGGCAACACTTGCGAGTCTGACGCTCAATGCTTCTGCGGGGGAGTACGTGGGATTTACGTTGATTGCCGCGGGTGCGGGCTATGTTGAAATTGCAATTATGGAGCTGGTGGCAAATGCAAGATATCTTCTGATGTCCTGTGCGCTCAGCCAGAAATTATCAGAGGATGTGCCCTTGTGGCAGAGGTTACTGATTGGATATGATGTGACGGATGAGATTTTTGGAATCTCCATTGGAGTTCCCGGAAAGCTGAATCCATTTTATACCTTTGGGGCAATCGTGGTTGCGATTCCCGGATGGTCCGGGGGAACCCTCTTAGGTGTTTTGATGGGAAACGTGCTTCCACTTCGCGCGGTCAGCGCACTCAGCGTGGGGCTCTATGGAATGTTTATTGCCATTATCATTCCGGCTGCCAAGAAAGAGAAAATCATCGCAGTACTGATTGCGATATCATTTGGACTCAGCTTTCTGGTTAACAAATGGTCCGTGTTTGATTCCGTTTCTTCGGGAATGAAGACTATTCTCTTAACGGTACTGATTGCAGGAGCGGCAGCGATTCTCTTTCCGGTTAAGGAACAGGAGGACGATCATGAAGCATAATATCTATATCTACATCCTGATTATGGCGGTTGTGACGTACCTGATCCGTGTGCTTCCGCTGACTTTGATCCGAAAAGAAATTAAGAACAAGACCATTCGGTCGTTCTTGTATTATGTACCATATGTGACGCTGGCAGTCATGACATTTCCAGCCATTCTGGACGCGACGCAAAGCACCTGGTCAGGACTTCTGGCACTGCTTGTTGGAATGGGTCTGGCCTGGTTTGGGGCAAGTCTGTTTAGCGTCTCTGTGGCGTGCTGTGTGGTCGTCTTCCTGCTGGAACTGCTGATGCTGTAGACGTTATTTGTCTGGAGAATGGATCGAGAACGATAAACGTTCGGAAGGATAAAATAATGAGACGAAAAATAAGAACAATTGGAATGATTCTCGTATGTATTGCAATCGCGGGCAGCATCTTTGTGATGAGTCCGCTATTTCCGTATGTCCGAAGTCTCGCAGTGATGGCGGTTTACAGTCATGTCTGTAAGGAAGACAGTATTATGGAAAAGGAAGGGTTTGACGTGCAGATACCGGGTGGCGGTGCGACAAATGAGACGGACTGGTACCCATTTGTTATGACATTTACTGCAGATCAGGAATTTTCAAACTACATCGGGAAACCGGGAGAGAAGCTGACGATTCTGTATAACTTTCCGGCGTTCAATCTCAGTGAGGGATGCAGCCGTTTGTATGATACAAAGTCACAGTATTACAATGGATTCTACGGCGCATATCTTGTGCAGCAAGAAGATGGAAGTGCGTATGGATTTGACGAACAGGGAAATTTAGATTCGGATGCGATTGCAGATACAGCAAAGTTTGACTTCTTCTCCTTAGTGCTGGAGGATTTTGGATTGCAGCAGGAAGATGAAGTCTTTACCTGCGAGAATATTGAACTGGACGATGGATACAGAATGGCAGGATATGACGGTTGGATTCGCATGAGTTCTGATATCTTAGTAAATGGTGCTTCGCATAAGAAGCAGGATGGAGTCACCTCGTATCTTCAATACGGTGCGCCGAATTTTGCCGTAAAGGAAGCCTTTACGCCTGTGGAGATGAAGAGTGTCGTGTATGGGCGGTATTTTGAAGAATATCATACCAGCATCTTCTTCTACGTCATGGCACCGGATGAAAATGTATGCAGGCAGTGTGAAGGAGAGATACTTAAGGCGAGTGTGATAGAGTGAAATTTTTGTTTGGCGGGCTGGTTGAAGTCCATCCGTGAGAACGGGCAGCACTGTGGCGGGGGACGTCATAAAGGTTAAGAACTGTTAGATAAAAAAGAATCGGATCTATGTGATTCATGATGAGGCGAGCAAGAATCTGATGATTCTTACTCTTCACATCACTTGAACTTTGTACTTGAAGTACAAAGTTCATCGCACAGATCCGTCTCTTTTTTATGAACCAGTTCTAAAACCTCCATGAAATGCCTCCCGCCACAGCGCTGCCCCTTCTTACAGATTCCTTCAAGTCAGTAGACAAACATGAATGTTTAAGGCTCTTAGCGAGAACCGGAATAAAATGTTTGGAGAGACAAAGAAACTTCTATTGTTTGTCAACCAATATCTCCCTGTTATCACCCACCAGCCTGGAACATTCATAGTTGTCGTCTGTCTTGAAGGAATCTGCGTGTGCGGAGCATGATGATCCGCGGTGACATCACGCTCCGCACACGCAGATGGACTTCAACCAGTCAACAAACATGAATTTAAAACACTCCAACAACTTTCAACAACAGCAAAAACAATACCAGCAGAATGCTAGGTCTTACAATTTTACTTCCCTGTGTCATGACAAGTCCGGCACCGAGATAGCCGCCGACCATATTGCAGGCGGCAGCAGCAAGTCCGAGTGAAATCAGTACCTGTCCATTTAACAGAAATATGATAAGGGAAGTAAGGTTCGTCGTGAGATTAATGACTTTTGCCTGTCCGTTTGCCATCTTCATGCCTAATTTTGCAAAGACGGTAAAAGCAATAATCAAAAAGGTTCCGGTTCCGGGACCGTAAAATCCATCGTAAAAACCAATGACCAAAGCAGCAGTCACTGCTGTAATATAGGTGCGTCTGTCTAAGCTGATTTCTTCGGAGCCATTGTCGTGGAATAATTTCTTATTCAACACGATAAATGCAGAAAAGGGCAGAATGATAATCAGGACAATTTTCATTACGTTTTCACTTACCATCAGCGAAACATGTGCGCCGATGGAAGAGCCGATAATCGCCGCAATGACAGAAGGCACTGCCAGTTTGAAATTCACAAGTTTATTCCGGATAAAGCGAATCGTTGCCAGAGTCGTCCCACATGTGGAAGACATTTTGTTGGTGGCAACGGCCATATGCGGAGGGAGTCCGGAGAGGAGATAGGCCGGCAAAGAAATAAGTCCGCCGCCTCCTCCGATTGCATCGATGAGACCTGCAAGAAAGAGGAGGGGACAGACTATGATAAATGTTTTGAGTGTTACATGCATTACTGCTGGTTCTTGAACTTCTCAGCCTGGGCAGCAATCAATTCTTCATCATCGAAATAATTGATCTGCATGGCTGATTTCACTTCTGACAGAGTCTGTGCGCCAACACCGCGAGCGTACTCTGTTCCTTCTTTTAAAATCTGGTATACACCAGGAATATCCTGCTCTAACTCTTTTCTTCTCGTTCTGATTGGCTCTAACGTATCCTCTAATACTTTGATTAAAAACTTCTTAATCTTGACATCGCCAAGTCCGCCGCGCATGTAGTGGTCTTTGACTTCCTGAAGATTCTTGTAGTCCGGCCAGAACTTTTCAAAATGCTCGTCCGTTGAAAATGCATCAAGGTAGGTGAACACACTGTTGCCTTCCACTTTGCCGGGATCTTCAATGCGGATGTGATCCGGATCAGTAAACATGCTCATAACCTTTGTCTTTACATCCTTTGCAGAGTCGGATAAGTAGATGCAGTTGCCAAGAGATTTGCTCATCTTTGCCTTTCCGTCTGTACCCGGAAGTCGCGAGCAGATCTTGTTATCCGGAAGCAATTCTTTCGGTTCAACCAGAATACCCTCGCCATAGACATTGTCAAAGCTTCGTACAATCTCACGAGCCTGTTCAAGCATTGGAAGCTGATCCTCCCCTACCGGAACGGTTGTTGCCTTGAATAATGTAATATCAGCAGCCTGACTGATTGGATACGTGAAGAATCCAACCGGGATGCTTGCCTGAAAATCTCTTGCCTTGATCTCAGATTTTACCGTAGGGTTGCGCTGCAGTCTTGCGACTGTAACTAAGTTCATGAAATAGAAGCTGAGTTCGCACAGCTCCTGAATCTGAGACTGAATGAAAATGTGTGATTTCTTCGGATCAATGCCACATGAAAGATAATCAAGAGCAACCTCGATGATATTCTGACGAATCTTCTCCGGGTTGTCCGCATTATCGGTAAGTGCCTGTGCATCTGCAATCATAATAAAAATGTCATCATACTCGCCGGAATTCTGTAATTCCACGCGACGCTTTAGCGAACCGACATAATGTCCTAAATGTAGTTTTCCTGTAGGTCTGTCACCTGTTAAAATAATATTTCCCAATGTAGTTTCCCTTTGCCTTTCTGAACGATATATTTCCGATTTGCTTCGGAATTAGCTTTTCTTATTATAACATAGATTTCTTTGCGTGCAAGAAGAGAGTTGGGAAGTGATGATTTAGCAGAGGGTTAGAGGGCATCCATATATTTTAAATACATGCATGCCCTCCATCTATCAGCTCATATTTTTTTAATAACTCTCTTTCGCACTGTTAACGCGGACATTCAAATTCAGTTGGGCTCTCAATGAGTGATGCAACCTGGAATTCATGCTTGTGTCCGTCTTCAGGCTGTGTACATGCTTTGGCATAGTGAACATGTTTTCCGCCGCCCACATCAACGGCAGGACCGGATTTTCCACAAAACTCATGGTAATGTTCATCGGCAAAGTCGGTTCGAAACTTAATCTCGTGCACATGGCTGCATCCGACAGAGATTGCTTCTCCGGATACAGTGGCAAAGCGATGATTGTGACATTCGCTACATTCATTTTGATAGCCGGTAATACCTGTCACTTCATGGACATGGCGCTGCTTATTACAATCGTTATATTCTTGATTATTCATATTTATTTCCTATTCAGTAGATTAATATATGATATGCAGTTTGACAAAAAAAGTTCGGATATGGGAGGAATCATAGACAAATGGAAAAGAAAAATCTATAATGAAACATAGAATATAGAAGACGAACACAAAGACACAGTGGTAAGAAAGGATGGAGCAAAATGTTAAAAAACAAAGTAGCAATTGTAACAGGTGGAACACGTGGAATCGGATATGCAATTGTAAAAAAGTATCTGGAAAATGGTGCCAAAGTCATTTTATTTGGTTCGAGAGAAGAGACTGTTTCAAAAGCACTCCAATCGTTAAAGGAAGAAAATGCGAATTGGATTGTGGAGGGCGCTTACCCGAACTTATCGGATGCAGATGCAGTGGAAAAGGAAATCAATGCAATTGCGGAGAAATATGGTCGTGTGGATGTTTTAGTCAATAACGCCGGAATCTCAGACAGCACCAAGATTGATGATTATCAACCGGGCGGTTTTGAAAAAGTAATGAACTTAAATGTATTAGCTCTGTATAATACAATTAAACCATCAGTCAAGGTAATGAAGCAGCAGGGTGGCGGCTGTATTATTAATATGAGCTCCATGGTCAGCAAATTTGGACAACCGGGTGGGGTTGCATATCCAACCAGTAAATTTGCCGTGAATGGAATGACAGTTTCTCTTGCCAGAGAGCTTGGACCTGATCAGATCCGTGTCAATGCAGTCGCACCGGGTGTGACGCGCACCGATATGGTGGCTGCACTTCCAGAGGAAATGATTGCACCTCTAGTTGCGAGAATTCCGCTGCGAAGAATCGGTGAGCCGGAGGATATTGCAAATGCATGTTTATTCCTGGCGAGTGATCTGGCAAGCTATGTGACGGGAGAAATTCTTTCCGTTGACGGAGCAACCATGAGCTGATTATAGTTCAACTGGAAAATTGCCCTCAATTGATGTGATCGCGAAAGCAACGGGCTTGACAGAAGATGAGATTCGCGAGTTAGATACAGAATAGACACAAGAAAAATATCGTCAGCTGATTTTGCTGGCGATATTTTTGATACGGAACCAAAGAAGAATCATGAACTAAAATGGGTAATGAGGGGGTTCTTTCGGTCATGTTTTCGGTTGTGTTTACTGTTACTACCATTTATAATAGTAATCAAGAGCAAGAACATGTGAAAATAGAGAAAGAACGGTGAATACAGATGATAACCAAAGGTCAGATTCGCAAAATGGCGGGGAATCAGTCCTATACAAGAGGTGAACAGATATACAGGCAGGGCGGAGTGCTCCAATTTTCTGTTGAGGTAGATGATTACGCGGAATATGAGGAGCTGGTTGCACTTGTAGAAGGCAGCAGGGGAAGTCGTTATCAAGTATCCATGAGCGTGAGTCTGTTAGACGATGAGATCGAAGAGGTTGATTGCGATTGTCTGGCGTTTGAGTCATATAGCGGGATTTGCAAGCATTGTGTTGCGGTCCTGTTAAAATATATGGAATACTGTGAGGCGGAGCAGCAGGAGGAATTTGCCAGAATCAATGGACAGAATCTTTTGGAATCGGGCAGATTCAATATTCAAAAAGGAATCAAGCCTGCGACAACGCCTGCCCTTATGCAGCTGCTTAAGAGAAAAGAGGAGGCACATATTTTACCGCTCTTAGAACAGGAATCTTATGGAAAAGTACAGTTAGAGCCGACCATGCACTGTGAGGCAACGAATATATATGTTTCATTTCGAATTGGGATAACACAGATGTATGTGGTAAAGGATGTATTTGAGTTGATACGTCTCATTCATAGGCGAGGAAGACATCGATATGGTAAGAATCTGGAATTCCTTCATTCAGTCGAAGCGTTTGACGAGGCGTCAAGACCACTTGTCCGATTTATTGAAAAATGGACCAGAGAGAATGAGGACAAATATCGCAGTACCAGTTATTATGGATACTATAACTATGGTCGTTCAGATGCCAAAAGCAAGGAGATGTATCTGGGGACAGATGAAATAGAAGCGTATCTGAACTTGATGCGCGGACAGATTTTTCAAATGCATGTTTGCGGAATGGCAAATACGATGTGGCAGATTTCTGAAACGCCGATCCCAAAGAAAATGAAGCTTACCGGAGAAAAGAACGGAGTCAGGATGGAACTTCCTTTTTTTGCGGGATATGCAGCTGATAAATCCAACATATTTTTTTATGAAGACAAGGTGTACATTGAGTCATTGCCTCAGAGTGAAATTATTAGAGAAGTTATGGAAGCAATGCAGCAGACACCAAACAAGACAGCGTTTATTGAGAATGCAGACATTCCGGCTTTTTGCAGAGAACTTCTGCCAACATTAGAAACGTATTATGAGTGTGCGATGATTGATTTTGACAAAGAGCAGTATGGTATTGAGAGTCCGGAATTCTGTATCTATCTTGATGCGCCGCAGAGCAATATGATTACATGCAGACCGACCGCGAAGTATGGGGAAAAAGAATATTCCTTATATGAGACAAGCGATGTATCCCTCCGCAGCATGGAGGAGGAAGAGGCAATTAGAAAGCTGGTGCATGAATACGGAAATGCATTTGATAACGAGAGCGGCAGTGTCGTGGCAATTGATGATGAGGAAATAATCTTTGAACTGCTTGTCTATGGTGTTTCGCGAATGCAGCAGGTTGCTGAAGTATTCGTCTCGGATGCAATTAAGCGGATGGAAGTAAAACCGGCACCGAAGATTACAGTTGGTGTTTCGATTGAAAGCGGACTGATGAACCTGTCCTTAGACTCTGGGGAAATGTCCCGTGAGGAGTTAATCGAAGTATTGTCTCGTTACAATAGAAAGAAAAAGTTCTATCGCCTGAAGGATGGTTCATTCATCAATGCGGAAAATTCGGGATTGGAAGAGATACTGGAGCTTAAAGAAGGCCTTCAGATTACAGATAAACAGTTGAAGCAGGATCAAATTCAGTTTGAGAAATATCGTTCACTTTATGTGGATGCACAACTTAAGGAGAGCTCAGCCATAGCTTCGGTAAGAGATAAGGGCTTTCGCGAGCTGGTCCGCAATATGAAGACGGTAGAGGATAATGATTTTGAAGTGCCGAGCAGTCTGGAAGGGACACTAAGAGAGTACCAAAAGAGGGGATTTCTGTGGTTAAAGACCTTAAAACATAACGGGTTTGGAGGAATTCTGGCAGATGATATGGGGCTGGGAAAGACACTGCAGGTCATAACCTTTCTACGGTCAGAATATGAGGAAAATCCGAAATGTGGAAAGATTCTGATTGTGACGCCCGCGTCTCTCGTCTTTAACTGGTATGAGGAATTCCAAAAATTTGCACCGGAACTCAAAACGAATATGATCTTGGGAAGTGCAGCGCAAAGGCATCAGATGATTTGTGAGCTGTCAGAGGGTGAGATTGCTATTACTTCTTACGACCTTCTAAAAAGAGATATCAAAGTGTACGAAGAGGTAACATTTGCAGCGGAGTTCATTGATGAGGCCCAGTATATCAAAAATCATAATACACAGGCAGCAAAGGCGGTAAAGGATGTGCATGCATCGTTTAAAGTAGCTTTGACGGGAACCCCGGTGGAGAACCGGTTAAGTGAACTATGGAGCATTTTTGATTTCCTGATGCCGGGATTTTTGTATAGTTACAAGAAATTTCGCGAGGAGCTGGAGACACCGATTGTACAGAGTCAGGACGAGGCGGCGACAGAACGTTTGAGAAAAATGATTCATCCATTTGTGCTGAGAAGATTGAAGAAAGAGGTGCTCAAGGACCTTCCGGATAAGCTGGAAGAAAATGTATATGCAAAGATGGAGCGTGAGCAGCAGAAGATATATGACGCACATGTACAGAGACTGAAACTGCTGTTGGATAAGCAAACGGAGGAAGAATTTAAAAGCTCGAAGATTGTGGTTCTTTCCGAACTGACAAAGCTCAGACAGCTATGCTGTGATCCGGCATTGATTCTGGAAGGGTATAAGGGAGGTTCTGCGAAAAAAGAGATGTGTATCACATTTATACAAAATGCGGTGGATAATGGGCACAAGGTACTGTTGTTTTCCCAGTTCACAACGATGCTGGGTGAATTGGCAGAGGAACTTGAAAAAGCAGGGATCAGTCATTACATGCTGACCGGTTCCACCAGTAAGGAAAAGCGCAGACAGCTTGTAAATACATTCAATCAGGACGATACGTCCGTATTTTGCATTTCCCTAAAGGCAGGTGGAACGGGATTAAATCTTACGGCAGCAGATGTGGTGATTCATTATGATCCATGGTGGAATCTGGCAGTCCAGAATCAGGCAACAGACCGTGCACACCGAATTGGACAGGAGCATGTGGTAAATGTCTATAAGCTGATTGTGAAGGGCAGTATTGAAGAGAATATTGTCAAGATGCAGGAAAAGAAGAAAGAGCTGGCAGATCAGATTTTAAGCGGGGAAGGCATGGATGGCGGAAGTTTTACCAGAGAAGCACTGTTGGAGATTTTGAACGGATGATGACGAAGGAGAAACAGCTATGAAAAAGAAAATATCGATCAAACTGATTGGCATTGTATTAGGAGCATCGCTGATTTTGTCTTCCTTCATTACTTATTCTTATAAGACCATAGAGCGTAAATCAGAACATGAACAATTAAATGCATTATTAACAACACAGGCCGAACAAATGACAAACAGCGTCAATCAGGCACTCTTACAGGTCTATTCCCTGCAGGCGTTAGTACTTGGAAACCGAGGGGAGAATATTGATTTGGATAGCACGGGACAATTTCTGGTTCAGGAAGAATACAAAAGATATGTTCGCAATATTCTGGTCGCACCGGATGGGATTGTCACGCAGGTCTATCCATTGACTGGAAACGAAAATGTAATAGGGCTGGATTTATATTCCCAAACAAATCAGTCCTTTGAAGCCGCCATCGCTGCACAAAAAACCGGCAAACTAACCGTCACAGGCCCCTATGATCTGATTCAGGGTGGGCAAGCAATATCGGGACGCCTTTTCGTGCAAGTCCCACAGAATGATGGCAGCCTTCTTGACTGGGGACTCGTTTCTGTAACACTTGCATTTCCGGAAGTAATGGAGGGAACTGCTACAGATATGTTAGGGGACATGGGATATGCCTATCGGGTGTTCCGCGAAAATGAGGATGCAGGTGAGCATGTAGAGATACTAAATCGAGGGTTTCAAGAAGGGTATGGGAATGAGACATTACGATTTTCTATTCAAACAATGAATTTTGAATTACAGGCATACCCCGTTGCAGGCTGGAATGATACACAAAAGGATATACAAATCTTTTTGAGCATTTTTGCAGGACTTATTCTGATTGCTTTTGGCGCTTACGTTATTGTTCATCGACAAATCACATTGAAAGAAAATGCAACTAAAGATGCCATGACAGGTCTATGGAACAGATTAGCAGGCATGCGGAAAATAAACCGGAGATTGAAAGACAAACATTTCTCGAAGGGGGCATTCCTGCTATTGGATATTGATCATTTTAAAAGCGTAAATGATACGCTGGGGCATCAGGCCGGTGACGAGATTCTGATCGAATGTGCAAAAATCTTTGAGGCGATATTTCGCTCAAATGACATCGTTTGCCGTCTGGGTGGCGACGAATTTGTAATCTATATGGATTATCCAAATAAATACGACTTTCTCAATGAAAAAATAAAGCAACTCCAGAATGCAATGCGTCAGACCATTCATGGAACGCAGCAGGATGTGAATATTAGCTGCAGTGTAGGCATCGCAATTGCACCGGATCATGGTCGATCTTTTGAGAAATTGTATACTTGTGCGGATAAGGCTCTTTATCACTCCAAGGAGAGTGGAAGGGATTGTGCAGTCATCTATTCAGATGAACTGGATTAATCTGTAGCGACCGAGACTGCTTTGGCGATGGAAACCGCCGGATCACTGTAAGGAATCAGGGTTGCCTGAAGCGCGTGGTAAATGTCAGATTTTCCGGGCCAGACCGTTTCCATGAGTCGGTTGTTCTGGTCAAGCTGATGAAACCAGGATCCGTTTGCGTGATCCAAAACAAATTCATCCAGATAAGTAAGGAATTGTGCGTAGTCCGATGCAAAACGTTCTTTTTTTGTCACGTGAGCCAGTACCGCAGAAGTATTGATTGCCTCGGCCAAAGTCCAGTGCATTCTGTCGTGCACTACCGGCTGCCCATTCCAGTCAGTGGTGTAAACAATGCCGGGGGCACCATCCACGTTCCATGCATCGGAAATTGCACGGTCATACAGCTTTTCGGAGGCGGTGATATAGGTCTGGGCGGAAGAAGAATCACTCGGGTAAGTAGAAAGCGCCCACTGCGTAATCAGTCTTGCCCATTCGATTCCATGACCCGGCGTGGCACCATACGGCTTAAAAGGGTCGTCCGGCTGCTCCTTATTGCATTCCAGATCAGGGAACCACTGTTTGGTAAAATGTTCTGGAATCCGCCAGTCATTCTGAGAAGCCCAGTCAATTACATGATTGATAATCCGCCCGGCTCTTGTTCGATATTCCTCCCGTCCGGCTGCATCGGCAACAGCCAGAAATGCTTCAACGGTATGCATGTTGGCATTTAGAACGCGATAATCATCCAGAATTGTAAACTCGGTATTCCATGTATCACATGCAAGTCCTTCCTCCTCATTCCAGAAGTAGTGGTCATAGATGACAAGAGCGTCTTGCAAAAGTTCACTGGCCCCGGGTCTTTTCGCGAGAAGGGCAGAGGTGGCAGCCAAAATCACAAATGCATGAGCATAGCATTGCTTATTTGGAAGAATCTCGTCATCGGCAGTAATTCCGGCATACCACCCACCGTGATCCTTGTCACAGAGTTTTCCGCGGATACCGGTCATGCCGGCATCTGCAAGTGCTTCACTGCCAGGGTGAGAGAGCAGGCTTCCAATACTATAGACATGGGTCATTCGACAGGTAATCCATGTCTCACGGCTGTGGTTTGTCCACGGTGTTCCGTCGTCTCCCAGATAATAAGAAGAACCATCCGGAGAAGGAAAGCGATGCCCGAAGTTTAGTAGTTCCTCGCAAAGTTGCTTCATAAAAAGCTTATTTTCTTCTGTGTCAAGTTGATATTTTGATTTCATATTCTGCCTCCTGTTTTTTATCTGGGTTCGCGCTCTTTGAATCTGTATATGAGTTTAATATAGATAGAATTCTGTGAAAAGTCAATAACTTACGAGAGAAGATAATTCACCATTGTGTTCCCATATCAGGCACGCTATAATAATAGCAAAATGTAGTAGAAAGAGGTCTGCGATATGAATGTAGATTTTATGAATCCCAAGATTCCATCAAAACATGAGGACAATCATGACATTTCCAAAAGAGAACTGGAATTTGTCACTTTTTGTATTGAGATATTGCGGGAAGCAAGAGAAATTACAAGCAAAGAAGCATATTGTTTACTGGTAGACCATTCGTCAATCATGCATGATTTCTTGATACCCAATTACGAAATTCTTCATTCGCAGAGCAGAGAGTATATTCTGGAAGAAATAGAAAAGCTGCTTGAGGAGGTATCGAGATGTTAGTGTATCATGGTGCCATGTGGGAGATTCAAAATCCCGATATCTCACACTCACGGACACGACTGGATTTTGGAAAAGGGTTCTATCTTGCCAAAGAGTATGGGCAGGCGAAAAAGTGGGCAGAGCGATTCGTGAAGCGAAGATATCAGGGAACTGTGAATTTTTATCAATTAGATATGGCGCAGGTGGAACAAAAATTTCTTACAAAGACTTTTGCGGCATATGATGAGGAATGGTTGGACTTCATTGTGGCGAATCGAAAAGGAAAACGAGTAAAACAGTATGATGTCATTCATGGAGGCATCGCAAATGATCGGGTCTTCAATACGGTAGAGTTGTATTTGGATGGACTGATTTCGGAAACGGACGCTTTGGGGCGGCTGCAGTATCAGAAACCGAATTGGCAGATTTGTATTCGCAATCAACAGATATTAGATGAGTATCTGCATTTTCAGAAGAGTGAGGTGTGCTGATGGAAGCAAACAGAATATTACTTGCCAATAAATATGCCCGGATTATCAGCGATATCGCTATGAAAAAAAAGATATCGCGTATGCAGGCAATGGATGTATTTTATCGATCAGAGACTGTCGACTTACTGGATGAGGGGATTTCAGACTTACATTGTGAAGACGATGCGTATTTGGCTGATGAGGTACAGCTTGAGTGTATGGTTGCAAATGCTAACGCTAATGCTGATATGAAAGCAAGGATGCAGGCATATGCAAAGGCATTAAGAGAACTGACAGAAGAAAAGTAATACGTTCGCAGGTTGTGTATTGCGCTCAAGCACGCTATAATGGAACTACCAAAAAGAAAAATGGCTGATCATGGAGGAAAACATGGAATTCTGGGATATATATGACAAAGAGAAACAACGTACGGGACGAACGATGCAGCGCAATGACTGGTGCCTGAAGGATGACGAATATCACCTGACAGTACTCGGTGTAATCAAAAGGACAGACGGCAGATTCCTGATTACGAAACGCGTCATGACGAAGAACTGGGCACCCGGCTGGTGGGAAGTTTCCGGTGGAGCGGCGATGGCTGGCGAGGAATCACGGGATGCGGTTATTCGGGAAGTGAAAGAAGAGACCGGGCTGGACGTGTCTGATTGTGATGGCGGATACGAGTTCACATATCAGAGAGAGAATCCGGGAGAGGGTGACAACTATTTTGTTGATGTATATCGCTTTGTAATGGATTTTGATGAAAGCGATCTTCATCTTCAGGAAGAGGAAACTGCAGGATATATGCTTGCAACACCAGAAGAAATCAAAACATTTGCAAAGCAGGGAATCTTTTTGCATTATGATAGTATCAGACGCGTATTTGAAGAAGGAGAATAAGAAGAGATGAACGATGTGAATTATACGAATTTAGTAGATGAAGAGATTATAGTAACACTTACAACGATGGAAGACGAAGAGGTGGAGTGTCTTGCATTGTGTAAGATTGAGATCGAAGGGCAGGAATACATTGCCTTATTACCACTGATGGAGGATGGCAGTCAGAATCCGGATGGCGATGTGATTTTCTATACATTTGCAGTGAGCGAATCCAACGATCCGATTCTTGGAGACATCGAAGACGATGAGATTTATGAAGAAGTCTCACTTCGATTTGACAACTGGCTTGATCTTATGGAACAGAATGAAGTACAGGAAGCATTGGATGCAGAATAGTAGGACCCGAGAGGCTATATTTCCACACCTGTAAATGGAACTGCTACCCATTCTTTTTCAAATCCGAGCAGCATTGCGGCAACACATGCAGGAATTACACAGAACCATCCTGCTTTTGCGCCCATGCTCAGATACAGCACAAATGAAATGGCAACACCAATGTGATAGAAAAGAAGCGTTCCGCCGAACACTTTGGTCTTGCGCAGATGTTTCTTATCTTTATCACAAAGATATTCAAAAAATGAAGTCGTAAATTGGCGAAGATTGTTTGTTGAAAAAATGGTAGAACTGACAAATCCATCAACTTCACGGAAACTATTCCATTGGAAAGCGGTTACAAACAGTACAGGGCATAAAGCAACGAAGTCGTTGACACTGGCTGGAATGAAGCAGATTGTGATTCCTGCGAGTGCATCGATGAAAATGCTGCATAGACGAAGATTCAATTTCGTATATCTTGGAATCAAAACGGTACAAGCAAATCCGGATACATAGACAGTTAAATCCAAAGCACGATATAAAAAATCTTCTATATTATGACCAACGAGATCCGTAGCGAGACTAATCATGTTTGTTGTCTGTGCATTTCCGAACAAGTCGTGATGATTTAACAGGGTATATGCACCTAGAAATCCTCCGATTAATGCCATCATGAAATGAAGTAAATTGTGTAACTGTTCTTTATTCATCTGCTATAAATCCCCCATCTGAGATACTGTTTTGCTTTCGCATAACATAATCAATATTGTTTCTTTCTAAGTCTTAGTATACGACGATTGAATATAATTGTAAAATTCATAATTTGCGTATATAATATAAATAGTATTTATATTATAAGCGGAAAGGGAAATCATTATGACATATCAGGATATTGAGACATTTCTGACCATCGTTACCAGCCCTACGTTATCGAAAGCTGCAGAAACCCTGTATATTACACAGCCGGCGCTCAGTCATAGACTCTCTTCATTGGAGGGAGAACTGGGAACAAATCTGATTGTACGTCAGAAAGGTGTGCGTACCATTGAATTAACAGAAGCAGGAAAACGGTTTATTCCGGTGGCAGAAAAATGGGAACAATTATGGCAGGAAACAAAAGAGATTAATTATAAGGCACCGATGTCACCACTTCGCATTGCCAATGTGGACAGCCTGAATATTTACTTCATGCCGAAGGTATATACAGGATTTATTAAGAATCACAAAGACTGCAGACTGAATATTTCTACGATGAGGTCAAACGCAGCTTACGAAGCAATCGAAAATCAAACAGTAGACCTTGCACTTGTCACGAATCCACATTTTTTCAAAAAGGTTCATACAAGGTCGCTATTTCATGAATCGATGAAGTTTATCTGCAGCAAAAAGACAGATTACGCGGAGGTGGTTTCCCCGGATGACCTGTCTGTGGAAAATGAGATATTTATTCCCTGGAGTTCCCCGTTTCTGATGTGGCACGATTACTGGTTTGGAAATACGCAGGAGAAGAGAATCTCGTTGGATAATATGTCGCTGTTCGAACAGTTTCTTCATCTGGAAAATGCATGGGCAATTGTACCGTCTACGATTGCGTATACCTTGGAGAAAAAGACATATTTCCGTACTTGCAGGATGACAAATGGACCTGAAGCAAGAACCTGCTATGCAATCTATAGTGATAAAAGAAAGCAGATTGATTTGCAGCAGGAGTTTCTTGATACTTTGGCTCAGGTCGCCGGTCAGTTCCCGGATGTGGAGATAGCAAAAACACAGTTTAGGACGTAGTATTTTTCGAAAATACTACGTCCTAAACTGCATTTTGCCCGTCAGAAAATGCGATTGACAAAGAAGAAAGCCAATGGTATGATACTGATATACCCATACGGGGTATATAAACGACAGAAGTGTATAAAATGGTTGTTAGTGGTAAGAACTAAAGTTATTTAGAAAGTAAGGAGGATTTACTTTGGAGAAATATAATATAACAGGAATGACGTGTGCGGCCTGCTCTGCGCATGTTGAGAAAGCAGTGGGTGGTGTTCCGGGCGTGGATTCGGTCACGGTCAGTCTGCTCACGAATTCAATGAATATAGAAGGAAACGCAAAGTCTGATGCAGTCATAGAAGCAGTTGAGAAAGCGGGATACGGTGCATCCCCGGCAAGTGAGAGTCAGGAGGGAAGCACGGGAACACGGGAAGAATCACTGGCAGACCGTGAGACGCCGCTCCTAAAAAAGCGTCTGATTGCATCCTTATGTTTTCTGGCACCGCTCATGTACATTTCGATGGGACACATGATGTGGGGATGGCCCCTTCCCGGATTTTTAGATGGGAATCATGTGGCAATGGGGCTTACAGAGTTGCTGTTGACGGTCATTGTAATGATAATCAATCAGCGATTCTTTATCAGTGGATTCACGAGTCTGATTCACGGTGCTCCTAATATGGATACGCTGGTCGCACTCGGCGCATCCGCAGCATTTGTGTATAGCACATATGCACTCTATGCGATGACGGGCGCAATGATGATAGGTGATACAGCAGCAGTGGAAATGTACATGATGGAGTTTTACTTTGAATCATCCGCTATGATTCTGACGCTGATCACGGTCGGGAAAATGCTGGAGGCTCACTCAAAGGGTAAGACAACGGATGCATTAAAAAATCTCATGAAGCTTGCTCCTAAGACCGCAACACTTCTAATTGATGGGGAAGAGAAAACGGTTGGAATCGAGCAGGTACAATTGGGCGATATATTTGTGGTAAGACCAGGGGAGAGCATCCCGGTAGACGGAGTCATCACAGATGGAAACTGCGCAGTTGACGAGTCTGCGCTGACAGGGGAGAGCATCCCGGTCGATAAAGAAACAGGGCACACGGTTTCTGCAGCGACCATCAATCAGTCAGGCTTTATTACCTGCCGTGCAACGCGGGTTGGAAATGACACAACACTTTCACAGATTATCCAGATGGTGAGTGATGCCGCAGCGACGAAAGCGCCGATTGCGAAAATTGCAGATCAGGTATCGGGCATCTTCGTTCCGGTAGTGATTGTTGTTTCACTGATAACGCTGGCTGTGTGGCTGTTTGTAGGGCAGACAGTGGGATTTGCACTCGCGCGGGCAATTTCTGTTCTGGTTATCAGCTGTCCATGCGCGCTGGGTCTTGCGACACCGGTTGCGATTATGGTAGGAAATGGAAAAGCTGCTAAGAACGGGATTCTGTTCAAGACAGCCGCATCGCTTGAGGCAACCGGAAGGACCGAAATCATTGCGATGGATAAGACGGGAACACTCACTCACGGAAAGCCAAGTGTAACGGACATCATCCCTGCAGAGGGAATCAGTGAACATGATTTACTGATTGCAGCATATTCGCTGGAGCAGAAGAGTGAGCATCCGCTTGCAAATGCAATCGTAACATATGGACGAGAAGCGAAACTTCCCATTCTGGACAGTACAGACTTTAAGGTGGCATCAGGAAATGGATTGTCCGCCACCATTGGTGAAGTAAAGATCATCGGTGGAAATGCAGCATTTATAGAAAAGCAAATGAAAGGTTCTGCGAATGCGTCAGTAATCACGGCAGATGTCCGGCAAACTGCAGATGACCTTGCAATGGAAGGAAAGACACCGTTATATTTTGCCAAGGAGAATCAACTGCTGGGAATCATTGCAGTTGCAGATGTAATTAAGGAAAATGCAAAAGCCGTTGTCGGCGAA
Source organism: Hespellia sp. (assembly GCA_028693555.1). Taxonomy (GTDB): domain Bacteria; phylum Bacillota; class Clostridia; order Lachnospirales; family Lachnospiraceae; genus Hespellia. Next base: position 73,812 of record JAQUVD010000007.1, read on the forward strand.
CTGCGTAACATGGGGATTGAAGTGGTTATGCTCACCGGTGACAACAGCCGTACAGCAAATGCGATTGGAAAACAGATCGGTGTGGACGATGTCATTTCCGATGTGCTTCCGGCAGGGAAGGAAGATCAGATTCGCAGGCTTTCGGAATATGGCAGAGTAGCAATGGTCGGAGACGGAATCAATGATGCTCCTGCGCTGACAAGAGCAGATGTCGGAATCGCAATCGGAGCGGGAACAGACGTCGCAATTGATGCGGCAGATGTTATCTTGGTCAAGAGTGAACTGCAAGACATTCCGGCAGCAGTGAGACTGAGCCGAAGTGTCATCCGCAATATCCATGAGAACTTATTCTGGGCGTTTATTTATAACGTTGTTGGAATTCCATTGGCAGCAGGCGTGTGGATTCATCTCTTTGGATGGAAATTAAATCCCATGTTCGGTGCAGCGGCAATGAGTTTATCCAGCTTTTGTGTAGTAACAAATGCATTGCGCCTGAACTTTGTTCAGATGTATAATAGCAGTAGAGATAAGAAGAGAAAGAAGCAGATTCATCTAGAACTTGATCAGAACATGAAATATAAAAAAGAAGAGGAGAAAGAAACGATGACAAAGAAAATGACAATCAAAGGAATGATGTGCGGACATTGTGAGGCAAGTGTAAAAAAGGCATTAGAGGCAGTGGAAGGTGTGACGGAAGCAGAAGTGAGTCATGAAGCCGGAACAGCACTCGTATCCATGGGACAGGAAGTCAGTGATGAGGTGCTCACAAAGGCGGTGACAGATCAGGACTATGAAGTAGTGAGTGTGGCGCATACAGAGATATAGAAATTTATTGGGAAAGTTTTACCTACAATTTACAGAAACAAGGTGGATAGTAAAGTGGATATTTTATTATAATGAGAACAAATATATCGTTTAGGAGGAAATATAATGCTCTCAATAGGTGATAAAGTAGTCCATAGTCCGGAAGGTGTATGTAAAGTAGAAGAAATCTGTATCCTAGAAATGCAAAAACAGAAACGTAAATATTACAGATTGCGCTCGATCGTAGATGATAAAATTGTTGTGTATATTCCAACGGACAACACAAAAATTCAGACACGCGAACTGAAGTCAAGGGAAGAGATTCAAAGCATTCTTCAGCTGGAGCCGGATGGAACAAAGTTCCTGCAACAGAACATGCAGAAAAGAGCAGCCGTACAGAAAAAAGCGATTTACGAAGATAATTCAGCATTGGTTATGAAGCTGATTAAACTGTATGTAAGAAAAAATGAGCAGGCATATTTATCGATCATGGATAAAAACTGGTTAAAGCTTGCGGAGAGATATTTATTTTCAGAGATTGCAGAAGTGATGGGATGTGAGTATGCTGCATTTGTGCAGGAAAGTCATAGAAATATATGTTTTAGTTAGCTTGTTTAGGACATCGTGTTTGTTAGAAATACGATGTCCTAAATTGCTTTTAGATCGTCGTCAGATTTTGCGGTTGATTTTCGGTTGGATGCATGCTATAGTATTTTTTACAGGTATCGAATTTCTGTCAATTCAATTGACATCTCGAGCCTCAAGAATCTTATTTCGAAAATTTCATTTCGAAACTATCATTGTATTACTTATATATCGTAAAAGTATTGCCTAAATATCTTGAATGGACTTATAATATATACTAATATAAACAATTAGATCTTAAAGAAAAACGAGGAGAAAGAATATGACATTAGATGAGATGTTAGAAGCTATGGAAACACAGGGATATAGCTATGAAATGATTGCAGAGCAGATTGGATTCGGGAAAGAGCGAGTAAAAGAAGCTTTAAGCACACATGAGCCGCCTTGGGATTATAATGTTCTAATTGCATTAACACACTATTTTGAAAAGAGAGATTCAAAACAGAATGTGGTGTCTGAGAGTATGGCATACCATGTTGAAAAACAGCAGGGGGACTATACAATTGCGGATTACTATGCACTTCCAGATAATTCCAGAGCAGAATTGATTGATGGAATACTCTATGATATGGCGGCACCGACACTCTTTCATCAGGGGATTGCATCTGAGGTATACAGACAGCTCGCAAATTACATTCGTGATAAAAAAGGAAAGTGTATTCCATTTTTGGCACCGGCAGATGTTCAACTGAATCAGGATGATTATACAATGATACAGCCAGATGTTTTTCTTGTATGTAGAAAAGGATTCATAGATAGGAAATGCCTGCATGGAGCACCGGACTGGGTGATGGAAGTAGTTTCGCCATCGACAAAAAGTAAAGATTTAATTTTGAAATTGAATCAATACAAAACTGCAGGGGTAAGAGAATATTGGATTGTAGATCCGGAAAAAGAAACGGTAACCGTTCATGATTTTGCAAACAGTCATTTTCCAAGGGACTACACATTTGAAGATGTAATTCCAATGGGAATTTATCGTGGTGATTTTAAAATGGATATGGCGGAAATAAGTACATATTTAAAACATTTCTTTGTTGATTAGCAGATAGGTGGCTTGACAATATCCGATATCGGACTTAATATATAATAAGTCCGATATCGGATATTCTTTTTCAGCAAATGTAGACAGAAAGTGAATGAAATCAGGAGGATGCTAAGTATGAATGATAAAATCAGGGAACAAATGAAGGTCTACGACCAATTATATAAAGAGCAAGCCGATTTCTACTGCAAAGCAGCGCAGTGGGCAGGGCTGTCAGATGCTGCGCACTGGGTGCTATACCGTCTCTATGGAGAAAAGCGCGATATGGTGCAAAGCGAACTGTGTAAAGAATGGTTTTATTCTAAGCAGACGATCAATTCTGCAGTTGCCAGACTCGTAGAGGCAGGTTATGTGGAACTGAAACAGGAGAGTGGGAAAGGACATAGAAAATGGATTATGCTTACGAAGGCCGGGAAGGGCTTCAGCAAAAAATATGTAGCTCCCATTTTGACAGCAGAGCAGAATTCATTTGAAATTCTAACAGATGAGGAACGGGAGATTCTGATTCGATTGATGAAGAAGCAGTTAGAGGAATTAAACAAAGGAGTAGAAGGGCTATGGCAGTAAAGATATCAGATCACTTTACGTTTAAAAGGTTAATACGGTTTGTTGCACCGTGTATTGCGATGATGATTGTGACATCTGTTTACAGTATTGTAGATGGATTCTTTGTGTCGAATTTTGCCGGAAAGAATGCATTTGCAGCAGTAAATCTAATCATGCCTGTATTAATGGGGCTTTCTGCGTTCGGATTTATGATTGGAACGGGTGGAAGTGCACTGGTTGCGTTTACCTTTGGACAGGGGGAAAAAGAGCGGGCGAATCAGATTTTTTCTATGTTAATAGAGCTTGTTTTTCTGGCTGGCGTTATAGTTTCTATTCTGGGAACTGTTTTCATGCCACAGATTGTACATGCACTTGGCGCAAGTGACTTGATTTTTGCCGACAGTGTATTATATGGAAGAATTATGTTGATATCCTTGACTTTTTATATGATGCAGAACAGCTTTCAAAGCTTTCTGGCCACCGCGGAACGCGCAAAGATGGGACTTATGATTTCGCTCGCAATGGGACTTTTGAACGGATTTTTGGATTTCCTATTTGTCTATGTGCTGCATCTGGGAATTGCAGGTGCCGGAATCGCAACTGCAATTGCAGAGATTCTGGGAGGGACAATACCGTTTTTTTACTTTGCGCGTGAGAATGCAAGCTGGCTGCGCTTTCATATTACGAAGCTGGATTTTCGAGCAATTCGCAAAGCATGTGCAAATGGTTCGTCCGAAATGCTTACGAATTTATCCACCTCCATTGTTGGAATCCTCTATAATTTCCAATTAATGAAATATGCGGCAGAAAATGGAGTGGCGGCATATGGTGTTGTCATGTATGTGTCATTTATATTCATGGCATTTTATTTTGGCTATGCAATCGGAATCGGACCGGTGGTTGGGTATCATTATGGAGCCGGTCATTGCGACGAGCTAAAAAACTTACTGCGTAAGAGTCTGCTGGTCACCACGGTAGCAGCGGTTGTAATGACATGTCTCGGACAATTCGGTGCAGAACCAATTGCGAAGGTGTTTGTAGGGTACGATGCACAGCTGCTTGCAATTACGGCAAGAGCACTTCAGATTTATTCATTTGCATTTTTACTCAATGGGTTTAACATTTTCGGCTCGGCATTTTTTACCGGACTGAATAATGGAAAGATTTCTGCGATGATTTCGGTTCTGAGAACCCTTGTCATTCAGGTGAGCGCTATCTTGATTCTTCCGATTTTCTTTGGCATCGATGGAGTCTGGTGCGCGATTATAGTGGCGGAAGGGATCACACTGTTTATCACGGCTTTTTTCCTTCTTACGAAGCAAAAAAACTATGGGTATTAGCCTGTGATTTACGAAATTCACGAGGCGTACAGCGATATTGCCGGAGAAACAGCTTGGAATAATAACTCGGATTGTTAAAGCCACATTCCAATGCAATCTCCGTGATTGGCATTATTGTATTTTTTAAAAGGTCTGCACTCATCTGCAGGCGATAATTATTCAAGAAATCAAATGGCCGCTGCTGAATTTGCTGTCGAAAGACACTGCAGCACTTGCTGCGGCAGATCGTAGCAGAATTTGCAATATCTTCCAATGAGATGGATTCTTTATAGTGTGTATGAATAAAAGAAACCATCATCCGCAGTGATTGAACATCCGGCGGCAAGGTACTTGCAGGATGATCATCCAATATATGTTTCAGCCTGCAGATGGAAGCCCACAACGTGTACAGCATTCCAATTACATTTATTTCGTAACCGGAGTCCTGTGCTTCTTTTTTTGCTAAAATGTCCCGAACAAGCTGTGTGATTTCAAGCTGTTCCGATTGGCGAGCCCATAGGTAGGGGAGACGTTGATTATCCAAAATCGGAGCGACATACTGTTCAAAAAGGTTTCTGTTTGCGGATAAAAGAGATGGATGAAAAAGAATGCAGGTAAATTCACATTCGTGTTCGCAAAACGAATATCCGTAGTGCATCTCTTTTGAATTGATGAGAAGGGTATCGTCTTTTTTTAGCAGCACGGTCTGTCCATTGATATAGTAATTCATTTCGCCGGAGATAATCTGAATCAATTCAATATCATCATGCCAGTGACAGACGGCACGCATGTCCGGGTAATTAGACAGAAGGCCCCGCTGAATATAGAGTGGAATTCCCGGGGAATCGTAATGTATGATCTCTGAAAAATCTGCCATTGTATCAATTTGAATTTTTGCCATTCTATACATCCTTTCTTTTGTGGAAATATTTCCTGCTTGTGGAAAATTATTATAGTTTTAAGGGATATAGTAGTAGAAACTGGTTTTAATATAGAATATTATATCAATTAGAGAACGGAACGTAAAGGGAAATGTATAGAAAACAAAACGAGAAGGAGAAAGTTTCTGTGTGGGAGGAAAAGAGCCATTTTTATAAAAATTTGTGTGCGATTGTTCTGCCAATCGCCTGCCAGAATCTGATGTCCGCACTTGTGAGTGCTTCCGATGCGCTGATGCTTGGAATGCAGAGTCAGGAAGCACTATCGGCGGTATCACTGGCAACGCAGATTCAATTTGTTCTGAGCCTGTTTTATGCGGCGCTGACCATCGGAGCAACCATCCTTGCAGCACAATATTGGGGGAGGGGTGACAAAGAATCGGTGGAACATATTCTGGCACATGCAACCAAAATTTCATTTTTTATTTCAATGATTTTCTTTACAGCGGCGTTTTTTTACCCAATGTTACTGATGAAAATATTTACGAATGATGTGAATCTTATTCAGTCGGGAGCAGACTATCTGCATACGGTCAGTTGGTCGTATATTTTAGCAGCCATCTCACAGATTTATCTCTGTATTATGAAAAACAGTGGGAGAACGTTAAAGAGTACGATTTACAGCATTACCTCCATGGTGCTGAATATCGTTCTGAATTCGATTCTGATCTTTGGCCTTTTGGGAATACCAGCGCAGGGGATCGTGGGGGCGGCCAGAGCAACTGTGATTGCCAGAATTGTGGAATTACTTCTGGTTCTGTGGGAAAATAGAAAAAAGGATGTTGTCAGGCTCAAGTGGAGCAATCTCTTACATACCGAGCGCCTGCTTGTAAAAGATTTCTGGACATACACAAATCCCGTTCTGGGAAATGAACTGGTATGGGGCTGCGGTTTTACGATGTTTACCGTGATTATGGGGCATCTCGGCAGCGATGCAGTTGCAGCGAATTCCTACGCGAACATTGTGAAGAATCTGATTTCATGTTTTTGTATGGGAATTGCAACCGGAGCGGGAATCATCGTAGGAAATGAGCTTGGCAGTGGACATCTGAAGAAAGCGAAGCGAGATGGAGCCAGACTTTGCAGATTGTCGATTTTGTCAGGAATTATTTCTGGTGTTGTCATTTTACTTCTGATTCCATTCATCCTTGGTCATGTGGGAAATCTGACGGAGACGGCACAGGAATATCTACGTGTGATGCTGTTTATCTGTGCTTACTATATGATTGGAAAATCCGTTAATTCTACAGTGGTTGCAGGAATCTTCTGCGCGGGTGGAGATACAAAATTTGGGCTGATTTGTGATATGATCACAATGTGGTTTGTCATCACACCGATCGGATTGATGGCAGCATTTGTTCTAAAAGTTCCGGTACTCTGGGTATATTTCCTTTTAAATTTAGATGAGTTGGTAAAGATACCTGCAGTGTACCGTCACTATAAAAAATATCAATGGGTCAAGAACCTGACACGATGAGAGGAGAAACAAAATGAAAGACAATTATTTTACAGATTACCATGTACATACATCCTTTAGCGATGATTCCGAATGTCCAATGGAGATCATGATTCAGAGGGCATTGGAGCTGCAATTAGATGAAATTGCATTTACAGAACATGTGGATTACGGGGTCAAGACAGATTTGAACTGCGACTACAAAGCGTATTTTGCATTGGTCCAGCGAATGAAAGAAAAATATGCCGATCAGATTATCATAAGATCAGGTATTGAATTTGGCGTGCAGTTAGAGACGGTAGAACCATTTCAACAAGATTTTGAAAAATATCCATTTGATTTTGTAATCTTGAGCAATCACCAGATCGATAACAAAGAATTTTGGAATTATGAATATCAGGAGGGCAAAAGCCAGCAGGAGTATCAGGAGCATTATTATAAAGCAATTTACGATGTGATGAAGGTGTATAAGTCTTATTCTGTATTAGGACACCTTGATATGATTAAACGATATGATAAGTACGGTGATTTCCCGGATGAAAAGATCATGAAATATGTAGATCCGATTTTAAAGCTGGTGATTGAAGACGGCAAAGGAATCGAGATCAATACCTCCAGTTTCAAATATGGGTTAAAAGATCTCATGCCTTCAAGAAGAATCTTAAAGAGATATCGCGAGCTGGGAGGTGAGCTTGTCACAATCGGTTCCGATACACACGAGACAGCACACCTTGCGGATCATATTCCGGAAGTAAAAGAAGAGCTGAAGATGATGGGATATCAGACCTTTTGCACATTTGAACGAATGAAACCAATCATTCATCATTTGTAAGAATAAAAGACTTGTATTTTTCTAAAAGAAAGAATAAGCAGGAAAGCATTGGATTTCTATTTTTTGTGTGGTAAAATTTCAATAAAGATTCATGTGCTTATAAGGATTGGTGAATGGATCACAGAAGATGTAACGGATATTATTCATTTTTTACATGGAATATTCTATAACACAAATGAAGTGGATAGTTATATCGATTTCTCAAAAAACGAGCAATTTCGGAAGGAGTTGGAAAATCAATGAAACAAATTTGAGGAACGATTGAAGCAATTGGAAAAGGATAAGTAGGTTATGATTCAACTAAAATTACGGAGGTACACCTATGAAAGCATATCAGATTAAAGTTACAGTGAAAGATTCGAAACCACCGGTATGGCGCAGAATGATGATTCCGGCGGGCATTACATTTCAAGTATTCAGTGCAATGATTAACGAAGCAATGGAATGGTGCGGATATCACTTGTATAACTTCACATTTTCCAAGCTGGGTGTTTGCTTTGAAGAAGAGATAGATGATTTTGAGTATGGTAACATGGAAAGACTGGAGGCAGGTGAATCTGTAATTGATTCCTATCTTGAGGGACAGAAATCATTTACGTACTGCTATGATTTTGGTGACAATTGGATCCACACAATTACGGTAGAAGACATTGTGGACGATTATGATCAGTCATGTGCGCAGGTTGTGAAGTACAAGGGAGACAGTTTCCCAGAGGACTGTGGTGGTATCTGGGGTTATTATGAATTGATGGAGACTTTGGCAAACCCGGAAGACCCGGAATACGAGAACATGAAAGAGTGGTACGAGGACGCCTTTCCGGGTGAGTACGATATGGATGTGATCAATGACATGCTGTACGATCTGGGAATGGGAGAGATGATGGACTTACCGGAAGAGACCGATGTCCTTCTGGTGATTGATATGCAGAATGATTTCATTGACGGTGCGTTAGGGACAGAAGAAGCAAAAGCAATTGTGCCCAAAGTAGCCGGTCGTATTGAAGATTTTGAAGGATTGGTGCTGTTTACACAGGACACACATGAGGACGACTATCTTGAAACGCAGGAAGGGAAAAACTTACCGGTTAAGCACTGTATCCGTGATACACAAGGCTGGGAGATTCATCCCGAGATTGCGAAGTGGGTTGAGCGTGAAGAGACAGTTATTGAGAAACCGACATTTGGCAGTGCACAATTAGCTGGGATGCTCGGAATGATGAACTCAGATATACAGATCAACTCTGTTACACTGGTTGGATTATGCACGGATATCTGTGTGATTTCAAATGCGATGCTGCTGAAAGCTTTTATGCCGGAAGTACCGATTATCGTGGATGCTTCCTGTTGCGCAGGTGTGACCCCGGAGAGCCACAGAACTGCACTGCAGGCGATGAAGGCATGTCAGATTGAGGTTTTAGAAGGGTAAATAGAGAATTTTAACGTGAAACAATAATAGTTGGTTATAGAGAAAATCTATAACTGGCTATTATTTTTTTGTATTTTTCAAATTCACAGACTGGTGTTAGAATAAAGCACATGAAACTTATCAAAAAGGTAGGAAATAAAAAAGAAAGGAATCTTAAGAAATGGCGCAGATAGTATTAGAACACATTTCCAAACGATTTGAGATAGAGGGAAAAACGATCGATGCACTTGCGGATATCAATCTGGAGATTGAAAAGGGTGAGATATTTGGAATCATCGGAATGTCTGGAGCAGGAAAGAGCACCTTGGTGCGATGTCTGAATTTTCTTGAAAAACCGACAGACGGAAAAGTCCTCATTGACGGCAGCAATCTTGGTACATTGACGGAGAAGGAGCTTCGGACACAGAGAAGAGACATCGCGATGATTTTCCAGCATTTCAATCTGCTGCTCCAAAAGACCGTTTTGGACAACATTGCATTTCCACTTGTGATTCAGGGAAAGAAGAAGGCAGAAGCCAGAAAGCGAGCCAAAGAGCTTCTTCAGATTGTGGGCTTGGAGGAGAAAGAAAAGGCATATCCGTCCCAGCTCTCAGGAGGACAAAAGCAGCGAGTCGCGATTGCAAGAGCACTTGCGTCGAACCCACACATTTTGCTTTGTGATGAGGCAACCAGTGCATTGGATCCGCAGACAACACAGTCAATCCTGAATCTGCTAAAACAGATCAATCAAAAATATGGAATTACAATTGTCATTATTACACACCAGATGGATGTCATCCGTGAAGTATGTGAGAAGGTAGCGATCATCGAGGCAGGACGGCTGGTGGAACATGGAAATGTGGTTGACATCTTCAATCATCCAAAGTCGGCAGCGGGAAAGAAATTAATCATTGGAGACAATGTATCGGCCACAGTAACGGGAGAGAAGAGTCAGGTGAATGAGGAAGTCATCGTAAGAGCTGTATTTACAGAAAACTCTGCGTTTGAACCTGTGGTAGCAAATATGATTCTTCGAATTGGAGAACCCATCAATATATTGAAAGCAGATACCAAGAATGTAAATGGAATTGCAAAGGGAGAGATGCTTTTGGGATTACCGCAAAATAAGCGCAAAGAAATTACGGAGTATCTGACAGAAAAAGGATTAGAGATTGAGGAGGTGGAGCAATATGCTGGATAGTGAAGTGACATCCATGATTATCAAGGGAATCGGAGAGACATTATATATGACCGTATTTTCGACTGGATTTGGATACCTGCTGGGGCTGCCGCTTGGAATTATTCTGGCAGTCACAGATAAAGATGGGATCAAACCGAACGCATTACTTTACCGGATACTGGATGTGTTATCAAACATCCTTCGAAGCATTCCATTTTTGATTCTACTCATTCTACTCATTCCATTTACGAGGACTATCGTTGGAAAGAGTTATGGATCAACGGCAACCATCGTACCACTTGTAATTGCGGCAGCACCGTTCATTGCAAGAATGGTAGAGTCATCCATCAAAGAAGTGGATAGCGGTGTCATCGAAGCGGCAAAGTCGATGGGAGCATCTACATTTACCATCATCCGGAAAGTGCTTCTGGTGGAGGCGAGAACGTCAATCCTCACGGGAGCAACCATCGGGGTGGGAACGATATTAGGATATTCCGCCATGGCAGGAACTGTCGGCGGAGGCGGACTTGGAGATATTGCGGTCCGCTATGGGTATTATCGCTATCAGGAAGACATCATGATAGTGACCGTAATTTTGTTGATCGTATTGGTACAGTTATTTCAACTCGCAGGGATGAAATTAGCAGCCAGATTTGATCATAGATAGACAACATAAATTTTGAAAGACGAAAGGGAGAATTATTATGAAGAAAAGATTATTATCAGCATTATTAGCAGGAAGCGTAGTATTAGCAGCACTTACAGGATGCACAAAAGCGAACGCAGACACCGCAGGATCGGCAGCTGGCTCATCCGCATCTGCAGGTGATTCGAAAACCATCAAGATTGCAGCATCTGCAACACCGCATGCAGAAATCTTAGAGCAGGCAAAACCAATTTTGGCAGACGAAGGATATACACTTGATATTACGGTATTTGACGATTATGTGCAGCCGAATGAAGTCGTAGAAAGCGGCGAGTTTGATGCCAATTATATGCAGCATGTTCCTTATCTTGAGAGCTTCAATAAAGAAAAGGGTACACATTTGGTAGATGCAGGAGATATTCATTATGAACCGTTTGGAATCTACCCGGGAACAAAGAGCAGTTTAGATGACATCGCAGACGGTGATACAATTGCAATTCCAAATGATACCACAAATGAAGCAAGAGCATTATTACTTTTACAGGATAATGGAATCATTACATTAAAAGAAGATGCAGGATTAGAGGCAACGGTAAAAGACATTACAGAAAATCCGCACAACGTTCAGCTTGAAGAGTTAGAAGCAGCGCAGGTATCTCGCGTCACGAAAGAAGTCGCATATGTGGTATTAAATGGAAACTATGCATTAGAGGCTGGATATACCGTCGATAAGGATGCACTCGCATACGAGAAATCAGATTCTGAAGCAGCTAAGACTTATGTGAATATCATCGCTGTCAAAGAGGGAAACGAGGATAACAAAGCAATTCAGGCACTGGTCAAGGTATTAAAGTCGGATGAGATCAAACAGTACATCGAGGATACATATGAAGGTGCCGTGATTCCATTTGAAGGATAAGATAAGAGGTCATAGAAAATGAACTGGGAATACATACACAAATTTTTACCGCTGTATGAAAAAGCAGCCGGGCTCACAATCAAGTTAGGTGTGATAGGAATTCTATTTGCAATTATAATTGGTCTGGCCTGTGCTGTTATCCAATATTATAAGATTCCAGTCATCAGAACGATTGTTGCAATCTATATTGAACTGAGCAGAAACACCCCACTTTTGGTCCAGCTTTTCTTTCTCTATTACGGGCTGCCAAAAGTTGGGATCTCAACAAATGCAGAAACGTGTGGAATCGTGGGACTTGCGTTCCTTGGTGGCAGTTATATGGCAGAAAGCTTTCGAAGTGGATTCGAGGCAATTGATCAGATACAGGAAGAAAGTGCGATGAGTTTAGGAATGAACACCTATCAGACGATGCGTTACGTGATTCTGCCACAGGCGGTATCGATCAGTGTTCCGGCATTCGTGGCAAATATCATCTTTCTATTGAAAGAGACGAGTGTATTTTCAGCGATTAGCCTGATGGATCTTATGTTTACAGCAAAGGATCTGATTGGTTTGTATTACAAAACCACAGAGAGCCTGATTTTACTGGTTGTATTCTATCTGCTCATTCTTCTTCCGGTTTCAATGTTTGGAACATGGTTCGAAAGGAGGGTGCGATATGCCGGATTTGGGACTTGAAGTACTTTTAAAAGGCAGCAATATCATGCGTCTTCTTGCAGGACTGTGGGTGGCACTTCGCATTAGTTTGATCTCAGTAGCAGGCAGCATTCCAATTGGAATCATCCTCGGGACACTGATGACAGGAAGAAATATCGTATTAAAAGCAATCTTAAAAATATATCTGGAATTTATACGGATTATGCCACAACTGGTACTACTCTTTATCGTATTTTTTGGCAGCACAAGAATGTTTGGCTGGCAGCCGACCGGAGAAGTATCTGCGGTAATCGTATTTACACTCTGGGGAGCCGCAGAGATGAGCGACCTTGTCAGAGGTGCACTGATCAGTATTCCGCTTCACCAGTATGAAAGCAGTGAAGCATTGGGCCTTTCTAAGACACAGACCTATTGGTATATTATCATACCGCAGACACTGCGCCGGTTGATTCCATTGTCCATCAATCTAATCACACGAATGATTAAGACGACCAGTCTGATTCTAATGATTGGTGTTGTAGAAATCATGAAAGTTGCGCAGCAGATCATTGAGGCAAATCGAAGGTCAAGTCCTACGGCAGCATTTGGAGTGTATCTGGTTGTGTTTTTATTATATTTTCTAGCCTGCTGGCCCATTAGTCTGCTGGCAAAATATCTGGAAAGAAAGTGGAGGTGAGAGATGTGGAAGAGAATATCCTGACAGTGGAGCATCTGAGAAAGGAATACGAAGGAAATGTGATTCTGGATGATGTGAATCTGTCCGTGAAAAGGGGGGAGGTTGTGGTCATTATTGGTCCAAGCGGCTGCGGAAAGAGCACATTGCTGCGATGTATCAACGCTCTGGAGAACATTCAGAGTGGAACCATTCGATTGCAGGATGAAGTCATTGAAGCTGGCGCAAAGAACCTTGCAAAAATCAGAGAGAAAATTGGAATGGTATTTCAGAATTACGAATTATTTCCACATCTTACTGTGATAGAGAATATTCTTCTCGCACCAGTCAAGGTGCAGAAACGGGAGAAAAAGGAAGTAAGAGAAGAAGCCGTGAAACTTCTTGAGAGAGTAGGGCTAAAAGATAAGGCAGAGAGTTATCCGAGACAATTATCAGGAGGTCAAAAGCAGAGAGTTGCGATTGTGCGGGCACTCTGTATGAACCCTGAAATCCTGCTTTTTGACGAAGTTACAGCGGCGCTTGACCCGGAAATGGTACGGGAGGTTCTAGATGTTATGCTAGAACTTGCAAGACAGAAAAGAACCATGGTTATCGTGACCCATGAGATGCAATTTGCACAGGCGGTAGCAGACAGAGTGTTGTTTATCGATGAAGGAAAAATCATGGAACAGGGAACACCGGAGGAATTATTGCAACACCCAAAAACAGAAAGAACAAAACAATTTTTAAATATATTTCATTATGAAAAGTAGTGGCAGCGAGACTGCCCATGGAGAAGGAGAACAGTATTATGAAGAATTTAAATAGAATCGCAGCAATAGGTTTAGCACTTACAATAACACTCGGATTGACGGCATGCTCAGGAGCGAGCACAGCATCTACGAACGGTTCAGCAGAGCCGGCAGACACGGCATCATCAGGCGATGAGACGTATCGGACTTTAGACGAAATCAAAGAAAGTGGAGAAATTAATATTGGAGTATTTTCAGATAAAAGTCCATTTGGATATGTAGACGAGAATGGTGATTATCAGGGATATGATGTATATTTTGCGGACAAACTGGCAGAAGATCTCGGTGTCAAAGCAAATTACATATCGACGGAGGCAGCCAACCGTATTGAGTACCTTCAGACTGGAAAAGTTGATGTCATCTTAGCAAACTTTACAGTGACAGACGAGAGAAAAGAAGAAGTAGATTTCGCACTTCCATATATGAATGTATCTCTCGGTGTTGTTTCACCTTCAGATAGTGAGGTAACCAGCTTAGACAATTTGACAAAGAATGCTCCCGTCATTGTAATTTCAGGCACCACAGCGGAAACCTATTTGATCGAAAATTATCCGGATCTGACGCTTCAAAAATATGATACCTACGCAAACGCAAAAAATGCATTGGAAAATGGGAATGGTGTAGCATGGGTTAACGATAATACAGAAGTAATTGCATTTGCAAAAGACAACAGTGGATTTAAAGTTGGAATCCCATCACTTGGAAGCAACGATACAATTGCACCTGCAGTGACAAAAGGAAATGCCACACTCCTTGACTGGGTTAACAAAGAAATTCAAACACTGGGAAAAGATCAGTTCTTCCATAAAGATTATGAAGAAACATTAGTCGATACATATGGTGCAGATTACGAAGAAGAATTAGTTGTAGAAGGTGGGAAGACAAAATAAAGTAGAGATGATGCTATGCGTATTCGCGTAGGGAGAGCGAGGAGGATTTCACATGCAGAAAGAAATAGTATGCTTCGGTGATTCAAATACATATGGACTCGTGCCGGGACAGAAAGAAAGATATCCAAGAGATATCCGATGGACAGGACTTCTTGAATCCAGCCTGTGTCATAAAGGGTATCATGTGATAGAAGAAGGACTGTGTGGCAGGACAACCGTATTTGAAGATGCGCTTCGCGATCATCGCAAAGGAAGTGACATGCTTCCGGCAATCTTAGAGTGCCATAAGCCAATCGATCTCATTATCCTGATGCTTGGAACGAATGACTGTAAGTCGTATTATCATGCATCAGCAGATGTGATTGGGCTGGGCATTGAAAAGCTGCTTGAACAGATACGAAGCCAGCTGCAGAATGTTCGGATACTCCTAATATCCCCTATTCACTTAGGAAATGATGTCTGGAAAGAAGAATTTGATCCGGAGTTTGATATAGATTCTGTAAAGGTTTCCAAAGAATTAAAAAAGGTGTATCATAACATTGCAGTAAGGTATGAAATTGACTTTCTTGCAGCGTCAGAACATGCAAGCGCGAGTGAGGCGGATCAACAGCATTTAAACGAAACGGGACACCGTAATCTCGCAGAGGCAATTCTTAGAAAACTCAATACGGAGGAGTAAATAGATGACAAGAGAAGAAGCTTGGAGCTTATTAACCGAATATAATCAGGATGAATTTCATCTGCAGCATGCACAGACGGTAGAAAAGACGATGATGTATTTTGCGGAGAAGCTTGGATATGGAGAAGAAAAAGATTTTTGGGGCGTTGTTGGTCTGCTGCATGATCTGGATTTTGAACGATTTCCGGACGAGCATTGTATCAAGAGCCAGGAGATTATGAGAGAATATGGCGTTGATGAGAAGATCATCCATGCGACTGCAAGTCATGGATATGCAATCACGGTGGAAATCGAGCCGGAACATGAAATGGAAAAAGTGCTGTATGCAGTCGATGAACTGACAGGATTCATTGGTGCGGTGGTTCTGATGAGACCGTCTAAGAGTGTACAGGATTTGACGGTAAAATCTGTGAAAAAGAAATACAAATCAAAAGGATTTGCGGCAGGCTGTGATCGCGAAGTGATTCAGCGCGGGGCGGATATGCTCGGTTGGACACTGGAGGAATTGATTCAAAATACAATCGATGCATTAAAAACGTTTCAGGAATAAGACAGAAAAAGTCTTTGTATTTAAACTTCACTCTCTCTTGTATTATTGATTGTTCATGGAAAACATGGTAATATGTTGGAAAATGCAACGAGGAAATAAAAAAGAGGATACAGTGGGATGAACCAGTACGAGATTGACTTAAATGAATTGCCGGAATATCAGGCAAGTGGATATAAAATAATAGATATGCGTGATGATGTGCTGCGCCGGTACGGCTATGTTCCGGACAGCATTCATGTACCTGGAAAGGAGCTGCTCCAAAACATAGAAGAGTATAGAAACGAAAAACTCATGATCTATTGTCAAAAAGGTGAGGCAAGTCTGGAACTGGTCCAAGAGCTGCAGCAGACAGGGATCGACGCAGTCAGTCTAAAGGGCGGTTATCTTGTGTGGCTGATTGATGCGATGAATCGCAAAGCCAGAGAAAAGGAAGAGAAAGAAGAAAAGTCATTTGCATTAACCGTGGAAGAGAGTATTCGCAAACGTTTCCGCAAGAAAATCTTCAGCAAATTCACAAAAGCGATTAACACATATGAGCTCGTGAAACCGGGAGATAAGATTGCAGTCTGCATTTCCGGCGGCAAAGATTCTATGCTGATGGCAAAGCTTTTTCAGGAATTAAAACGTCACAATAAGTTTGATTTTGAAGTGGAATTTCTTGTTATGGATCCGGGCTACAGTCCGGCAAACAGGCAGGTGATCGAAGAAAATGCAGAGCGGTTAGAGATTCCGATTACCATCTTTGAGTCTGACATCTTTGAATCGGTTCTTCATGTAGAGAAATCTCCGTGCTATCTCTGTGCGAGAATGCGAAGGGGGCATCTCTATAGCAAGGCAAAAGAATTGGGCTGCAATAAAATTGCACTGGGACATCATTACGATGATGTCATCGAGACGATTCTTATGGGAATGCTTTATGGCGCACAGATGCAGACGATGATGCCGAAGCTACACAGTACGAATTTCGAGGGGATGGAACTAATCCGTCCTCTCTATTTGGTGCGTGAGGATGACATCAAGGCATGGAGAGATGAGAACGATTTATATTTTCTACAGTGTGCATGCAAATTCACAGATACCTGTTCCTCCTGCCAGGATGATGGACAGAGTAATTCCAAGCGATTAGAGATTAAGAACCTGATTGCCGAATTGAAAAAGACCAACTCATTTGTAGAGGGAAATATTTTCAAGAGTGTGGAAAATGTAAACTTAAGTACCGTGATTGCCTATAAACAGGACGGAGTGCGACATCATTTCCTGGATGAGTACGATGAAAAATAGCGACAAAAGATAAGGAGTAAATGGTATTATGTATCAAATTCTATGGATTTTTCTGTTCTACTCTTTTGCAGGCTGGCTTGGAGAATCTGTCTGGGGAGCTGTCAAAAAGAAAAAGATTATTAACAGAGGTTTCCTAAACGGTCCGCTTTGTATGGTATACGGAATAGCGGCGCTGGGGATCACGTATGGATTTCGGGACATCAAGGATTCATGGATCTTCCTATTTCTTGGTGCAGCGGTTGTAAGCAGCATTATTGAATGGATTGCCGGAAAATTGATTGAAGGTGTTGGCGGAAGCCGATGGTGGGATTACTCTAATTATAAAGGAAATTTGGACGGCTATGTGTGTCTGAGATTTTCATGCCTTTGGGGAGCATTCGGAGTTGTTGGTTTAAAATATGTCAATCCACTTATCACACATATTTTACATAACATACCTGAACTGCCACTTCGTATAGGATCCATTTTTGCATTGATTGTTCTTGTAATAGATGCGCTTGGGTCTTATTACTATTTGATGGGAACGGCATCCCGCCACCCTGCAATCGAACAGTTTAATCAGGATCTGACAAAGAAATCGAACCGGATCAATGCCTGGATCAGGAAACGGATTGAAGGTCGTGTTCAGAAAGCATATCAGCGTAAAGAGGTTGCAAAAGAAAAGGTCAAATCCAATGTGTTTGCCGAAGGCTGCAGTTTCCATAAACTGGTGATGCTATTCTTTATCGGCGCATTCTTAGGTGATATTATCGAGACAATATTCTGTCGTCTGACAGCAGGTGTATGGATGAGCAGAAGCAGTGTTGTATGGGGGCCTTTTAGTATTGTGTGGGGACTTGCGATGGCATTTGCAACACTTCTGCTATACAATCAGCGAGGTAAATCTGATGGCTCACTGTTCGTTGCAGGAACGATTATTGGAGGAGTGTATGAGTATCTGTGCAGCGTGTTCACTGAAATCTGTTTTGGAAAAGTCTTCTGGGACTACAGCCACATGCCATTTAACTTAGGCGGGCGAATTAATCTGTTGTTTTGCTTCTTTTGGGGATTTGCCGCAGTCATCTGGTTAAAGAAATTATATCCGCTGATGTCAATCTTAATTGAAAAAATCCCAAAGAAGACAGGAGTTATCATCAATTGGGTATTGATTCTGTTCATGATTGTGAATGTCATTGTGTCAGGCTCTGCGCTCGTTAGATATTCGGCGAGAGAGCAGGAGACAAAGGCGGGAAATGCATATGAAGAATGGATTGATGAGCATTTTGACGATGAGAGAATGCAAAAGATTTACCCGAATGCACTGGATGCATCATAATTGATAAAATATCGCAACAAGCCTGTCTTTGCCGGTTTCTGCTTGAATTACTGAAAACCACAGGTCTATAATGTTCAGAATACCAAAGAAATTGTAATTCACAAATTGTGGATCGCAAGACAAAAGACAAGGAGGAATTTGAACATGGTAGATTGGAAAAAAATTGCATTATTTGCAGGTGGAACATTATTTGGAACAGCAGGGGTTAAGGTGCTAAGCAGTGACGATGCGAAGAAATTTTATACGAATTGCACAGCCGCGGTTTTAAGAGGCAAATCCTGCGTGATGAAGACGGCAACAACCGTACAGGAGAATGCGGAGGATATTCTGGCTGACGCAAAAGCAATTAATGAGGAACGCGATGCGGCAAAAGGAGTATATGAAGATCAGGCAGCGGACACAGTGACTGCTGAGGCGTAACTATGAGATTCACAATCAGACATGAGTCAAAAGGCAGAATCCGAGTCAGTCTTACTGCTGAAAAGATGACTTATCATCAGGCTGATTTGCTGGAGTATTATCTGTATCATCAGGTTAATGTGACGAGTGCAAAGGTGTACGAAAGAACGGCAGATGCAGTGATTTACTATTCTGGAAACCGTGCAGAGATGATTGCGCTACTGCAGAAGTTTGGATATGATTCAGCGGAAAATGCAAAGCTGGTTCCCGATCATACGGGAAGACAACTAAATGCAGAGTATCAGGAAAAGCTGATCGGTAAAGTGGTACTGCATTATTCCTGCAGCATGCTTCTTCCGATGCCGGTGCGTGCAGCGATTGCTGTTGTCAAATCAGCAAGATATATCTGGCAGGGGATACGATGTCTCGGAAATCATAAAATCGAAGTGCCGGTATTAGATGCCACTGCAATCGCAGTTTCGCTTCTTCGAAAGGACTATGCGACCGCGTCTTCTGTGATGTTCCTGCTTGGGATCGGAGAGATTCTGGAAGAGTGGACACACAAAAAGTCAGTGGATGATTTAGCCAGAAGCATGTCCTTAAATGTAAATAAGGTATGGCGAAGGACGGAGAAGCAGGATATCCTGGTCTCTGTCAAGGAAATTAAAGAGAATGATATCATTACAATTCATATGGGAAATGTCATCGCACTGGATGGAATTGTTACCAAAGGAGAAGGGATGGTCAATCAGGCATCACTTACGGGCGAGCCGTTATCGGTCCGAAAGGCAGAAGGTGCCTATGTGTATGCCGGAACCGTATTAGAAGAAGGTCAGCTAGAGCTTCAGGTCAAGACCACCTCCGGTACAACAAAGTATGAGAAAATCGTCAAGATGATTGAAGATTCTGAAAAACTTAAATCCTCACTGGAAGGAAAAGCGGAGCATCTTGCGGATAAGCTTGTACCGTATTCACTTGGAGCAACCGTGCTGACTTATCTGCTCACGAGAAATGCGACAAAAGCATTGTCTATCCTGATGGTTGATTTTTCCTGCGCATTAAAGCTTGCAATGCCAATCGCTGTACTATCTGCGATGCGTGAGGCAGGACAGTACCATATCACAGTCAAGGGCGGAAAATATCTCGAGGCAGTTGCTCAGGCAGATACGATCGTATTCGATAAAACAGGAACGCTGACGAAAGCACAGCCTACCGTTGCCAAAATCGAAGTCTTTGGAAATCATACCGAGGAAGAGGTGCTAAGGCTTGCCGCGTGTCTGGAAGAACATTTTCCACATTCCATGGCCAATGCTGTGGTGGATGAAGCGGTAAAGCGCGGCCTGGAACATCAGGAAATGCACTCAAAGGTCGAGTACATTGTCGCGCACGGAATTTCCAGCAAAGTGAAAGAACACAAGGTTATCATCGGAAGCAGTCATTTTGTATTTGAAGATGAAAATTGTATCGTTCCGGAAAACGGGAAAGAGAAATTCGAAACGCTGCCTGCAGAATATTCGCACCTTTATCTCGCGATAGACGGAATGCTCTGTGCGGTAATCTGCATTGAAGATCCCATCAGGGAAGAAGCGGCAGCAGTCATCAATACACTGAAATTGTCTGGAATTCACAAAGTTGTCATGATGACCGGAGATAGTGAGCGCACCGCAAAAGCGGTCGCGGCAAAAGTGGGTGTGGATGAATATTTCTCGGAGGTTCTTCCGGAAGACAAAGCGGGATTTGTCGAGCAGGAAAAAGCGCTTGGACGAAAAGTAATCATGATCGGCGATGGAATCAACGATTCACCGGCACTGTCTGCCGCAAATGTCGGAATCGCAGTCAGCGACGGTGCGGAGATCGCAAGAGAGATTGCGGATATCACCATATCAGCAGACGATTTGTATGAGATCGCAACCCTAAAATTAATTAGTAATGGCTTGATGAAGAGGATTGGACAGAATTATCGATTTGTAATCGGGTTTAATCTGGGCTTAATTCTTCTGGGTGTAGGCGGAGTGATACAGCCTGCCACATCAGCACTGCTGCATAATGCCTCTACGCTGGGGATCAGCATGAAGAGTATGCAGAATTTGATCTGAGTTGAGGTAAGTTGGGGACGTAGTATAATTCAATTATACTACGTCCCCAACTGCGTTTTACCCGTCAGAAATTTGCAATATGCTCGTCATTTTTTGCAACTTTTCAATCCAAAAAAGATAAGCAATAACTAACAAATAAAATTGACAACTAATAGAGATTAGCGTATACTAACCATGTAAAAAGAGATCACGCTTACTGGGAGGTAGAAATGCAACAGGAGATGCAAAAAGAACAGATTATAGAGGAATTAAAGAAAATGGGCTGTAGAATTACGAAGCAGAGAGCCGTTCTTCTGGATATTATTCTGAAAGAGGACTGCTCCTGTTGCAAGGAAATCTATTACGAAGCAAAAAGCCGTCAATTGAATGTTGGCATTGCGACGGTATACCGCATGGTAAATACATTAGAACAGATAGGTGTGATAGATCGCAAGAAAATGTATCAGGTGGAATGCAGTGAGAAGCAGTGTGAGAAATTTATTGTGAAGATGGATGACGGAACTTCGTACTGTCTGTCCAAGAATAAGATGAACGATGTATTGTCAGAAGGATTAAAATCAATTGGATTGATGGAAGGCAAGAAAGTACAGGAAGTCTTACCTGAATGACTGCCAGAAGAATCTGTGAGAAGTGGGGGGAAGGCATGTTTTTGGAAATAAAGGGGATCAGAAAATCATTTGGGGAGGGAGATAGCCGGGTAGATGTCTTAAAAGGAATCGATCTTGGAATTGAAAAGGGCGAATTCTGCGTATTGCTCGGTCCTTCTGGCTCTGGAAAATCAACACTTTTAAATATTATTGGCGGAATTGATCATTCAGACGCCGGATACATTTCCATCAATCATGAAAAGACGGGCGATATGAAAGAAAAGAAGCTGACGCAGTATAGGAGAAAACATTTGGGATACATTTTTCAAATGTATAACCTGATTCCGAATCTGACCGTGCGTGAAAATATTGAGGTTGGGGCATATTTAAGTGACGAACCGCTGGATATCGATGAGATGCTTCACACCCTCGCAATTTATGAGCATCAATATAAGCTGCCAAATCAGCTATCGGGCGGTCAACAGCAGAGAACGGCAATCGGAAGAGCACTCATCAAGAATCCGGACATTTTGCTTTGCGACGAACCAACCGGAGCGTTGGATTACAGGACCTCGAAGGAAATCCTGAAGCTGATCGAAACGGTCAATCAAAAATATGGCAACACGATTGTGATGGTGACCCATAACGATGCAATCAAAGCTATGGCGGATTACGTGGTACATCTAAAAGACGGTATGATTCGAAAAAGCTATCGCAATGAGAATAAAATTCCGGCGCAAGAGCTCAACTGGTAGGGGGAATGAAGATGAGAAACCCTTTAAATAAAAGATTGCCAAGAGAACTAAAAAGCGAGGTCGGAAAGTATCTTGTCATCTTTGTCCTGTTGGTGACACTGATCGGTTTTGTGTCTGGCTTTCTCATTGCGGATGGAAGCATGCGCATTACTTATGACGAAAGCTTTGAAAAATATAACATCGAGGACGGATATTTTGATTTGTCTAAGGAGATGACGGAGAACCAGAAGACTGCAATTGAAACGAATGGTGTGACGGTCTACGAAAACGGCTATGTAGAGGAACCGCTGGAAAATGGAAGTACACTTCGCATTTTTCAGAATCGTGACGAGGTGGATCGGGTCTGCCTGATGGAAGGCATGTTTCCGGACGAAGAAGATGAAATTGCGATTGACCGTATGTATGCGGACAATAACCAGGTTGAAATCGGAGATATTCTGAACAGCGGCAGCAGAAAATGGAAGGTGACAGGTCTGGTTGCGTTATCGGATTACAGTGCTCTGTTCTCGAAAAACAACGATACCATGTTTGATGCCGTGAAATTTGGTGTGGCAGTGGTCACGCCAAAAGCGTTTGATTCGTTCAGTACAAAAGAGAAGAATTACCGATATTCGTGGGTGTATGATACAAAGCCTGCGAACGAAACAGAAGAAAACGATACGGCTGAGAATCTCATCAAAGCAATCGGAAAAGTCGTGACATTAGAAGCCTTTGTGCCACAATATCAGAATCAGGCAATCCATTTTACAGGAGAAGACATGGGTAGTGATCGGTCTATGATGATTGCCCTGCTCTATATCGTAATCGTGATTCTCGCCTTCGTATTTGGAATTACAATCAGCAATACCATCACGAAAGAAGCGAACACAATCGGAACGCTGAGGGCATCCGGATACACCAGGGGAGAACTGGTAAAGCATTACATGGTCCTGCCGATGGTGGTTACGGCTGCGGGAGCTGTCATTGGAAATGGAATCGGCTACACCGTGATGGAAGATGTCTGCAAAAATATGTATTACGGAAGCTACAGTCTCACCAAATACAAAACAACCGTCAATGCAGAAGCGTTCCTTATCACAACGGTGAGTCCGTTTTTCATCATGCTGCTGATCAATCTGGCAATACTAAGTTCTAAGCTGACGCTGTCACCCCTGCAGTTTTTAAGACGAGATTTGAGAAGAAGGAAACAAAAACGCACGATTCGCCTTGGAAATAAAATTCCATTTTTTTCGCGATTCCGACTGCGTATCATCTTTCAGAACCGCAGCAATTATCTGATGCTGTTCATCGGAATCCTGTTTGCAAATCTGCTGTTGCTTTTCGGAATGGGACTTCCGATTGTGTTAGATCACTATCAGGAAAATATCCAACAGAATCTGATCAGTCCATATCAATATATGCTGCGTGTGCCGACCAGTATTCTAAGCGAGGAAAGCAAAGTGAAAAGTCTGCTCTCCATGATGGAGTTTTCCAGGGCGGTGGAGACGGACAATGAGACAGCGGAAGCGTTCTCGGCGTATTCATTAAATACAACAAGTGAGATCTGTGACAGCGAGGAAATTCTATTATACGGAATTCAGGATAACAGCAGGTATGTGTCAATTGATTTTTCGAAAATAGAAGGGGACAAAGGTGGAAATGGAGTCTATATTTCCAGTGCGTATGCAGATAAATATCAGCTGCGGCCTGGAGACAGCATCACACTGAAGGAAAAATATAAAGGGGATACGTACAAATTCTGTGTAGAGGGAATCTATGATTACATAGGAGCATTAGCGATGTTTATGCCGAAGGCGCAGCTTGGTCAAATCTTTGATATGGGAAATGATTATTTTAGCGGCTATTTTTCAGAGACAGAGATTACGGATATCAACTCGAAATACATCGGTTCCGTGATTGATTCCGATGCCCTGACAAAAGTTTCCAGACAGCTTGATGTATCGATGGGGAGTGTGATGTATCTCGTAGATGGATTTGCAATGCTTATTTTTATTGTACTGATTTATCTGCTTTCAAAACTGGTAATCGAAAAGAATGCACAATCGATTTCTATGACGAAAATATTAGGGTACAGAAATGGAGAAATCAGCAGGCTTTATATTCTGGCAACCTCTGTGATGGTTGTCTTGTCTATGGTTGTAACAATTGTGATTGACTATTATCTGATGCTATGGATTTTCCGACAGATCATGCTCAGAAGCATGAGCGGATGGATTCAATTTGAGGTTGACAGCAGTCTGTTTATAAAAATGTTTGTGACGGGAATTCTGACCTATGCGATTGTGGCAGTGATGGAATTTCGAAAGATACAGAAAGTACCGATGAATGAAGCACTGAAGAATGCAGAATAATTGGCGCGTCAGAAGAGGAGTGAGAGGATGAAAGAAAAGATGAAGAAAAAGATTATGGGATGGAGTGCATTTTATCTGTGCTTTATTTTGGCAGGACTGCTCTTTACTTGTGCGACAGGAAACGGTGCGACTCGGACTGCCACAGCGGCTAATCAGGCAGAGCCCGACCGGACATCAAAGAGTAAAGATACAGTCGCGGCGGTGGATGCAGATTCATCCGGGATGATTTATCTTCAGGCAGATGAAAATGGAACCCTGACAGGTGATGATGCAGGTGCAGAGATTCCGGTATCGGTGAAAGTCACGTACTATTTAGATGGAAATGAGATCAGTGCGGCTAATCTTGCAGGAAAATCAGGAGCGGTGAAGATTCGCTTTGACTATCAGAATCTGCAGCAGAAAACGATACAGGCTGGAGGAGAAGCAATCAGTGTAAGTGTACCGTTCATGATGTTATCCGCAGTTGTGATGCCATCGGATATCTTCTCGAATGTGAAAATCTCAAGTGGAAAAGTCATGACAGAGGAGGATCAGAACATTGCAGTCGGCACGGCATTTCCCGGATTGAAAACGAGTCTGGGACTTGCAGAGTTTGACAAGACAAAGGATGCAGACATTCCTGATTATGTGGAAATCACAGCAGATGCACAAAATTTTGAACTCGATTTTACGGCAAATATCATTGCATCACTCGGAATGGACGAGATGGATACTGACGGATTGGATGATATGGATGATCTGGTGGAGAGCATGGATGAATTAGCCGATGCGTCATCTGCACTTGTGGCGGGGACCGGCACGCTCCTAAGTGGAATGCAAACTTATCAGAGTGCAATTGCTTCCTATACGGAAGGTGCGGGGCAGTTACATAACGGCATCAGTGCAATCAACACAGCAGTCGCGCAGTTTAGTACCACTGAGGATGACAGCTATACCGCGGTGATGGCGGCAGCAAAAGCACTGGCAGCAGACACGGAAACACTTGGAAATACAATGACTGATTTACAGACATTCGCGCAGCAGCTATGTGTCTATCAGCAGAATGTTGAGACCGTGAAAGCGGCAGTGGCAGCGGAAGCGGCGAATGCACAGACCAGTGTGGAAGATGCAGACAGAAATGCAACATCACAGGCACAGGTGCAGACGCAGAACATGTTAGATGAGGCAAAGGCGCGTATTGATTCTGATGAGACATTAACATCGGAGCAAAAACAGGCAGCTATCGACGCATTAAGCAGTATCAATGCAAGCGATATCACCGTCTCAGATGTAACTGGAGATGCCGACACAAATCTTTCTGCCATACAATCGCAATTAGCAGGTATTCCATCTCTTACAATCCCGACACTTGACAGTGATACAGCCGCCATTGCAGCGACATTGACAGATATGCAGACGCAGCTTGGCATACTGGCGGATTTTTCGAAAAACATGTCAGGTCTTGGCGAAGGAATCGCAACACTTACAACATCATTACGGTCATTAGAAACAGGCGCAGCACAATTGACATCGTATCATTCACAGCTTCTGCAGGGCGTGGGTTCGCTTACAGAAGGGATGGCTTCGCTGCAGGAAGGAATGGATACATTTGACAAAGAAGGTATTCAGAAATTAAAAGAATTGGCAGGTGATGACCTTCAAAAGGTTGTAAGCCGGATCAAAGCATTAAAAGAGGCAGAAGCACAGTATAAAAAAGAAAATGCTGGGACAGATGACAATGCAAAAAGCTATGTCATTGAGACAAAGGCGATTTTATAGGACGGATGGAGTAAAAATGACTGCGAGGAGTAGAAGTAAAATACAATATGTGATATATTGAGTTAGTCAAAACTAACAAATGGTAGCGAGAATGAATTGCGGAGGGAGAGCACTAACAATGTTTTCAGAACGATGCACAGAGGCGGTGACCGCAGAAAAAGAAAACGGCAGGCACCTGATACAAACATGGCATTTTCAGACCAACGGAGAATACGGTGTGATTCAAGCTTGTGAGATATTCCCGGGGATTCGTATCTGGATGAATGATTTTCATATGCATACGATGCCGCACAAACACATTGAGAATTATCGCCGCATCAGATTCAACTACTGCTTTCAGGGACGATGCGAAGTGCCGCTGTCAGATAACCGATATGTCTATGTTGAAAAGAACGTGCTTAGTGTCGATCTGAATCAGCCGGGAGACATCTGCTACGCGCCGCTGGGTTCCTACAGCGGTATCGAGATCGAGATGAATCTTTACCAAACGGAAACAGATTCACAGCCCCTCTTTCAGTCCGTCGGAATTGATTTCATGGAATGGGAGAAAAGGCTTCAAAAAACCAAGGGGACATTTCTTGGAACCGCATCGAAGGTTTGGATGCAAAAAGCAGAAAGACTGGCAGAACATTTAAAGCAGGGGACAGGATCGCTGGAAGAATATCGGTTTTGGACACTGGAATTAGTATTTCCGCTTTGGCGCGGTGAGGCAGGAAAATATCTGGAAATACATTACCTGTCCAAGGGACAGCGGAAAGTGGCGGAGCTGGCAAGAGCACGTTTGACGAAAGATTTAAAAGAGCACATTACCGTAGAACAGCTTGCAAAAGAACTGGGAGTCGGCAGTACCTCGTTAAAAAAATATTTTGAATGCATATACGGAATCCCGATTTCTCATTATGTGAGAGAAAAGCGAATGGAACAGGCGGCCCGCCTATTGGAAACGACGCAGATGAGCATTGCTGAAGTTGCGTTTGAGGCAGGCTACATGAATCAGGGGAAATTTGGAGAAGTATTTCGAAAATATACAGGAGCTACACCATTAGAATATCGGAGACAGAAGAAAGAAGGTTGATTGAAATGAAAGAAAAAAAGAAAAGTTCCCTGCAGCGTTTGTTCAACTATGCGGGAAATTATCGCTATCTGACGATTGCGTCATGGATTCTATCGGTCATCAGCGCGTGGATTGCACTGGTACCATTCTATTATATATGGCGAATCATCAAAGAAGTGTTGGAGGTGTCGCCCGATTTTAGCAGGGCGCAGTACCTGAGCAGTTATGGATGGCGTGCAGTTGGATTTGCACTGTTGTCGATGCTCATCTATATCGGCGCGCTCATGTGCTCGCACCTGGCAGCGTTTCGTGTGCAGGCGAACATGCGCTCAGAGACAATGCGTCATATTCTGACACTCCCGATGGGATTTATGGATGGAGTCGGAAGCGGAAAAATCCGTAAGATTGTAAATGAGTCGAGCGAGGCAACCGAGACATATCTTGCGCATCAGCTGCCGGACCGCGCCGGGGCAATGGCAACACCGGTCGGCCTGCTCGTGCTTTTGCTGACATTCGACTGGAGGCTTGGTCTTATGAGTCTGATTCCAATTGTCATTGCATTTCTGATCATGGGCTCCATGACCGGAAAGAAGATGCAGGATAAGATGGCACAGTATCAGAACTCTTTAGAGGAAATGTCAAACGAAGCGGTAGAGTATGTGCGGGGCGTGCCGGTAGTAAAGACCTTTGGTCAATCCGTATTTTCGTTTAAACGGTTTAAGGCAGCAATCGATAATTATGAGAAATGGGTCATTTCCTATACGAAAGATCTCAGGATGCCAATGGTATCTTACACGACAATTATCAATGCAGTATTTGCAGTATTGATTGCTGCGGCATTTCTGTTTACGACACATGGCGTGACGAATACATTTCTACTGAATCTGCTGTTCTACATTATCATTACGCCGATTATCACGGTGACGCTAAATAAGATCATGTTCTCCAGTGAGAATGTGATGATTGTGGAGGATGCGATTGCCCGAATCGACAGCATCATGGAAATGAAACCACTAGAGGAAAGCAAAAAGCCACAGATGCCAAAAGATACCTCCATCACGTTTGAAGATGTTTCCTTCTGCTATAAAGGCGCATCCGAGAATGCGCTAGAAAAGATATCACTGACCATTCGGGAAGGGGAGCATGTTGCATTTGTAGGACCTTCCGGTTCCGGAAAGACAACGCTCGCGAGCCTGATTGCACGATTCTGGGATGTGACGAAAGGCCGGGTGCTGATTGGAAATGTAGATGTGAAAGATATTTCGAGCGAAACGTTGATGGATAAGGTATCCTTTGTATTTCAGGACAGCAAACTTCTAAAAACGTCCATACTGGAAAATGTGCGCATGGGCCGTCCGAATGCATCGAAAAAAGAGGTGATACAGGCACTGAGAGATGCGCAGTGCAGTGACATTATTGAAAAGATGCCAAATGGAGTCGATACGGTGATTGGAAGTCGGGGGACTTATGTATCAGGCGGTGAGGCGCAGCGCTTATCTATTGCGAGAGCAATGCTCAAAGGTGCGCCAATCCTGATTTTGGATGAAGCAAGTGCATTTGCCGATCCGGACAATGAGGCAAAGGTGCAGAGAGCATTTGAAAAATTAAGCAAAGACAAGACCGTCATTATGATTGCACACCGATTGTCTACGGTGGTTACAGCAGATCGTATTTATGTATTGAAGGATGGACAAGTGAAAGAACAGGGATCACACGAGGAATTAAATGCGCGGAAAGGTCTGTATGCACATATGTGGCAGGAGTACAATAAGTCCGTGAACTGGAAAGTTGGAGGTGTTAGGCGATGAGATTGATTGAAACATTACAACACAAATATGCACTTTCCCAAAAGGGTGCAAAAGATATGGTGAGGGCATTTGTATCGGTTACATTTTCGAATATTGCACTGATGCTTCCGGTCGGTCTTTTGTACTATCTGGTGGGAGACTTTATGAATGACCGCATGACAGACGCGCGTATTTCATTCTATGTGGCAGGGAGTATCCTCTGCCTTGTGCTGATTGCAGTCACAACGTACATTCAATATAACGCAACCTTCTTTGCAACCTATGTGGAAAGTGGTGTGCGAAGGACGGCACTTGCGGAAAAACTCAGAAAGCTGCCATTATCGTTCTTTGGAAAAAAGGATCTTGCAGACCTGACCAGCACAATCATGGCAGATTGTGCAACACTTGAGACGGCAAGCTCACACTGGATTTCGGAACTGGTTGGAGCTGTCATTTCTACATGCCTCGTGGCAGTCAGCCTGTTCTTCTTTGACTGGAGAATGGCAATTGCAGCGTTATGGGTTCTTCCGATTGCATTTCTTATTATGCTGTGCGCAACAGGCGTGGTGCACCGTCTCGGCGAAAAACATATGAGGCTTAAGATGAATTGTGCGGATGGGATTCAGGAGTGTTTGGAGACGGTACGTGATCTGAAAGCCAACAATGCACAGGCGGAATATATGATTGGTTTGGAAACAAAGATTCGTGCGGTAGAAAAGCATGCAATCGTAAACGAATTGGAAACTGCAGTTTTCGTGATATCCGCACAGATGATCTTAAAGCTCGGAATCGCTACCACGGCACTTGTGGGCGGAATCCTCCTGATCAGGGGGAGTCTGGATGTCCTGACGTTCTTTCTGTTCCTGTTGCTGGTATCCCGTTTATATGATCCAATGCAGATGTCGCTGATCAATCTTGCGGCAATCATCGGTGCAGATACACAGTGCAGACGTATGGATGAAATTCTCTCGCATGAGATGCAGACCGGTGCAGAGCAGCTTACAAACCATGGTTCGGATATTGTGTTTGATCATGTCGGATTTACTTATAACGGAGAAGAAACGGTATTAAGCGATGTCACATTTACGGCAAAACAGGGCGAGGTAACTGCGCTGATTGGACCTTCCGGAGGCGGAAAGACAACGGTTTCCCGCCTTGCGGCAAGGTTTTGGGATAATACAAAGGGAAACATTACCGTTGGGGGAATGAATGTATTGAAAGCTGACACGGAAAGTTTGATGGAGCTGTATGCTATTGTATTTCAGGATGTTACACTTTTTAATAATACGATTATGGAGAATATCCGAATCGGAAAGAAGGACGCAACAGACGCCGAGGTAATCGCGGCGGCAAGGCTTGCGCACTGCGATGAGTTTGCAGAAAAGCTTCCCAAAGGATGGGATACGATGATAGGCGAAAATGGTTCGGAGCTCTCTGGCGGTGAGCGTCAGAGAATCTCCATTGCCCGGGCATTCCTGAAAGATGCACCGATTATTTTGCTTGACGAGGCAACGGCGTCACTGGATGTAGATAATGAGACGCTGATTCAGGAGGCGTTGTCAAAATTGATTCAGAACAAGACTGTTTTGATCATTGCACACCGGATGCGAACCGTTGCGAATGCAGATAAGATCGTTGTGCTCAAAGACGGAGTTGTCGCAGAGCAGGGAAAACCAGAAGAATTAGTCGAGACGGCGGGAATTTACCGGCATATGGTGCAGACGCAGCGAAAGGCAGAAGGGTGGAAAATCTAGTGTACTGACATGATACAAATTGAATCCGGGAAAGATGAAAAAGTCCAAGATTGCTGAAATTTATTGATATTATTTACACAGTAAAATATAATAGGGTAAAAGAATACATGTTTCGACATAAGGATCGATACAAAAATTATCTGTGTAAATGAGGAGTGAAATGATGCTGCGTATAGCAATCTGTGATGATTTACCTGACCACCTAGCGAAAACTGAAGCTGCCACCAGGCAATATATGGAGACATGTACGCAAGAGCAGGCAGAGATTTTTACATATAATAACCCACTTATTTTTCTGGAAAGTCTGGATAAGGCTGGAGGGGTTGATATCCTGCTTCTGGATGTTTGTATGCCCGGCATCGATGGCATTCAGGTGGCCGAAGAAATCCGTAAACGAAGAGAAAAATGCGAGATCATCTTTCTTACTACAAGCGATGAGTTCGCGGTGGAGGCCTTTGCACTTCAGGCAGTTCACTATCTAGTGAAGCCTTTTACACAGGTGCAGTTCGATGAGGCAATCACCCGGGCCATGATACATATTGCTGCCGGTCAGACCCCAAAGGTTGCACTGAAGTTAACCGGTGGCGGTACGCGAGTACTTGAACTGGATGAGATTCTCTGGATTGAGAGCAGCAATCACACCCAGACTGTCTTTTTGAAGGACGGTGACAGCGTGGAAGCCCGGGAATCACTGGTGCAGCTTCTTTCCGTGCTGGAAGAACGGTCAGCGGGGCAATTTGTCAGTCCATGTAAAGGATATATCGTCAATCAAAAGGCAATCCGAACCGTGAAATCAAAAGGAATTACCATGCGATCCGGAAAGATAATTCCCCTGGCCCGGGGAACCTTCCGGGAATTTTTAGACCGTTACTTCACTTATGTATTTCCCAGTGGAGACTAGACATGAAGGCGTTATTTCAAGCAGACGTAAAAATTGGAGTACAAAATTTGTAAACCAATACTGACGTCTGTTTTTTGGTGTATAGAGAGCATTTCACGAAAGATTACGACATTTTACGCAAAAGCATCCACAGTTATGTATCCGTATGTTATTCTTTATCTATCAGAAGGAGGTGAGAACAATTCTTAATATATCTATCTGTGATGACAGACCGGATCAGCTTGCAAAAATCTATACTGCAACTACAGAATATTTTAAGAAGTATTCAGAAAGGGTGATTCAGGTGAGTCGCTTTGACAATTCTCTCCTTTTCTTAGAAAGCCTTGATAAAACCGGTGGCTGTGACATTGCCCTGCTGGATATCTGTATGCCAGGTATTCTGGGCACAGATGTGGCGAGAAGTATCCGTGCCCGCTGTGATAAAACGGAGATTATATTTCTCACTTCCAGTGATGAATATGCCATCGATGCCTTTGTGCTCAAAGCAGCGCACTACCTGCTCAAGCCCTTTACACAGGAGCAGTTTAACGAGGCCATGGACCGTGCTATGCAGCCCTTTGCCGATGGCAGCATAAAAAATATTGCAGTCAAGCGGGATAGCATTGTCCTGCGCAGCGGACATCGGATTCCTATTCCAAAGCGTGGCTTTCGGAATCTGGAAAGCACCTATTTTGACTATATGTTCCGAGAGGGGGACTTCAAATGATCGATACAGAACTATTCCCGCTGGTTATAAAATATGTTGTGCCCGGTTTTTTCTCTGTACTCTTTCGTATTTTCGGACTTGGCGCGCGCAGCAAAAAGGCAGCTGTAGTGGGTATGGCATTCTATTTGGCGGTAAGTGTGGTTGTGCCTATGACTCTGATCCCGATTTTGACCTATGATATTTATAAAAGTTTTTCGTTTATTGTCATTATCATTGCGAATATCGCAGTTTTAATTATTTCGTCAGACAGCTTTTTAAAAACCTGTTTTATGCATTTCAGTCAGGCAAATATCCTGTTTTGGATTGCCACTACCTTTAGCGCACTGCGCAGGATGCTCGGTGTATCCTATACGACGCAAGCACTGGCCACCGTTATATTTTGTGCCGTGCTCTATGTGATTGCCCTGCGTTACTGGGCAGAACCGCTGCGCTTTATGGGGGAAACACTCCACGCCAGCTGGCTTGGCCTTTTGGCTGTCCCCGGTTGCACGATTCTGACTGGAATTGGAATTGCTATGTGGTTTGGACTAAAGGAGAACTACAATGAAATCATAATGCTGATCATTATTGGGCTTTTAGAGTTTTCCTTCGTTATGTACCTGCGGGGGGTTATACCAATCTCTGCAGGAAATCACCCAATTAAGTCGGGAAAATATGCAGAAAGAGCTGCTGGAAGGTGAAATTCTATCTTATCAGGAATCATTAGAGGTGGCAAGGCAAAACCGTCATGACCTGCGTCACCACAATGCGCTGATTTTGGATTACCTGGAAAGCGGAAACGTGACTGAAGCCATCGAGTATCTCCATGCCAATGCCAGTGCCCTGGCCGAGAGCAAGCTGACACAGTTTTCCCTCAATCCGGTGGCAAACGCTGTACTGCGGATTTACGCACGACAGGCACAGGCGGAAGGTATCACTTTTTGCGCCCTTGCAGATCTGCCAGAGCAGCTGCCTATGACAAATCCAGAGTTTGGTGCGCTGCTTTCGAATCTTTTGGAAAATGCGGTGGAGGCATGTCGCAAGGTGGAGTCTGCCAAGCGGCAGCTTACGTTTCGTACCCAGACTGATGAGGCCAGCTTGCGGCTAGAGGTGCGCAATAGCATGTGCGGCACAGTAAGCTTCGAAAATGGATTTCCTAAGTCCACCAAATGCGGTGGTGGCACCGGTACCAGAAGCATGGCGAATATCGTACAGAAGTACGGTGGAATGCTCCGATTCAAGCAGGAGGGCGATATGTTTTTGACCCAGATTGTGCTGCCGTTCTGAATAAAGAATCTTGATCCCCAGGGGTCTTGGTCACTTTTATGTCATTTCGTGCGAGAAAACCGTTGTTTGGTGCGAGAATAGAAATAGAGAAAAGAAAAAGCATTAAAATAACAGGCAAATCAAAGACCAAAGGAGGGAACACATGAACAAGCAAAAGGATCATACCCATGAGGTTGAAAAACGAGTTATGGCAATTCCCGTTCGAGCCACGGATTGCTGTGGATTTTTCAAGGCGAGAGAGATGGTGCTCATCCCAAGGCGAGAGTGCTGGTATTGCATCCACGGTGGTTTCCAGAGGGACACCGATGATCCCCATCAGCCAGGGGTCTGCAAATTTAATAAATGAATAAATTTCAGGAGGACATATGGATTACACAGAACGATTTATCAGGCAGATACTTCAGTGTGCCGATGCGACGTATATTATGGAAGAGGATACCGGTAAGGTTGTCATGATGCATGACAACCTTACGCTACGTTCGTCGGACTATAGTGGTGTTCCGTGCTGGTGTGCAATTCTCGGAAGAGAGGAAAAATGCCCTTTCTGTCCGAAACTGACGGAGGGAGTGCGCTATTCGTGGGAGTATTACGACAGTGCCCGTAAGCTGTGGTATAAGATCAACAATCTTCTGTTTTCTTCTGACGGAAAGCAATACCGCGCCGGAATAATCAGCAGCATCAATGATCCTATGGCTCTGAACCACAACACGGTAAACGAAATGACCGAATTAAACAGGCTCCTTGAAGAAAACCGTCGTGTAAAGGAAGCTTTTGAGCGCGAAGCCAACCTTGATAAAATGACGGGACTTTATAACCGAAACCGATACCGGCTTGACATTGCATCGGGTATTTACGACTGCGGAAAACTCGGCATACTGTATTTTGACTTGAACAATCTGAAAACTGTCAACGATACCTTCTGTCATGAGGCGGGGGACAAGGTTATCGTGCGTCTGGCAGAAGCAATGAAACAACTGAACGAGGACGTTCCTGCATCAACCGCCTATCGCATCGGTGGAGACGAATTTGTTCTTTTTGTCAGAGATATCTCCGAAGCCAAATTTTCCCAGCTGAAAACAGAGTTTCAAAGTATTTTGGATCGCATGAACGACGGGCAGCCCATTTTGTGCAAGGTGGCGGTCGGCGTGGCGTATTCAATCGAAAAATGCAATGTGGAACATCTTGTGGGGAAAGCCGACAAGAATATGTACGCGATGAAGAATTTAATGAAACAGGAGGAATTATTTGATTTTACGGAGGAAAAGTAGGAATGTATGAGTTAGTATATAACATTTTTAGTAATTTAACGATATTTCGGGTTACGGTGACCTTGGGAGTACCCTTAACAATCATCTTAATTATTATGTTTTGCATGAAATCAAACAGGGATGAGCGGGGTTGGAAAATAATAGGCAAAGCAAGCATGATTACTTTTATCTATTTTATGATAATCGTCAATGTAATTGCGAAAGTCACAGGCAGCAGAGGTATGGATTGGGATGTTTTCAATATTGATACAGAAAGACTATTCTTTGTGAACCCTCACATGACTGAAGTCACGTGCTTCCTGTTTCGGCGTAAATCGCCACAATAAATGCTGGTCTTATGCTTACTCCACAGGCGTAGATTATACTGTTTGGACAGTTCCTGCCCTACAGTT
>JAQUVD010000077.1 GCA_028693555.1 Hespellia sp.
ACTTCGCTACACCACTTCCTCCATCCATGCCATTACTGGCACCAACTTGTGGTTCACTACACTTGGCGGTAAATACCCGTGGTCAGACTTTCACTGACTAGATTAGTGCCATGCTTGGCACACAGTATAAAGGGCGACAGAAAAATGCCGCCCTTAGTCTCGTTAGGTTAATATAGCCAGTAAATACCCATTTTATATTTTCTTTATATTTCCCTGTACCTTACGCATAACAAAAAAGAAAAGTGGAATTAAAAACAATATCCCTGACGTCCATGCCACCGGGTCCGCAAAACACGCCGCTGTATACCCGAATCTTGGCACTCCAAAGACGGACACCACCGTTCTTGCAATCATCTCCAGCACTCCCGCAAAAAATGCAAGCATGCTATATCCCAGTCCCTGTATCGTACTCCTCGCGATAATCAGAATGCCAAGCAGGAAAAAGAAGATTCCGATTGTTGTCATATACTGCTGCGCAGCAGCCAAAACAGAGACACTCGCATCGCTCATAAAAAGTCCGGCAATTCCGGTTCCGCCAAATATCAGAATGCATACTGCAATCACAGAATAGACAAGACCAATTACAATACCGGAGCGAAATCCCTGATAAATTCTCTTGTACTTACCCGCACCAAGGTTCTGTCCGCAGAATGTTGCCGCTGCATTTCCAATTGCATCATACGGCGCCATTGCAAGCTGTTTAATTTTCATTGCAACAGCATATCCCGTGATATATACGGTTCCAAGTGAGTTAATCGCCGTCTGCAGCATGATGGAACCAATCGCCGTAATCGAAAATTGAAGTCCCATCGGAATTCCCATATATAACAGGCTCTTCATCTTGCGAGGTTCCGGTCTTGCTTCATCTTTTTGTGGTCTCAAAATTGTAAACTTCCGAATCATGAATATCAGACATAGAATTCCCGAAACTGCCTGTGCCAGAACCGTTGCCACAGAGGCTCCCATGACCCCCATTTGAAAATAGATGATAAATACGAAATCTAAGATAATATTCAGGATTGTGGAAACCATCAGGAACAAAAACGGAGTACGGCTGTCTCCAAGTGCCCGAATGATTCCCGCCAAGAGGTTATACAGAAATGTAAACGGTATACCAATAAAAATCACAATCAGATATGCATATGCATCCGGAAGAATCTCATCCGGTGTCCCCATCCGCTTTAAAATCGTCATACATAGAACACTCGTGATAACCGCCAGTGTGATTGACAGTCCTGCTGCCAGATATGCACCATTTAGTACAAATCGGCGCATCGCTGATTCGTCTTTTGCGCCAAACCTCTGTGCGACCGGAATTGCAAATCCACTGCAGGTTCCTGTCACAAATCCAATAATCAAAAAGATAATCGATGTGCTTGCGCCCACAGCCGCGAGTGCATTCGCGCCCAGTGTTCTTCCGACAATAATAGTATCGGCCAGGTTATATACCTGTTGAAACAGATTTCCCATCACTAATGGGATTGTAAAATTTAAGAGCAGCCGCATCGGGCTGCCCTGTGTCATATCTTTCGTCAAAATGTTCTTCCTCCCAAGCGAAACACAAACAACATGCCAAGCGTGATGCCCTTCTTAGTTCAAATCTGGTGCATCAAACTTTCTGATAATGCCAAATCCAATTGGCAGCGGACCTGTGTGTACCCCAATCGTCGCGCCAATCTGAAGGATTCCTACTTGTGTGTGTGACTTTGGCCAGTACTTTTTCAGAATGTCAGAGAACGTCTTTTGAAATTCTTTTCCCTCCGCATAACCATATCCGTATCCAACGTTAATCGCATACAAATCCGGATTATCACCATTCTCACGGATATACTTCACCGTCTGTTCTATAATCTTCTTCTTTGCTTTCTCTCTGCCTCTGCAGATACCGGATGGATAAATCTCCCCTTCCCGCAGCACAATAAGTGGCTTGATATTCAGTGTGCCCGTTGCAATCTTGGCAAGCTTGCCGATACGTCCGCCTTTTGCTAAATAATCAACGCTGTCCACGGTAAAGAAAATACGTCCCGTTGACTTCATTGCCTCAATCTGTTCTAATATTTCTTCATAAGTAGACCCTGCCCTTTGGCTTCTGACAAGCTCCGTTACAAACGTTCCCTGAAGAACGGTATTCACGGTAGAATCAATCACGGTAATCTTTGCATCCGGATACTCCTCTTCCACAATCTGCTTTGCATTCATTGCAGAATTAAATGATCCGCTGAATTTCAATGTGATGCAGATGCAGATAACTGGAACATTCTGCTTCACATATTTGGTAAATACATCAATATAGTCTTCGACAGAAGGCAGTGATGATTTTGGAAATGTATTCGGATTCTGCACCATAAACTCATAGAATTCACGTACCCCAATCTCCTCAATCTCTTTCTGGTAGACCGTTCCATCGGTAGATACATAAAACGGTACAACTTCTATTCCTAATTCTTCTGCTCGAACTTTTCCCAGGTCGCAGGAACCATCTGTGATAATCTGATACATATGTCTTCTCCAAACTTTTTTCGCAGTAAATGCTTTTTATTCTAAGTAATTAGTATAATACAAAACCTGCCGTGCTACAAGTCCCGGCAGGTTTTTGTATCTCAATTTTTTATAAAGCTTTTCTAAAATCTTTATTCGTAATGATTATCCATCCAGATGAACTGTTCCTATATAGGTTTCCTGTAACGGCTTGTTCTAATCAGTCTACGCTCCGTGGACTTGTGCACTTTTTACAATTTTTCACCCAAATAAATGATAATTCGCACCAATTGACCAACTACTTTTTGTTTGCTATACTGTAGCAGAAACATTGCTCTTTGAAAAAATCATATCTATATCGCTGTTTAAAACATAGCTGGACTCACGTGGCATTTCAGGTTCACTCCTGAAAATGGGACGCTTCGTGAACGTCCGCTCCGCCAGCAGTATACCAGTCTTATAGTTATATGAAACAAAGATGTTTATGAACTTACATTTAGGAGGTTAATTATGAAAGGAACCCTATTAGTAAAAAACGTAAAATATCTTGTTACATGTGACGACAATGACCGATTGCTGGAAAATGTCAACATCTTCGTGCAAGATGGAGTCATCACCTACATTGGTGAGGATGCTATGGAAGCAGATGATACGATTGATGCATCCCGGATGATTGTATATCCGGGTTTGATAAACACCCATCATCATCTATACCAGACATTCAGTCGGAATTTACCACAGGTACAAAATATGGAATTATTTCCATGGCTGAAAACTTTATATGAAATTTGGAAAAATCTTGATGATGAGGTAATCTATTATAGTTCACTTACTGGAATGGGCGAGTTGTTAAAATCAGGTTGTACAACTTGTCTGGACCATCATTATGTATTTCCACAAAAAACAGGCTCTAATTTAATTGATACACAATTTCAAGCTGCTGATGCGCTTGGGATTCGTTTGCATGCAACGAGAGGCAGCATGGATTTAAGTGTCAAGGACGGCGGTCTTCCACCAGATTCGGTGGTACAGACTGTAGATGAGATTCTTGCAGATTCAGAGCGTGTGGTAAAAGCACACCATGATCCCAGCCGCTATTCCATGCATCAGGTGGCTCTGGCACCTTGTTCGCCATTCAGTGTCACAGGCGATCTCTTGAGAGAATCTGCTCTGTTGGCGCGAACACTTGGGGTTCGCCTTCACACGCATCTTGCAGAGACTCGCGATGAAGAAATTTACACACTGACGCACTATCATCAGCATCCGTTAGAATACATGGAGAGTCTTGGCTGGCTTGGCTCTGATGTCTGGTATGCCCATGGCATCCATTTCAACGAGGACGAGCTGGCACTTCTGGCAAAAACAGGAACCGGGGTTGCCCACTGTCCGATTTCCAACATGAAGCTTTCTTCCGGTATTGCCAAGATTCCGGAAATGCTACGGCTTGATGTCCCTGTGGGACTGGCTGTTGACGGATCTGCAAGCAATGATGGCTCCAACCTTCTGGAGGAAATCCGTGTTGCCTATCTGCTTCACCGTCTAAATTCAAGTTCGGACGCCCCTACCGGGTACGACATTCTAAAACTTGCAACACGGGGAAGTGCTCGAATACTCGGCCGCGATGACATTGGATATCTCGCTCCTGGGATGGGTGCTGACTTTTTCATGATTGACATGAATCGGATCTCTTTGATTGGCACACAATTCGACCCCAAATCATTACTCGGAACTGTCGGGTTTAAGGGTAATGTCGATTACACTGTCATAAACGGCAAGGTGGTTGTAAAAGACGGTCATCTGTGTACGCTTGATGAGGGTTCTATCGTATCCAAAGCAAACCAGATAGTCTCGCACTATCTGGAAAAATAGTATTCTTTGTTTCCCTGCTACAAAAAAGTAGCAGGGAATACTGCTACTCTAGTGAACTATACTTTTTCTTTTTTGTATCTCCAGTCTTTCCTGAAATTCCTCATAAAATTTCTCACCATAAGGTTTCAAATAGAATTCCCGCAGCACGAGCATGCTCAACTGCTTTCTTAAGCCTTCATCCTGTGATTGTTCAATCTCTTTCTGAACGTCCAGCAGGAAAACATGCCAGTTTGCAATATACTTCTCATAACTCTTGAGATCCGGAATTCCCAGCCATTTTTTTACTTTTATCTTGGTGCGGTTTTGATTCCTGCACTCATGGATCTGTAATATATATTGAAAAGAATCGTCTGTATAATATCTTCCGAGCGGAAATAATCTGCAGATTCCCGGTCGGAATGCATGAATACTGCATCGCCCCGTTTCATCCAAAAAAGAACAGCACTCCTCTTCTCCCATTGCCATCTTCAGATTCGGCAAAACGATTCCATCGACAACATGAAGCTCGATTCGTTCTGCCAGTAATTCTTCAAAAGTCATCTGCAGATTTTCACTGAGCTGGTAAATATCATAGGGGTCCAGTACAATCGATTCTCCCATTCCCTGACAACAGGCAGCGCATTCTTTGCAGCCTCCACAATCAGCCTTCACCAAATCGCCAGCGGTATATAACTTTCCATCTGATATCTCTTCTAACGTAACATTTCGTTTCATCTGCAATTCTCCCAATCTGTAAGTAAGATAATTTTATAGTAAACGAGACCGACAGAAAAATCAACTTCTTATTGTTTCCTTAAGGCCGCAAAATCTAATTGACATTCATTCTCGCACATTCTATCATAAATATAGGACACAAACTTATCTGGCATATGTATCCCACTATGCCTTACATCACAAGGAGGATATTAGATATGAAATATGAAATCAGAGGCGGCAATTTCCCAGTTGTCATCTGTAACTGTGAAGCGAACGAAAAGCTCATCTGCGAGTCTGGTGCTATGAGCTGGATGTCTTCAAACATGAAGATGGATACGAACACCAATGGCGGCATTGGAAAAGCTTTTGGCCGTATGTTTTCCGGAGAATCCATTTTCATGAATTCTTACATGCCGGTTGGCGGTCCCGGAATGATTGCCTTTACATCCTGCTTTCCAGGTGAAATCAGGGCTCTCGATATCACACCGGGAAATGATATAGTCGTGCAGAAGCGCGCTTTCTTAGCTGGCGAAGCCGGTGTGGAATTGTCTATTTTCTTCCGTAAGAAAGTAGGTGCAGGATTATTTGGTGGAGAAGGATTTATTATGGAGCGTCTTTCCGGTCACGGAACCGCATTTATTGAGATCGACGGAAGTGCTGTTGAATACACATTAGAAGCCGGACAATCATTAACCGTCGATACCGGTTATATCGCGCTCATGGATGCGACCTGTACTATGGACATCGTAACCGTCCCGGGTGTCAAGAATATGTTCCTTGGCGGCGAAGGTCTGTTCAACACCGTCGTAACCGGTCCCGGCAAGGTTCTCATTCAGACCATGCCAATCAGCAACATCGCCGGAACTATTGCACCATATGTGCAGGCCGGGAAATAGAGATTTGACGCACAATCCACAAACAGATAAGGAGCTATCACTGCGGTGATATGCTCCCTTTTTTGTCCTGTGATTCATTGCCTGTGAACCCTCACATGACTGAAGTCACGTGCTTCCTGTTTCGGCGTAAATCGCCACAATAAATGCTGGTCTTATGCTTACTCCACAGGCGTAGATTATACTGTTTGGACAGTTCCTGCCCTACAGTT
>JAQUVD010000008.1 GCA_028693555.1 Hespellia sp.
ACAGACCCTGTGGCAATAAGCAAAGTATACATTTAGAAAAGTTAAATGTCAACTAAAAAAATATAACGGTTAACAATAGAGCCAGAGGGACAGACCCTCTGGCTCATGCGGATCAATATAGAGATTTGGGTGGTTATTGGAAAAAAAACATGGTATAATTCTAAAACAAGAAGGATATAAAATGATAGGATGAAAAGAGAGGAAAGAAATGAATAAAGAAAAATATTACATTACAACGGCGATCGCCTACACGTCGGGCAAGCCACATATCGGAAACACTTACGAGATCGTCCTCGCAGACGCAATTGCAAGATATAAGAGAAGTCAGGGATATGATGTATTCTTCCAGACCGGAACGGATGAGCACGGGCAGAAAATTGAGATGAAGGCAGAGGAAGCTGGTATCACGCCAAAAGAATTCGTAGACCAGACTGCCGGAACAATCAAAGAAATCTGGGATCTGATGAACACTTCTTATGATAAATTTATTCGTACGACAGATGATGATCATGAGGCACAGGTACAGAAGATCTTCAAGAAATTATATGATCAGGGTGATATTTACAAGGGACATTACGAGGGAATGTATTGTACACCTTGTGAGTCTTTCTTTACTGAGTCACAGCTCGTGGACGGTAAATGTCCAGATTGCGGACGAGAGGTTCAGCCGGCACAGGAGGAAGCATATTTCTTCAAGATGAGTAAATATGCGGATCGCCTGATCGAGCATATCAATACACATCCGGAATTCATTCAGCCGGTGGCCCGCAAGAATGAGATGATGAACAATTTCTTATTACCGGGACTTCAGGATTTGTGCGTATCAAGAACTTCATTTTCATGGGGAATTCCAGTAGACTTTGATCCGAAGCATGTCGTCTATGTATGGCTTGACGCACTGACCAACTACATCACTGGAATCGGATATGACTGTGATGGCAACAGTACAGAGATGTTCAACAAGAACTGGCCTGCGGACCTGCATTTGATCGGTAAGGACATCATCCGTTTCCATACCATTTACTGGCCGATTTTCCTGATGGCCCTTGACCTGCCACTTCCAAAACAGGTATTTGGCCACCCGTGGCTCCTGCAGGGCGATGGCAAGATGAGCAAGTCAAAAGGAAATGTATTATATGCGGATGAGCTTGTTGAATTTTTCGGAGTTGATGCCGTTCGTTACTTCGTACTTCACGAGATGCCATTTGAAAATGATGGCGTCATCTCCTGGGAACTTATGGTAGAGCGTATGAATTCA
The DNA here is from genome assembly GCA_028693555.1 of Hespellia sp. Taxonomy (GTDB): domain Bacteria; phylum Bacillota; class Clostridia; order Lachnospirales; family Lachnospiraceae; genus Hespellia. The sequence goes on from JAQUVD010000008.1 coordinate 1,259, forward strand.
GATCTCGCAAATACACTTGGCAATTTGGTGAACCGCACGGTTTCTATGACAAATAAATATTTTGGCGGAACCGTTACGAACAAAGGCGCAGCCTGCGATCAGGCTGATATTGACGCAGACCTCAAAGCTGTTACGGCAGGTGCGGTGGTCAATGTTGAGAAGAAGATGGAAGATCTTCGTGTTGCAGATGCAATTACAGAAATCTTTAATCTTTTCAAACGCTGCAATAAGTATATTGATGAGACAACCCCTTGGGTACTTGCAAAAGAAGAAGCAACAAAAGACCGTCTTGAGACCGTACTTTGGAATCTGATTGAAAGCATTTCCGAGGGAGCAAAATTACTTGTATCCTTCATGCCTGAGACTTCAGAAAAAGTCCTAAGCCAGTTAGGAAATGGAACGGGAACGGTTACAGAGAAACCGGAAATCTTATTTGCAAGATTAGATTTGGAAGAAGTTATGAAGAAAGTGGAAGAACTTCATCCGCCTGTTGAGGAAGAAACGGAAGAAAATGTAATCGATATCGAAGCAAAACCGGAGATTACCTTTGATGACTTTGGAAAAATGCAGTTTCAGGTTGGAGAGATTATTGCCTGCGAAGAAGTGAAGAAATCCAGAAAGCTTCTTTGCTCACAGGTGAAGGTCGGAAGTCAGGTAAAACAGATTGTGTCTGGAATCAAGGGATACTATTCTGCCGAGGAAATGGTCGGTAAGAAGGTCATGGTTCTTGTAAACCTAAAACCGGCGAAGCTTGCAGGTGTGTTATCAGAAGGTATGCTTCTCTGCGCAGAAGATGCAGAAGGAAATCTTGCACTGGTATCTCCTGAGAAAGAGATGCCGGCAGGAGCAGAAATCTGCTAATTTGCAAAATAGAATTAATTTTATAAAAAGTATACACAAAATATGGGGGCTGTGAAAACGACCCCCATATTTTGTGGTTTCCGAGAAAAACAATTCAATAAATTAATCGAAAAAACAGATAATTAGAAAATATTCAGACAATTATAAAATAACTAGAAATAAAATGAGAAATAGTGTTGACAAATTAAATGAGGAGTGATATTATCTAGTTAACAAAAGGAAAGAAAACTTGTTGGGTAGGACACCTGATAAGTAAAATAAAATAATCGAAAGAGAGGAATAGTCCAATGGGATGAGTATTTTTTAAAATGAATGTGGCATACGCAAATGTAAAATTCCTGTATGAACGACCTTTGTAATCGAAAGATTCAAACATTTGCGATGTATGAAAATATAAACCACGAAAATGTTATAAACGGACAAGGTATCCATAAAAGTTATAGAAAGAATAATTTGACAGGACAAAGGGAGCTCCGTTGAAAGGGGGTTGCCAAAGTTAAGAATTATAGATAGAATAATTAGATATGGATTTTAGAAAGAAGTGAATGACATAAGAACAAAGGTCGATACAGGAACAAACATAAAAAATGTATGAAAAAATATAAAAATGCATCTTCAACTTTGGTTGGAAGGTGCATTTTTTTGACAAGAACAAGCGTGTATGATAGAATATTGAAGTAAATAGTTACGTATAAAATCTCAAAAAAGCAGACTATAAATAATTATGAGGTGAGTAAAAGTGGATAAAAACGAATACAAGCAAAAAACGGAAGAAATGCTTGAGCTTTTGGATGATGGTGCATATTCGAGCGCAGCTTTGATTGCGGACGAGATTGACTGGCGCCGCGTCAAGAATGCATCCATGCTTTCTTCTGTGAGTGATATCTACGAATTAAACGGGGAAGTTAAGAAAAGCTATGATATTTTACAGATTGCATATGAACGATCTGCGGGGAGCAGAAAGGTTGTATACAGATTGGGAGAGCTGGCACTTCAACTTGGAAGAATGAATGAAGCGATGGAGTATTATGATGAGTTTGTTGAGATTGCTCCGAAGAATCCAAACCAGTATATTCTAAGATATCAGCTTTTGAGAAAACAGAATGCACCGATTGAAGAACAGATTGATACACTGGAGGAGTTCAAGAAAGCGGAATATATTGAACGCTGGGCATATGAACTTGCAAAGTTATATCAGGAAGCCGGCATGGTTTCAGAATGTCTGGAAGAATGCGATGACCTGATTCTCTGGTTTAGTGAAGGAACTTATGTGTATCAGGCGATGGAGCTGAAGATGCAGTATAAGCCGCTGACACCGTCACAGCTGGAAAAATATAATCATCGGTATGATCAGAAAACATATGATGCGGATGGCAATACCGTACAATTTGCAGCAGTGGAACAGCCAGGAAACGGGGAGGAACCGACAGCCGCGCAGCGACTTGCAAAAGTGGCACAGATTGAACCGGCAGAAGATCTGGCGGCAATCGAGGCCGCGATGAATGATGAGAGCCCAATCGAAGAGATACCGGATCCGGAAGAAGCACCGGCATCAAAACGCTCTTCAATTTTCAGTGCAACAATGAAATTAGGGGAGGCTCTAGATAATTTGATTCATGGCTCAGAGGATGAACCGGAAGAAGAGCCGGAAGAGAGTGCAATCGAAGAAGAACTTCAGGCAGCAGAACAGGAGATTGCACAACCGGAAGCAGCTCAGAAGGAAGAACCTAGAACACAGAATGTGGAGGCAGTTATGGACGCACCAACAATGAGATTACCAGATACAGATGAGATTCTTGCAAAATTAAAGGAACAGAACGAAGAAAAGGCAGTGACACCTGCAAAACAGCCTTTAGAAGAAGCACAGATTACAGGGCAGATGAATATGGCAGACATTTTAAATGATTGGGAAGATAATGCAAAGGCAGCGATTCAGGATGCTCCGAAAGCAGCGCCATCCATTCTCCCTCCGGACATTCAAAAGATGATTGATGATATTGAAAATGGTGTTGTGGAAGACCCTGTTCAGGTTGAGGAACCAGTCGTAGTGCCAAAAGAACCGGAAATATTTGAAAATATGGGAAATACTGCGGATAATCTTCGTATAGATGAAGAAGAGGATCAGTTCGAAGAAGATGTTGTTGAAGAATCAAAGGAAGTTACGTATGAAGACTCTGAAGAGGATGTGTTAGAGGAAGAGGACTACGACGAAGATGACTACGATGAAGATGAATTAGATGAAGAGGAACTAGCTGAAGAGGACTATGACGAAGACGAGTTAGACGAAGACTACGATGAAGATGAGTATGACGACGAAGAGTTCGAAGATGAAGACTATGACGAAGAGGACTACGACGAAGATGACTACGATGAAGACGAGTATGACGATGAAGAGTTAGACGAAGACGAGTATGACGACGAAGAGTTCGAAGATGACGACTACGACGAAGATGACTACGAAGACGAAGACTACGACGAAGACGACTATGAAGACGAGGACTACGACGAAGAGTTAGACGACGAAGACTATGACGAAGACGAGTTTGAAGACGAGCCAGACGAAGAAGATTTCGACTATGACGAGGATGAATTCGAAGAAGAGGATTTCGATGACGAGGATGAGTTTGAAGACGAATTCGATTATGATGAAGATTTTGAAGACCCAGATTTAGAACAAAAAATTGTTGCAGCAGCAACTGCGGCGGCAACAGCAAGTGAAAGAGCAAGAGAAGAGGCAAGGGCGAAGGCTGCGAAGCCAGAGATTGATGATCGCGAGATTCCAGATGACGATATTCCGGATCTTCTGACTCAGACTGCACCACTTAGCAGAAAAGAAACGGCAAAGATGATTGCAACAGGAAAGACAGCACCACTTCCGGTGGATGAGATTTCAAACGCGATTTCCATGTCGGACACAGGCTTCATTGTTCATGGACGTTATGATCTTGAAACACAGAGCGGCATTGGTACAAGAGCAGGGCTTACAGAGGATCAGAAGAAGTTATTCTCTTATTTCGTACCGGTACGTGGCATGAGCGAGCAGCTTGTTGACGTGTTAGAACAGGACAAGAACTGCACGAAGCGTAATGGCACATCCTGCACGGGCAATCTTGTTATTATCGGACGCAAAGGTTCTGGTAAGACTGTACTGGCAGTCGATGTTGTGAAAGCAATTCAGAAACAAAGAAAGATTAAGCAGGGGAAGGTTGCAATTGTGACTGGAGATGCTTTGAATAAGAAGAGAGTCAGCGAGATTCTTGGAAAACTTTACGGTGGAGCGTTAATTATTGAAAAAGCTGGAAAGATGAATGAGAAGACGGTTGCAAGACTGAATAAAGCAATGGAAGGCGATACTGGCGAGTTATTAATCGTACTGGAAGAGCAGAGAAAGCCGCTCGATCGTCTGCTGACGTCAAATAAAGAATTTAGAAGAAAATTCACATCCAGATTGGAAGTGCCAATTTTCATCAATGATGAGCTTGTGACATTTGGTCAGACTTATGCAAGAGAGAATGGATACCGTATTGACGAGATGGGCATCCTCGCATTGTATAGCAGAATTGATGCTCTGCAGCGAGAAGACCATGCAGTTACAGTTGCAGAAGTAAAAGATATCATGGATGAAGCACAGGAACATTCGAAGAAGACATCGGCGAAGAAGCTTGTGAAACGAGTATTTGGTAAGAGTACAGATGAATCAGACAGGATCATCCTGACAGAGAAAGATTTTAATATCTAAATGTATGAATTAGGGGAATCAGACAGAAACGTTCTGTCTGGTTCCCCTTTGTTATACCACAGAAGAAAAAGGGGGGATTGTTGTGCATTTAATGAAGCTTTCGACGATATTCCCCTTTATTTTTGTGCATAACTAACGTATAATAAAACGTATAAGAAGTGGCAGAGTGAAGCTGCTAGAGGAAAGTGAATTGCGAGGTAGGGATATGGCAGATAAGGGAACAAAGAAACCGGTAGAGAAGAAACAAGAGGCTAAGAAACCAGCTGCAAAAAAAGTGGAGGGTTGTATTCTTGGAGAACTTGATTCTTATTTATTTGGACAGGGTAACCATTATGAAATTTATAAGAAGCTGGGTGCACATAAGACAAAGATCGGACGTGCGGAAGGGGTCTATTTCGCGGTGTGGGCACCACATGCGGTCAATGTATCTGTCGTTGGAGAATTCAATGATTGGAATATTGAAGCGAATCTGATGGAAAGGCACGAACCTGTTGGAATTTACACCTGTTTTATACCGGACGTAAAAGAAGGTGAGATGTATAAGTTCTGTATTGAGACTTACACCGGAAAACTTTTATTCAAAGCAGACCCATTTGCAAATTATGCAGAACTCAGACCGGGAACGGCCTCGAAAGTTACGGACATTTCTAATTTCAAGTGGACAGACAACAGCTGGATGCAAGCGCGTAAGGAATGGAAGCATGAAGAGAGTCCAATGTCAATTTATGAGGTTCATATGGGCTCATGGAGAAGACATCCCGGAAGAGAAGATGAGGGCTTCTATACATATCGTCAGTTCGCAGAGGCATGTGCAGAATATGTAAAAGAGATGGGATATACCCATGTTGAATTGATGGGGATGGCAGAATACCCATATGATGGCTCGTGGGGTTATCAGGTAACCGGTTACTATGCACCGACAGCACGCTATGGAACACCGGAAGATTTTGCGTACATGATTGACTATTTTCATAAGAAAAAGATTGGAGTCATTCTTGACTGGGTACCGGCACATTTCCCAAAAGATGCGCATGGACTGGCAGACTTTGATGGGACACCAACCTTTGAATATGCAGATCCGAAGAAGGGAGAACATCCTGACTGGGGAACGAAGGTATTTGATTACGGCAAGTCGGAAGTACGTAATTTCCTAATTGCAAATGCATTATTCTGGGTGGAGCATTATCATGTCGATGGACTTCGTGTGGATGCAGTTGCGTCAATGCTGTATCTCGACTATGGAAAGGAAGACGGACAATGGGTCCCGAATAAATATGGCGGTAATGAGAATTTAGAAGCAATTGATTTCTTTAAGCATTTGAATACCGTTGTGCTTGGACGTAATCCGGGCGCATTAATGATTGCAGAGGAGTCAACGGCATGGCCGCTGGTAACGGGAGATGCTGAGAAAGAGGGACTGGGATTTTCTCTGAAGTGGAATATGGGATGGATGCATGACTTTCTGGAATATATGAAACTGGATCCTTTATTCAGAAAGGGTGCACATTATCAGATGGCGTTCTCGATGGAGTATGCCTATGCGGAGAATTATATTCTTGTGCTGTCACATGACGAAGTGGTTCATCTGAAGTGTTCAATGATTAATAAAATGCCAGGGGTTGGATTTGACAAATTTGCGAATCTAAAGGCCGGGTATGCATTCATGATGTGCCATCCGGGTAAAAAACTTCTCTTTATGGGACAGGATTTTGCACAGCTTCGTGAGTGGAGTGAGGAACGTGAACTTGACTGGTTCCTGCTTGCAGAGAAAGAGCATCAGGAATTGCAATTATTTACGAAAGATTTATTGAATCTGTATAAGAAGAAAAAAGCATTGTATGAGACAGACCATGAGAAGGATGGATTTACATGGATCAATAAAGATGATACCTTCCGCAGTATTTTCAGCTTTGTGAGGACATCAAAAGATGGTAAGAAGAATCTTTTGTTTGTAGCGAACTTTACACCGATTGACAGACCGGACTACCGTGTCGGTGTGCCGAAGAGAAAGCAGTACAAGCTGATCATGAACAGTGATGAGAAGAAGTACGGCGGCGAGGGTGTAGAGAGAGACGAGATATATAAGGCAGTAAAAGGTGAGTGGGATGGACAGCCGTATTCCATTGGATATGAGCTGCCGGCTTATGGAGTGGCGATTTTTGAATTTTAAATTTTTATTTATTTCAGCGTTGTAGTCCGTGATTTGCGAGTGGAGTTTGTGTCTGCGGACTGTAATTGTTCGCTGAGAAATACTAAATATATAAAAGGCGGATATGTTGTGGTACCGTGGCAATACGAGCAAGAATCTGATGATTCTTACTCTAGTGCCACTGAAATCTTGTGTTTGAGACACAAGATTTCCCCACACATATCCGCTTTTATATATTAAGTATTTCTAGCAGCTTCAATTAATGCCCATAGCCACAAACTCCACCCGCAAATCACTCACTCCAATACCTGAACTAATCTAGAAATTGTACAATAACACGAGGTCAGTAGTGTACTGGTGAAAATTGTGTGTAATGACATCAGTACCGTGCAGGGAAGACAAAGAATCTTATAGTTCACCAGTCGATAATGATTGGTGTTTTTTATTTGTGAGTAACTATTCTTGAGTGTTGTCAAATGATTTGATATTGAATAAGATTAGCAAAATTGGAGAAGGGAAAGCATTCACCACAATTAAATAGTCTGTTAAAAGTATTACTGCCAATGGGGTATACACTTCAGATTGTCCCCAAAAAAGAACATAGATAGTAAATTTCTATTTTTCAAATCTTCCTTGAACAGATGTCATTCCCAATAGCCAATATATATCTACATTCAATACCTGAGCAAATGCACATAACTCATAGTCTGAAACAAAACGTTCCTGCTTTTCAATACGACTAATTACTTTCTTCACGCCGATGATAGCCGAGTGGACAATTTGCAGAAACTCATTTGGACGGTTTACAAATCATCCCCCTCGGAAAACATCAATTAAGCCTGTCTCTTATTCTGCTGTTGTCTTTTGATTACTTTTAATCTCGTGAATTCTTCACGCTCTTTTTCTTCCAGCGCATTTGTAATATCATAAACCAGCGCATTGTAAGTAGGAATGGTAATGTTCTTCAGCGCATTTGCACGTTTCTGCGTTTTTTTGATATTTGCAGCCAGCCGATATGCTGCGTTCTCGACCATAGCGAGTTTGATAGACAGCTCTTTGATCTGACGAAACGCATTTCTTGCGATATCAATGGACTCGCGCGTGGTGCTTAAGGAATAGGTCGGAAATTCAGACTCTGGTGTGTATTTTACGTGAGGAATTTCGGTTCCCATGATACTCCGGGTTTGAATCTGAATTGAATTTTCAATCGGCACAGTCATAGCGACCTGTGAGACATCACTGATGCCCATATCAATATTGGCGGCCTGCAGACATTGATACCCATAAGTAAATGTGGTATCAATCTCTTCCTGAATTGTGCGGGCTTCATCAATCAGATCCATGAGCTCCCTTATTAAGATGTTACGTTTCTTGTCCATCAGGTCGTAGCCCTGATTTGCAAGGGCAAGGGAGTTCTTGGCCAGCATTAAGTTACCCTTGGTTGGAAATGATCTGGTATCCATATAAAGCCCCCTATCCTAAGTCTGCATTTGCTACAGAGCCTTTGCTGGAAGTAGCTGTAATGCCCTCGTCCATTTTTGTTTCTTTGTAATATTTATCCAGAATCTTCGTATCGATACGGTCGAGCTCTTCTCTTGGAAGAAGTCCAAGAAGTTCCCAGCCAAGGTCTAACGTCTCAGCAATCGATCGGTTCTCATCCGGTCCCTGACCGATGTATCTCTCTTCAAATGATTTACCAAATACCAGATATTGCTTATCAATCGGCGATAACTCATCTTCACCGATAACGGAAGCTAAGTTGCGGGCCTCCCCTACTTTTGCGTAAGCGGAGAATAGCTGGTTCGCAAGATCCTGATGATCCTCTCTGGTATAACCTTCACCGATACCGTCTTTCATTAGACGGGAAAGCGATGGAAGGATACTGATTGGCGGATAAATCGACTGTCCGTGAAGATCGCGGTCAAGTACGACCTGCCCCTCGGTGATATAACCGGTAAGGTCAGGAATCGGATGCGTGATATCATCATTTGGCATGGTTAAAATTGGCAGTTGTGTGACGGAGCCGTTGACACCGCCCACGATACCCGCACGCTCATAGATTGTTGCCAGTTCACTGTAAAGATAACCGGGGAAGCCTTTTCTACTTGGAATTTCACCTTTGGAAGAGGAAACTTCACGCATGGCTTCCGCGAAAGAAGTCATATCGGTTAAAATTACCAGAATGTGCATGTTCTGTTCAAATGCTAAATACTCCGCAACGGTAAGCGCTACCTTTGGGGTAATGAGTCGTTCTACAACCGGATCGTTCGCAAGGTTTAAGAACATGGCAACGTGGTCTGCCACTCCGCTTTCCTCGAAGGTTCTGCGAAAGAAATCAGCGACATCATGCTTGACACCCATCGCGGCAAATACGATGGCAAATTCTTCATCAGAATCATCACCGAGGGATGCCTGCTTTACGATCTGCGCTGCGAGCTGATCGTGCGGAAGTCCATTTCCTGAGAAAATCGGGAGCTTCTGTCCACGAATCAGTGTGGTTAAGCCATCGATAGCAGAGATGCCGGTACGGATGTAGTTACGTGGATATTCACGTTTTACCGGGTTGAGTGGAAGACCGTTGACATCACGTTTGAGGTTCGAGGTGATGGGGCCGAGCTCATCGATCGGCTGTCCGATTCCGTTAAAGGTTCGTCCGAGCATGTCCGGCGACAACGCAATCTCCATCGGATGTCCGGTTAATTTGGTATGTGTATTTTTCAGAGACATATTTTCTGTTCCTTCAAATACCTGAATGACAGCTTTGTCTTCGTTGATCTCGACAATACGTCCAATTTTGCGCTCTTTGCCGTCGATGACAAATTCTACGATCTCATCGAAGAAAGCGTCCTGTATCCCCTCTAATACGATCAGAGGGCCATTGATATTACTAAGTCCAAGATATTCAATTGACATTTTTGCTCTCCTTTCGCCTATGCATTTTTCTCAAGTACGGTCTGATAGAACGTATCAATATCGCGTTTGTACTGCTTAAAGAGTTCTAGCTGGTCATTTGGCACATCATATTTGATGGCGATGACACGCTCGAAGATATCTTCTTTTTTTAGAACGGACATCGGATGTCCCATTGTAACCAGTGCACGTGATTGTTTATAAAGATACAAAATAGTGTCCATCATCAGGAATTGTTTCTGCATGGATACGCAGGTATCATCTTTATGGAAGGCATTCTGCTGTAAGAAGCCAAGTCGAATGACGCGCGCAATCTCTAAAATTAATTTCTGATCATCCGGAAGCACGTCACTACCGATCAGCTTTACGATTTCCATTAATGAGCTTTCCTGATTCAGAATCGCCATCAGACGGTTGCGGTAATCAACGAATTTCGGTGACACATGATCCTGATACCAGCCGCCAAGGTCCGTGAGATATTCGCTGTAACTGGTCAGCCAGTGAATGGCTGGGAAATGTCTGGAGTAAGCAAGACTCTTATCCAGTCCCCAGAAGCATCGCACGAAACGCTTGGTGTTCTGCGTAACCGGTTCGGAGAAGTCACCGCCCTGAGGAGATACTGCTCCAATGACCGACACAGATCCGTCTGTGCCGTTTAAGTTCTGCATCATGCCTGCGCGCTCGTAGAAAGCGGAGAGTCTCGATGCAAGGTAAGCAGGGAATCCTTCCTCGGCGGGCATTTCTTCAAGTCGTCCGGACAGCTCACGGAGCGCCTCTGCCCAGCGGGATGTCGAGTCAGCCATGATAGCGACATCATATCCCATATCGCGGTAGTATTCGGCTAACGTAAGTCCGGTATAAATGCTGGCTTCACGCGCAGCTACCGGCATGTTGGATGTATTGGCAATCAGAGTGGTGCGATCCATTAACGGATTTCCTGATTTCGGATCAATCAGTTTCGAGAATTCTTCCAGAACCTGTGTCATTTCATTTCCACGCTCGCCGCATCCGATATAGATGATGATATCGGCATCTGACCATTTGGCGATCTGGTGCTGTGTCATGGTCTTTCCTGTTCCAAATCCACCGGGAATAGCAGCAGTTCCGCCCTTTGCAATAGGGAACATGGTATCGATGATACGCTGTCCGGTTATCAGTGGGACAGAAGCCGGGAATCTGTGGTGTACCGGTCTTGGAACCCGAATTGGCCACTTTTGTGTCATCGTCAGTTTCTTCTTGTCACCGCTTAATAATTCCAGGGTTACCAGTGGTTCGTCAATGGTATAATCACCGTCTGGGACAACATCCAGAATCGTTCCCTCCATGTCCGGCGGAACCATACATTTGTGCGCAATTGCTGTTGTCTCAGGGACTTCAGCGATAATGTCACCGCCGTGGAGATAATCTCCCGCCTTGACTGTTATGTGTGTCGCCCATTTCTTTGTCCGATCCAGAGAATCCACGCTGACGCCGCGGGTAATAAATGCGCCGCCGGTCTCGGAAATCTTTTCGAGAGGACGTTCGATACCATCGAATATGTTGTTAATAATACCCGGTGCAAGCGTAACGGAAACGGCATCGCCTGTTGCGACAACCTCTTCCCCGGGACGAAGTCCGGAGGTCTCCTCGTATACCTGAATGGTAGTTAAATCTTTATCTAAGGAAATGACCTCACCAACCAGTTTTTCTGTTCCAACGTGTACCATTTCAGACATGCGAAAGCCTGTATTGCCCTTTAAGTAGATAACGGGACCGTTGATGCCGTAGATTTTTCCAGTATTATTCACGTCCGTCACCTCCTAAAAATATAAATTTCGCGTATTCATCATCGATGTTGGTCTTAAATGAATGATCAATTAAAATGTTGCGGTCGTGAATGACCGCACGAATACCGCCGATGAATTCCTCTCGGCTGATAATTAAGTTTACGCCGGTAGCATCTCTTAAGTCCGATTGTCTCGGCTCGTCCGATGGATTGATGTAGATAATTACATTTTCTGTACCGCCGGCAAATTCTAACGCCTGCTTAATCCACTGAATCAGAAGATCCTCGTAGGCTTCTGTCTTCATAAAGTTGTCGGTCAGATTGTATACCTCTTTGAATAATTTATCTTTCAGTTCCTGCTGAACCGTTCCCTGTTTTCTCTTAATCTCAAGCTGTGTCTTGGCCATGGCTTTGTTTAAGTCCTGTTTTGCCTTGATCGTCTCAGATTTGATTCGGGTTTCAGACTGACGGAGTGCTTCTTCTTTGTGATCCTGATATAATTTCTCTAATGCATCGCGGTGAGAATCGATAATCGCATTGCTCTCCGCTCTTGCGTTCTCCATTGAGGAGGCCTGCAAATGTGCAATTTTTTCTTCTAAAGTCAATGTGTTGCCCTCCATATCACAATGCTCGAAAGGAGCATCGTCTATAATTTAAGTCCAATGGCTTCATTTACATAAGAAGTAATGAAGTCCTTCTTGCGACCTGTTCCGTGGCGGTCCGGAATCTCGATGAGCAGCGGCGTCTTGTAGGTCAGACGGATGTCATCGATGATGTCCGGAAATTCCCGTCCGAACTTCTCGGTCAGCAGAACAATCCCAATGGTTTTGTCCTGGATGACCTTCTGCAGTGCGTCGTAAAGCTCCTGACGCTCGTGGACAACCACGCCGTCAACACCTGCAAGACGCATGCCGGTGTAAGTATCGACATTATCGCTAATTAAATACATTTTCATGAGGAAAATCCTCCTTTACAGTTGACCTAAAATCATGAATGAAATGATCAGACCATACAGACACACACCTTCAGCAAGTCCTACGAAGATAAGGGACTTACCAAGGATACTTCCATCTTCACTGATTGCTCCAAGCGCAGCACTTGCGGCACTTGCTACGGCAATACCACCACCGAGGCAGGAAAGACCGGTTACGAGTGCGGCTGCGAGGTATGCCATACCTGCTCCGATTGTCATACCGCCTGCTGCAGCAGTGTCAGCAGCCTGTGCAGTGCTTCCACCAAATAACATGATTCCGGCAATGACGAATGCTCCGAAGAAGAAAAATGTGTTCGCTGCGATTGTGAGTTTGTAGCGGCCTTTGCGTTTCTCACCAAGTAAGAAATATCCGAAAGGAATAATGATACTAAGTACGAGTGCCACGATAAATACTAATTTGGTTTCTAAATTCATAATAAATTTCCTCCTAAAGGTTAAAGTATATGTTATTGTTAAATCCTTTTAAGCTTGTTTCTTGTTGTACGGCTTGGTATCTTCTTGAACATTAGCAGTTCAAGAAGCCCGCCGGGATTCAATTGCTCTAAGCTTGTTTTTTATTGTACGGCTTGAATTCTCGGCCGGTGCCTTTATAGAATCTGCTGAACATCTCATAATATTCCAGACGCAGTACCTGAATACCTACAATCAAACCTTCCATACCACATACAAATACATTTCCCAATATGACAACGATCCAGTTCGGGGAACCTGTCTCTGCGTGTGCGAGCTGCAGTACAACCTGCATCATAGCGGCATGGCTGACAGCGAAAGCACCGATACGTACGAAAGATAATGTGTTGGAAAAATAACTTAATAATGTCTCAAATAATTCGAAGAAGCCCTGGACTAAGAACATCCCCTTGCTTTCTTCCATCTTCTCAGAGCTTTTCTTAATCTTCTTCGTAAGTGGTTCTTTGAACAGAATGAGGATTAATGGAACTCCGAACATGACTGCGAGAACAATTCCTGCCGGAAGTGCATGGCCTGTCATGAAAAGTACAATGGTTGCAACAACTGCCGCGTAGAAGACAAGTCCTGCCACACCATTTACATCGAAGAGTGCATCGCCGATATCATGTGCGCGTGCAGCATTGATAATGTGGAAGAGCATCGCAATAATGATGATTCCCATACCGAAGGCAATCGCTACGATAAATACCGTGTTGAGCTTCCCGACAAATGGAAGTGTTGACATGTGTTCAATCGGTCTGAGCCAGACCGGTTTTAGTATGTCTTCAAATCCAAAGAAGCTTCCGAACATAAATCCGAAGAAGGTGGAGAAGATGCCGGCACAGGAAATGATTCCTGCAAGCGGAGCTTTCTTCTTCCGGTAAATGAGTCCGCCGCCAAGCAGGAGCACTAAGCCCTGACCAACGTCACCGAACATCGCACCGAAGATAAAGGTGTAGGTCAATGCCACGAAAATGGTCGGATCCATCTCATCCGCAGCAGGCAGACCATACATGCGGGTAAACATCTCAAATGGTTTGAAGAACTTTGGGTTCTGAAGCTTTGTAGGGGCCTCACCGAAGTAATTATCGCGTTCGTCCTCGACAACCACAAAGATCGAATCATCGTTTTTAATATCATCTAAAAACTTCTCGACATCATCTTCGGACATCCATCCGCAGAGAACGTAATAATCCTCTTTATTATCCTCCATGTGGGCAGCTAATTTGCGGACATCAAAGTTGTTCGTGAGCTCGCCGAGGCGGTTCTTTGCGGCAATGAGATCAGCTGCTTTCGCATCAAGCATATCCTGAATCTCAGTGTCGACCTCTTCAATCTGTTTTGTGATGCCTGCAATCTCTTTCTCAATGTGATGATAAGCTTCACCGGGAGCACCCTTATATTCATCCGGAAGATCAATCTTCTCGAAATGAAGTGATTTGAATACGGAATCGACTTTCTGTGCATCGGCCATTGATACGAAATAGACGCCATATACATATTCATCATCGCGTTCGCCTTCAACGAAGATGGCACCAAGGTCATCGAGGAGATATTTCTCCATGCGGTGATGATATTCCGTGGAAATACGTCCAAACCGGAATTGAATATATTTATAGTGAAGTACCTGGCTTAAGTCGCAGTCAAGAGGCCTGAACGGTTCAATGATCTGCAGTTTCGCACGGCGCTCTTCTCTCTGGCGTTTTAATTCATCCTTCTTTGCCTGAAATTCCATGAAATCATGATTGGTATTTCGAACCAGTTCGAACATCTCATCTAACCCGAGATTCTCAGTTGGTGTTACATCCAGGCTGCTGAGTTCTTCGACGTACTGGCAGGCTTTGGTAAATGCGTCCTTGTAGGGGTTGATCTCGACAAATGGTCTTAAATTGTCGACGGTCTTGAGTTCTGACATCGCATGTTCCAATTGAATTTCATATTTGGAAAGATAGATGTCAGTCACACGGTCGATGTCAGACTTTGGACCGGTGATACTAACAAATTTCATTTTTACAATCACTTTTTAACACCTCCAACATATCCTAACGTTTCTCCCTGTCCCAAGCTATAACGGATACATTCAAGAGCAGTGGTTAGTTTATCTAATTCTGTTTCTTTTTGGAAAAGATATGTGTTGAGTGTCGCAATCGTGTAAGGGTACTGGCGGCTGTCTGAAGTGTAGAGATGATTCAGACATTCCAGATACATCTGCTCGATTGTGACGTTATCTTTTTCGAAGTCATAATGTTTGGCATACCGGGTCTTATTGATCAATGCCAGAAATTCTTCCGGTGTGTTACATTCGACCATCTCTTTGACCAGTTCCGTCTTGATGTGGTAATGAATCGGAACCAGGAGGGCATAGATATCTGCCGGCTGCATGTGGAAATATTTTTTTGCCCGGTAAATCCACTGCATGTTCAGCAGATCGATCTTCGTACCATAATCCTTGGTGTAGATTTCCTGCTGTTTTTTGCCCATGATTTTCTTGCGTTCTTTCCATAGTGCATTGAAGTAATAAAGGTCCAGCGTTAAATCGTAATCGAAGAGTGTCGCCGACTTCGAATCCCGCAGCTTGTGTAGAGGTTCATAATACTCGGTTCCTCTTAAGTTATCAACCAGTTCATCGGTGGTTCTGGAGGTGATCAGCTTCTCAATGGATATCTGAGAATACTGATCAAAGAACGGTCTCTTATAATTCAGGTCAAAAGGCTGTTCGTAATGATTGATAACAATTCGAAAACAGTAGTTGATTGTATTAATCTCATAACGTTTCAAATAAAGCTTTAGGAACTTTCGCTGTTCCAGACCTGAGAAGCGATACAGCTTCGAATAATCCCGATATAAGGACTGGATCAGGAGCTTCTCTATATCACCACGATGAAGCTTCGTTTCATCGACATCTGATAAGAAGTCAGAATAGCCCGGATGATTCTTCAGATAGGTGATAATTTCAGTGACGTTGTGAAGCGAGGCAATCTCTTCAAATTGTTCATGTGTGATCAGCTTTGCATGCATACCGTGAACCTTGGTTACCATCCCACTATAATTGAGTAGATTTCCCATGTTTATACCTCTGTGATCTTTGTTAAGATTTTTTGTGCATATTCTGTGTGATGCTGGTCGTATTCCCTTTTGATTGCTTCTATGGTATCGCTGGAGCTTCCGGACTGGCTGCCAAGAGTGCTGGATGTCTTCTCCATCATGGCCTGGCGAATCTCGTCAATCTTTTTCTGTGTATCGGATTCAAGCTTCGCATCAAATTCTTCGCGTTTCTTTTGATACTCGTCTTCTAAAACGTCTTTCTGCTTTTCGGCATGTGTAACAATGGCGTTTGCAGCAGACTCGATTTCAGATAATTTGTTTACAATAGAGTCCATAATCTGCCTCCGTTTCTTCTTATTTTAATAAAAATGAGAATTGTATTCATTTGAATACAAAACTTATGTATATGATACACCTTTTTATAGGAAATTCCTAATACTTTTTATGAGAAAACAAGAATGTAAAAAGAAGCACACATTTTGCCGGAAATATGCTATAATATGTGGCACGCTTCTATATGAAATTGTAAGCAGGGCTACCTGAAGATGGCGTGTTATTGTGAGAGTGTGAAACAAGGAGATTTAAAATAGATGAGACTGAGAAATATACCGCGTGCGGAGGGCACGATTGAAGAACATGAAGTCGCGATTAAGAATGAAAAGCAGCAGCGCGGCAAGTGGCAGCAGATATTTGGAAATGAGCAGGAGATTCACATTGAGATTGGTATGGGAAAGGGTCGTTTCATATTAAATATGGCAAAGGCACATCCTGAGATTAATTATATCGGCATTGAACGTTATTCGAGTGTTCTGCTCCGGGCATTGGAACTTTATGACCTTGAGGAATATCAGAATCTTAAGAATATTAGATTTATCTGCATGGATGCGCGGGAGATTGCGGATGTCTTTCTGCCGGGTGAGGTGGACCGGATTTACCTTAATTTTTCGGATCCGTGGCCGAAAGCGAGACATGCAAAACGCCGTCTTACTTCACTGGAATTTTTGGCACGCTATGAAAAAGTGTTAAAGCCGGGAGGATATTTGGAGTTTAAGACAGATAACAAAGCGTTATTCGAGTTTTCGCTGGAGGAGATAGCACAGGCGAAGAACTGGGAGATGGTTTCGCAAACCTTTGACCTGCACCATGATGAGGCGATGTGTCAGGGAAATATTATGACAGAATATGAGCAGAAATTTTCAGCAAAAGGGAATCCGATTCATAAGGTAATCGCAGTACTGAAAAATGAAATAAAATAGGATGAAATAGTATGGATAATAGAAATAATAGAGCAAATAAGAATCAAACGAACCAGAGAGAAAGAATGATTCGGCGTTTAAAAAGACAGAGACAGAGACAACTGATACGACGCGCATTGCTGTGTATCTTTACTGTGATTATTGCGCTTGTTGTCTTCAATCTTGGAAAGCTGATAAAATCAGCAGTTTCTCCAAGTGATACGAAAAAAACAGAAGCTACAAAGACGGAAATGGAACTGCAGCAGAAAGCCCAGGATGCTTCCAAGGAAGAAGTGCAGACTGTCCCGAAACCGGGGGAGATAGCGATCCCCGCACCGGTAGCCTATTTGCGGGAGGATGCCATTGCGGTACTTTCGGCAAGGGAAGCAGAGAACAAAGAGTATACGGCAATCGTAGAGAATGCAGCGGCATATCCGGATAACCTGTTGGTTGATCTGGCGAACAATCAGGAAATGCTGGAATTTGTGCAGGGATATCCGCAGGAGGCAAAGTCTTTGGACAAAATCAAGCTGACGGCCGAGGAGATCGCGTCACCTTGTCCTTTGTTTCAGCAGTGGGATCAGAGATGGGGCTATCAGCCCTATGGTGAAGATAATATTGCAATCAGCGGATGTGGACCGACTACGCTGTCTATGGCAATTGTTGGACTGACGCATAATGCAGACGCAACACCGGCACAGGTCGCAGAATTCGCGACTGCCAATGGCTATTATACGGAAGGTTATGGAAGTTCCTGGGATCTGATTATAGAGGGAGCCGGTGCATATGGACTGACGACAGAAGAACTCTCAAGAGATGAGGGACTGATGAAGGAGGCACTGGATCAGGGAGCACTGATTATCTGCTCTATGGATGCCGGTGATTTTACGACAGCCGGACATTTTCTGGTTATCTGCGGTTATGGACCGGACGGGTTTCAGATTAACGATTCGTTTTGTGTTTACCGAAGCAATCAGAGCTGGTCATTTGAGCAATTACATGATCAGATCGGTGGAATGTGGACTGTGAGATAAGCATATATTGATAGTAAGCCTATGAATTGCCGGGAGAGTAACGACTTATGGCAAGGAAACGAAAGTGTTCCGGAAACTGGAAAATGCAGATATGCAATCGAATTTATTGTAATAAAGGACTTCGGAGGTGGTGCGGGTGTATGAGGCGCGGACTGAAAGAAGTTGAAAATGTGTTGGGGCAAGGGAACTGTCGTATTAGCTGATTTTTAATCAGCTAATACAATTTCGTCCTGTTCTGTAAAATATAAAAATCCTCCACCCATTGTAGAAGTACGAAGCCACAAAGAAAGGTTGATTTTTTTGGATTCTCCTTCATCACAGATATAAGCCCAGACATTATTGATATTCGTATTATATTCTAACGAATAAATAGTTACCCAATGCCAACGTTCCAAATGCTGTTCCTTTCCGTTACATAAATTCAAAAATGCTACGGGTCTATCCTGTTGAATCCCACTCGCAATAAATTCTACGACCTCAGATATCTTTTGTCGTTCCTCCTTATTTTTAGGAATATCAAGACTAAAATAGCTATAAATTCTTTTCTTCTTTTTGGCATACATTTTCAAGCCATCAATAAACAGCTTTGTGGATGGGATTCCATTCGCCTCCGGTGTTACAAATTTCCACACTTCTTCCATCAATGTCAATAGACATTTTTTGTCGCATGATTCGCTGCTCATGCCTTTTCTTCTGTTATCATAAAGCAGCAGATTGGCTGCGGTTGATGGCCCACAACCAGTCAATTTTTTTCTTTTGCTAGGATACCACTCCTGATCACTGCCACAATAAATACCTCCGGACAAACGATCCTGTACTTTAAAAAGATTTATATCCGAAAGCGAAATGATCTGATTCACATAAATTCCACCTTTCCCCTTATTCTTTTACATACCTACGTAAACCTTCTAATAAACAGCCTTCTATATATGGTATCTGGTTATTTTCAAGATACTTAAAAATTTCTTCACTTCCAGCTCCTGGTTGAACTACAATGCACTTGACCTTTTTATCAAATTCTTTTAATAGTTCAATTCCTTTTGCCGGATGAATACATAAATCAATAATATCAATTTCCTCTTTTATATCATTGAGAGAATCAAGCTCTTTCCCTACGCAATATACGTTATATCCATATTTAAGAAGCTCATGTTTAATTATATACGCATACTTTGACTCCTCAATTGTATTGCCTAAAATAGCAATCTTCTTTTGTTCCATAATCTCTTTTAAAGTCACGATGTTCTCCTTTCCACCTAATCTTCTAGAATCCTAAATAAAACATATAAAACCCAATCAGCAAAATTATGCCTCCCATCACGATTTTCAGCACATTACTGAATTGTCCACACCTTGTACTTTGCGATACTTTACGCACAAAATTCAACGAGGTTCCAGCTATAATTGCCAACAAACCATGACCAATAGAATAAATAATTAACAACAATACACCCCATAACACATTTCCACGCCCTGCCACGATAGCAAGCAAAGCAACCAGTACTGGTGTGGAACACGGGGAGGAAAAAAATCCACCTAAAATCCCCGCTATAAATGCACCCCAATAACCTCTTTTTTTGTTTTTTGATGTCAGATAACTAGATGGAATAATCTCAAATATTCCCCATGTCTGTAATGCCATTAGTACCATCAGGGCACCTAAAAGTAAATACCACCATCTTGAAGAAGTACCCATTAGGTGACCTGCTGTGGCTACAACTACTCCTAATATAGTAAAAGTCACTGCTGAACCGACTGCAAATGTGACTGAAAGTTTCAACGCTCTTTTATTATCCTGTTGTCCGGTACCTCCCATATAGCTAATGATAAGTGGAATGGTAGATAAGGAACACGGGGTAAAAGAAGTCAATATTCCGGCAAATAATGCCAATAATGGGGAAAGCCATACACTCTGTCTTATCATAATAGATAGTTGCTCTAGTATCCCATTCATCACTCAACCCCCATTTCTGCAAAAATCTCACGTAACTGATTCTCTGTTACAACGCCCTGGTGAGCAGTTAAAACATGCAGCTTTGTTTCTTTTTTGTTGTACATGATAAATTCCATTTCTTCCTGTAGTTTTTCACTAGGTACAAATGGCAGCCCATCCTTATCGAAAAAGAATTGTGTTGGTATAACCTGTAGGGGAAAATCTTCCAATCCCTGATTGTAGCTCCCGACATCCATAAAATGTATGACTGCTTTCCCTTGCCACTCGTTATTCAAAACTTCCAGCGTTGGAGCCATTTCTTTGCATGGTCCGCATGATTTCGCACCAAAATCAATCATAGCAGGTACTTTGCAGGATTTCAATTCTTCTATATCAGCAGTTGTTATCTCCAATGCAGTTGAACCAGAAGCCTGCTTTTCTTTTTCATAAAACTTCTTCCTCTTTTCTAAAACTCCCGCAAAACTTCGGAATGCTATTTGCATCTTTTTGAAAGACTTTACAAATCTCAGGCGCAATTGCCAAAATAAAATACTCTTTTTCCTTATTACTGAGAGTAACAAACTCATTAATCAAGCTTTCCATTTTTCCTCCCTAATCTACACAGGTCATAATACATAGGATTTCTTTATCTGTCTCTCGCATCCCATCTTTTCCAAGACGTCCAATATTTTTAATGGTATTCTCGACACCATCTGAAACAACACCTTCTCCACTGTAAAACTGCTGACCTTGCAGGTACATCTCATAGCCAAAGATTCCTGCATCAACCGCTGTCGCAATTTTAGCTGCACAGGATGCTTTTGCGCCGTCACATATGATTCCTGAAGTAATAGCAAGTGCATTTATAATAGTATGTGCTATTTCCTTGTATCCGCCACCTCTAAGATATGCAATTCCCGCTCCGGCTGCTGCACCTGCGCTGACTGCTCCACAATAAGCAGATAGATAACCAATTCCTGTTTTCTGATGGATTGCCGTCAAATTTGAAATAATCAAAGCTCTATAGAGTTTATCTTTCCCTATACCAAGTTCTTTCGCATATTCTATTACAGGTAATGACACTGCCATCCCTTGATTTCCACTACCCGAATTTATGACAACTGGACGTTCACTTCCATTCATTCTTGCGTCCGAACCAGCCGCCGCCTTAGCTTTTGCACGTGTTCTTACTTCATTGCCATAGGCGCTTAATATCACGGATCCTATGTTAGCTCCATAGTCTTCTTTCAGCCCTTCTTCGGAAATAGTCGAATTATATTGAATTTGCCTTTCTATCACATCACTTATTTCATCTAAGTTTACCATTTGTGCAAACTCATAGATTCCCATCACAGATAGTAACTCATAATTAAGAAACTCTGTCTGGTTTTGTGGTTCAACTTCTTTATTTAAGATAACATGTCCATTGTGTTCAATATATACAACATTCGCATGAGCATTGGCGATTCGAACAACCGCACTATCATCCGCACTATAGACCCTCACAATAATGTCCAAAAGCAAATCACTTTCTGCCTGCTTTACAGAAAATTCTGTTCTATCTAAATATTTCAAAAATTCCTGCTTCTGCTTCTTTGTGACATTTTGTAAGACTTCCAAACCTGATTTTTCATTGCCTGCAACAATTCCAATGGCTGCTGCTGTCTCCATTCCCTTTTTCCCGTTTGTATTTGGTACAATCACACTCTTGACATTTTTTATAATATTTCCGCTGGCTTCTATTTCAACCTTCTGCGGTAATTTTCCCAATACACTTCTTGCTGTTGCTGCACATAGGGCAAGGGCTGTCGGCTCTGTGCATCCCATTGATGGAACAAGCTCCTTTTTTAATATGTCTATATATGTTTGATACTGTTTATCATGTCTTTTCAAATTGCTCCCTCTTTTCCCGGTAGTTAAAATACCATGGTTTTCCTTATTTCTTAGACGGATGTGATTTCATTTTGTTCACTGGCTGCCGGCGTTGGAAACCAATGCGTTGTTTTATTTGCAATTTTTACCATGGTAAGCATTACAGGAACTTCAACCAAGACCCCTACCGTTACTGCAAGAACAACGGGAGAAGAGGCTCCAAACAATGCAATCGCAACGGCAACCGCAAATTCAAAAAAATTCGAAGCACCAACTAATCCTGCAGGCGCCGCAATATTGTGTGGCAGCTTTAACAGTTTTGCTCCTAAATACGAAATAAAAAATATGAAGAAAGACTGAAGAACCATCGGTATCGCCAAAAGCAGAATATGTATTGGATTTTCAATAATCATATGACCCTGATAAGAAAAAATAATAACCAGCATCAGTAACAGACCAATAAAAATCAACTTGTTAAATTTAGGAACAAATGTTTCTTCAAAGTATTCCTTTCCTTTATTTTTAGTCATAAAGATTCTTGTTAAAATACCTGCAACAAGCGGAATAACCACAAACAAAACAATTGACAGAATCAATGTATCCCAAGGGACAGAAAAACCGCCTGTACCTAGAAGAAATACCATGGTAGGTGCATACGCAACTAAAAGAATAAGATCATTACTTGCCACCTGAACCAACGTATGAGCAGCATCACCCTTTGTTAAATGACTCCATACAAACACCATTGCTGTACAAGGTGCCCCTCCGAGCAATACTGCACCCGCAAGATAATTTTTTGATAAATCAGCAGGGATAATTCCTTTATATATAACGTAAAGGAAAAAAGCTACGATGCCGTACATGGTGAATGGTTTAATTAACCAGTTTGCCACCCATGTAACAATCAATCCTTTCGGATGTTTTCCAACATTTTTCACACTTGCAAAGTCAATCTTAATCATCATTGGATAAACCATAACCCAAATAAGTATCGCTATAGGCAGAGATATTTGTGCATATTGCAGCTTCCCCAGATATTCGGGTATTACGGGCAGATATTTTGAAATTAGAACACCTGCCACCATGCAAAGGACAACCCAAACACTAAGATATTTTTCAAGGATGCCCAAATTTTGTGTATTATCTTTTTTCATATTTTATTACTCCATTCTTTTCATAGATTTTATAAGTGAGAAGTCCATCGATATAACTAGCAGCAAC
Source organism: Hespellia sp. (assembly GCA_028693555.1). Lineage (GTDB taxonomy): Bacteria > Bacillota > Clostridia > Lachnospirales > Lachnospiraceae > Hespellia. The sequence goes on from JAQUVD010000008.1 coordinate 24,467, forward strand.
AGCAGCCTCCTGTATTTCGAATGGTTAAGCGACCACTCTCTGCATCAAATATCTTATTTTCTGTCCAGCGTTCTGTCTCTTTGTCCATGGATACCTGAACACCGTCCACCATCATAGTCGGAACATCATCTTCTGCATTTACCATATCAATCTGTAATGCAGTACCACAGCAGGATTTATGCAGAAACATTTTTAAAGTATCGCACTCCTCTGAAGCTAATGTATCTTGTATTATCTTTTTTGCACTTTCTGTAAACTGTACCATTTTGTAGCTCCCTTCCTTTAATCAATTAATTCCTTTAATTTTTCACCCTTAATCTCGTCAGCCTGCCATTTAACCGCCACAAAATTCCCCTGGGAAATTTCGTCGACTTTATTAATCCACTCAACCTCATGATTCGCTTTTGCTTTCAAGGTGGCATTGGATGGTTCCGTAGCATAAAGCGAAGAATTGATAATCCACCATTTTGTACGGATACCTGCACGCTTTAAATCCTGCTCTAACCTCATCGCTTCATAAACCGGAGTAGTTTCAGCAAGCGTGACGATAATAACCTCTGTTTCCTCACCATTATGCAGCCGTGGCAATAATTGTTTTACGGACTCAGGAATATCTCCTGCTGTATGTGCAATTTCGCGATGGTAGCTCTCAGAGGAATCTAACAGCAATAGTGTATGTCCCGTCGGTGCGGTATCAATTACAACAACCTGCTCCTCTGCCTTTTCTACAATATCTGCAAAGGCACGAAATACTGCGATTTCCTGCGTACATGGAGAGCGCAGATATTCTTCTACATATGCGATATCTTCCTCCGACATATTTTTTCTGGCTTTTGTCAAAACTTCCTCTTTGTACTTTTCCAGTTCTGCCTTTTCGTCAATGTGGCTCATGGTAATCCGATCTGTTTCCTGAATGACGTATTTCAAATGAGCAGCCGGATCCGTTGTAGTCAAATGTACTTTTCTGCCTTTTTCTGCAAGCCCTAGTGCAATCGCTGCTGCCATAGTTGTTTTTCCTACGCCACCTTTGCCCATGGTAAAGATAACTTTCTTATTGCTTGTATACAGCTCATCGATCATGTTTTTCAAGCTTGGCACTTCGTTTGCATGAAGAATTGCCTTCTCATAGTTCTGATTGTCAGTCACTAAAAGATTTCTCACATTATCAAGACCTGTCACATTGTAAGAGCGCAGAGGAATCATATACTGATCAAAATCCTTCAAACTTGCCGGTGCATTTTCCAGTGCCTTCTGCTGCTTCTGATACAGACTTTCTGAAATCTTATCATCATGACTGGTCAGAACACCATTAATCACTAATGCCTGGTTTTTTAATCCCATTTCAGAAAGTTCTTTGGAAGCTCTCTCTACCTCACGTAATGGCGCACCCTCTGGTCTTGAAACCAAAATCAATGTCGTTTTACCAGCATCTGAAAGGGTATCTACCGCTTTCTGATAAACAGCTTTTCTTGCTGCCATGCCGGAGAGCTGCCCTACCTTTGCGGCTCCGCCATCCTGCTCCTCAATAAAATCATTCCAGGCTGATGGAAGTGAAAGGAATCGAAGCGTATGTCCCGTAGGTGCAGTGTCAAAAATGATATAGTCATATTCCTTTTCATCTTTTTCGTCCGTCAAAAAATTTGCAAACTGATTAAATGCTGCAATTTCTACGGTGCATGAACCAGAGAGCTGCTCCTCCATATTAGCAAGCACTGCATCCGGAAGTTTTCCCCGATATGGTGCAATAATGCTCTCTTTATACTCTTCCATAGCCTGCATTGGATCGAGATTTGCCACTACAAGTCCGGGTACTTCCTCAATTGGAACGCCTTGATTCGTTAACTCTTTTTTGAATACATCCTGCAAATTAGATGCAGGATCTGTGCTTATCAGCAATACCTTTTTGCCCTGATCTGCTAAGGTAACTGCGGTGGCACATGCCGTTGATGTTTTTCCAACGCCGCCCTTTCCTGTAAAAAATAAATATTTTGTCAATTCAATTTCTCTTGGATTAAATGTCTGCATATTGTTTTCCTCCTGATTTTTAAAATTAGTTTTCAATTGATACACCTAAAATCTTTGGTTTTTCACCTAATGCTTCGATTGGTACTTCCAGATACTCCGCAATTTCCTCGTTGCTTGGATATCTACCTTCTAAAACAATTTTTCCATCCAATGTAGTAACTGGAAGTTTGTCTATTCCAACCGTATTTACATAGTTGTTTACTTCTGCGTTGTTGATAAATTCTTGTGGTTCCTTGGATAGATTAAACCTGTCCAGTTTGATCTCTTTTTTTGCAAGTGCCTTTATAACTGCTGAGATACGAATTAATTCTGTATCTACTCCCACACCACTAAATCCTGTGTTGCAACACATGGCTGGTTCAAAAATCTGTAATTTTTTCATTGTCCAATAGCCTCCTTGTAATTTTTACATTCTTGTTTGTCTTGCCTCTATAGCCTATCATAGCCACTCATACGGAGCGACAATGATACATTCTTTTACAAAAACACATAGCGGTTCCTCCACATCTTATCACATAGAAGCATAGAAATACTTCTATGTAAAGTTTATTTTTTTACCGATGCTCTTCACATCGGTATTTTTATCTGCTTTGTCCTGTTAGAATTTTTCCAATATCTGCATTAAAGCTTGATAGCATTTCTTGATTTGCAGAATAATAACTCCATTTTCCTTCTTTTCTAACATTTACAATTCCTATATCGCATAATAATTTCATGTCATGGGAAAGTGTTGGTTGTGTTATTTGGAACTCTTCCAAGATGTCACAGGCACATAATTCTTTATCAGCCAGCATAGCAACAATTTTAAGTCTCTTTGAATCAGCAAGCACTTTTAAAACTTTAGCATATCTGATATATTCTTCTTCCAACTTCTCACCTCACATTGATTTCTTTCTATGCGTTATTATATCCATCACATAGAAAAAAGTCAATGTATTTTTTAAACTTTTTAAATTTTTTAATCCGGCACTTTCTTTTTTTCATTATCAATCTTCGCTTGGCTGTTTCGAAGGGGCATATGATCTTTCGTACAAAAGAGTTCTTGTCTTATTCAAGAAATCTTAAGATTTACTAAAGGATATGACAAGATTTACCAGTTATGATAAGCGGGAATCATAAAATAAGGTGGTGAAAGAATGGACGCAATCAGAGTAAAGAATTTATATAAATACTATCAGATTGGTGATGAGACGGTGAAGGCACTCGACGGCATCGATTTCTCAATTAAAGAGGGAGAGTTCTGTGCAATTGTTGGAACCTCAGGGTCCGGAAAGTCTACGCTGCTCAATATGCTGGCAGGACTGGAACCTCCAACCAAGGGGGAGATTATCGTGAACAAACGCCATATTGAACATTTGAAGGAAAATGGACTGGTGAAGTTTCGAAGGGAAAATGTAGGATTTATTTTTCAGTCGTATCAGCTGCTTGGAACGATGAATGCTCTGGAAAATGTTGCCCTGCCACTTAGCTTTCGCGGTATCCCGAGGGCACGGCGGGAGAAGAAAGCAAGAGATATGTTAAAGCTGGTGCATCTTGAAAAGCATATGAAGCATATGCCGGCGCAGATGTCGGGTGGACAGCAGCAGAGAGTCGGTGTTGCAAGAGCGCTCGTAATGGAACCACGTATCATTTTTGCAGATGAGCCCACTGGGAATCTGGATACGAAGACATCGAAAGAGATTATGGAACTGATGCAGAATGTAGTAAAGGAAGAAAACCGAACACTGGTGATGGTAACGCATGACAATGAGCTCGCGTCTTATGCTGACCGGGTGATACGGATTATCGACGGACATGTCGTATCGAATGAAGTAAAGGAGTAGAAAATGATGAAGAAGAAAATAGTATCAAAAATAGCAGCAGCGCTTATGATGGCGCTTGTATTAACAACGCCACTGCAGGCATTGGCGGCAGAGGAAGCGGTGGTAAACACACAGGGCACTGGCGAGATTCAATTGACGCTGACAAGTGATCAGCAGACGCCGCAGTATTCTTATGGGGAGACGAAGGACTTAAATCTCCAGCTAAAAAACAGTGGAACTGTGGATGTGACGGGTGTTGCCATTGTTCCGAATATTGAGGCAGGAACCGGAGCATGGCCATTTGAGATTGAAAACAAGGATTATCGGCTGGAAATTGGGGAAATCAAGGCGGGACAGTCTGTTCCTGTCACCTACACGCTGCAGGCGAGAGGTGATGTGGCTTCACAGTATTACAAGGTTGGATTTACCATTTTTTACAATCAGGACGAAGCACAGCAAAGTCAGCAGCAGGGCGTGTATATTAAGACAAAGGCAAAACCGGCAGACCCGGCTCCAACGCCAACCCCAACTCCAACGCCAGCGCCAGCACCGGATCCGACACCGGATTCTACAAACGGCGGCGGTGCCTATCAGGGATCGGGCGAGGATAGAGGAGTTGCACTTGCAGCAGCGGGCGGAATTTCGAACAGCGAACCGGCAAATCGATCTGTTCCGCGTGTGATTGTGACCGGTTTCCGTACGGAGCCGGGAGAGGTTACAGCGGGAAGCAACTTCCGTTTGGTCATTAAGGTAAAGAATACTTCCGGCTCCACACAGGTCAAGAACATGACGGTCGGATTCAGTGCTCCGACTGAAGGGAAGGATGAGAATTCGGCACCGGCATTTCTGCCGTCAGCCGGCGCCAATACATTGTATATTGACCAGATTGCCGCGGGTGCAGAACGGGAAATCACGATGGATCTCAATGCAAAGCAGGATCTTGTTCAGAAGCCATACAGTCTGGATCTGGCAATGAAATATGAAGACAAAGGCAGCACACAGTATGATTCGTCTTCCAGTGTCGCAATTCCGATTAAACAGGCAGCCAGATTTGAATTTAGTAAGATTGAAGTGAATCCGGAGTCAGTTGCTGTGGGAGACGAGGCAAATGTGACCGCGAATTTATACAATCTCGGAAAAGTCAAGCTCTACAATGTAAAAGTGAGAATTGAAGGGAAAAGTATTACTGCAGCGGAGAGTTTCCTGGGAAATGTAGACTCGGGGGCAACTGCCAATATCGATCTGATGGCAAAAGGGGAGAAGGAAACAAAGAACCCGGAGAAGATCAAGCTGATTATGACCTATGAAGATGGCGATGGGAAAGTTTCTAAAAACGAACAGGAATTTTCACTCAGCGTGACAGCACCGGTAGAGACAACGGCGGAACCTGTCGCAAAAGACACAGAAAAGAAGGCATTTCCTGTGATTCCGGTTGTAGTTGGAATCCTTGTGTCAGCCGGTGGTGGATTTGCGTTATTTAAGAAGATTCGAAAGGGAAAGGAAGAGTTAGAAGATGAGATGGATGGACCTTTTGAAGATGAGTAAAGATAGTCTGGTCCGCAGAAAGCTGCGGACGATACTGACGGTCATGGGTGTTGTGATTGGGACGGCATCGATCGTAGTCATGCTGTCACTTGGGCTTGGACTTCAGCAGTCTGTGTATCAGATGGCGGAAGAATCGGGAGGATTGACGAGCATCACGGTAACGGCAAATGAGCAGGAAAAGAATGCGTCTGCGCCAAATAGGAAGAAGCTGCTTACAGATGATGCAATCCGCGAAATTCAGTCGATGCAGCATGTCAAATCAGCAGACCCGGTGCTGACTGTTCCGGCAAAGCTGACGAAAGGAAAATATGAGGCGGATATTCAATTGACGGGGATGAAGGCAAATTCGCTAAAAACGCAGAATCTTCCGATGGGCTGGGGAAAGCTTCCCAGTGAACAGGGCGGGCTTTCCATCCTTCCGGGAAATATGATTCTTGCAAACTTTCATGTCAAGGGAAGCAATGACAGCATAGGATATGGACACGTTAGTGATATGACACAGATGCCGGACATTGATTTTAAAAGTGATTATGTATTCCTTTCCTTTACAGGGGGAAATGAAAATACTTCGGCAAATACATCCGACACAGCTGCGTCCGCGACAACTGCATCCGGCAGCGGTCCGAGTGCAGTTCAGAATACGCAGAGTACAAAAAAATATGCGGTGAAGGCAAGTGGTGTACTCAAAGGAAATATAGACGAATGGAATATGTATTCTCAGAATGTCTATGTTGATATGGATACACTTCTTAAGACACTGAAAAAGCAGTCCAAGGGCGGCGTCATTCCGGGACAGCCAACCACAAAAGCTGGAAAGCCCTATCCATACCTCGTGTATTCCAGTGCGGTGCTCCAGGCAGATTCTTCTGAAAATGTGAAGGGACTCATGGATGAACTAAAAGCCAAAGGATATCAGACGAGCAGTAACATGGAACTGATTGAAAGCTCGAAGAAGCAATTTGCCATGATTCAGGCGGTACTCGGTGCAATCGGAGCAGTATCACTGCTGGTGGCGGCGATTGGAATCGCCAATACCATGATGATGTCAATCTACGAGCGGACGAAAGAAATCGGTGTCATCAAAGTACTTGGCTGTGATATGAAAAATATTAAGCAAATGTTTCTGACAGAGGCAGCGTTCATCGGATTCTTTGGTGGACTCGCAGGAAATGTGCTGAGTCTTCTCATATCATTTGTCATCAATCGGCTAGTGGCGGGGGGCGGTGCGAGCCTCGGAATATCGGGCGATATTTCTGTCATACCGATATGGCTGATGCTGCTGTCAATGGGATTTTCTGTATTCATCGGTATGGTGGCGGGATACTTCCCGGCATCGAGAGCAATGAAGCTTAGTCCACTTGTGGCAATCAGCGGCTAGAAAGAGAAGAAAAAAGCAGTAAAAAGCAGGCATGCAGAAAAAATAGAATTTTTTTTGAAAAATGCTTGCTTTTTACTTTTATGTATAATATAATATCACTTGCGTCACAAAAATATAATACATGCGCGATTAGCTCAGTTGGTAGAGCACCTGACTCTTAATCAGGGTGTCGAGGGTTCGAACCCCTCATCGCGTACTCAAAGCACTGTTTACAAGGACTTGAGCCTTGTGGATGGTGTTTTCTTTTGCTTCTTTTGAAATCTTGAGAAATGTGATTGTTTGAGATAATAAAAACCTTTATAATGAATATATTAAAATTAAATAAGAGGTGACAAATGCAAAAGAGAAAAGTAATCATATCACTCGTAATACTAAGCGTGATTAGCGTAATTGCCATTTTATATTTTGTATGGGGGCGAGAGGTATCAGTGATGGGTAAGACAAGTGCAGGAAAGGATGAGGCAGAAACATATATTTCTTATTCAACAGATGTTACCCCGGTGTTGAACGATTGTGAGTATTGGATCAATCAATATGATGATGCAGATGAGGTCATCATGGATGAAAAAGCAATTGAACAGCTTAATGAGAAGATACTTGGGACAGAAGAGATAGCCAATGACATCTGGAATACAGAAGATGAATCTGTTCGCTATGCTATCTGTGTAGAACGTGCTGATTTGAAGGAAACACCGACAACGCAGGTTCTATCATCGGATGAATCAGATGACTATTATGATGACAATCAGTTATCAGTCCTTCGTCTCAATTCTCCAGTGCTCATAGATGACGAGACGGCAGATGGAAGTTTTTATCATGTTATATCGTATGATTATGAAGGATGGGCACAGGCGAAATGCTTTGCAGTCTGTGCGGATGAAAAAGAGTGGATGAAAGCACAACAGATGCAGAATTTTCTTGTAGTGACAGCGCCAAGGATGCGGCTGGAGCAGTCGGAGATCGAGTTGACAATGGGAAGCAGACTGCGCTTGCTTACGAAGAAAGAAGCGAGCGAAGTGGAGGTGGAACGAAGTGCATATGGATGTTATGTAGTCGAGATGCCGATCAGACAGGGGGATGGTTCCTATGGAGTCTCCTATGTGACCATTCCACAGGATGAAGACGTTTCTGTTGGCTATCTTTCGTATACAGTGGAAAATGAGCTCACACTTGCCGGAAAGTTTTTGGGCAATGCGTATGGCTGGGGTGGCATGTATGAGTCGGTTGACTGCTCTCAGTTAGTGCAGGAAGTGTTCGCGTGTTTTGGGATGTTTCTGCCGAGAGATGTGAGTGAGCAGATGCAGATTCCAACAGACTTTACATTGTTTCATGAGGAGATGACGGAGAAGGAGCGTGTATCTATTCTGGAGGATCAGCAGCCGGGATGTATTTTGATGTTCAACGGGCATGAGATGATCTATCTGGGCAGACACGATGAGGAATATTATGTGTTAAGTTCGGTGGGAACACTGGCAGAACCGTCAGAAACAGAAGCACAGGAGATTCGCAGTGTAATTATTAATACGCTCTCTGTAAAACGGGGAAATGGAAATACATGGAAAGACGAACTGGTTTGTGCAGTCACAATCAGGTAAAAGATAAATATAGTCAAATAATACGGTTTAGAAAGAAGAAATATTATGCAGAATACAATACAATCAATTTTTCAATATTTACACTGTCATCCGGAACTACCGGGAGAAGAGAAACATACAACGGAATATATTGCACAAATGCTGTCGCAGATAGATGGAATAGAAATTGAATATTTTGATCACTGCTATGGATTATTAGCACAGATCAAGGGGGCAAAGCCAGGGAAGAAGATTGTTTTCCGCGCCGATATTGACGCATTACCAATTTTGGAAGAAACGAATTTAGAATATAAGTCGCAGCATAACGGCGTATCGCATGTGTGCGGACATGATATTCATATCACGGTCGGAATTGAGTTAGCCAGAAGGCTGGCGGCAGTTAGGGATCAGCTGTCAGGAACTGTGTATCTCTTATTCCAGCCGGAGGAGGAAAATGCACTTGGTGCCAAAAAGGTAGTCGCATCAAAGAAGCTTCAGGGAATGGATCTGTCCCTCTCCCTTCACACAAATCCCAACATGGATTGTGGAGAAATTGGAATTAAAAGCGGACCCATCACATCGAATGTAAACCGCATGCGAATTGTGATAAATGGAACCGGATGCCACGGTGCAGAGCCACAGAATGGAAATGATCCGATTGTTGCAGCATCTGCAATTGTTATGGCATTGCAGACGATTGTGAGCAGAAATGTAAATCCGGCGCAGCGTGCCGTAGTCAGTGTGACACATTTTGAAAGTGGGAAAGACTGGAATGTCATTCCGGCGAATGCGATTCTGGAAGGGACTGTGCGCACTTTTGATGAGGAGACGAGAGAGCTGATAAAGGGAAGAATTTATGATATTTCTGCAAATGTAGCTGCGGCATATGGAGTTTGGGCAGATGTCCAGATTGTCGATGGACCTATCGCTACGAATAATGATGAGAAAATAGCGGAAATGGCGGTTGCATATGGCAGGGAGCATGGGTTTAAGATGGTACCGGGGGAGCAGTCTATGGTTGGAGAGGACTATGCATTTATCCAGCGGGAAGTTCCGGGGATGATGGTCTGGTTGGGCGTTGGAAAAGGCCCCGGGCTGCATAATCCAAGCTATGTGGCAGATCCAGGGGCCATTGAAGTTGGGGCGGAATATTTCGCGGGGCTGATACAGCAGTTGTTATAGATGTACATTCCAGACTATTCGTCTTCATTGTCTGATGGTACGTTGCCACAGCCATTTCCACTATTATAGCTTCCCATAACAGAACTTTTATTGCGCTTTGGAGACCAGATCGCGCCGAGAACCATTCCAAATAAAATGCAATCGATTACGAGAAGAATCTTCTCACTGATTGTCCAGTCTCTGTTGAAAAATGCTTGAATCACGTCGGTCAGATTTGTTAATCTTTTCATGTTGTGATTCCTCCTTTCTTTTGCAGATAGTCGGTGATGTCCTAATTATAAACCTATTTACAGATAGAAGAAAGTACTAAATAAAACATTTCTTGGGTATTAGCGTTGAAAAATAATGAGGTTATGATAAACTAAACAATATAGAGAAGAACGAAAGGGAAAAGAGATGAAGAAAAAGGGCTGGAAAGAACGAATGAAATATCAATTTGACAATTTAATGTCAAAGGGAACCGTGGCACTTGTGGGTATGTTATTTGCTATTACATTAATCGTTGTGGTAATCGCAGGAGTATTAGGCACGGGAACCGGAAATGGAATGGGGCTTGGCAATAATATCTGGATGAGCTTACAGCATGCAATTGATGCAGGGACACTTGCAGGGGACGATACGGCGAATATTCTGTACATCGTTTTAATGGCGCTGGTTACAGTTTGTGGAATATTTATTACCAGTATTTTAATTGGTATTATTACGACCGGATTTGAAGAAAAATTAACCGCGTTACGAAAGGGACGTTCTTGTGTAGTGGAGAACGGACATACCGTCATACTTGGATTCAATGATCATATTTACACATTAATCTCTGAACTTATTATTGCAAATGAGAATCAGGCAGATGGATGTATTGTCATTATCGGTGATGAAGATAAAGAGGAGATGGATCAAAGAATCGCGGAACAGATATCAGATTTCAAAAATACCAGAATTATCTGCAGAGCAGGAACAATTACGGAGTATCATTCTCTGAAAATGGCTTCCTTAGAAACCTGCCGTTCTGTCATTGTTAATGAGACGGACGATTTTCTTGTAATTAAATCCATACTGGCAATTGTTAATTACCTGAAATCGGAGGATGCATTTGATAGTGATATGCATATCAGTGCAATGATTGATGATGAACTCAATTACGAAGCTGCATTGATAGCGGGAGAAGGAAAAGCAGAATTGATTTATACACAGGATGCAATCGCTCGAATCATCGCGCATACCTGTCGGCAGCCAGGGCTTTCGAATGTGTTAATCGAACTTTTTGATTATGATGGGGATGAATTATATTTTGAAAAATATGAAGAACTGGAAGGAAAGCGATTTGGTGGGATTCTAAACTACTTTGATAAGGCTGTGATATTTGGCGTGAAAAGAGACAATCAAATTTTGCTGAACCCTTCGAAAGATTTGATACTGAAGAAAGAAGATTTATATATTGTGCTGGAAGATGATGACGGTGTGGCAAAGCCTGTGATTGCTGAGCGTGAAGTGGATACGGCGGTCATTGCCAGCGGCTCGGATATGAAGCATGAGACACCGGAGACCATCTTGATTCTTGGCATGAATACCAAGCTGCCGAAGATATTAGAAGAGATGAATCACTATGTGGTAAAAGACACGAAAATAGTCCTCGCGATGGAAACAGAATGTCAGGAGCTAAAGCAGCCGAACCAGTATCCGAACATGGAGCTGCAGATTGAAATTTGCGATATTAATGATCGAAGAAATCTGAACCGCCTGATTACAGATGATATTAATCACGTGCTGATATTGAGTGATTTAGAATGTGAAACAGATCTTTCAGATGCAAAGACCTTATTGAAATTAATTCATTTAAGAGATATTGCGAAAAAGAAAAATCAACATTTTAATATCACAAGCGAGATGCTTAGTGTTGAAAATCAGAGGTTGGCAAAAGTAACGAAGGTGAACGACTTTGTTGTCGGCACGAACATTATCAACCTGATTCTGACACAGATTTCAGAGAATCGTGATTTGACAAGTATTTTTACAGATCTGCTGGATGAAGAGGGGTCTGAAATCTATATGAAGAAAATCTCCCGCTATGTAGCAGTAGAACAAGCGGTTGATTTTAGAACGATGACGGAAAGTGCATGTAAATTAGGTGAAATTGCAATTGGATATAAAAAAGTGAGAGAAGATGGCAGTTTTGAAATTGTGACGAATCCGGATAAAAGAGAGAAGGTTTCATATGGATCGGAAGATTATCTGATCGTGCTTGCGGAAGATTGAGATTATGAAAAATAGAATGACGAAAGATATGTGTGCAGGTAAGAATGCACACATATCTTTTTTTTATGCATCAAAATTCTTATATGTTTCTATTAGCTGCTGTCGTTTCTTCACATCTGTTTTCGAATAAATATTATGAATATGTGTTTTTGCAGTTCCAAGTGAAATGACAAGCTCTTCGCTGATCTCCGTATTACTTTTATTATCCAGCAGCAGAAGCATAATGTCCTGTTCACGTGGCGTCAGCATATATTCTTTGCAGAAAAGATAAAATTTACTGTATTCTTGACTGTCATCTTTTGAAACCTCACGCTGGATCGGATTTGAATCCATGTTGAAATCAGTGTCAGAAACAGGCAGCTCATTTGCTATATTTTCAGCATTTTCGGGAACACTTTCTAGTAGAGCAAATATTTTTCGAATCAAAAAGATAACCATCATAATCGTGACGGTAATGCGGAAACAGTCCTCTGAGATGCTGCGGGTATTTCTATATAAAATAGAATCCGGATTGAACAAAGTAATGGAATCTTCGCAGATGACGGAGATATATGCGATGACCATCAGAAGCAGCAGGTGGTGAAGATAGTTCGCAGAAGCTGTGCGCTGCTCATTCGGAATCTTTCGGTAGTGATAGAGACCGTAAATTCCCAAAATGATGCTAAATATGGAGCACGCTGTGTAATACAGCCAAAGTTTTGTAGAACTGTCTTTCATTCCCGGAATAAAGAGCAGGAATAAAATGAGCCCGACAAGACCAATATACAGCCAAATCGGCAGACTACAATGAAGAATCCATTCCACAATCTTTATCATGCATAAGAAAGACAGGAAATATACGATGGTTTTAAAGGTGGGTGCAGTGAACATAATCCGCTTATAAAAGCTGGAAAACCACGGGATGAATTCTGTCAGACAGATTACGATCTCATCCAATGCAAAGACTGCGAACAGGAGGGCAGTATACAGATAGATATTTTGCCTGCCCTTGCAATAGATTAAGAATGCCAATAGTAATGGAACACAATACAAAATGATAAGAAAAACATTATAAATTAGTAATAGTCCATGCATGGTGTGCCTCCAGAAAAATTAGTAATGCTCGTCATAAGGATCATAGACGGGCATCGGTTTCATGGTGCAATGATATCATCATCCCAAGGTTTTGTAAATCGCATTTTTTTCAAAAGACGAAATTTATAGTGCATATTGAACAAAAGTTTAGAAGAGTTTATGTAATTATACGACAAAAATACCATAAAAATAGACCGTTTCGATGGATGTTAAACTGTTCACAAACTGTGATAAATTCGATGCATAGCAAAGCAACAGCTTAAAAAAATTTTTGAGAAAGGAAAAGAGAAATGGGCGAAAAGAAAAAATTTAGTATGTTCAGTGCGATACTCACCGTTATATGCGTAGTATTCGTAGCTGAAGCAGCAGCACCGGTTGCAGCAATTGGTAACTCACAGTATTTCTGGTGGATCTTCATGATTGTTGCCTTCCTGCTTCCATATGGACTGGTGGCAGCGGAAATGGGAACTACTTATGAAAGTGATGGAGGAATTTACGACTGGGTGAAGAAAGCTTACGGACCGAAGATGGGGACAAGAGTTTCCTGGTACTACTGGATCAACTTTCCATTATGGATGGCTTCCTTAGCAATCATGGTTCCTGAACTTTTAAAAGTAATCTTCGGGATCGAATTTGGAACTCTTCCTACGATTATCATTGAGTTGATTTTTATCTGGGTGATTGTATTAATCAGTTTCTTCCCGGTATGTGACAGCGTATGGATTCTAAATGGAGCGGCGGCAATCAAAGTATTCCTTGCAGTATTAATCGGAGGACTGGGAGTATACATGGCAGTGACCAGAGGCGTCGCAAATGAACTCACACCAAGTTCCCTGCTTCCATCGTTTGATCCAAACAGTTTGTCTTACATTTCGGTGATCATCTTTAATATGTTAGGGTTCGAAGTATTATGTACCTTTGCAGGAGATATGGAGAATCCGAAAAAACAGATTCCAAAAGCAATTATTGTAGGTGGTGTCGTAATCGCAGCAATCTACATGTTCTCAGCATTTGGTATCGGAGCAGCAATTCCGACATCGGAAGTAAGTACGGACAGTGGACTTCTTGATGCAATCATGTTAATCACAGGAAAGAATACAGGAATCTTTATTGCAGTCTGTGCGTTCTTATTCCTTCTTACCTTATTTGGCAATATGATCTCATGGTCGCTCGGCGTGAATAACACAGCCTGCTACGCGGCAGAAAATGGAGATATGCCAAAAGTATTTGGAATCAGAAGCGGCAAGAACGAGATGCCTACCGGAGCAGCAATCATGAATGGTATTGTAGCGTCTATCGTAGTGATTATTGCGCCATTTATACCAAATAAAGACTTGTTCTGGAGCTTTTTCGCACTGAACCTTGTCATGTTCTTGCTGTCCTATGTTCCGGTCTTCCCGGCATTCTATAAGATGCGAAAGATTGACCCGGATAGAGAAAGACCATTTAAGGTAAGTGGAAATGATACGGTACTCAAATTATACTACGTGGCACTTCCGGTTGTATTATTAGTCGTTTCTATTATCTTTACAGCGGTACCACTTAGTTTTGATTCAGAGACATTAGCAGCAACACTTCCGATTACAATCGGCGCTGTCATCTTCCTGATCATTGGAGAGATTCTGGCAGCAGTGTGCAGCAAGAACAGTCGTAAATAGTTAATAATTAAATAAAAAATAAAGGAGAAATGAAAAATGGCAAAGAGAATCGAAGGAACAACACCAAAACAGGACGGCTACAGAATGCCGGGAGAATTCGAGGAGCAGGAGCAGATCTGGATGCTCTGGCCTTGGAGAAACGACAACTGGAGACAGGGCGCAAAACCGGCTCAGAAAGCATATGTAAATGTAGCAAAAGCAATTTCTGAATTTGAGCCTGTAACAATGTGCGTACCACCAACGCAGTATGAGAATGCAATCAGCCGTATCAGTGAAGTAAACAATGGAAACATTCGTGTTATTGAGATGACAAGCGATGATGCATGGATTCGTGACTGTGGACCATCTTTCCTGGTAAATGACAAGGGCGGCATCCGCGCAGTAGATTGGGAGTTCAACGCATGGGGCGGTTTAGTTGACGGTCTGTATTTCCCATGGCATGAGGATGAGTTAGTTGCTCGCAAGGTATGTGAACTTGCAGGTGTAGATTCATACAAAACAGAAGGCTTCGTGCTCGAAGGTGGATCTATTCATGTAGATGGAGAAGGAACTGTAATGGTAACAGAGATGTGTCTGCTCCACCCAAGCCGTAACCCGGACAAGAGCAAAGCAGAAATCGAAGACATGTTAAAGAATTACTTAAACTGTGACAAAGTCATCTGGGTAAAAGACGGTATCGATCCATACGAGACAAACGGACATATCGATGATGTTGCATGCTTCGTGGCACCGGGAGAGGTTGCATGTATCTATACAGAAGATAAAGATCACCCATTCTACAAAGAGGCTCAGGCTGCTTATAACTTCTTATGTGAGCAGACAGATGCAAAAGGACGCAAGCTGAAAGTACACAAAATGTGCGTAACAAAATTACCGTGTTATTTAAAAGATGCAGATTCCATCGATTATTCAGAAGGAGCAATCCCAAGAGAAGAGGGCGAAATCTCAATCGCTTCTTACCTGAACTTCTTAATCGTAAATGGTGCAATTATCCTTCCACAGTATGGCGATGAGAATGACGCATTAGCAGTGGAGCAGGCACAGGCTATGTTCCCGGATCGCAAGATTGTAGGTGTTCAGACAACAGAAGTTGCATACGGCGGAGGAAACATCCACTGCATTACACAGCAGCAGCCAAAAGTAAAATAATAAAAAACAAATTCAAATTAAAAGGAGAACAATTATGTACGCAAATGGAGTAAGACATTTTATTGACACAAACGACTTTACAAAAGAGGAATTATTAGACATCGTGAATCTTTCTTTAAAGATTAAAAAATGTATCAAAGAAGGATATTATCCACCACTTATGAAAAACAAAACACTTGGAATGATTTTCCAGCAGTCATCAACAAGAACACGTGTATCATTTGAGACAGCGATGTCACAGATGGGTGGACATGCGCAATACCTTGGACCTGGTATGATCCAGCTTGGCGGACATGAAACAATCGGAGACACAGGAAAAGTTCTTTCTCAGTTAATCGATATTGTAATGTCACGTGTGATCGCACATCAGACCGTTGTTGACCTTGCAGAAGCATGCTCTATCCCTGTATTAAACGGAATGTCTGACTGGAACCATCCGACACAGGAAATCGGTGACATCTGTACAATCGTTGAGAACCTTCCGAGAGGAAAGAAATTAGAGGATTGCAAAGTCGTATTCGCAGGTGACGGAACACAGGTATGTGCATCATTAGGAATGATCTGTACAAAATTAGGAATGAAATTTGTTCAGTACGGACCAAAAGGAAAATGGATTCAGGACAACTTAGAAGGATTGAAAGCTTTAAATCCAAACGGAGATTATCCTGATTACATCAAAATCATGGAAGAGAACTGTAAAGTATCTGGAGGTTCATTCGAGATTACAGATGACAGAGAAGCAGTAAAAGGTGCTGACTTCATTTACACAGATGTATGGTACGGTCTGTATGAGTCAGAGATGTCAGAAGAAGAGCGTATTGCTTTATTCAAAGATTATCAGGTGAACCGTGAGCTGATGCAGCTTGGAAACATCGGATGTAAATTCATGCACTGTCTGCCTGCAACAAGAGGCGAGGATGTAACAGATGAAGTTGCAGATTCAGATTCTTCACTCTGCTGGGATGAGGCTGGTAACAGACTGACAGCTATGAGAGGACTTCTTGTTTACTTTACACAGTATCAGAGAGAAAACGATACAACAGACCTTCGCAAGGAAGCAGTAAAAGAAGAGCTGGAAATGTTCATGGACGAGAGAGGCCTTATATAGGAGTGTGAATTCGGAGGAAAAAGTTATGCCAAAAATAGTTGTTGCATTGGGCGGAAATGCCCTGCAGTCAAAAGACAGTGAGCCGACAGCAGCAGGCCAGCTGGAGGTTGTAAAAAAGACATGTGAGCATATCGCAGACATCAGCAGCCAGGGTTATGAATTAGCAATCGTGCATGGAAATGGACCACAGGTTGGAAGAATCTTACTTGCATCAGAGGCTGCGAAAGAAGTCACACCTTCGATGCCGTTTGATGTATGTGGCGCAATGAGTCAGGGATATATCGGATATCATATTCAGCAGGCACTGAAATACGCAATGAATATGAGAAATGTACATTTCCCGGTACTTACCGTTGCGACACAGATCATCGTTGACAAGAACGACCCGGCATTTGCCAATCCGACAAAACCAATCGGACCATTCTATTCAGAGGAAGAAGCAAAGGCTTTAGAAGCTGAAAAAGGATACTGCGTCAAAGAAGATGCGGGACGTGGATGGAGACGAGTAGTACCTTCACCACTTCCAAAGAAAATCGTTGAGATTGATGCGATTCAGGATCTGTGGGATTCTTCTATCGTCATCTCCTGTGGCGGCGGTGGAATTCCGGTTGTTGAGAATATGGACGGAACATTGGAAGGTGTTGCGGCTGTAATTGACAAGGATTTCGCAGCAGAGCTTCTCGCAGAAGAAGTGGGGGCAGATGTTCTGATGATCTTAACAGAAGTAGAGAAGGTTGCCATCAACTGGGGGAAACCGGACCAGAAAAATATAGATCACATGGACTTGAAAGAGGCAGTGCGGTATATCGAGGAAGGTCAGTTCGCGCCGGGAAGCATGCTTCCAAAGGTGGAAGCGGCAATGAAATTTGCCCGTAACTACCCGAACAAAAAAGCAATCATTACAAGTCTTGATAAAGCGATTGACGCTTTGGAAGGAAAAACAGGAACTGTGATTACATTTGCATAAGGATATTGGAAAACGTCGATGGGGAGCAGTATTTAGATACGGCTCCCTTTTGGCACTTTCTTCTTGAAAGGGCACCATGAAAAAACATAAAGGAAAAATTACATTTATAGCAATCATATTGATTATGCTGTTGGTCTGCATGAAATCGGATGGCTTTAAAACGAAAATAGATGCTGCAATGCAAAAGCAGACATTGGAAATAGAAAGCGGAGTAGTAACAACGGAAGAAATCACGGGAAGAGAACTGGGGATGATCACATTACTGCCCCCACTCATTGCGGTAGTCATAGCATTTATTACAAGAGAAGTCCTGACGTCACTTGTCTCCGGACTGTTGTCAGGATTCTTTCTCTTAAGTCTCTTTAGCGGAGAAGGATCGGTTCGGATTGTAAGGGCACTTATCTATACGGTTGTAGCGGCGTGCGAAGCAATTATTCGTGTCGTTGGAGATTTTGATAATGCATCCATCATCCTACTTTGTTTTGCTGTGGGAGGAATGGTTGCGGTGATCAATAAAACGGGCGGGTTTCAGGCACTTGCGGAGAAACTGATTAAGAGGATTAAGACGGCGAAGGGGGCAGGATACATCGGGGAATTATTGGGATGCATCATCTTCTTCGATGATTATGCCAACAGCCTGATTATCGGACCACTGATGCAGCCACTCACGGATAAATTAAAGGTTTCAAGAGAAAAGCTGGCATTTATCGTGGATTCTACTGCGGCACCGGTTGCGGGAATGGCAGTGATCTCCAGCTGGGTTGCAGCGGAGGTTGGAATTATCGATGAAGGCTTAAAAGTGGTCGGTCAGGACGCTTCGGCCTATAATCTGTTTTTGGGAAGCATCCCATTTTGCTTTTATAACATTTTCTGCCTGATTTTGATGTTCGCAGTCACGACAACGGGAAGAGAATTTGGTCCCATGTTAAAGGCGGAAAGACGCGCGCAAAAAGGACAGCCGGTGAACCATGCACAGGACGAACAGGAAACAAGTATTATGGATATGGAAGCATTTCAGGCAAAAGAAGGAATCAAGACCAATATTTTCACGGCGCTTGTTCCGATTGTACTGATGATTGTATTATCTTTTGTTGGATTTTATTTTGATGGATTTCAAAACAGTGTGGATATGGGTGTGCTTGCAAACGATGCCCCGTTTAACTTTACCACACTTCGAATTGCAATTGGAAATGCGAACACGGCCCTGATGATGTTCATTGCCACGATTGTTGCAAGCGGAGCTGCAATCATCATGGGGAAACGAATCGACTGCTTTACCCTTCGTGAG
Source organism: Hespellia sp. (assembly GCA_028693555.1). Lineage (GTDB taxonomy): Bacteria > Bacillota > Clostridia > Lachnospirales > Lachnospiraceae > Hespellia. Next base: position 43,470 of record JAQUVD010000008.1, read on the forward strand.
GGCGTGGATGTCTTTTTAGAGGGCGTGAAATCTCTGATGCTGACGGTTGTCATCTTGATTCTCGCATGGGCCATGTCAGATGCGGTGAACAGTCTTGGAACCTGCTATTATCTGGTCGAGGTATTAAACTCAGGTGTGCCATACTGGCTCATTCCGACTTTGGTTTTTCTTACGTGCTGTGCAATCTCATTTGCAGTGGGAAGTTATGGAACCATGTTCATTGTGATGCCCATTGTAGTTCCGATTGCATATAATTTCTATGGTCAGGGTGCATTTGCGGGAAATCCCAATGCATATATCAGCATGTGTATTGCATCGGTTCTGGCAGGCTCCATCTTCGGAGATCACTGCTCACCAATCACAGATACGACAATTCTGTCAAGTATTGGGGCAGGCTGCAACAACATGGATCATGTGAAATCACAGATTCCGTATGCTGTGGCGGCAGCAGCAATTGCGGTGCTGTGCGGAACGCTTCCGGCAGCGTTTGGAATCTCACCGGTGATTTTGATAATCTGTGGTACGGCGGCATGCTTTATTGTCATGCGTGTTATAGGCAAGAAGATTTGAAAAATGGAAGACAAGTATGTATAATATAATACAAAAATCGTGAGGACAGGAAGTATGTATTATATAGGAATATGTGATGACGAGAAGAGCACTTGTGCGCAAATCGAAAATATGGTTTATGACTTTTTTGAAAAAAAGGGCATTCAGGTAGAAGTGGAAGTATGGTATACAGGTGAAGAATTATGCAAATACTTACAGAAAGATATGGTTGATATATTGTTCTTGGATATCCAACTGGTGAGCACAGACGGAATTGAAATCGGAAAATATATTAGAAATGGACTTAGAAATATGGAGACGTCTATTATTTATATTTCTTCTGAAAGTAATTATGCAATGCAGTTGTTTGAGATACAGCCATTGGATTTTTTGATAAAGCCATTATATCAAAACAAAATAGATGCAATATTAATGAGAGCATTAAAAACATGTGAATTGAAAAATCAGATGTTTGAATATTATTCCAAAGGAATTTTTTTCAGAGTGCCATTTAAAGACATACTATACTTTAATAGTCAAAACAAGAAAATTAATATAGTAATGAAAAACGATGTAATACAGTTTAACGGTAAAATCAGAGATATCGTGAAACATGTACCACATAATTTCACACTAATTCATCAGTCGTATCTAATTAATTTGGATTATATAATAGAGTGTTCTTATGAAGTCGTAAAAATGTATGATGGATCACTGCTAAACATAAGCCAGCCCTATAGAAAAAAGGTTAGAGAGAAACTAAAGAACTATGAGTGGGAGTGTATAAGATGATGGTTGATATTATAACTGCAATAAGTACAAATTTATTTAGAACATTCTTGATTAAACGATTCATGTCTATATTCTACGATACTGACTCCGAAAACAAAAAAACGAGTACTCTTTTTTATACTTTGTTTTATCTCGTTACAACAACGGTATATTTAGTATTTCACTATCCTCCGATTAATATTATTATAAATATTGCAATGATATATCTCATCTCTCTCTCATACTTTTCGGACTATAGAAAGAAGATATTAGTGACATTTCTTATATATTCAATTAATATGATATGCGATATTTTATCCGTTTTCCTATTTTCGAATTATGTAATAGGTCAACCATATAATGTGATTTCAGCATATATTACAGTGTTCTTAATTTTCATATGTGAATTCATACTTGAAAGATGTATTGAAATAAATGGAAAGGAAAAGCAATTTCCACCATACTGGTCTTTTATATTGATCATACCAATCATAAGTATATTGATGCTGTCTTATTTGCTTATGGAAAATTTGAATAAAAGAATTCTTTTTATAATTGAAAGTAGCGGAATGCTTTGTATTAACATGTTGATTTTCTTTTTATACAATGTATTAGTGGATGCATATACCAAATTAGAAGAGAGTCTGATGTATGAAAAACAAGTTAGACAGTATTCAAATCAGTTAGATATAATGATGCAAACAGAGAATAAAATAAGGGCATTGCAGCATGATATGAAGCATCATTTAATTGAATTACTATCTTTGGCACGAGAAAGCAATAACAATCTAAATATAGAAGAATACATTTTGAATATGAAGGAATTTATAAGTAACCATCGTGAATATACTCATTCTGGAAACAAAGATGTTGATAGTGTGCTGAATTATATGATTCAGCAAGCTGAACAGAAACTGAAAAAAGTAGAATACAAAATCAGTATTCCGGAAGAATTAGATATGCGATCATTTGACCTAAATATGATTTTGGGAAACCTATTGGAAAATGCTATTGAGGCAGCAGTTAATTCAACAGAAAAAGAGTTGTCAATTACTATTGATTATAAAAAAGGAATTTTATTTTTAGAAGTTTGGAATAGCTATAACGGAAAAATAATAAAAAGAAATGGACACTATATGACAACAAAAGAAAATATAGCCAGTCATGGAATCGGTTTGGAAAACGTAAAAAAGGTAGTAGAAAATCACAATGGAACGATGGACGTGCTATATGATAAAAACACATTCGATATAAAAATCATGTTATATACATTCAAATTACGCCATAAAATATATGAATTTCGCAATTTACAGGTCTGATAAAGAGTTTGTGATAAGATATCTTTATATCAAAGATTTATAGAAGAGCAGTCTGTCTTATAGATTTAACTGGGAGGTTTTGAATGAGAAAATTAGTGATATTTATTGCAGTCATATTAAGTTTTGCGAGCATAAGTTTGAGCGGATGTATGAGAAAAAATCAGATAAGTAGAAATAAGTTCATTAGAGTCTTATCAACAGACAATATGGAAGAAGGTGTTATTGAAGATACAAATAATATAGAAAAATTCATTGACAATTTAAAAATGGATGAGTGGAAATATGTTGAAAGAGAAGTCCCGGAAAAAGATATTAGAACTTTTGAGATTTTTGAAAAGGTAGACGACGAGTACATTCGGAAAGATAGTTATTTTCTTTTTAAGGATGGTGATAGTTATTATATCTCGCAGGAGAATGATGTAATATCAATACCAGATAGTACCGGAAAATTTTTGACTTCTTTGAATGGTGTGCAGATTAATACTTCACATACTTCTGAAGACATATTAAACAAATGGGAACTTCCAATAGAGAATCAAGATTTTTTGGAAGATGAAACGGAAAATGAAAATACATTACATAGAAGTAACATAAAAAAAATAATCGCATTAGACAAAAATGGAAAAAAAATCAAGGAAATATCAAATAAAAATGAAATTTTGAAAATGATTAATGGAATCAATTTGTATGAAAATAATCAAATTGAAACAATGAGTGAAGAAGTTGAATTAGTGGGCAGTTTAATTTTTTATGCCGTCCAAGATGAACAACTCAGTGAAATGTATAGAGTGGAGCTGTATAAAAGCAATAAATATTATTTAAAAGAAATCATTCCAGAAAATGATAAAGGAAATAAAGAGTATATAGAATATTATACCGTGCCAGAAAGTATAAAATCTTATTTCAGATAGAAATTATAGCAGAGATTAATAAAGGATGTGGCATTTAGAAAAAGAACAGATGAAAAGTAAATATGGGATTTGTATAGGTTATCTGTTATAATATACATGGCTATACCGAGGGTACGATAAGTGATATAAAAGGAGCAGCGCTTATGGATGGGAACAAAGTTGAAATATTTCATGGATCAGAAGAAAAAATCCGGATACCCCAGTTTGGAGTCGGAAAAAATACAAATGATTATGGAAGAGGATTCTACTGTACGCAAAATATAGAGCTTGCAAAAGAATGGGCCTGCTCTAATGGTTATGATGGATATGCAAACAAATATGAGTTTGATATGAATGGACTTCGGGTTTTGAAGCTGAATAGTCCTTCTTATAGCGTTCTTAACTGGCTTGCAATTCTGGCAGACAATCGAACCTACTGGGAAAGAAGTTCTATTTCAGAAAATGCAAAAAATTATCTGCATGAACATTTCCTTATTGATATTTCAGAATTTGACGTTATTATTGGATATAGGGCAGATGATTCCTATTTCACTTTTGCAAAGAACTTTGTCGCAAATGGAATCTCTTTACATCAGCTCCAAGAGGCAATGAAACTGGGGAAGCTGGGAGAACAAATTGTTCTGAAAAGCCCAAAGGCTTTTGACCGAATCAGATTTATAGATGCAGATAAAGCGCAGGCGGAGTTATATTATGAAAGAAAAATAGCAAGAGATAGAATGGCTCGGACTGAATACCGAAAAAATGTCAGGGCAAATCCCCAAAACAATGGTCTATTGATGATTGATATCATAAGGGAGGGAATGGTAGATGGAGATCCGCGCTTATTGTGATGAATATTTAGATGATGCACAGGATACATTGGGGAACATGATGGATTATGCATTGAATATATGTATGCTGGATGGAGAAGATTTTTTTCATATGTTTATCAGTTCCGGAATTGCGGAGCAGTTTGAACATGGAAACCCCAAATATCTTTCGGGAATGACCGGAGGAGAGATCGTCAAAGAAATAATGTTTCGCACAAAAAAAGTAGAATTACAGGAGCTGGAGGAGTACTATCTGGACAAGACACCGGAATATTGGTGTGGCTGGATTTTGGCATATTACCAGTGGAAGACTTGCAGAAGTTTCAAGAAGATACTGCAGGTTATTACGGTACAGGATATTTTGTATATGTATCCTACACAGCACGAAGCGGATGAAGAGCATTTTGTGTCTGTATTGAACCGGATTTTTCAAAAAAGGCATACGGAGACCTATTTAAAGCAAAAGATGGAGAATCTGAAAGTAAGCGCAGAAGAGTTATCGAGACAAACGGAAGTTCCAGAGGAGTTGATATTAGCATTGATGCAAGATTTTTCTGAGATAAAAAAAGTGGATGCATTGACCTTGTATAAGATTTCGAGGGTATTACAATGTGATATGGAAGATATAATGGAAGTTTGATATTTTGGGGCTGTAAAAAAGTCTCTAATTAAAAATCGACAGTTCTGCGTGATTTTTAATTAGAGATTTTTTTACAGCCCCTTTTTATAACTTACTATTTATAATGGCGGTAGTCCCTTTTGAATGGACAAAATAATCAATGTCTGTGATACTGCTCTTCGCAATATTTACAACGATAAGTCTTCGTCTCTGCATCGGAGAGGAAGAATACATGATCCAGTTCCTGTTCGATGGAGGTGATACAACGAGGATTCTTGCACTTGATTACATTCTTGATCTCTTTTGGAAGTGTTAAAATCTGTTTTTCGACAATGGTCTCATTGCGGATGATATTTACTGTAATGGTGTGATCAATGAAGCCAAGAATGTCTAAATCAATATTTTCAACCGGAGATTCAATTTTCAAAATATCTTTCTTGCCTAATTTACCACTTCTGGCATTCTTGATGATTGCGACACAGCAATCCATCTGATCTAAATGGAGATACTTGTAGATCTCCATACTTTTACCGGCTGGGATATGATCGAGTACAACACCTTCCGATATCTTACCGACGTTTAATCTATTTTCTACCATAATAATGTCCTTTCTTAAGATAAGCTGATTATAGGTTAATCCACATGGATGTCTAATAAAGTGAGGATGAGAGCCATGCGGACATATACACCGTACTGTACCTGTCTGAAATATGCTGCGCGTGGGTCCTCATCGACTTCAACAGAGATCTCATTTACACGTGGAAGCGGATGAAGTACATACATGTCGTCTTTTGCCAGTTTCATCTTCTCTTTATTCAGCACATAGAAATCTTTCATTCTTAAATATTCTTCTTCATTGAAGAAACGTTCTTTCTGAACACGTGTCATATAAAGAATATCAAGTTTTGGAAGCGCATCTTCTAAGCGAACGACCTCTTCATATGGCGTATTGTTTTTGTCTAAGACATCTTCTCTTACATAACTTGGAATTCTAAGCTCTTCCGGAGAAATAAGGACAAATTTGATCCCGGTATAGCGAACCATTGCGTTGATAAGTGAATGAACGGTTCTGCCGAACTTTAAGTCACCACAGACTCCAATTGTCATATTGTCTAAACGCCCTTTTAAGTTGAGGATGGTAAGCAAATCTGTCAGCGTCTGTGTAGGATGCTGATGTCCGCCATCACCGGCGTTGATGATTGGAATTGGTGATTTTCTGGATGCAACATATGAGGAGCCTTCTTTTGGATGTCTCATAGCAGCAATATCAGCATAACATGCGATTGTTTGAATGGTATCGCTTACGCTTTCACCCTTTGCGGCCGAACTGGAGTCTGCGCTTGAAAAGCCCATGATATTGCCGCCGAGATTCAGCATTGCCGCTTCGTGACTGAGTCTTGTTCTCGTACTTGGCTCATAGAACAGAGTGGCTAATGTTTTTCCATCACAGGCATGTTTGAATTTGTCAGGGTTTCTCTCAATCTCCTGAGCGAGCTGCAGCAGATTCTTAAGCTCATCAGTTGTTAAGTCCAAAGGACTGATTAAATGTCTCATTGTAAACCTCTTTTCTTGTATTGTTGGTTTTTTGCTATTATCTATCTTAACAAATGTGAAATTAGTTGTAAATATAAATGCCTGCGAAAGTTCTAAACCTTTTGTTTTATTTTTCTAAACTTTGAGAGTAAGCGCGTGGCGATGTATATTCAATCTCTGCACAGTATGCTACAATATTGTTAATTTATACGAAAAAAGTAAGATTCATGCAAAGGTCTGTGATATATTTAACAAAAAAACAGATTGCACTCTAAAAAACTTGCATAATCAGACTTTTTCCACGTATAATAGGGAAGTTATTATCTTAGATGGAAGGACTATACCATCTAAAAAAGGGAGGAATCAAAAAATGGAAAACTTAGTGTATTTAGCCCCGGTCATGGGCGTTCTTGCATTACTATTTGCAGTGTTTTTAGCAAATAAAGTAAGCAAACAGGATGACGGAACAGACAAAATGAAAGAAATTGCGAAAGCAATCAGTGATGGTGCGAAAGCATTTTTGACTGCAGAGTACAGAATTTTAATTATCTTTGTAGTTGTGTTATTCGTACTGATTGGATTTGGGATCGGAAGCTGGGTAACAGCCGTATGCTTCGTGGTCGGAGCAGGATTTTCTACAGTCGCAGGCTACTGTGGTATGACCGTTGCGACAAAAGCAAACGTCCGCACAGCAAATGCGGCAAGAACAGGCGGAATGAACAAAGCGTTATCGATTGCATTTTCAGGTGGAGCCGTTATGGGAATGTGCGTAGCGGGTCTTGGCGTACTGGGTGTCAGCGTGATCTATATCATCACCGGTAATGTCGAAGTGTTGTCAGGATTTTCTCTTGGTGCGTCTTCGATCGCATTGTTTGCCCGTGTTGGTGGTGGTATCTATACAAAAGCTGCTGATGTCGGAGCAGATCTTGTAGGAAAGGTAGAAGCAGGTATTCCGGAGGATGATCCGCGTAACCCGGCCGTTATCGCTGATAATGTGGGAGATAACGTAGGAGACGTAGCAGGAATGGGAGCAGATCTCTTCGAGTCTTATGTCGGAGCATTAATCTCGGCACTGACACTCGGTATCGTATACTTTGAGGGCGCAGGTGCGTTGTATCCACTCGTTGTTGCGGGACTGGGACTGCTTGCATCTATTATAGGTACATTCTTTGTTCGTGGCGATGAAAATTCAAATCCACACAAAGCGTTAAAGACTGGTACGTATGCGGCATCAATCGTCGTGATTATCGTAGCTTTCGTATTCAGTAAATATTTGTTTGGTGATTTTAATCAGGCAATTGCAATCCTGGCAGGTTTGATTGTAGGATTATTAATCGGTATTATCACAGAGGTGTATACTTCTGGAGATTATAAATTTGTAAAAGAAATCGCAGATCAGTCGGAGACAGGTTCAGCTACAACAATTATTAGTGGACTGGCCGTAGGGATGCAGTCAACTGCTGTACCAATTCTTTTGATTTGTGTTGGTATTTTCGTAGCGTTCCAGTTCTGTGGACTTTATGGTATTGCTCTTGCCGCTGTTGGTATGTTATCGACAACTGCAATTACAGTTGCCGTTGATGCGTATGGTCCAATCGCCGACAATGCCGGTGGTATTGCGGAAATGTCAGGTCTGGAACCGGAAGTTCGTAAGATTACAGATAAATTAGATGCAGTCGGTAACACAACAGCAGCGATGGGAAAAGGATTCGCAATCGGATCGGCAGCGCTTACAGCACTTGCACTTTTTGTATCTTACGCTCAGGCAGTTAACTTAAGCGAAATCGATATTTTAAATAACCGTGTTATCATCGGTCTGTTTATCGGTGGTATGCTTCCATTCCTATTCTCATCTATGACGATGCAGTCTGTATCAAAAGCTGCTTATCAGATGATTGAAGAAGTAAGACGCCAGTTTAAAGCGATGCCGGGTATTATGGAAGGAACAACAAAACCGGATTACAAATCATGTGTTGCGATCTCTACAACAGCAGCATTAAAGGAAATGCTGGTGCCTGGTATCATGGCAGTACTTTCTCCACTTGCAGTCGGTATTATCTTAGGACCTGATGCACTTGGTGGACTTCTTGCGGGAGCTCTTGTAACAGGTGTTATGATGGCGATCTTTATGTCAAATGCCGGCGGTGCATGGGATAATGCAAAGAAATATATCGAAGATGGAGCACACGGCGGAAAAGGCAGTGAGGCTCATAAAGCAGCCGTAGTCGGTGATACAGTCGGAGATCCGTTTAAGGATACTTCAGGTCCGTCAATCAATATCTTAATTAAGCTGATGACCATTGTATCACTTGTATTTGCACCACTTTTCTTATCAATTGGCGGATTGCTGTAAAAAATGTAAAAGAATAAGGAACGGTATTTTGGCAGGCGAATTATTCGCCTGCCGCTTTTTTGTATTTATATAGAATATCAGAATCGTTTTCGGTTGCTACACAAAGCGATATATGTGCAGCAACTATGTTTTAATAAAAGATGTAAATACAAATATATAAAAATACAAATAAAGTATTTACATATCAGAATGAATTTGCTATAGTGAAGTCAGAAAAATGGGGAGAAAAAAATTTGGCCCATAGAGATCGGAGGATAACATATGCATAAGCATGCAAAGATAGAACAGGAACTTCTGGATCAGATTCAAAACAAAACCCTCTGTGCGGGAGATAAGCTGGAGACGGAGGAGGAACTTGCAAAGCGTTTTTCGGTGAGCCGTCCGACTGTCAGGCAGGCACTGAACAGTCTGGAGCAGTCTGGCTATTTAAGTCGTGTAAAGGGAAGTGGAACCTTTGTGACAGAGCCGAAGCTGTTACATACCTCCACGAGTTTTATCGCGAGTTATCGCAAAGAGGCAAAGCAGCAGGGACATTCCGTGCTCACGACTGTTGTGGAGCGGGACGTTGTGCAGGCGGACGAATTTCTTGCGGAAAAGCTGGAGATACGAAGAGGAATGCCGGTGCAGAAGCTGGCGCGGATACGGCGAATCAAAGAATGCCATCATCAGGACCCGGTTGTGTTTACGATTGTATATGTACCGACTGTTCGTTTTCCAGAGATGGGAGAGCAGGATTATGAGAATGCATCATTCTATGAAACATTGGAAAAGCATGGACTGAAGGTCTGTCATGTGAGCCGGATGCTGGAGGTGAGTGCCCCGTCAAAGGAGGTGCAGGAGATGCTGAAAATCGGTCCGTGGGAACCAGTCATTTTCGTGACATCGGTCGGTTACCTGAAGAACGGGGAAGCAATTGAGTATGCCGAAAGCTATTATCCGGCAAGTAACAGTAAATTTTTGATTGAGCTGCAAAGATAAAGATGGAAGATAAAAATTGGACAGCAGAGGTAAGAAGGGAAATGAAAGAATACTTTGTGATGGATGTCGGAGGAACTGAATTAAAATACGGACTTTTGAATCAAAGCGGAAGATTGGTGTCCCAGGTCAGAAAAAGACCGTCAAAATCAAAAGAGTCAAAGGCTGTGATTATGGATAACTTTCAGTCGGTGATAGCAGAGATGGCAAAAGAAAGCCATGGGAAATTAGAAGGGTTCGCATTTGCATTTCCAGGTGAATTTGATTATGAGAATGGAATTAGTAAAATCACCGGATTGGATAAGTATGAGGAAATCTACAATCTGAATTTAAGGACCGAGTTTCAAAAGATGATTTGCAGTGAGCCAATCTGTGGTTTCTGCAGAGATCCGGAGGCTGCGCCGGTGGTATTTATCAATGATGTGGAGGCATTTGCGCGCGGCGTGGCAGAGCCGGGAGAAAAGCTGATGGCACTTGTCATCGGCACAGGGGCGGGCTCTGCATTTATCGAGGACAACCGGGCAGCAGAAAAAGGTAAAAACGGCGTGCCTCAAAACGGAATGATATACAACCAGCCGTTTTATGGGAAACAGATTGATGACTGGATTTCAAAACGTGGGCTGATGGAACTTTCCAGATGGAGACTTGGCATGGAACTGGACGGAAAGGAACTGGCAGAGCTTTTGGCAAAGGGAAATGATTTGGCGAAGGAAGTCTATTGGGATTTTGGTGAATATGTAATGGAGGCAGTGATGCCCTATCTGCTGGAATTTCAGCCGGATGTCTTAGTGCTGGGAGGACAGATCATGAAGAGCTTCCCGCTTTTTGGCGAGGAGATAAAGCGGCAGTGCAAGCGGTTTCGAATACGGCTTCAGGTAGAGACACGGACCTCTGAATTGACATTTGTGGGACTGTATAAAACTTTTTTCAGAGAAAATTAAGAAAGGGCAAGAAGATGAAAAATTATCACAATTATGAGAAACGGCCAAAAGTTAAAGTGAAAGGCTTTGATCAGGAGGTCTGGAATCTGACGCAGGATATCTGCAGTATCTTAAAAGAAAAGCTGGATTCGAAAAAGCAGATGGTGTTAACCGTAGAATGCTATCCGGGGGTTCGAAAAGAGGAGATCAAAGAACTCCTTTCGGGGCTGGGGGCAGAGCTGTGGCTGGATGCAGATGCGCTTGCGTATGAAGGCAAAGATCTGGATGCGCGTATGCAGCGTGAGCTGACGGATGACCGTGTATTTGGAATTTATACGACGCACTGTCTGGAGGATTATTTTATAGAGGAGAAAGTGGAAGAGGCAGTCCGGCAGATTTCGGAGACCTCCGGATTAACCGTGGTATGCGGAACAGGTGCAAGTCTGATTTGTGAGGGCGATGTGCTGCTGTACTGTGACATGGCAAGATGGGAAATCCAAAAGAGGTACCGTGCGGGCATGTCCAATTGGAATACCAAAAACAGTGACGCACCGGTTTTGAGTAAATATAAACGAGGATTTTTTATTGAGTGGCGTCTTGCGGATCAGCGAAAAAAACAGCTTTTGGATAAAATCGACTTTTTCCTTGATACCAATACAGGCGGTCATCCACATATGTTGTCCGGAAATGCATTTCGCGAAGGTCTGCGTCAGGCAGCGCAGCAGCCGTTCCGCGTGGTTCCTTATTTTGATCCGGGGGTCTGGGGCGGCCAATGGATGAAGGATGTCTGCGGTCTGAATCCGGAGGAGAAAAATTATGCGTGGAGCTTTGATGGTGTGCCGGAGGAGAACAGCCTTCTTTTGGATTTTGCGGGCAGAGAAGTAGAGATACCGGCAGTTGATTTAGTGTTTTATCAGCCGCATGAACTTTTAGGTGAACATGTACACGCCAGATTCGGAACAGAATTCCCCATTCGTTTTGACCTCCTTGACACGATGGGAGGACAGAATCTCTCGCTGCAGGTACATCCATTGACAGAGTATATTCAGGAAAAATTCAATATGCGCTATACACAGGATGAGAGCTATTATATTCTGGATGCAGAGGAGAAGGATAGTTATGTTTATCTCGGTCTGAAAGAAGGGGTTGATAAAGCTGCGATGGGGCGTGATTTAAAGGCAGCGCAGGAGGGAAGCATTCGTTTTCCGGCGGAGGAGTATGTAAATAAGATTCCGGTGAAAAAACACGATCATGTATTGATTCCTGCGGGAACTGTCCACTGTTCAGGCGCGGGAACGATGGTGCTGGAAATCAGTGCGACGCCATATATCTTCACGTTCAAGCTCTGGGACTGGGATCGTCTGGGATTGGACGGGCTGCCAAGACCGACTCATATCGAACATGGTCTTGCGAATATCCAGTGGAATCGCGATACAGAGTGGGTGAAGGAGCATTTAATTGACCAGGTCGAGGTATTGACCGAGGAGGAGGGTCTGCGGATGGAAAAGACGGGACTTCACAATCGGGAATTTATTGAGACAACGCGGGTCTGGATGCAAAAAGAGGTACGCATGGAGACAAAGGACAGCGTAAATGTACTGAATCTTGTAGAAGGAAAAAGCATCACAGTAGAAAGCACAGATGGAGCATTTGCACCATACGAGGTTCATTATGCGGAGACATTCATCATTCCGGCTGTTGTAAAAGAATTTATTTTAAGACCCAAAGCAGGTGAAACGGCAGCAGTAATCTGTGCAAATGTGCGTTAAATGCAGAGGAGGAAGGAGAACATAATATGGGATTTACAATTTATTTGATACATCACAGTCATACCGATATCGGATATACCGATTATCAGGAGCAGATAGAGGCAAACCAGATCTGTTATATCCGTCATGTCCTATCGATTCTGGACCATGCACATTCCGATAAACCGGAATGGCTTGGCTATGTCTGGCAGTGTGAGTGCTGGTGGGTGGTTGAAAAGTTTCTGGAGACAGCATCCGGAGCAGAGGCCGAGCAGTTCTGGAATTATGTAAAGAGTGGTGAAATCGGCCTGTCCGCAAGCTATTTTAATATGACGGAGCTGATTGACCGGGAGGTTCTTGGCAAATTTGTAAAAAAAGCGGGAGAAGAAGCAGGCAAAAGAGGAATGCAGGTAAAAAGTGCGATGACGGCGGATATCAATGGTTATAGCTGGGGATATGCCGATGCGCTTGCCGATGCGGGTGTGGAGAACCTGCTTAGCTTTGTGCATACACATCACGGGCGGTATCCGCTGTATCAAAAGCAGACACCGTTCTGGTGGATTGCGCCTTCAGGAAGAGAAATCCTTGTCTGGCTCGGCGATCACTATCAGGTAGGAAATGAGCTGGGCGTAAGCGGTCTTTGGGCCAAGGCATATACATGTGGGGAAGATGGACTGGGAGATATGCAGGAAGGAAATATAGAGCAGGCACAGCAGAGAATCTATCATTACGTAGAAACTCTGAAAAAACAGGGCTATGCATATGATTTCACAGCGCTTGGAATCTCTGGATATTTCACGGATAACGCATGCCCGAGTCCGCTTATCACAGAGTTTGTGCAGAAGTTTAACCTGGAACATGCGGGTGAAATCGAATTTCAGATGGTGACACTGGATGAGTATTTTGCATGTTTAAAGCGTGAAAATGAAAAGCAGCCGTTCCCAAAATACCGCGGGGACTGGACTGACTGGTGGGCGGACGGCGTGGGTTCCACTCCGGTGCTGGTACAGCATTTCCGCGAGGCACAGAGGCGGCTTATGCAGGCAGAACAGCTGCAGAAACAGGAGTCATTTCATGCAGAGAGCGGTGAGGACACCAAGCTCTGGAAGGAAGCACAGGAGAATCTGATGCTCTACGCAGAGCATACCTGGGGACATTCTGCATCGGTGCAGGAGCCGTATGATCCGGGGGTGAATCGTCTGGACTTAAGAAAGGGGCTGTATGCGCAGCGCGCGCATGAAGCCGCAAGCCGCATTCTACTTCAGATTGCAAAAGACAACGGTGCGCTGCCGGCATTTTACGGACAGGGGGAGAGAAAGCTTGTTGTCCTGAATCCGGAAAAGAGCACGCTGAAGGATGTCGTATGCTTTGAGACCGAGGAGTTGTACGCAGAAGAGGCAGAAGTCTGGGACATTTGCAACGAAAAGAATGTGATCTGCCAGCGGGAAAAATCATCACGGGGAGAGAGATTCTATTTTGAGGCAGAGCTTCTGCCGGGAGAACGACGAGAATACCTTTTAAAAAAGGGTAAGAAGATCTGGCATCCGACAGGTGGAATACGTACGCCTTACGGTGCGGAGGGAATCTGTGATATGCCATCTGAATATCTGAGCCGAGAAGGAATGTTATCACCCTGGCACCTGGAAAATGACTGGGTGCGGATTCAGGTAGATGAAACGTATCAGATAACAGAAATCTACGATAAGAAACGGAAGATATCCCTTTTGAGAAAGGGGGCAGAATATGCGCCGTTTACACCGGTCTATGAGCGGACTTTTGTGACGGACAAGGATCAGTACGGTATTCGAAAGGCGATGGGACGCAACCGAAAAAGCATCGCGACAAAGCGTTATCCGGGACAGATTCAGGATATTCGCATTCTGGAAAACGGTGCTGTTTTTGATAAGATAGCGTTTCATTATGCGCTGGAGGGAACCAAAATCTGTCAGGTGATTCTGACCGTATACAGGCGTCAGCCTCGAATTGATGTAGATTTACGGCTGCATAAAAAAAGTGTATGGGATCCGGAAAACCTCTATCTTGCCATGCCGTTTTCCGGTGGAAAAGAGGATATATGCTGGATCGAAAAGACAGGCTGCGCATTGCGACCGGGGCAGGATCAGCTGCCGGGAAGCTGCAGGGATTTCTATCTGATTCAGAACGGCGCATGGTTTACCGGAGAGAGGGGAAGTGTTCTGGTGGCGATGCCGGATACACCATTGGTTGCATTTGGCGGACTTCGTGCACATCCAATCGTACTGAGCGGTGAAACAGAAGCAAAAAGTGAAATGATGTATTCGTGGGTTATGAATAACTTTTGGGAAACAAATTTCAAGGTAGATCTTGGGGGCTTTCACCAGTATCGTTACAGCATCTTTTCGCTGGAAGAAACAGATGCAGAAAGAATCCGAGAGATAGCAGCGCAGCAAAACAGAGGGTTATTTACTTTTCAGAGCTTTTTGTTACGATACTGATTCGGAGACATTCCAGTGACAGTCTTAAATATTTTACTGAAGTAAGCCACATCGGAAAAACCACATGCGGATGCGATGTCGTACAGCTTATCATGTGAATCACGCATATATTCGATGGCTCGTGAGATGCGGTATTCCTGCAGATACTTAGAAAATGGCTGTCCGAGCTCGGCACTTAGAATCTTGCTTAAGTAGGTTGGTGAGACATACAGGTGTTCTGCCAGTTTTTCCAGAGTAAGCTTCTCCGAAAAATGATCATGAATGTAAGACAGACTGCTGCGTACAAGCTGTTTGGAAGTATTTTGTGAAATCTCCTCCATAGAGGAGGCAATATTAAGGAACAAATGATAAGTCGTCTCGCAGACCTGGTGAAAACAGGTCTGTGCGGCGATACTTTTTTGTGCGGACAGGACATTCTTATCCAGATAGTCATGTAGGCAGTAGGAACGCAGTCCTTCTACATAGCGGTCTACGAGCCGGATAAACTGGAGTTTCATAAATTCCAGATCATAGATCGAACCGTCCTGAATGTGAAAGAACAGGAAGTCTTTTAACATTGGAAGGATGGAAGCAACCGGAAGCGGCTGACATAAATAGGATTCCAGCGTTTCCTCAAGACTGTGCTCACAGGAGGTATTTAAAAAGCTGTCGCGAAAGGTAAAAGGTGCATGGCTGTCCCCGGCATAATGGAGGATCCAGACTAACGAACAGTCGGTATAGACCTCGATAAAATTACCGTCCCACGGGTGCGGCTCAGAGAGCGTGACAAGCATACCGTCCCTCTTATAAAAGTCATCATGAATACAGTCCAGCGCATAGTAGTACAGGCTATGAAGCTCAGACTGCCCGGAGAAGAGGATAATAAATGTGGCCTCTGGAAATGGATTCAGAATAAGGAATGGATAATTGGGGTTTTCCGAAAAAAGCTCCGTGAGTAATTCGTCTGAAATTCTTGGGGAGTCATCGGAGTCATACCACAGACCGATAGCTGCCACTCCGGTGTGTGTCTGATGTATCCAGGGCTTGTCCTGCAAAAATGCGGTCTCTTCGGCTGTCAGTGCCTTCTTGTGGAATAACAGACGGGAGAGGATGAACTGTTCTCTTCGGTGTTTCTCTTCTGTATAACTGGATACGATATTATGAGTTCGGCGTGCGGTCTCAATTTTATCCCGGCATCGGCGGACTGTGTTTAACAGCTCTTCCTCATCCACGGGTTTGGTAATATAATCAAAGGCACCGAGAAGGAGTGCCCTTCTTGCATATTCAAAGTTAGAATGTGCGCTGATGAAGATGACTTCTGAGGTTACATCCTGCTCTTTTAGAAGCTGGATAAGGTCGAGACCGTCAAGCCCCGGCATGCGGATATCGGTCAGAATAATATCCGGCTTGTTGTTTAAAATGGAAGCCATGGCTGTCATACCGTTGGATGCCGTGTCGCAGATTTCAACGCCAATGGACTGCCAGTCGATAAAACGTTTCAGGCCTTCCCGGATGATTGCCTCATCGTCAATGATTATCATTTTTATCATCATATTGCTTCCTCCAATTCAGATAATGGTATATAAAACTCTACTTGACAGTATGACCCCAGCTGTGAATCAATAAGAAGTGTCTCTGTCAGATGATATTCCAACTGAAGCTGCTTGTGGATCATCTTTAGGGCAAAATGTTCCATACTGCAGGAGGAATCATCGGTGAGACTTTGATAGATCTGCTGAATCATCTGTGGCGAGATTCCGGCTCCGTTATCCCGCACACAGAAGTGGAATTGCCCGTTACTGATTTCAAGTGTAATCTGCAGGTCAAGTACCTCCCTGCTTCCGTCGCGTCCGTGCACCAGGCTGTTTTCGATAATTGGCTGGAACAGGTAGCGGAGCACCTTTCTGTTCAAAAGAGCCTCGTCACAGTTTAAGGTGTAGGTAAACTGATTTTCCATATGGATTTTCTGGAGCATCAGATAGGATTCGAGCATTTCCACAAGCTGTGAGATGGTAATGAATGCCTGACCAAAGGAGAGGTTGATCCGGTAGAACTTTGCCAGTGCAAGGACCATATCACTGGTCTTGTGTGCATCCTCGAGACGTGCCATCCAGCGAATGGAATCCAGTGTGTTATATAGGAAATGTTCATTCAGTTGATTGAGAATATTCTGTATCTCGGCATTCTTCCGGGAAATCTGCTGCTCGTAGTTTTCACAGATCAGTATCTGAAGATTCTCGGTCATGGAGTTGAAATGTTCATTGATATAGTCGATTTCATAGCTGGAGGCATGAGGGAGCCGTGCATCAAAATCACCACCCTGAACAGCACGCATTCCTTCAATCAGCCGCTTGATCGGGCGGAAGAAAAGAAATGCGGCAAGAAGGATGAAAAGAACAATCAGCAAAAAGATCCAGAAAAAATACCACCGGAGGAGACTGGATACCGTGGAGGATACGCTATTGATACTGCTTGCCGGTGTGACAATAAAATATCGAAAATCCGTCTCACCAGAGACGAGAGAGAACACGAACATTTTCTCGCCATGGACCTTTACACTGAAAAAATCAGGATTTTCCTGAGAAGGAACTGCCTTAAGCACCGTTTGGTAAATACTCGATTCTTTCTTGCCGGTCTCGGACGCGCAGATCATGTTCAGCTGGGTATCGGTCATAAAACAAGTACTTTCGGTATCCGGGGTTACATTTTTTAGCTGGTGCGCAATTTCAACCGCATCAATATTAATAGAAAGAATACCAAAAAGAGTCTGGTGATCCTTCATTTCGCGATAGCTTGTCAGAATGGGCTTGTCATCTTCTGCGGAAGAGGTAAGCAGCCAGTTTGATTCTTTCTCTTTGGTGTAATAGGCATCAAGCCATCCAGTGTTGTTCCTTTTATAATGATGAAAAAGCGGATTCCAGCTCACCTTTGATGAAAAAAGACGGTCTGCAGGACAGCTGTACACATAAATAGAATCAATGTAATTATTGGTGATAGCGGTTGTAAGAAGTGTATCGCGAATCAGATTGGAGTCCTGAAAATCCTGATACAAATCCCGTTCGATATAAGGAGAAAGGTTTTTGACTGTATTGTTAAAATCGTTATCGATCAGCATTGGGACATAGAATTTCTCAACATTGGTCAGAATCCCGTCAATGCTTCCGGAAACTGTGGCAAGATTTGCAGAGAGATAGGTTCTGGCACTTTCCTGCTCCATCTCCTGAGTACGAATCTGGGTAACGGCAAGAAGGCAGATGAAAGGAATCAGCATAATAAACAGAATACCAAAGATAAATTTTACCAAAAGACTGCTCTTGGAATGTAAAAACTTCATACTAATCCCCCTCCGTTTCAATAGTCTCATTATAAAGAATCAAAAAGGCGAGGTCAAGAAAGGATGGTATGTAAAAAAGGAAGAAAAGATAAGAGGATATAAAACTACAAAAAAGGATATAATAATCCAATTTTTGAATAATAGAAAAGAAAACAAACAAGAAAAAGACAAAAAAGACAAATAATATGGTCTATGTTTTTGAATGGAAATACGGCAGAATAGAGTTATCAAAACGAAGAGAAAGAGAGGAAGGAAATTATGAAAAGAAAAGCAAAATCATTTCTGGCATGTGCGCTCTGCGTAGCTATGGTGGCAGGAACCGTTTTGACAGGCTGCGGAAACAGTGGAGGAAATGACAGCAAGAAGGAAGATACCGGTGATAAGAAGGTTATCACATTTTACGGATTTTCCGACTGGGTAGATACCGATCCGTACAAGTCAGTCTATCAGGAAGTGAAAGCACAATTCGAGAAAGAAAACCCGGGATATGAGGTCGAGTTACAGTCTGATCCGTGGGGAGACTGGGAGCAGAAGAACAAGACGATGTTTGCCAGCGGCAACGTCGCAGATGTCTTCTATGTGGGAAATGACAATTTCCCGACATTCGCAAACAGTGGCAATCTTCTTGACCTGGATCAATATGTAGACAAAGGTTATTTTGATGATTTCTTTGAGAATGTGCGGAAAATGTATCAGTGGGAAGGCAAGAGTGAAGCAATTCCATTTACAACAGACTGTCGTATCTTATGGTACAACAAGGAAATCTTTAAAGAAGCCGGACTGGATCCGGAGAATCCGCCAAAGACATGGGACGAGCTGAGGGATGATGCAAAACAGATTACGGAAAAGACCGGAAAATATGGATTTGGTATGGATCTCGGTCTCAAAGAAATCCCGGCACAATCATTGATCTGTGCGAGTGATTACTCTATTTTAGATGTGGCGGATGATGGAACAGTCACATCCAATGTAAAAGATCAGGCATTTAAAGATTACTTAAAGCTTCTTTCTGATATGAAGGATACATATGAGCCTGATTTCACCAATCTGGATCACCATGATGTTGCAAAACAATTTGCAGAGGGGCAGTTTGGTATGATTATCGGAAACAACCTTTCCGAAACAGATATCTACGATAAAGATTTCTGGGGACAGGCACTGGTTCCAACGATGACAGCGGATTCTCCGCAGGGATCATTCGGCGGCGGATTTGGAATCAGCGTAAACAGCGAAACAAAATATCCGGAGCAGGCAGTTAAATTCGCACAGATGCTGTGTGATCCAAAGTACAATGGAGATCTCGTAAGTGACATTCCTGCAAGCAATGCAGGTGCAGCGAACTGTGCATATGCAAAGGATGATAAATATGCGGTTATTATGGATCAGATTCAATATGTAAGGCAGGCACAGCCTAAGACATTATACTTCAACGAAGTACAGGCAGCAGTGTACGACACGGTGGCAAATGTAATTGTCGGTGGGCAGGACATTGATAGTGCAGTCGATGCACTGGATTCACAGATCAATGATATCGTAAAACAGTAAGATAAAAAGCCAGGTGCCGGTAAGAAAAAAATCGGCACCCGGCTTTTTTTATAAGGAGCATAAAAATGGAAAAAAGAAGTATGAAATCTGCTTACGCATATCTGGTTCCGTCCACAATCATTATGACACTGATGCTGGGATTTCCCATTGTGTATAACATCATCATCAGCTTTACGGAATGGACATTAAAAAGCAGTGAAAAACATTTTAACGGAATTGATAACTATATCAAAGTTCTAATGGATGAGAAATTCATCAAAATTCTAATTATCACGGTACTTTGGACCGGAATCAATATTCTTTTGCAGATGCTGATCGGAATCGGTCTTGCATTGTTTGCGGACCATTTGACCAAAGGAAAAAAATTTATGCGGGTCATCCTGTTGATTCCATGGATCATTCCGGGTACCGTTACCGCGCTGACATGGAAATGGATGCTTCAGTCAGATGTCGGAATCGTGAATTATCTGCTGATGCATTTCAACCTGACCGGTCAGAACATCCTGTTTTTATCCGATCAGAACATCGCACTGATGACATTGATTCTGGTGCACGTCTGGAAGGCATTTCCATTCTGGTTCCTCATGATCACGGCATCACTGCAGAATAAGCCGGTGGATCAGATTGAGGCGGCGGTCATGGATGGTGCGAGATATCCACATATTCTGCGCTATATCATTTTACCGCATCTGTCTCCAATCATTGCATCTACAGGAGTACTGACAACCATCTGGACACTGAATTATTTTGATTTAATCTGGCTAATGACAAAGGGCGGGCCGATGGATGCGACTTCCACACTGCCAATCTATACCTATCGTCTTGCATTTGAATTCAATGACTTTGGGCGTTCGGCGGCACTGGCTGTCATTTCACTCATTGTTGTATCGCTGGTATGTATACCGTATGTGAGAAAGATGTTCCACAATATGAAGGAAGAGGGGGTACTGTAAGATGAATCCAAAGAGTAAGAAAAAACTAAAAAAAGGTATCGGCTCTGCCGCTTCCGTCATACTGATGATTTTACTGACAGTGATTGTTTTATTTCCGATTTACTGGCTGGTTGTAACTTCATTTAAGATGGAGTCGGAGATTTACCAGATCCCGCCGAGCTTGTTTCCGAAAAATCTGACCTTTGACAACTATCTGCATGCGCTGGTTGAGACAAAGCTTCCACAGTATTTTTTAAACTCCATTATCTATACCGTCGGAACACTTCTTGTAGCACTGCTCTGCGGAGCATTGGCGGCATATGCGATGAGCCGTTTCCGATTCAAAGGAAAGAAAACCTATCTGCTCGTGATTCTGCTTTCACAGCTGATGCCGATGACGACACTGATTGTTCCACTGTATGTCAGCTTTGGAAAAATGAATCTTTTGAACAACCGTGTGGCGATGATTATTGTGTATGCAGCAATTCAGATTCCAATTGCAATCTGGCTATTGATTGGATATTTTAACGGAATCCCGAAAGAGATTGACGAGGCGGCAATTATGGATGGATGTACAAGATGGCAGATTCTGACAAAAATTGTACTGCCGCTGGCAAAACCAGGACTGATGGCAGTTGGACTGAGCATCGCAATCTCGGTGTGGCAGGAGCTGATGCTTGCCATGACGTTTACCAATCAGGACGAGCTTCGTCCACTGATGGCAGGTGTCAGTGCGGCAATCACGAAATCCGGAGTGCAGTGGGGGCAGATTACCGCGACAGGTGTGCTGGCACTGCTTCCGATGCTGATCGTATTTATCTTTTGTCAGAAATATCTGATTCAGGGTCTGACAGGCGGAGCCGTCAAAGGATAAAAGAAAGGGAAAGACATGGCAGAATATACAATTACAGGGTTTGGAACGATAAATGAAACCAGTGGATTTACGCGGGAGCAGGTAACACTGGATGGAAAATTTAAGAACGGAAGTGATGGGGTGCAGGATATCTGGCGCACCGGAGACGAAAAGGTCGAGCTGATCAGCTTTGCAGAGCATACACTCGGATATGTACATTCTTCGGTAGGGTATCCGGCGTATTATCCGGTACATCCGATTAAGAAGGAAGCGGTGAAAGCGGTCCTTATGGATCTGGATGGAACCACGGTCAAGAGTGAGGAGTTCTGGATCTGGATCATAGAAAAAACTGTAAACAGTCTTTTGGAAACAGACAAATTTGCATTCACACAGCGTGATATCCCATTTGTATCGGGACATAGTGTGACGGAGCATCTGAAATACTGTATCGACCGTTATTGTCCGGAGGCATCCATTGAGGATGCGAGAAAGTATTATTTCTATCATACCAACCGGGAAATGAAAAAAATCATGGACGGAAAAGGGCGAAAGGACGCATTTGTACCGACACCGGGAGTTGGAGAATTTCTCAAGGAACTCAAGGCGAAGAAAATCAAAATCGGTCTCGTCACATCGGGGCTTTATGAGAAAGCGTATCCGGAAATTTATTCTGCATTCCAGAGTCTGAATATGGGGGATCCGACTGAATTTTATGATTGTATCATCACAGCGGGAGATGCCCTCGGGAAAGGAAGATGCGGAACACTCGGAGAACTTGAGGCAAAGCCCCACCCATGGCTGTATGCAGAAACGGCGACAGTGGGGCTTGGCATCCCGTTTGAGGAGCGGGCACACGTCATCGGAATCGAGGACAGCGGAGCAGGCGTCAGTGCAATTCGTCTGGCAGGTTATTATACTGTCGGGATAGACGGCGGAAATATTGTAAAAAGCGGGGCGATGGGAATGTGCAATGCGTACAGCAAAAGCTTTGATGATATTTTAAAGCTGATTTAGGAGGAAATATGGATCAGAAGAGAACAAATTATATTATTCCACATACCCATTGGGACAGGGAATGGCGGTATCCGATTTGGAAGAACCGGATGCTATTGATTGAGTTTATGGATGAGCTGTTAGAGACGTTAGACCGGGACCCGCAGTATCACTGCTTCTTGCTGGATGGGCAGGTGGCGCCGATTGATGACTATCTGGAGGTGAAGCCGGAAAACCGGGAGCGGATTACAAAATATATCGGAGAAGGGAGAATTGCGGTCGGTCCGTGGTATACCCTTCCGGATCTGTATCCGCTTGATGGGGAGTGTCTCGCGCGGAATCTCTTAAAGGGAATCCGCACGGCGAAGGCCTATGGTAAATGCATGAAGGTCGGCTACAATTCGTTTGGCTGGGGACAGACGGCACAGTTCCCTCAGCTGTATAAAAAATTTGGTATGGACTTTATTATCTGTGCAAAAAAAGTATCGAAGGAGAGGGCACCGGAAAGTGAGTTCATGTGGGAAGGACCGGATGGAACGAGAATGCTGACGAGCCGTCTGGGTGATAATGCGAGAGCAAATTTCTATTTCTATACATATTTGTACGGAAAGTACGGAGTACACTGCTTGAGCCACGAGTTTGCCTACAGCCCGGAATTGTCCGGAACAGCGGTGCACCATGCGGATACAGGGCATGAAGATGAAGACTACTTTATGGTTACTCCGCGTTGTTCCTATGAAAAAGAGTGGCTGACAAAAGGATTTCTGGATGCTGCAAAGGGAACAGAGGATACTCTGGACAAAGCTCACAGACTGTATCTGAACGGAACGGACTTTTCAACCCCGCATACGGAGCTTACCGAGATGATACAGGATTTAAAAGAGTTGTTTCCGGAGGAGGAATTCGTAAATACAAGGCTGGAGGAGTATGTAGAAAAGCTCCATGAAACGCTGGATGGCAGGGAGCTGCGAACGGTATCAGGAGAACTGCGTGACGGTCCGGCGTGCGACTGCTCTGGAAATGCGCTGGCATCCCGGATGTATCTGAAATTATTGAATAAAAAGGCGGAAAACACACTGCTTCGTCAGGCGGAACCGTTTATGGCGGTCAGTTATCTGCTTGGAAATGGTTATGAAAGTGGATATCTGAGTAAAGCATGGGATTATATGGTGAAGTCACATCCGCATGATTCCATCAATGGAGTCACGCAGGATAAGACGGCGGATGATGTAGAATATCGTCTGAATCAGGCAGCCGAGATGGGACAGGTGCTGATGGATACGTCAGCATATCAGATTATTAAAAATTTAAAGATTAAGACAAAACCGGGACAGCAGGCACTGATTCTGTTTAATCCACTGCCGTTTGAGATTTCGGATGTGTGCAGGATATCCGTGAACACACCGAAGGAGGAGTCTGTCTGGAGCATGACTGCGACAGATTTATGCGGAAACAGCCTCGGTCTGCAGGAGATTGCAAGAGATGAAAAGGTATATCCGGTGCATGACTTAGAAGCAAGGCCATGGCCGTTTGCGACAGACCGCCATATCTGTTACCTGGAGACCGGAAAGATTCCGGCAATGGGCTATAAGGTTGTGTATCTGGAAGCAAAATCACATTTTGAGCGCACACATTTTTACTGGATGGAAATGAGAAAAGCGCAGGGAAATGATATCTGTTCCACCGACAATGTACTGGAAAATGCTCATCTGAAGGTGGTTGTAAACAGTAACGGAAGTCTGAATATGCTGGACAAACAGACGGGGCTGATCTATGAAAATATGCACTATTTCGAAGATGCGGGAGATGTTGGAAATTATTGGGCATATTATCCGCCATATCACAACCAGATTCACACGACACTGACAGATCATGCGGATGTGTGGTGTGAGGACAACGGACCGCTGTCGGCGACACTGGGAATCCGCTACCACATGGAGCTTCCGGTGAAGGGCTATGAATCAAAATGCGGCATTTACGGAGAGGGCAGCAGAAGCGAAGAAACGACAGCGTATGAAATCATTTCCCATATTACGCTGACGAAAGAGGCGAAAAGTCTGCGGGTTCATACCGTGGTAAATAATCATGTAGAGAATCACCGTCTGCGGGTCGCATTTCCGACCGGAATACAGGCAGATACGGTGGACACTGCAGGGCATTTCTGTGTTGATCGGCGGCCGGCACATCCGGTGAAGGATGAAGATGGAAATTATTATCCTGAGATGAGGACATTGCCGATGCAGATGTTTGCGGATGTGAGTGATACCACAAAAGGTCTTGGAATCGTCAATAACTGCTTTACGGAATACGAGATGAAGGATGATCAGACACTATATTTTACACTATTTCGAGCTATGGGTAACATGATTGTAACCTGGTGGGAGGCGGTCGGAGAATTTCCGGGCAAGATGGGAAGCCAGCTGCACAGAAGGATGGAATTTGATTATGCCATTTATCCACATACCGGAAACTGGGAGTCTTCGCAGATTTATGCGGAGGCAAAAGCACTCAATGCACCGATTATGTCCTATCAGGTCACAGGAAAATGCCTGGGAGAACTTCCGGCAGAGCAGTCATTTCTGCGCATAGACAATCGTAATCTGCAGTTGTCCGCGTGGAAGAAATGTGAGGACCGGGAAAGTCTGATTCTCAGGGTCTATAATCCCACGGAGCAGGCAATTCGCACAGAAATTTCGGTGACGGTTCCGGGAATGGCTCCGATGCAGGTGTATCTGTGCAATATGAACGAAGAGAGAATGGAAAAAACAGTCACACAGACGGCAGATGGCTGGATTGCAGAGGCAGAAAGTAATGAAATCCAAACCTATGAAATCGTGACGAAAGCAGGGGAGGAATGATGATGTTTCGAATGCATCCGAGCTATAAAGAATATCTGTGGGGAGGAACCCGGTTAAAACAAAACTTTCATAAAGCATACGCCGGAGACACGCTGGCGGAGACATGGGAGCTTTCCTGCCATGAAGATGGCCCCTGCTATATTGCCGAGGGAAAATATGCGGGACTGACATTGAATGAATATATTCGCGCGGAGGGCCGAAAGGTTCTGGGAAAACAGGCGGAGCGGTTTGAACAGTTTCCGATATTGATTAAGCTGATCGATGCCGCCGATGACCTGTCGATCCAGGTACATCCGGGGAATGAGTACGCACTGAAAAACGAACATCAATATGGAAAAATGGAAATGTGGTATATCGTGGACTGCGAAGAGGGAGCCAGCGTATACTATGGATTTTCCAGAGAAGTATCCAGAGAGGAGTTCGAGGAGCGTATTAGAAATAAGACGCTGCTGGAGGTGCTGAATAAAGTGTATGTAAAGAAGGGTGACGTGCTCTTTATCGAGCCGGGAACCATCCATGCGATCGGAAAAGGCAATGTGATTGCTGAGATTCAGCAGAATTCGAATGTGACTTACCGGGTATACGATTATGGCAGAAGGGATAAGAATGGAAAAGAGAGGGATCTGCATATTGACAAAGCATTGCAGGTGACACAGAGAATCCCGATCAAAAACCAGAAATCATTCGAGCCGCATATTGCATCCTGCGAGTATTTTACGGTGGATAAACTGGTGCTTGACGGCACAATCATGAAGTGCATGTCAGGAAATGTGGATTCGGCAACGTTTGTAAGTCTGCTGGTGATCGATGGTGAAGGCTGGATTCACGCTGAGGGTGAGTCTATTGCATTTCAAAAGGGCGACAGCCTTTTTGTGTCAGCAGATACCGGAAACTATAACATTGAGGGCGCGTGTGAGATCTTGATTACTACACTGAGATAATCGAAAGGAGAAAACAAGGTGAGAGCAAAAAAATGGGCAACAAAAATGCTGTCCGGTACATTGGCATTTACGCTGTGCGGTGGGTTAGTATTAGCCGGAATGAAACCACTGACGGCAGAAGCAGCTGGAAACGACTGGGAAAATGTACAGGAAATTCTTTCCCGCTATCATGGAGAATGGGATAATCAGGATTATGAGGGAGCACTGACAGACCGCATGCCCCATACGGCACTGCTGGGAAACGGTGATGTCGGAGTCACATCCTATGGCACAAAAGGCGAAAAGACGTATCTTATTTCAAAAAGCGATTTTTGGAATTATAACGGAGCACCGCTTCCGGTCGGAGGCATTACCATCCGAAAGGCGCGCGATGGTGAATTGCCGGAAAATAAGAATTTGACACAGAAGATTGAAGCGGTAACTGCGGGAAATCACTTTAATGAATTCGCACCGGAGAGAACCATTTCCGGCTATACAAAGGGTATGGAAGGCTGGGTAACCAATCCGGGAAAAGAGCAGTGGATTGCATACCAGTTCAGCGAGAAGGTAACTATCGGACACTGGATTTTAGTCGGAGACGGTGGTTCCAGAGGAGAGAGCCAGCAGGCGAACAATCCAAAGGATTTTCGTATGGAAATCAGTGATGACGGGAATAATTGGATGACGGTGGATATGGTGGCAGAGAATCATCAGGGAATCGTAGACCATTATCTGGTCACACCGGTGCAGACAACGTATGTACGATTCTATTTTACAAGCCCGACACAGGAATCAGACGATGATTCCAGAAATAATCCAAGAGCACGTGTGGCTCAGGTCTATTTTTATGAGGACAATGCCCCGGCTGCCAATGTATCAAAGGGTGAAAATCTGGCGCAGAGCCGCAGCGACATTAAGGCGAGCAGCATACATGAAAACTTTACTCCAGACCGGGCGATTGATGGAACATTTATATATGGAAATGAAGGTTGGGTTACGGGTGTAGAAAGAAATCCGTGGATCGCATTGAAATTCGATGAGCAAATCCAGCTTGGATATTATGAAATGATGGGTGATTCGGCAATTCGCCCGAATGGAAGCGAGGCAAATAATCCGCACAGCTTCCGGGTGCAGACCAGTAATGATGATGCGGTCTGGGATACAGAGAACCCGGACGCAGAGAATTTGTGGACAACAGTGGCAACGGTCACGGACAATGCAAATGGCATGATGACAGGAGCTCTTGACACCCCGGTTTCTGCGAAATATGTTCGTATTTACTTTGATCAGGCGGTTCAGTCTGCGGATGAGCCAAATCCAAGAGCAAGAATCGGAAGATTAGAATTATATGAACAGGCTCCAGCTACATCGGTTGACGGTGACGGAAGCGGTGTCTATGAAGGTTCGGCACCGGGCGAAGCACAGCCGGACAGTCCGTTTCAGGAACAGATGAATCTGAGTACGGCAGATGTGGACACCAGCATGTCCTTTGGGGAGTCGCAGGCGGATGTGAATACGTGGATCGCAGAGGGTGAAAATCTTCTGGTTACGAAAATTACGGTAAAACCGGAAATGGCAGATGTCAATCTGGAAATCAGCACATGGGCAAAATCAGATAATCCGAAATTCCCGGCAACGGTGAAAGAGGAAAATGGCGTAGCCTATGTATCACGGCAGACGGAGAAAAAGAATGATGCCGGAGCTTATGTGTCAGAGGTAGCGATGGCAACCCGTATCATAGGAACCGATGTGACAAATCAGGAAGTAAAGGATGACAAAAAGAGTGTTTCCCAATATGTGACACTGAAGGCGGGCGAGACCATTTATGTTGTAACCGGTATCGGTGGCGGCGGACAGACATATCAGGCATCCGACATGTCTCTGATTGGAGAAAATCCGGTGACAGAAGCCGGACAGTTCATTCAGACGGCAGAATCCGCAGATGCCATTCAGACAATGAGAGAGGCACACGATACATGGTGGAGTGAATACTGGAGCCGCTCCTATGCGGATTTTGGAACTGATGACGAAAATCTCAATCAGATTCAGTCCTATTATTATGGATCCCTTTATCTGCTGGGCTCGGCACTTAGGGCAGATGGAATCGCATCCGGTCTCTACGGAATTTGGCACACAACTGATTCACCGACTTGGAGTTCGGATTATCATCTGAATTATAATTTTATCAGTGCATACTATGGGCTGAATTCCAGCAACCGCGCCGAATTCACACTGCCGGCTGGACAGGCACTGCTCGATTATATGCCGGAAGGACAGGCGAGAGCGGAGCGTACGGATCAGCTGCGAAGAATCATACCAGAGGAACAGCAGGATTTTCTCGATCAAAAGATTTCAGCTGGAGAAATTGATGCAGTAAATGGTATTTCGGGCGCAATTTTGTATCCGGTCGGAATCGGTCCATTTGGAACAACCCCAGATGATAATTATCACAGAGAAGGTATGAATGCGGCATACAGCATTTATCCAATGATCGAGTATTACGAATATACACAGGATAAAGAGTATCTCGAAAACAACGTGTATGAATATATGAAGAAATGTGCAACATTTTATGAAAAATGGCTGGTAAAAGAAGAACAGGACGGAAGTTATACGTACAATATTTATGCAGGATATAACGAGGGTTCTTGGTCGAAAAATCCGGCGGTCGAGCTGAGTGTTGTAAAGAATCTGTTTTCACAGCTCCTAAAATACAGCGATTTACTTGGCAGGGATTCCGATAAACAGGATATCTGGAAAGATATTCTCACACATCTGCCGAAACAGCCGACTGTTGAGGTAAATGGAAAAAGCGTTCTTGCACTGGCAAGTGAAGAATGGCGAAACGGACAGTGGAACGAGATGGAAAGTCCAATTCCGGGAGATGGAAATGCAATCCCGCTGGACGCAATGATTCCGGGAAATGTATTTAATCATTTCTCTTCACCGGAAGATCTTGATCTTGTGAAGAATACGATTCAGACCTTTATTGACAATGGAAATCCGTGGGATCAGAACAATAACTTCCCAAGAATTTTTCCGGAAGCAGTAGAATCAGGCTTCGATGTTCAAACAGTAGTAAACGGACTGGCAGATGTACTGAGGAATAAACAGCAGAAAAATCTGGCGGTAGATGACGGGGCACATGGAATCGAGAAAGCCGGATCGATCGAGACAGTCAATCAGATGCTGCTCAACAGCGAAAATGATATGATTGAGGTCTTCCCGAACTGGTTAGATGGAAAGAGCGCCCAGTATCATAATCTCGGTGCAAAAGGTGGATTCACGGTATCTGCATCCTATGATGGCGCTCAGAATGCAGTGAATTCGCTTGAAGTTACTAGCAAGAACGGAAAAGACTGCCGGCTTATAAGCCCGTGGGGAAAGAACGTGATTGTAAAGGATGCCGACGGCAATCTTGTAAAGAGTACAAAGGAAAAGATTCCGTATTACAGTCAGATTCAGACGGACGAAAATCCGAGTGGATATTACGATGGAACACTTGTCTGCTTCCAGACAGAAAGCGGAAAGGCGTATCATCTGGAAGTGTCTGAAGAGTCCGATGTAACAGATCCGACCCCGAACGATCCGAAGGATGATCCAACGCAGGACGATGGGAACAAGAAACCTTCCAACGAAGATGTATCGAAGGTGGATCCTTCGAATACGAACAAGAACAGCAAGAATAAAAAGGCTGTCAAAACGGGGGATGCGACACAGATATTTCCATTTATTGTGCTTGCAGGAGTAAGTCTGGTTGTATTGGTAGGAGTTGGCGTGCGTAGAAGAAAATTGTAGGTACGGGATAACTTGGGTTTTTGTAAACGGTAATCAAAAATGAGTATGTACTCCTAAAGTACCAATATATTTGTTTTTCGAAAGTGAAAGAACAATAGTAAATGGAGTAGAGGCACTTTAATAAGTCCCTCCAAAACCGGACTTTGGGAGACATATTCTTTTATCTGCCTAAGCGGGCAGTTCAAGGCAAACTAGAGTTTGACGCCCATTTTAGCATACGACAGTATGCTGGAAATGCCATACATAAAATAATGTAAAAGTTGAGTGCATTGATTGCACAGAGCTTGTGAATACGGAAGTTCTCATATTGAAAAATCTACTTTTGCAGAGGAAATATTCCTCGACTTTCCATCTGGAGAAATAGGTTCTTGACACTTTGACTACGTCATCTTTGGATTGAATTTTTTTATTGGTGACAAGCATCATAGGATGTTCTGTCATGCCATAAACCAGTACAAGATAAATATCTTTTAGAATCTTCAGGGAGCTGTGGATAAATCTGCGGAAACTCGAGGAGGATATAGTATTGTAAAATTATTCGTGATATGATAAAGTATTTTCAATGACGTATGAAAGTACTTTATTATATTTTTATTTTATCTGAAGGTAAGATACTATCTTACAACCTAACCGATTCGGGAAAAATCCAAACAGAACCCAATTTGATAAACTTTAGAGGCGAGCGAAAAATTGCTGCAGCTTGTGGAGATTTTTTACTCGACGAATACAACTACTTGATTGCAATATACAGGTAGTAAGAAATTCCATTTATTTATAAATTGTTTCTTATTGAGAAAAATACAATTTGCATACATGAATAAGGAAGGAGATGTTATAATGAGATTAACACCTTTTGCTGTTTACTTGAATGAAAACGATATTTATGTAGAACTAGATGATGGAAGGAGTATGATATTTGTAAATCTTCCGATTGTCAAGTATAATAGATAGAAATAGTTTTTGAAATGTGAATCATGGAGGCTGGACGGTTGAGTGAGAATCAGTATCAATTAGAAACAGAACAGGACATGCAAGATTTAATCAGAAGAATGGATCAGATTACGGAGGCAATTCCGGGAGAGTTTGGTGCTTTTCTAGTAAAAGAAAAGTGTCTCGTTCCGCTGTCTGTGAATGCGGCACTGACGGATTTGCTGG
This sequence comes from Hespellia sp., assembly GCA_028693555.1. Lineage (GTDB taxonomy): Bacteria > Bacillota > Clostridia > Lachnospirales > Lachnospiraceae > Hespellia. The sequence continues at coordinate 74,818 of JAQUVD010000008.1, forward strand.
GATATACCAAAGAAGAATATATGCATACATTTGCGGATGATGTTATGGAGACCGTCTGTAGGGAAGATGTTTCAAATCTGCGGGAGAAGCTGCAGAATGTAGCACACAGTGGAAAGCGGGCGCAGGGAAAGTTTTGCCTTCGGACGAAAGCGGGCAGGAAATCCTGGATTCAATTTAGTCTTCAGAAGGTCGGTCGTTATCAGAAAAATCCAATTATCTATACATTGCTGTGTGACATAAATCAGCAGGTGCAGAATGAGAAGAAGGCGCAGGAAGCGTATCAGCTCATGCATTATCGAGCCGTTCATGATCCACTTACCGGTATCTGTAATCGGGATAATTTTTATACAAAGGTAAGGAAGATTCTGGATGGAAAACCGCAGGAACAATATGTACTGGTGCGTTGGAATATCGAACGCTTTAAGGTGATCAATGATCTGTTTGGCGTTGAGACGGGGGATCAGATCCTTAAGGATATGGCTGCATTTTTCAAAGAAACATTTCGGGATGACGGCGTGTACGCCAGGCTGGAATCAGACCATTTTGTTCTGTTTTATCCGGAGCGTTTTATCAGTCTGGAAAAGCTGATCGAAGATGCGGATCGAAAGTTTAAGAATTATCAAAAGAATTACAGTGCACTTTGCAATCTGGGCGTATATAAGGTTGAGGATCAGTCTACGCCGGTCAATCAGATGTGTGACAGGGCAAATCTTGCACTGCAGACGATTAAAGGAAGTTATATTCGGCGTTATGCGTATTATGACACAACACTCCGTAATCATATGATAGAAGAACAGCAGATTATCGATGGGGTGGAACAGGCGCTTCGTGAGGGTGAATTTAAAGTGTTTGTCCAACCGATATATGGTGTGCTGACCAATACGCCGGAAAGTGGAGAAGCATTAGTGCGATGGCAGCATCCACAAAAGGGACTGCTCTCCCCGAGAACGTTCATTCCTTTGTTTGAACAAAATGGATTTATCATGAAGCTGGATTACTATGTCTGGGAAAAGACATGCGAGAATCTTCATTATTGTATGGAAAAAGGGCTGCCGGTTGTGCCGATTTCGGTAAATGTATCACGTATGAATCTGTACAATACGAATCTGCCGGAGGAGCTTATGGCATTGACGGACAAATATCAGGTGCCGAACAGCATGTTAAAGCTTGAGATTACAGAGAGTGCCTATATGGATAACCCACAACAACTGATAGAGATTACGGAGCGGCTTCGCAGTTATGGATTTCGCATTTTGATGAATGATTTTGGGAGTGGATATTCTTCTTTGAACATGTTGAAAGAGCTGCCGGTCGATACCCTAAAGATTGATATGAGGTTTATCAATGATCTGGACAAATCTAAACGCGCGGGCAGCGTGATTACCAGCGTGGTACGAATGGCTCGCTGGCTGGATATGAATATTGTGGCAGAGGGCGTAGAGACAAAGACACAGTTGGAATTTCTGCGTACAATCGGATGTGAATGCGTGCAGGGATTCTTTTTTGCAAAACCGATGCCAATTGAAGCGTTTAATCAGCTTCTCTGCAAAAACAAGCCGGCGCAGTTGAAAGATGATCTGAGCCGGATGCTGGAGCATTTTGATTTTGATGCAATTTGGACGAATAAGAATATATCCATACTATTTAATGGTCTTGTGCAGGGAATGGCATTTTACCAGATGGAAAAAGGACGGCTGACACTTTTGCGTGCGAATGATGGATTTTATGAGATGCTCGGCGAGAATGCGGCGCAGATGCAGCAGGCCTCACCATTTTCCAAAATTGTGGATCAAGATGAAATCTTTCTTGTAAAGGGGTGCGTGAGAGCGCAGCAATCCGGCAAGATGGAGAGTGTTGTGTTCCGGAGACTTCACAGGGATGGGCATCTCATGTGGATTGATTGTAAAATTCGTTTTATGGGCTATCGTGAGAGTGGCACAATCTTTTACTTTGCGATGAATGAAAGTGGGGAAAGTATGCATCCGGCCTATCATATGAATGACAACGTGACCCAGCTGCAAGAATTGCTTGCGGACGAAGAAAATATTGTAGAGTGCGCCAGAACGTTAAGCGGTATTCATGATGAGGATATGGCAATTAATCAGGTGCTGGAACGAATTTTGTATTATTATCAGGCGGAGCGTTCTTACATTTTTGAATTTGACTGGGAAAAAGGAAAGGCACCGAATACGTATGAGCGATGTGCGCCGGGAATCGATCCGGAGATACAGAACCTTCAGGATGTAGATGTGGAAGCAATTACATTTTGGATTGATCAGTTTGCAAAACAGAGCTATGTCTATATTCCTTGTGTTGACGATTTAAAAGAGACCAGACCGGCAGAGTGGGAATATTTGAAACCACAGAACATACAGAGTCTGATGGCAGTTCCATTTTATAATGATAAGACAATCCGTGGCTTTATCGGAGTGGATAATCCGGCAATCGAATGTGACAAACCACATTTCCTTATCAATCTTACATATTTTATTTCCAACGAGATAGAAAAACGTATGATGAACAAACAACTGCACCACTTAAGCTACCATGATGAATTGACGGGACTCTATAATCGAAATCGATATCTGATCTATGAGGAGAATTTCCACCGGACATTCCAGCGTAAAGGAGTGGGTATGATTTTTCTAGATGTAAATGGGCTGAAACAAATCAATGACTCTTTTGGACATAAGTGCGGTGATGAGCGGATTATTGCGATTGCGGACATGTTGAAGCAGGTTTTTGAAAATGATATGCTGTTTCGTCTCAGTGGAGATGAATTTCTTGTTGCGTGTAATGACCGCAGTGAGGAAGAGTTTGCTCAGGATGTGAAAAAGTTAAGAGAACTGAATGAGATGGACGGTGAGGCAATCGCATCGATTGGAAGTGTGTGGAAGAAAAACCCAGAAAGTATTGAACAACTGACGAATCTGGCAGATCATCAGATGTATCTGCAGAAGAAGTCATATTATGAATCGCGGGATAGGAGGGCGCAGCGTGAGTCGGAATAAAAAAGCATATTGCACAATTATCCTGGCGGCAGTCAATGTGCTGGTTTTTCTGGGATTATCATTTTTCGGAGCCACAGAAGACAGTGGATTTATGTTGCAGCATGGTGCGATGTATGCACCGCTTGTAATTGGTGGCGGGGAATATTACAGACTCTTTACCAGCATGTTTCTCCACTTTGGTATCGATCATCTGCTTAATAATATGATCACACTTCTTGTGCTCGGATGGACATTGGAGAATGAAATCGGACGCATCAGATTTCTGATTATTTATTTTGGCGGTGGACTTTGTGGTAACCTGCTTTCTCTGTCCCTGGAGCTGCGCAGTCAGGACTATGCATTGTCTGCAGGTGCATCCGGCGCAATCTTTGCGATTGTTGGAGCTCTTGTGTATCTGGCGATTCGCAACCGCGGGCGCATTGGAAATGTATCGGGAAGAGGGCTTCTCTTTATGTGTGCGCTTACGCTTTACAACGGATTCACGACAACCGGAATCGATAATGCAGCACATATCGGTGGTGGAGTTGCCGGATTTTTGCTGGGAGTGGTCTTGTATCATAAGAAGCGGATTGTAAGAAGGGAAAGAGAATGAGCATCCAAGTGGTAGCAACGCAGATGTGCGTCATTTTTATTTTTATTTTGATTGGTTATTTTATGGCATCGCGGGAGGAACTTACCCCTTTAACGTGTAAACAGCTTTCCGGACTGATTGTGAATGTATGCTCTCCGTCACTGATGATTACAAGTGTGCTAAGTGCTGAAAAATCAGTCACTTTGAAGTCCTTAGCAGTTGTAATGGCAGCAATCATTTTGATTTTTGTGATACAGATTCTTTTGGGGATTTTCATGGGACGAATTCTGCATGCACCGGAAAACCAGTGGAACCATTACAATATGATGACGGTGTTTGGCAATCTTGGATTTATTGGAATTCCGGTTGCGCTGGCGGTGCTTGGAAGTGGCTGTATGATTTACGCGGCGATGTTTAATCTGGTCTTCAATATTCTGGTTTATACATATGGAATGATTGTTATGACAAGTCAGAAGGAAGGCGGCAGAGAGAGGTTTGACTGGAAGAAATTGCTCAATACAGGAAATCTGGCGGCAGTCATTTCAATTATCGTATATCTGGCAGATATTCAGCTTCCTACGATTGCAAGTACAGCGCTCACCTATATGGCAAATACGGTCACATTCTTATCAGTGCTGGTGATTGGGGCGTCTGTTGCAAGACTTCCACTGAAATCCATTTTCACGGAAGGCAGGCTGTATCTGTTCATTCTGATTCGGATGCTTGCATTTCCGATTGCAGTAGCATTGGTTATGAAACGTGTATTTGATGATCCGATGGTGGTCGGATTATCGGTACTGATGGTGGCGATGCCCGCAGCGAATATGCCGCTGATGCTGGCAGAAACGTATGGGCAGGATACTACATTGTTATCGAAGGGAATCGTGTTGTCAACGTTGTGTTCTGTTGTGACCATTACAATTACAGCAATGTTTGTATAAAGAAAAAATGTCAAAAAGCCCTGTAAACCTTGGTTAATCTCATGGTTTGCAGGACTTTTTTCTTAATACAGCACTCTGACAGGTGCAATTATTTAACAATCAAAACGTATAAAACGAGAATTAAAAGGATCCCCCGCCCCCGCCATGCGTTGTTCCAGAACTGCTGGAATGTGTAGAGCTGCCGGAGTCTTCCTTTTCCTCTTTCTTAACCTTGGTAATCTGGGAATATAAGAACATATCCCGCTGATTTGTCAGGTGGAGAGAATCTTTCTTAAGATAATTGCCGGCATATTCCTGTGGTTTGGCATTGTTCATCTGGCTCTTCATCATCAATGTGATGCCGACACCAACGACAAGTGCAATGGCTAGAGCAATCAGTTCACGAACTACATAATTCTTGCTTTCTTCATATGGGTTGTCGGAGTCATACACCGTGTCATCGTAGTAAGCTGTAAAATAATCGTTCGAAATACGAAGGAATTCTTCCAGTCCGCCGGCGTAATCTCCGTCGGATAAATAACTGGAAACTTTTTCTCCTGCGCGAGAGATACCATAATCAGTAAAGGCTGTGATACCCTCTCCACAGGTAGAAATGTAATAGTTATGCTCCTCCATATCAATCAGGAAAAGAACACCGGAGTTATCTTCGTCGAGCCCAAACCCGTTCTCATCATAGTAATCATCCGCATAGGCAGCGATATCTTTCCCATCCAGACTTGGTACGGTCAGGAGCACGATATCAAAATCATAAGCGTCAATCTGTTGGTTTATTTCCTCGTTAAGAGAAGCAATTTCATCAGCTGTCAAGATTCCGGCATCATCAAATACTCGTTCGTAAGCTGAGGATGCGGCACTGACAGGCATCATCATTGTCATTGCAAGCACAAGTGATAATAGTAGTGTAAGTAATTTCTTTTTCTTTTTCATAAGTAGCCCCCTATATCAAAAATACTGCAAGCTGTGCAACTGCAAACACTGCAGCAGAAATGCCAAGCAGATAACCCCAGAATTTACCCTTATCTGTTGGAAGTTCTCCGACCATCTTTCCGGTCTGACCATTCATCGCAAATGAGTAGTTTTTCCCCTGATACTTTGTATTCAGCATCCAGACAGGAAACATCGTATAGTTTGCATCGCCATTTTCTACGTTGATATGGGTGGTACGTGGTGTGACAGCTTCGTACCCTCTTACCGTATCTGCAAATGCCTGCTCCGTACTGTTCTTGACACGGTTGTTTGCGCGAGGAATACTTTCTTTGGCATCTACATCATATTTATCAGCAAAATATCCGGAAAGGAAATTCGGGGAGAACTCCGTCATCTGTGAGTAATCAAACGGCTCGATCGCATCCATGTAATTGTCTGCCATTTTGCTGGATCCATCTACCGGAATTTTCTCAAAGCCAATTTCACCGGCTCTTGTAACGAGATAATGATCGGTTTTGGTATAGTCATAATTCTTGTCACTCCAAATACGTACCTTCGTTGCATCGTATGTAATGTGAGCATTTGCATCGCAGTCAAACAGCCAGAAAGGAACGTAAACTCCTGAAATTTTGTCGATGTGATTCTCCTTGGCAAATGAGTTTGGAAGAAGTCGTTTGCCTTTATAGAAATCCTGCAATGCTGCTTTGGCTTTCTTTTTATCCAATTGAAATGGAATGACGTAATTCGGGCGATTTACGCCGGAAATGTTCTCTGTCAAAATGGTCGGACTTCCACAGTAAACACATTGCGTTGCAACGGAATTCTCATCACCGATAATTTCTCCGCCACAGGACTGACAGATGTGTACTTTCATATGTTCCATTTGCCCGCCGGACTCACCGGAGTCAGAAACGTTCCAATTCATTTCCGGTTCTGCTGTTTTCTGCTCTTCTTCCGCAGACAGTTCATCCATCTGTTCTTCCGTGAATTCATTGTCGCAGTACTCGCAGACCATCTTTTGTTTGGTGGAATTCCAAACTAACGTGCCACCGCAGCAGGGACACTTGTAACTAATTGTGTCATCCATATTATCTACCTCCTGACATCATTCGCATTAAATGGATCACCACATTCTGGACAGAACTTAGGCGGATGCATCGGATCAGCAGGTTCCCAGCCACATTTGTCACATTTGTACTGTGGTGCTGCAGCAGGTTTTGGCTGTCCACATTCCGAACAGAATTTCCCTTTGTTCACTGCGCCGCAGCTGCATGTCCAGCCGGCAGCGTCAAAGGTTGGCTGAACCGTGCCTGCCTGCGGCTGCACATTCTGCTGTGGCTGCATATTCTGCTGTGGCTGCGCATTCTGCTGTGCCTGCTGTCCCATCGCATAGAGATTCTGCGCATTCATTCCGCCAGCCTGATTAGCCATGCCCATGCCCATAAAGCCCATCATTGCGCCGTTCTCATTAGAAGCAGCAGCTCTCATGGCATCACTCTGTGCACCAACTAAAGTTGCGGCAGCCATGGTAGGATCACGCATAACAGCACTCTTTTGCAGCTGTTTGATCATGTCTTCATCTTCTTTCGGTGCCGTTACAGAGTTAATACCAAAGGAAGCAACAGCAAGTCCCCGAAGCTCGGTCCATTTATTAGAGAGAACCGTATTGAGTGCATCCGCCAGTTCCATGGTATGACCCGGAAGTGCACTGTAACGGATACCAAGGTCGGAAATCTTGGCAAATGCCGGTTGCAGTGCGGTCAGAAGTTCTGTTTTCAACATGCTGTCGATTTCTTCTCTTTCATATTCATAGTCTACGTTGCCACATACATTCGTGTAGAAAAGAATCGGATTTACAATCTTATAAGAGTATTCACCGTTACAGCGAATGGAAATATCGACGTCCAGACCGATGTTGTGGTCGACAACACGGAATGGGACAGGGTTCGGAGTTCCGTACTTGTTTCCTACGATCTCTTTTGTGTTAAAGAAGTAGACACGCTGGTCCTTGGCTGTGTCTCCACCAAATCCAACACGTTTGCCCATTGTTGAAAATGCACTCTTGATGCCCTCGCCCAGACTGCCGGCAAAGATACTTGGCTCTGTGGATGTATCATAAGTAAATTCACCCGGTTCTGCACAAACTTCTACAACCTTTCCCTGTTCAACGATCATCATGCATTGTCCTTCATTGACTGCAATGACAGATCCATTGGAAATGATGTTGTCTTCTGCCTTGGTGTTGCTGCTTCGCTTGTCGGAAGTTCGCTTCTCTCCCTTGGAAACCAGAATATCAGCACCCATAGATTCGCAGTAAAAATATTCTTTCCATTGATCGGCCAATACGCCGCCAATTGCGCCTCCGCCAGCCTTTAGTAATCCCATAATCTTACCTCACTTTCAATTCTTTGATGATATGTCATATTGTTTTATTCAGTTTATCATATTTAGCAGAAAGAAAATATAGGATATTGTTAAATTTACGAAAATAGTGCAAGTGTTTGCGTGCGAAGAAGCGGGGCGGAAAAGGATTGTCAGCACCTGCTTGAAGTGTTATACTTTTAGACAGAAATGGAGTAGCAGAATGAAGACAATCATAGAAAAAATAAATCGTGACAATATAGAGCAGAGCGTGATAGATCAGGCAGGAGAGATTCTCAAAGGTGGAGGACTTGTTGCATTTCCGACAGAGACGGTGTACGGTCTGGGTGCAGATGCGCTCAACGAATCGGCGGCAGGGAAGACTTATGCGGCGAAGGGCAGACCATCGGATAATCCTTTGATCGTGCATATTGCGAGAAATGAAGACTTAAGTCATATCGTTGCAGAGATTCCAAAAGGCACATGGGAGCTGGCAGATGCGTTCTGGCCGGGTCCACTGACGATGATTTTTCAGAAGAGTGATCAGGTCCCTTACGGAACGACGGGGGGACTAGAGACCGTTGCAGTCCGGATGCCTAGTGATGAGATTGCCAGGAAACTGATTCTGGCGGGTGGCGGATACGTATCGGGACCGAGTGCCAACACGTCAGGCAGGCCAAGTCCGACCACAGCAGCACACGTTGCGCAAGACCTAGATGGGAAGATCGAGATGATCATTGACGGGGGAAGCGCATCCATCGGCGTAGAATCGACGATACTTGATATGACAGTGACCCCGCCGATGATCTTAAGACCGGGTGCAGTGACGCAGGAGATGATGGAAGAAGTCATCGGCAGAGTGGATGTGGATCACACGATTCTCAATGCGAATAGTAAACAGGCACCAAAAGCACCGGGAATGAAGTACCGGCATTATGCCCCGAAGGCCCAGCTGTCTATTGTGGACGGGGAGCTGGCGGATGTATACGAGACAATCCGGACACTGACACAGCAGGCGATGTCGGAAGGAAAACGAGTCGGAATTATTGCGACAAAAGAAAGCATATCCGAATATCCGGAGGGCATTATAAAAAATATCGGTTCCAGAGAAAAGCATGGGGATGTCGCAAAGCATCTGTATCAGATTCTACGGGAATTTGATGAAACACAGGTGGATGTCATCTTCAGCGAGCCATTTACACATGCAGGAATAGGCAGTGCGGTCAACAACCGGCTGGAGAAAGCGGCTGGACATCATCACATTTTGGCGAGCCGGAAGAAACGCCCGCTTGTCTGATTTTAAATAAAACCAATAAGAAGAAAATATAAGGAGGAAGAAGATGGGAGAGGTACATGTAATGGATCACCCATTGATCCAACACAAAATCAACTACATTCGCAGACAGGAGGTTGGATCAAAAGAATTTCGTCAGATTGTTGGGGAGATTGCGGCGCTGATGTGCTATGAGGCAACCAGAGATCTGAAACTTCAGGATGTTCAGATTACAACGCCAATCTGTGAGATGACAGGAAAGGAATTAGCGGGGAAGAAGCTTGCAATTGTTCCGATTCTTCGAGCAGGACTCGGCATGGTGGATGGATTGCTTCAGATGATTCCGGCGGCGAAAGTAGGACATATTGGATTGTATCGTGATGAAGAGACATTAAAGCCAGTCGAATATTTCTGCAAACTCCCGGCAGACTGTGAAGAAAGAGAAGTATTTGTCGTAGATCCAATGCTTGCAACAGGCGGATCTCTGGATGCAGCAGTGGAGCTGTTAAAAGAGAAAGGCGTGAAGCATATGAGGGCAATCTGTATTATTGGCGCACCGGAAGGCGTAAAAGCATTTACAGAGGCACACCCGGATGTCGATCTTTATCTCGGACAATTAGATGAGCATTTGAATGAACAGGGTTATATTGTTCCGGGACTTGGAGATGCAGGAGATCGGATTTTTGGAACGAAATAGAAGAAACAATTTGATTGGAGGAAATGATATGTCGGACAAAAGACAAGATTATATTTCTTGGGATGAATATTTTATGGGCGTCGCACTGCTCAGCGGTATGCGCTCGAAAGACCCGAACACACAGGTTGGATGCTGTATCGTCAGTCCAGAGCACAAGATTTTGTCTATGGGATATAACGGATTGCCAAGAGGTTGCTCTGACGATGAATTCCCATGGGCGCGTGAGGGTGAAGATCCATTGGAGACAAAATATGTCTATACGGTTCACAGCGAGCTGAACGCCATCTTGAATTACAGTGGTGGAAGCCTCGCCGGAAGCAGACTGTATGTCTCACTATTTCCTTGCAATGAATGCTGTAAAGCAATTATTCAGAGTGGTATCGCAGAAGTAATCTATGACAGCGATAAGTATGCGGATTCGGCGACGACGATTGCTTCCAAGAAGATGATGGACGCAGCAGGGGTGCGGTATTATCAGTATCACCGCAGCAATCGTGAGATTAAGATACAATTATAAAAATGAAATGTGGAGCTATTACACGAAAGGAAGTGTGATAGCTTCCATTTTTTTTGCATATATTGGACTAATAAAAGATTACGGAGCATCTTTGTGAAAAATAAAATCATCGACATTATCATCAATTTCATCGTTCGTTCGATTCTCGGCCTCGGCTTGATTTTCTTTATCAATGAATTCCTTACTACGCGAGGATATGATGTTTTAGTGGGCTTGAATTTCGTCTCTCTTTTGACAAGTGGAATCCTTGGAATTCCAGGGGTTTGCATGCTTTATGGAATTGCGGCGTTTCATTTTTTGTGAGTATTTCACAAAAAACGCCTATTTTTATTTTGGGGATGGACAAGTAAAAAATCTGTGTTTATAATACAACGTATCGATATCCAATTCTTCGGATAACGAATATTCTAAGGATCTATGAAGATCATCCGCTGCAGGATTCGCAGCAAGTATTCAGGACAAGACAACAGGACAGGAAAATTACAGTAAAAGGAGAGAGTTTATGCGTCATAAGAATTTAGTGGTTTATGACAGTGAGCAGACGTATGCCCGGAATCTGACGGAACGTCTCGCTGAAAAAAAAGAAGTGTCATTTAAAGTGCGGATGTTTCGGGAGGAAGCGGGGGTTCGCGCATTTGCAAAGGAGCAGAAGATTGATCTGCTTCTGGTGGGCGAGGACTGCAAGTGCAGACAGGAAGTCGGTGCAGGAAAGATATTTGTGCTGACGAAATTAAAGAAGATCGAGCTTTCTGAGAATGAGATTCCCATTGAGAAATATCAGTCTGCGGATGAGATTCTGGGTGAAATTCTGGAGGCGTGCCTTGAGGAAGGCGATACGGATCTCTCCCTATTGAAAAAGACGGGAAAGGGAAGGATCATAGGGATATATTCGCCGATTCACCGGATTGGAAAGACGAAATTTGCGCTGGAACTGGGGAAGGCAGAAGCGAAGAAAGCACAGACGCTGTACCTGAATCTGGAAGATTATGCAGGGCAGCACTCGTATCTGGGCGAGACGAAGGGGCAGACGATGGAGGATCTTTTGTATTATGCGAAGCAGGAGCATAATAATCTGGGACTGCGGCTCAGCGCGATGGCGGGACAGCATGGCGAACTGGATTTCATTTATCCGATGCCGGTTGCATGGGATATCCGGGCTGTGACAGCCGAAGAATGGGTGGAATTATTTCAGCAGATTCTGGAAAAGGGCATCTATGAAACGTTGATTCTGGACATTGGAGACAGCGTACAGGGGTTGTACGACATTTTGGGAAAATGCGATATGATTTATACGCTTTACACAAAGGAGAGAATCTGTCAGGAGAAGCTGAAGCAGTATGAGGCGAATCTGTTCCGGCTCGGGTATGATGAGATTCTAGAGCGGACGGTAAAGCAACTGGCGGAACGCAGATAGGGATACAAGTTTTGAAAGGATTAATGGAATATGCATATGGAAGAGCTGCACAGACGAATTATGACAGAGATGGATCTGTCGCGTGAGATTGAAGATGAAGAGCTGATGGATGTGATTCATCAGGTATTGGAGGAAGTGAGCGAGGAAGAATATCTGCCACTGCAGGAGAAGATAAACTATGGAAAAGAATTATTCAATGCACTTCGTAAATTAGACATTTTGCAGGAGCTTTTGGAGGATGAAGAGATCACAGAAATTATGATCAACGGGACGGAGCATATTTTTCTAGAGAAAGACGGACAGATTCTGGAGTCAGACAAACATTTCCTGTCAGTGGCGAAGCTAGAAGATGTGATTCAGCAGATTGTCTCGGACTGCAATCGATTTGTGAATGAATCATCGCCGATCGTGGATGCAAGACTTCCCGACGGATCCCGCGTCAATGCAGTCCTCAAACCGGTTGCATTAAACGGGCCGATCGTTACAATTCGTAAATTTCCGAAGGAATTCATTACGATGGAAAAGCTCCTTCAGTGGAACTCCATCAGCACAGAGGCAGCAGCTTTTTTGGAAATGCTGGTCTGCGCAAAATATAATATCTTTATCAGTGGCGGAACCGGTTCCGGTAAGACCACATTCCTAAATGCATTATCGCATTACATTCCAAAGACCGAGCGAATTATTACAATTGAAGACAACGCAGAGCTGCAACTGACGGGCGTTGCAAATCTGGTGCGGCTGGAGGCAAAGAATGCAAACGTGGAAGGCGAGGGGGCAATCCCGATTCAGGAACTGATTAAGTCGGCACTGCGAATGAGACCGGATCGAATCATTGTGGGTGAGGTCCGGTCGCAGGAGGCAATCGACATGCTGCAGGCAATGAATACCGGACACGACGGCTCGTTGTCAACCGGACATGCGAACAGCCCGAAGGATATGCTAAGCCGTTTAGAAACGATGGTGCTTATGGGAAAAAATGAGATACCGCTACCTGCGATTGACCGTCAGATTGCATCCGCAATTGATATTATCGTTCATCTGGGAAGGCTGCGCGATCGAAGCAGGCGTGTGCTGCAGATTACGGAGGTGCTTGGAGTGAAGGAGGATGAGATTCAACTGCAGACATTGTATGAATTTGAAGAAAAGGGGATAAAGGATGGGAAAATACTGGGAGAGCTTGTTAAAAAGAATGAGCTTCTTGCGGGAGAAAAGTTATTGGCGGCAGGATATTGAACGGAGAGAGGTCGTGACTGCAGCAGCAAAAGGGCTTGTCATGATCTGTGTACTTGCGTTCTTGTTTTACGACCGATGGTGGATGACATTTGCGCTCCTGCCGCTTTTTGCGGGGTATCTGATCGTGTGGGAACGGGACATGGAGAGGAAGAAGGAAGATGCATTCTGCCTGCAGTTTAAGGATGCGCTGCAGACGATGACAGCAGCACTGGCAGCAGGTTATTCTGTGGAAAATGCAATCCATGCTACAGAAAAAGATCTCCGACCGCTTTACAAAGAAAATGCGAGAATACGGAAAGAATTTGCGATGATGGTGCACCAGTTAAATATGAATTTCTCTGCGGAACGTGTGTTGAAAGAATTTGCAGCACATGTCCATCAGGAGGATGTGGACAGCTTTGTAACGGTGTTCTCCATTGCGAAGAAATCGGGGGGCGACAGCATTACAATCATTCGCAATACGATCCACATGATCTGTGACAAAATCGAAGTCCGGCAGGAGATAGGCGTACTTATCTCTGCAAAACGATATGAATTTGGGGTGATGACAGTCATTCCGCTTGGAATCCTGTTTTATATGAGATTCAGTTTTCCGGAGTTTCTCCATGTGCTATATGGAAATGCGGTGGGAGCTGTCATCATGAGTATCTGCCTGATTGTTTATGGGTGCGCGTATCTGCTGGGAAAGAAGGTGACAGAGATTGAAGTTTAAATTGTGGTGCGGAAGTAAAGTGGGAAAACAGTGCATTCTGATTCTGGCGGGGACGATCGTGCTTGCCATACTTCTTTTCATCCTGGATACGAATCAGAAGCTTCCGGTGAATGAAGATGGAAGCAGCGTGCTTTACCGAGGCGGCTATGGTGCGGGAGACCGGGAGGAAGCGCTGACGGCTAAGGTGGAAGGCGCGGGTGAAAAAGAGGATCTCACCGTCACAATTGGAGAGCGGGAATATGGAGCGGATGAGACAGAAGAGATTCTGACGGATGCAGGCAGCAGGCTGGAAACATACATCTTAGGTGAAAATGTAAGTCTGGATCTGGTGAGAACGAATCTAAATCTGATTACAAAAATTCCAGACACATCGATTGAGGTTGCATGGGAGACCAGTGATTATAAGCTTATGGACGCAACGGGAGAACTGCACAGTGATGAGCTGGACGCCGGAGGGACGCTGATTACGCTCACCGCAGTGCTCTCTTACAATCAGACACACGTGGTGGAAGAGCTGCCGGCATGTATCTATCCGCCGCTGATATCGGACCATGAGGCTGTTTACCAGTCTTTGGAACGTGCAGTCAAGCAGACGGAAGAAGAGACGAAAAGTGAAAAGGAAGTGGTTCTTCCGAACGAGGTAAACGGCAATCCGGTCATCTGGGGGCAGAAAAAGCAGCAGAGAGCGGGAATGATTCTACTGCTGGGACTGTTGATGGCGGGGCTTGTGATTTTAGCTGATAAAGAGAAGGTGAAACAGGAATTAAAGAAGCGACGGCGGCAGATGATTCTGGACTATCCCGATATCATCAACCAATATACGGTGCTGCTATCCGCCGGGCTTACTGCAAAAAATGCGTGGGCAAGAATGGTGGAGGAATATGAAAAAAAGAAAGAGCAGATTCAGAGTCGATATGCATATGAAGAAATGATTTACACGCTCAGGGAGATGCAGAGTGGACGAAGTGAGAGTGAATGCTATGAGCGCTTTGGACAGCGATGCGATCTGCAGGAATATAGAAAGTTTGGAGCGATGCTGGCACAGAACTTAAAGAAGGGATCTAAGGGATTGGCAGATCTTTTAAAGGGGGAGGCGGCAAATGCATTTGAAGAACGCAAGAATCAGGCAAAGAAGCTTGGGGAGGAAGCGAGCACCAAGCTGTTACTGCCGATGATTCTGATGCTGCTTGTCGTATTTATAATCATTATCGTGCCGGCATTTCTGTCGATTCAGATGTAGCGTGGCAGGGAAAGCAAGTGAATTACAGGTGAAAGGGGGTGAGAATATGAGAGAGAAAATCAGACAGATGGAGATTACCTGTCTTTGTAAAATTGATAAAGGAAAGAAAAGAATCGCGGAATCGGTGAAGGCATTTGTACAGGATACCAGTGGAATCGGGGTCGTTGAGCTCATCTTAATTTTAGTGGTCCTTATTGCGCTGGTCGTGATATTCAAGTCACAGCTGACTGCTCTGGTCAATTCTATTTTCGAAAAAATCACAAGTGAAAGCTCTGGAATCTAAACAGATGAAAGGAGGGAGGCGTATGCGGCTTCGTGGAGAGATTACCGTGTTCTTAAGCCTGATTTTTGTTCTGCTCGTATCCTTTATTGGAAGTATGGTTCAGAGCGCAGATCTGCAGGTGGGAAAGAACAAACGGAGGGCAGTGATGGATCGTGCAATTTATTCCGTGTTCGGGGAATACCAGAAAGAGCTGCTGGAAGATTATGAATTATTTGCGATTGAGGGAAGCTACGAGACGGGAAGCTATTCGGAGGAAAAGCTGCTGGAGCGTCTGGACTATTATGGGGCAGACAGTCTGGAAAGCGAGATCACCGCAGTCCAATATCTGACGGATCACTACGGTCAGGTATTTCAGGAACAGGTGATCACTTATATGCGGGATTATTCGGGCATTGAACTGGCTTCGGACTTAATTGGAAGCAGCCAGAGCTGGTCGCAGCAGGAGATTGAGGGGAGTAAATCGCAGGAAACATCGGAGAAGACAGGCACAGAGTTAGAGGAAATGCTGTCGGAAAACGAAACACAGCTTCCTGCGGAGAATAACCCGATACAGGCAGTTGCAGCAGCAAAACAATCGTCCCTTCTGACTTTGATTATGCCAAAAGAGAGGACTGTATCGAATAAGGCAATTTCGATAGACGATGTGGTATCGCACAGATCACTTCAGACGGGACGCGGAACATTTCAGAAGAAGGAGGATACAGACAGTGCTTTATCAAATCTGCTTTTTGGAGAGTATCTGCTGCGGCAATTTAAAAATGCATCAGAATATGATTCACAGGCAGCGCTGGATTATGAAGTAGAATATCTCATTGCCGGAAAAGAAAGTGACAGCCAAAATCTGGAATCGGTAGCCAAACGGATTCTGCTTTTTAGAATGGGGATTAATTATCTTTATTTGCAGACAGATGTGGAAAAACAGGCGGAAGCAGAAGCAATGGCAGTCACGCTTGCAACATTAGCGGCACTTCCGGTTGCGACCGAGATTGTCAAACAGGCGATTCTTGCGGCGTGGTCCTATGGGGAAAGCATTATGGATCTGCGAACGCTCCTGCGTGGTGGGAAAACACCGCTTATAAAAACAAAAGAAACCTGGCAGTTGTCTTTGGGAAGTCTTGCAAAGCTCGGCACAGCGGAGGACGCATCCGAAGGCGGCGGTGGAGGGAGCGGAATCTCTTATCAGGATTATCTGCGGATTTTGCTCTTTCTGCAGGAGAAGAACCAATGTTCCATGCGCGCGCTTGATCTGATCGAACAGAACATGCAGAAGGAATACGGACTTTCCTTTTTTCAGGCAGATCATTGCGTTACAGGACTTCAGCTTCAGAGCAGTACTGCGTTTGAGCGGGGAATCACTTATGAATTTCCAACCTATTTTGCATACCGCTAGATCCATGCGGATGCCTTTTCAATCCTGTCATACACAAATCCAAACAATACAAATAAAAAGAAAGGACATGACTTTGACCCATTACATAAATAAATTAAAGATCTTTCAGATTGAAAAGGTATCCGCATGGACCGAGCGGGCAAGTGTTACGGTAGAAGCAGCACTTGCACTGCCGCTCTTTTTCTTCGCAGCACTGCTCCTGACCTATCAGTTGGAGATGGCAGCAATCGAAACACAGGTGGAGGCTGGTGCGAATAGTGCCGCCAAAATAGTAGCAAAGGAAATGTATGTATTGCCGGTGCTAAATCCAATGCAGATGGGATCCGATATTGTAAACGTGATAGGGGATGAAAGGCTGGATCGAAGTATCATAGATGGTGGAAGCAGTGGACTAAACTGCAGCGGTTCTTATGCAAATCCGCAGTCGGGTGTGATTCATGTAAAAGTAAGCTATCGCTTAAAAATGCCATTTCCCAAATTTGCAGTGCCACCCATGACAGTAAAAAAGGAATTTAAGATCAAGGGGTGGACCGGATATGAAAAAGAGGGAATTGGAGAGTCGGCAGAACTTGTCTATATCACAGATCACGCAGCGGTATATCACAAGGATTATCACTGTACACATCTGCAATTGTCGGTGCATTTGGTGTCCACAGCAGAGGTCGGTGATCTGCGAAACGAGGGCGGTGGAAAATATCATGCCTGTGAGTTCTGTGGACATGGAAGTACAAGCGGGGGTGTCTATATCACAAATGAGGGAAATCGTTATCATACGAGGGCGACCTGCAGTGGATTAAAGCGAACAATTTATGCGGTGCAGCTCTCGCAAGTAAAAGGAAAAGGAGCGTGTTCAAGATGTGGACAATAAATGAATTATGTACCATGAACCAAGTTGGAATCAGCGGGCAGATCTGTATGGGGATATTCCTCGGTCTGCTTACATTTCTAGATATCATGTATCAGGAAATACCGGTCTGGATTTTAGTCGTTGGAGGAACGGTTGTCGGTGGTATCTGGGTGGTACAGGGCGGGTTGAACTGGGTTCTTGTACTAATGGGATTCGGAGTCGGCACCGTATTTTTACTGATCAGTTATCTCACGAACCAGGCGTTTGGCTATGCAGACAGTTTGCTGATTTTGATCTTTGGAATCTGTCTGGGGGTGTGGAACTTGATGGAATTATTATTTTATGCATTCTGGCTGTCGGCAGGTTTTGCCATCATTCAGATGGTACGGACCTCATTTTCGCGAAAGTCGACCTATCCGTTTATTCCATTTCTGACTGTGGCGTATGCGGGGGTGTTGCTGCTGTGAGAAAAATCAAAAAACAAAAGAAGGTTCAAATCCGGGGTGTGACAACGGTTGAAATGGCGTACATTATGCCGGTTGTATTGCTGGTTTTTCTGGCAATTATTTATGTGACATTCTATTTTCATGACAAAAATGTACTCGGCGCAGTGGCATATGAGACGGCAGTGATCGGTGCGCAGCAGGAGCGATTACCAAAGGGAATGCAGGAGGGCGAGTTAAGTGGATTCTTTCAGGAACATATTACCGGGAAACTGATTCTGCTGTCAAACCCAACGGCATCTGTCAGCAAAAATTCAGATTACATCATCGTCCAGGCAACCGCGTCAAGGAGAAACATGAAGCTTCATATGGAAATGAAAACATGGATCATGGAACCAGAAAAAATGATCCGAATGATACGGAAGGTGAAAAAATGAAGACAAAAATCAAACAGGACTTAAATGAGACATATCTGCAGGTGGAAATGCCGGTATTCTATGAAGAAGATTACCAGATTCCGATGCTGCAGCTCAATTATATGGACACATTACTCTCCATATCGTCAAAAGGAATTGATGGTAAGAGTTATTACTCCTATGAAATTGGAGGATTAACCTCCATGAAGACACAGTATGACAAGATGAAGATTGAACGGGAGGATATGGAGACATTCATTCGGCAGCTGGTGCAGACGATTCGTGATGTAAAGAATCACATGCTGGATGCAGAGCGGATTCTGCTCTCACCGGAATATATTTTCTGTAAGGGAGAACACTTCTACTTCTGTTATCTTCCGGTGAAATATAAGAATCTATGTCAGTCCTTTCATGAACTTACAGAATATTTTGTGAGTCAGGTAAACTATGAGAAAACCGATGCAGTAAAGCTCGCGGTAGAGCTACACAAAGCGAGTATGGAGGAGAATTATGATATCGAGCAGATACTTGAAGAATTTCACGAGACCGAGAAGCGTGAATGCGCCAATCTACACGAAGAAGAGCGAAGCAACATATTCGAACTGGAGGGGGAAGATGAGGACTTTGAAACGCCTTACAGGGATTATGGAGACATACAGACAGTGCAGGAAATGAGTGGTGCGCTGGGATGGATTAAAAAGAATCTAAAACATCGAAAAAGAGAAAAGTGGGGTGTATGGGATGGTCTTGTGCGAGAGGATGAAATGGCTGATTTATAAAAATTTTCTTAATAATGCACATTTACTCAATTATATGCTATAATAGCAACAAAAATATGAAGGAGGATTTGTATTAATGAAGAAGGGGTTATATATAGCGATGGCAGCAGTTATGGCGTTTTCTATGGCAGGCTGTTCATCGAAGAAAGCAGAGACGGGATCTGTTGCAGCAGAGTCTTTGGGGGAGATGGACGGATCACTAAAGTCTTTCACGAATGCGACATTAATTATCACGAACAAAGATAAAAAGGATGTTTCGTTTGCAATCACAGATAAAGCAAAATTTAATTGTAAAAATATGTTAGCCGGTGATAATGTTACGGTTAGTTATGAGGGAACGGTAAAGGACACCAATACAGCAGGAGATTGTCGGAACACTTGTGACATATTCATCTAATGCATTAACACTTAAGACAGAAGATGGCGCGACCTACAGCTTTAGCATTGTTGGAGCGGCACAGGAATATAAAAACGGAATTGAGCCGGGCAACTGGATTCATGTTACATATACAGGGAACATTAACGGAGCAGATACTTCCGGTGTGAAAGTCGTGAAGATCACCGATGATGATGCCAATGTCAAGGAAGCACAAAGCAAGGTTACAATCAAAGATGTGAGCGAAAAAGTATGGGCAACCGCAGTTGTCAATGTTCGCGACAGCTATTCAACAAATGCAAATGTTCTTGGAACACTGCAGGTAAATGACGAAGTGACAAGAACCGGAACCTGTGATAATGGATGGTCACGTATCGATTACAACGGCAATGCAGCTTATATCTATGCACAGTATCTGACAACGACAGCACCGGCAGCACCAACCACTCCGGCGGCACCTGTCAGCAATCCGCAGCCAGCACAGCCAGCGCAGCAGACACAGCCGGCGCAGCCAACCCAGTCAACAGGCACAACGGATTCCGGTGAAACGAGTAATACGGGTGATACCGGGGATACAAACGATACACCGGCACCAACACAGCAAACGGTTACAGGATTTGTGGTAAGTCTCGGGGATGGTACTTTAGTGATTGATTCAGCGGGAACAGACTATTCCTTTAATACTGTGAATGCAGAGCATAGCTATGCAAATGGAATTTTGGTCGGAAATGAAGTAACAGTTACATACGTTGGTGATTTAGCAGATTCTGCGAATGCAACGGTATATTCTGTTGTTGATTCAGCAACGAATACGAATAATCAGTCAAAGATTACAGGAACCATCCAAAGCGCGAGTATGAATGGACTTGCTCTTGTGACGGATGATAACGCAGTCCTTGCAATCTCCACAGACGGAGCTACAGTAAACTGTGCAAACGGAATCCTTTTAGGTGAAAGAATCACAGTCACATTAGACTTAGATCAGACCGTGGATTCTTCGAATATGTTCTTTGCATCACAGATTGATGATGCGCAGTAATTTGCAATTATAAGACGAATAAAAAAGAGGTCATGGAGTTCGGATAAAAATGTCCGGTTCCATGACCTTTTTTAAAGTGTCAACACAAAGGTCGTCCCTTTACCATAAGTCGAGCTGCAGGTCAATGTCCCGTGATGCGCTTCTACAATCTTTTTGGAAATAGAGAGTCCCAGCCCGGTGCCTTCTTCTTTATTGGTATAAAACGGCTCGAAGATGGAAGCCATATCTTCCGCTTTTATTCCGCAGCCATCGTCCTGAATCTGTATCGACACACCGCCGTGGGTGCGGGATGCCTGAAGGAGAATGGTTCCTTTTTTCGCTGCAGTGGAAGCGGATTCCTGATATTTGCGTATCACGGCCTGCTGCGCATTCATCAGAAGGTTTAAAATCACCTCTTGAATCTTGACTTTATCCCCCAGATAGTTCTGAATCGCCGGATCTATCTTTCCCGTCAGTTCAATGCCGCTTTCTTCCAGCGACATTGCAAATGAAAGTACGGCATATTCCAGTAGCTGCTTCAGCGAAAATATGGTCATATTCATGTGGTCACTATTCCCGAGAGAACCGATCTCTTTAGTCAGATCAACTATGAAATTCACATCCTCCATCATCTGTGTCCAATGCGCGAAAGTTAGAACTTCGGGATGTTGTGACTCAATAAGCTGCATGGAAGAGTAGACTAGTGTTAGTGGATTTCGCAGTTCGTGCGATACGGTTGAGAGAGCCAGCCGATGATTTTCCAGCATTTGCTGAATGATTTTACGTAGTTCCGGGTCCTGATCCATCATACGTTCTAATTTTTCTTTTTCAATATTGCGAAACATCTTTATTCCTCCAGATATGTATCGGTTTTTGCTATATTCTAGTGTAGCACCGTAAAATAAGAGGTTCAATGAGATTCGTTCGACGAATTACGACATGATTTGTGGTGACTCTGTATTATGATTCAAAAATGAGGGTTGTCTGTCTTTCCAAAAAAAGGTAAGATAAAAGTGATTCATTTAGGATGGAAGACGAAAATAGATATCGCGTACCATCGAAATAGAAAGAGGGTAAGGACAAATGAAAGATGAAAATTGTATTTTTTGTAAACTCGCCAATGGGGAGATTCCCACAGCAACACTCTATGAGGATGAAGATTTCCGCGTGATACTGGATGCTTCACCAGCAGCGAAGGGACATGCACTGATTATTCCCAAAGAACATTATGCAAACCTGTACGAGCTCCCGGATGAGCTGGCACAGAAAGCAATTCTGCTTGCAAAGAAAATGATTACGAAGATGACAGATGTTCTTGGATGCGATGGATATAATATCGTACAGAACAATGGAGAGGCAGCGGGCCAGACGGTATTTCATTTCCACATGCATTTAATTCCGAGATATCAGGATGACGATGCCGGATTCGGATGGCATATGGGAGAACTGACAGAGGAAGACAGGGATGAGATCCTTGCAAAAATAAACTAAAGAGAAGTTGAGGAAATACATTGAGCAAAAAGCTAAATTACGATGAACTATACAAAAAGTATAGAAACCTCGTGTTCCAGGTAGCTTTGAATTACTCGTCTGCAAATGAAGCACTTGCGGAAGATATCATGCAGGAGACATTTATGACAGTCTATCTGAACATAGATACGATGAAGCCGACGAATATGGCATCGTATTTGATTACTATTACGAAGCATAAAACACTCAATGTGATGAAGCATGAGAAGTTCACAGTTGTACAAAGTGCGATCGATCAGCCGGACAGACTACTGCCTGAGGTTGAAGATGTAGAGACGATTTACTTAAATGAGGAAGCAACAGATGAAAAACGGTATCTGTGTGAAGCAATTCTGGAAGCGATGGGTGAGAAGAACCCAAGATGGGAGCGCGCAATGAGACAGCGTTATATTGAGAATAGAAAGCGCGAAGATATTGCAAAGGATATGGATATCTCAGTTAAGGCGCTGGACACGCTGCTTCATCGCGCGAAAAAGTGGGCAAAAAAAGACTTCGAAGTAATTTTTAAAGAAACGTGCCGGGATTAATGGCACGCCTCCTCAATCAGATGGATAATCGTATCAATTGAATTATGCTGGGATGAGGCATTCATTGCCTGAATAAATGTCTTGCGCTCGTCATAGAGCTTTTGTACCTGTTCAAGAAGCGTATCTTTGGTAAGCTGTTCTTCTTCGAGGACGAGAGAAAAGCCCTGTTTTGCAAATGAATTTGCATTTAGAATCTGATCGCCACGGCTTGCATTTGCAGAGAGTGGAATCAGAAGGTTTGGCTTATGGAGCGCTAAGAGTTCGCAGATTGCATTCGCACCGGCTCTGGAGATTACGATATCAGAGAGTGCGAAGATGTCACGAAGTTCATTTTTAATATATTCAAATTGCGCGTAGCCTTCGAGTGTCTTTAGGGATTCGTCCAATTTACCCTTACCGCAGAGGTGAATGACGTTGAACTTCTCAAGGAGTGTTGGAAGTGCTTCGCGTACAGCGGTGTTGACAACAACCGAGCCAAGACTTCCGCCGATGACTAAGATCACCGGCTTATCGGATGTAAATCCGCAAAATGCCTTAGCAGCAGCGGTGTTACCGGTTAAAAGCTCCTGACGGATCGGAGATCCTGTAAGGACTGCTTTCTCTTTCGGAAGATTCTCAAGAGTCTCAGGAAAGTTGCAGCATACTTTGGTTGCACTTGGAATGGACAGCTTGTTGGCAAGTCCCGGAGTCATATCCGACTCATGGATGATGGTAGGCACTTTATATCTCTTACCGGCAAGAACGACAGGCACAGATACAAAACCGCCCTTCGAAAAGATGACATCCGGCTTTAGGTCACGAATATATCGCTTCGCCTCTGAAAATCCTTTCAGAACACGGAACGGATCGGTAAAATTCTTGACGTCGAAGTAACGACGCAGCTTACCGGAAGAAATGCCATGGTAAGGGATTCCAAATGGTTCGATGAGTTCTTTCTCGATACCATTGTAAGAGCCGATATATTGAATATCATAGCCAAGCTCCTTCAGCTTCGGAAGAAGGGCGATATTCGGGGTAACATGTCCGGCAGTACCACCGCCGGTTAATATGATTCGTTTCATATAGAACCTCCCAGAAAATAAATTACTAGTTTTATCTTAAACTGATTTGAGGAAAAGTCAAGAAGAACTGTGACGTTTCGCAGCCCTGGGAACGCAAAAGCAACAAACACAATAAATGAGGTAGACAATGAAAGAATACAAAGAAATTTCGATTGTGGATGAAATGGATAGAGAGGCGGAAGATGTCCGAAAGGAAATTGAAGCCAACGAGAAGGTTCGAGATGCCCGCGTCACACCGGAAATGGATGCGCGCATGGAGGCGAGAATCAAAGCGCTGGAGGAACAGCTCGAAAAGGAGAGCGCAAAGAAGAAAGTCCGCAAATTCCCAAGAAAGAAAAAGGTTTGGATTGCCCTCGTGGCAGTCCTGGTTTTGCTACTCGCGGTTGGAACAACCAGTGTCGGAAGCAAGTCTTATCTGAAGGAAATGTGGGATAAGAGGTTTGGGAATAATGATGTGGATGTCACCAGTGTGGCGGATATGGAGAGTAGTGAGTTAAAAGAAATTGATGATATGTCTGTGTATCGGGAGATAAAAGAAAAACTGGGATTTACGCCAGTGAAACTCTCGATCCTGCCATATGGCATGAAGTTGGATGATTATGAGATTGACGAAGATGCAGGGATGGCAAAAATATTTTATTTGTATCAGGGGGAAACAATTCAATATAAAATCTATGCAAGCAATACCGATTCATCCTATGGTAAACATCCAACCGATCAATTGGAGGACAAATTTTCAGTAGACAATGGGACGCAAAGTATTGATGTTGAAGAATATCGGATAGAAGGCGCAAAAGAGAAAAGACTTTATGCGGAATTTGATGACAAAGATGTGAAATATCAGCTAAAAGGAATCATGAATCGTTCAGATTTTGAAGAATTATTAAATAATTTAAAATATTTTTAAATTTTGCGTAAGTTTTTGGGAGTTCAGTTGTTTACTGTTATAGAGAGTAAAAAATGCTGAGGAGAAAGCTTATGAAAAAGAGAGTCTTATCAATGCTGTGTGCAATAGTAATGCTGATGGGGATAGTTGTTGTACCGACCGTGGAAACGTATGCGGCGGAAGGAGATCGATGCGTAGATGGTTCTTACCTGACACAACAGGAAGAAGCAAATGGCAGTTACACATCAAAGTCGAGAGGTGCCTATATGATGGAAGGGGACTGCTCTATCAGTAAGGCTGGAAGACATCGTATCTATGTGACTGGATCAACCACAGCGAATACGGTCGTCCCAAGAATTGGAGTGACGATGTATGTACAAGAATATAATAAGACAGATGATGCATGGTATCAGATTGACGGGTGGGATACAACAGGTACCGATAAATATTATATCAGTACATCGAAAAGTATTGTCGTAACCGGTGGAACGTATTATCGTGTTGCTGCGGATCACCAATGTGCACCGCTTGACGATGAGGGCGATATCGGTTTTTCCGCAACTGATGGTATCTGGATCGACTAAAGGTCACCCATCCAATCTTCGGAAGCCCTGCCAGCCATTGCATCTTACAACACATTTAGTAGGAACTATTAACCTTAGATTAAGAAAGGTAAGCCTGCATGATAACAAGCCACACACTAGTCGTCATGTGTTATGCAATGGCTGGCAGAGCTTCCGAAGATGGAAAAATATGAGAAAAGTAAAGCGATCAGGATTATTTCCCGGTCGCTTCTTTTAATGCTTTGGCTAACTGATCCGGACAAGAAGTACCTTTGAATCCACACTGGATTCCTTCCATACGGTTGATTGCCTCATCTACCGGCATGCCTTCGATTAGCTTCGCAACGCCCTGCGTATTGCCGGCACATCCGCCAACGAATTCTACATTGTGCACTTTATCATCTTCAATATCAAAATTGATCATCTGAGAACAGACGCCTTTTGTTTTATACTGCATTTGTCACACCTCCTTGTAATTAGTATATGAACTGACTGCATTATATCAAAAGAAAAACAAAATAACAATTGATTTGTGAAAAGAAGTATTTTAAAAGAGTGCTTGGGCGAGTTTATACTTAAAAGGCTTCAGAAATCCAAAAAAGTTAAGTCGAAATCAATTTCTATGCTTTTCGGTTGATAAAAAGATCATGAAACATTATAATCATAAACAGAAGCGAAAGAAAACAGGTGGAGGTACGAAATAGATGATCGGTATTATTGGTGCAATGGATGAAGAAGTCGCGGATTTGAAGAATGTAATGCTTGTCGAGGAGACGGTGGAGTTTGCCTCGATGACATTTTATAAAGGAATGATTGTAGAGAAACAGGTTGTGATCGTGCGAAGTGGTATTGGCAAGGTCAATGCCGCTGTATGTGCGCAGATTTTGATTGACAAGTTTGGGGCTGACATCATTATTAATACAGGCGTTGCAGGCTCGCTGAATGCGAAGCTCGACATCGGAGATATGCTCATATCCAGAGATGCACTGCATCACGATATGGATACGTCACAGTTTGGAGATCCACTTGGCATGGTGCCGCGTATGGATGTTCTTGCATTTCCAGCAGACGAGCGTCTGGTGAGGCTGGCGAAGGAGGTCAATGAGACGGTCAATCCGGACATCCGTACATATGTAGGGCGCGTGGCAAGTGGAGATCAGTTCATTTCCTCGGCAGAGCGCAAGGATTTTATTGTGAAGAACTTCGACGCGGCATGTGCGGAGATGGAAGGTGCAGCTATTGCGCAGGTAGCTTACCTAAACGATATTTCGTATGTCATTATTCGTGCAATTTCGGACAAAGCTGACAATAGTGCACAAGAGGATTATCCGGTGTTCCTTAAGAAGGCAATTGAGCATTCTGTAAGGCTTGTCATAGGATTACTTGCAGCCGTTTAAGCGGAACAGGCAGAGCCGCCTACAACTTCATAAATGTAGAAATGTGCGGAAAATGCGCATTTCCTAGCGAAATCAGAGGAACGATTTAGGGACCGTAATGCTTCATTTTAAGGTATAATGACAGAAAAATGAAGGAGGTCCTTTTATGTTACAGACAATTGCTAATACCAACATTATTGTTTACTTTATGGCGACGGTCGGAGTCCTTGCAGTCTTCACAAAACTTGTCAGTCATATGACGTTAAAACGCCTGGTTCGAGCATCCTCGAATATGGCGAAAAGCACACATCGTTTGATAAAACTGGTTCGCTCGAAATACGAGCATACCTGTATGATTTATGACACTGTGGAAAATGTAGATAGCTTCTTAGAAAAATACATTCATGAATACCGTGTATTCGGCTTGCATTTACATACGTGGCGGCAGCTCGAACGCCAGCTCATCTGGGCGGCTGGAATCCTTGGAGCCCTCGGAGCCTTTGCGTCCTTTCGCGTAAATGGCTACTCAGACATCGTGTATCAGTATGGTGCGGGAGGTCTGGCGGAAATGGTGTGTCTGCTCGTACTGTATCAATTGACCGATGAGGATTATAAAATCGAGACGGCGAAGAACTACATGATTGATTATCTGGAGAATGTATATTCACACCGGTTTACGAAGGTGAGACACGAACAGAAGGAGCAGAGAGAGCGGCTTGATGTGATTAGCCCGGATGTTATTCCAATGACACCTGCGTCAGAACAGAAGGATCCTCTTGCCATTCATATAGAGGGAAAGCCAAAGAAGATGGTGCATGAGACGGAACGAAAGCCAGCTCCATCACAGCCGGAACTGAAGGAAGAGGCAATCCGGCAGATTCTGGAGGAGTTCTTAGCGTGATCTTTATAGATGTTAAAAGTAAGTAAGGAACAAAGTGATTTCTGTATCGCCTTGAATTTGGGACAGATTCGTTATATAATCACAGTGATGAAAAAAAGAAATGTGCATATGGAGGGAATAATTATGATTACATGGAAGAACTTAGATACACTTGCTTCTTATCAGGAACTTGAGAAAGTGGCTCGTGTGAATATTGCAGAAGTTATGACTGGAGAAAATGGCGCAGAGCGCGTGAAAAACTACAGCGTGCCAATGGCAGAAGGATTTGCATATAACTACGCAGCAAAAAGTGTGGATGATACGGTGCTTGCAGCTCTTGCAAAATTAGCAGACGAAGCGCAGCTTGCAGACAAATTTACAGCAGTTTATAATGGCGAGATGGTAAATACAGGAGAGCAGAGACTTGTTCTTCATCACATGACACGTGGACAGCTTGGTGATGCAGTTCAGGCAGATGGCGTTGACAAACGTTCTTTCTATGTGGAGCAGCAGACGAAGATTGCAGAGTTTGCGAACAAAGTACATAACGGCGAGATTACGAATGCAGCCGGAGAGAAATTTACAACCGTTGTTCAGATTGGTATTGGCGGGAGTGATCTTGGTCCTCGCGCGATGTACCTTGCACTTGAGAACTGGGCGAAGAAGATGGGAACCTTCAAGATGGAAGCGAAATTCATCAGTAATGTTGACCCGGATGATGCTGCAGCAGTTTTGAATTCGATTGATGTTGCACATTCCATTTTCGTTCTGGTATCAAAATCAGGAACAACGCTTGAGACATTAACGAATGAATCGTTCGTAAAAGATGCATTGAACAATGCCGGATTAGATGCTTCCAAACACATGATTGCAGTTACAAGCGAGACTTCACCATTGGCACAGAGTGACGATTACCTTGCAGCCTTCTTTATGGATGATTACATTGGTGGACGCTATTCTTCTACTTCCGCAGTTGGCGGCGCGGTATTATCCCTTGCATTTGGACCGGATGTATTTGCACAGTTCCTTGAGGGTGCTGCAGCAGAGGACAAGCTTGCAACGAACCAGAATGCCTTAGAGAATCCATCGATGTTAGATGCACTGATTGGATTCTATGAGCGCAATGTACTTGGATTTCCAAGCACAGCAGTTCTTCCATACTCACAGGCACTGAGCCGTTTCCCTGCACATCTTCAGCAGCTGGACATGGAATCAAACGGTAAATCAGTCAACAGATTTGGCGAGCCAATTCATTATGTGACCGGTCCGGTTATCTTTGGTGAGCCGGGAACGAACGGACAGCATTCATTCTATCAGCTGCTCCACCAGGGAACTGGAATTGTACCACTTCAGTTTGTTGGATTTAAGAACAGCCAGATCGGTACCGATGTGGTGATTCAGGACAGCACAAGCCAGCAGAAATTATGCGCAAATGTAGCCGCTCAGATCGTTGCGTTTGCATGTGGAAAAGCGGACGATAATCGCAATAAGAACTTCGAAGGCGGACGCCCATCGAGCATCATTATCGGAGAAGATTTAAATCCAAAATCACTTGGTGCGCTGTTAGCTCACTTTGAGAACAAAGTCATGTTCCAGGGATTTTTGTGGAATGTGAACAGCTTTGATCAGGAAGGTGTTCAGCTCGGTAAAGTGCTTGCGAAGAAAGTGCTTGCACATGAGACAGATGGAGCATTGAAAGTGTTTAGTGATTTGTTGAATATCTAATTAGATGAAGTATGTGACTTAGTTACAGAATCATAACTCTCTTTCGTTTTATAATATCAATATAAAACGTGAAGGGAGTTATTTTCTTGAAAACAATGTGTTTCACTTCAGCAAGGAATAATTGTACGCTTTCACTCTTGCATTCTAGTTCATGTCACCTTATAATGAATGATATGATTTTATCGAGTTAAAGTGTTAATTGGGGCGATGAAATTTTTTATGTATGCAGTATAGATTGGTACCCAATATTTTTTAAAATCAAGGAGGATATGATAATGATTCAATTATATGATGGCGGCGCATATCTCATCAACGGCAATGAGATTGTCACAGACGCAGCGGATCCTAGAGTGAACATCCCTCAGGAGCAGGCAGCGAAGAATTCAATGGCTTATAACATTCTGGAGGCGCACAATACTTCAGACAATATGGAGAGACTTGAGATTAAATTTGATAAGATGACTTCCCACGATATTACATTTGTAGGAATCATTCAGACAGCAAGAGCTTCCGGACTTGAGAAGTTCCCGATCCCATACGTACTGACGAACTGTCACAATTCACTTTGTGCAGTTGGTGGAACGATTAATGAAGATGACCACATGTTTGGTCTGACCTGCGCGAAGAAATACGGCGGAATCTATGTACCTCCGCATCAGGCAGTCATTCATCAGTTTGCACGTGAGATGCTTGCGGGAGGCGGAAAGATGATTCTTGGATCTGACAGCCACACACGTTACGGTGCACTCGGAACGATGGCGATGGGTGAAGGTGGACCGGAGCTTGTAAAACAGTTACTGAACAAGACATACGATATCAAGATGCCTGGAGTTGTCGGAATCTATCTTGACGGGGAACCGGCTGTCGGTGTCGGTCCACAGGACGTTGCGCTTGCAATTATAGGTGCTGTCTTTGGAAATGGATATGTGAATAATAAGGTTATGGAATTTGTCGGCCCGGGCGTAGCAAAATTATCGGCAGATTTCCGCATTGGAATCGATGTTATGACAACAGAGACAACCTGTCTGTCTTCCATCTGGACGACAGATGAGAAAATCAAAGAATTCTATGACATTCATGGCAGAGTGGAAGAATATAAGGAACTTGCACCCGGCAGCGTGACATATTACGATGGTATGGTTTATGTGAATTTAAGCGAGATCAAACCAATGATTGCGATGCCATTTCATCCAAGCAATGTCTATACGATTGATGAAGTCAATGCGAATCTCGCAGACATTTTGCATGATGTTGAACAGAAAGCACTTGTAAGTCTTGACGGACAGGTGGAATACTCACTTCAGGATAAGATTGTAAATGGTAAATTATATGTAGAGCAGGGAATCATTGCTGGATGTGCCGGCGGTGGATTTGAAAATATCTGTGCGGCGGCGGACATCATTCGCGGCAAGAATATTGGATCGGATGAGTTTACATTTAGCGTATATCCTGCGAGCACACCGATTTATATGGAACTTGTCAAGAACGGTGCAGTCGCAGATCTGATGGCAGCGGGAACCATCGTAAAGACTGCATTTTGTGGTCCTTGCTTTGGTGCTGGAGATACTCCTGCCAATAATGCATTTAGTATTCGTCACTCTACAAGAAACTTCCCGAATCGTGAAGGTTCAAAGCTTCAGAATGGACAGATTTCATCCGTTGCACTTATGGACGCCCGTTCTATCGCAGCAACTGCAGCAAACAAGGGCTTCTTAACATCTGCAACTGATTTAGATGTAGAGTACAAGGGACCAAAATATCACTTTGATCAGAGCATTTATGCAAACCGCGTATTTGACAGTCACGGTGTAGCAGATCCAGACGTAGAAGTGAAATTCGGACCGAATATCAAGGACTGGCCGGAGATGTCAGCACTTCCACAGAACTTAATTGTGAAGGTGGTTTCTGAAATTCATGATCCGGTTACAACGACAGATGAACTTATTCCTTCCGGAGAGACTTCGTCATACCGTTCGAATCCGCTTGGTCTCGCAGAATTTGCTTTATCAAGAAAAGATCCTGCATACGTTGGCCGCGCTAAAGAGATTCAGGCAGCACAGAAAGCCATTGAAGCCGGTGAATGCCCACTCGATGCAGTAGAAGAGTTAAAACCGGTCTTAGCGAAGATTAACGAGCGTTATCCTGAGGTTGGTAAAGGAAACTTAGGTGTCGGCAGTACCATTTTTGCAGTGAAGCCTGGTGATGGATCTGCCCGTGAACAGGCAGCAAGTTGTCAAAAGGTACTCGGCGGATGGGCGAATATCGCAAATGAGTACGCAACGAAGAGATATCGCTCGAACCTCATCAACTGGGGGATGCTTCCATTTTTAACAGACGAAGACCATGAGAAGCTGTCATTTGCAAATGGTGACTACATTTTCGTGCCAGATATACGCAAAGCGGTAGAAGATAAGACGGAAGTAATTAAGGCTTATGTGGTCAAAGAAGATGGAATGTCAGAATTAGATTTGAAGCTGGGAGATCTGACAGATCCGGAGAGAGAGATTATCCTGAAGGGATGTCTGATTAACTACTATAGAGGCTAGAAAAATGTAAGAGAGGGATTCGAGCGATCGAGTCCTTCTTTTTTGCGTAATCCCGGGAAATAGCATTGTAAAAGTACAAGTGATATGCTATTGGTTTGACAGAATGATAAATTAATACATCGTTTTACTGATTTACCCACAAGTATTCGACCTGGCCTCATTTTAAAGTCAGGTTCACAAATACAACGTCAGATTCAGGCTGTTTTTATA
>JAQUVD010000045.1 GCA_028693555.1 Hespellia sp.
ATCAATGAAGATCCCATCGTTTTTCATTGGAAATATAACCTTGATGACATTGATGTTTCGGAAGAAATCATTGTTGATACATTACCTGTTAAAAAGTCGAGTTAATTAAAGGATGGAATACTAGTAATATTATTATATCACATCCTAATTTTATGTAAATAGACACGCCTTGCTTATTATGCATCATAGTTTGCTTTTTTTGTAAATTTCGACAATTTTTGCCCTTTATCACATTGCATCTGCTATACAGTTTTGAATAATATGCATAAATATGATACACTATCTTATAAAGAAAACATTTACGAAAAGAGGATTTTAATTTATGAAATATGATTATCTAATCGTCGGCTCCGGACTCTATGGCGCCATCTTCGCCCATGAGGCCGCAAAGCTTGGTAGGAAAGTGCTTGTCGTTGATAAACGTCCGAACATTGGCGGTAATATTTACACCGAAGACATCGAAAGCATCCATGTCCACAAATATGGAGCGCACATTTTCCATACGAATAACAAGAAGGTTTGGGATTACATCACACAGTTTGCGGATTTTAACCGATTCACGAACAGTCCGGTTGCGAATTATAAGGGGGAGCTGTATAGTCTTCCTTTTAATATGTACACCTTCAACAAGATGTGGGGTGTGGTGACGCCGGACGAAGCCGCCGCCAAGATTGAGAAGCAGCGCAGGGAAGCTGGCATTTCCGAGCCCCAGAATCTGGAAGAACAGGCCATCTCGCTGGTCGGCAGAGACATTTTTGAAAAACTGATTAAAGGATATACGGAAAAGCAGTGGGGGCGCGACTGCAAGGATTTGCCTGCATTTATCATTAAGAGACTTCCGGTAAGACTGACCTTTGATAATAATTACTTCAATGCACTGTATCAGGGGATTCCAATCGGTGGCTATACGAAGATGATGGAGCATCTGTTGGATGGAATCGAGGTCAGATTGGATACGGACTACCTTGAGAATAAGGACGAGCTGGATGCACTGGCTGATAAAGTCATCTACACTGGACCAATTGATGCATATTTCGATTATCAGCTTGGAACTTTAGAGTACCGTTCGGTTCGATTTGAGAATGAAGTTCTGGATATATCAAACTTTCAGGGAAATGCTGCGGTCAATTATACGGACAGAGAGACGCCATGGACAAGAATTATCGAACATAAGTGGTTTGAATTTGGAAAGGATGCCGACGGCAAGGAGTTGCCAAAGACAGTAATCAGCCGCGAGTATAGCTCTGAATGGCAGCCAGGGGACGAGCCTTATTATCCTGTGAATGATGTCAAAAATGCTGCATTGTATGAGGAATATAAAAAGCTTGCCGATAGTGAGTCGAAGGTTGTGTTCGGGGGCAGACTTGGGGAATATAAGTATTATGATATGGATGCTGTGATTGCATCGGCACTGGAGAAGTGCAAGGAAGAATTGAGCTAGATGATGACTCATTCTGTAAGAATTTAATATTACTTGCATTTTTATAGACCATCCTATCCTTTTTACAGGGAATGATAGGATGGTCTGTTATTTGTAGAAATCACTTTTTTATGTAGTACTTTCTATGAAATATATGTTGTCCAAAAATCTTTCGGAAAATAATCCAGTAAAAATTCTGGAAAGGCACTCAAAACAAAAATACATTTTTTCTTTACCACATACTTTTTCCTTTGTATTTCGTAAATCTTTTGTGGATCTATCCGTTCCCTATATACTTCAAACGTTATCTGCTCATCTAAATTCAGCATGCACCGTATCCTCGAGACAAATACTTTAATGATTGCATTCCACTCTTTATCATACTTCTTTATCTGATTATAAGAAATATTTTTGCCTAACGTCCTTTTGTATTCACCGATTTTTGTGATTGGCACCTCACATCGTTCAAATGCTCTACATTTTTCTTCAGATTGTAAATCCTTAATAGCTTCTACCATCGGATAACTAACATACAACTTTCCTAGCTCCGTCTCATTATCAAAAGTTTCCAGCATTTGATTCAATGCCAAATCTGGATCAACTTCAGCTGGCAAATTATTCTGATGACCATCATAATCAAAAAACAAATAAATTTCTTGAAAATCAGCACTCAAAAAATTCATTTCTTCATGCGTTTCCCTTTTATAGTATTCTTTAATGATTTCTAGAATATCTGTTTGAAAGTCATCAGTTTTCAATGTATTCCATAGCATATACAAATTTTGTTTTGCTGGTATGGATATAATTTCAATTTGGGTATTAGCAAAAAAATTTTTCTTTATATTTTGAAATATCTGTTGTTCTTTCACAGGTCCTTCCACAATGAAAGCTATTTTCCCTTTATTCTTCATTAAATGCTCCTGCTTTATACATCTTTTGAATATTATGCGCCTGTCTTAGTTCTTTATTTGTGCTTTCTGCAAATGATTTTAATTTTCCATTTTGTAATTCAAAATAACAATCTGGTCGCAGCAAAGCATTTGTCATCAAATCCGTATTATGCGTTGTCAGGATAATTTGCGTTTCTGTCACTTCTAGTAATTTTCTCACAATCTCATCTGAAAGTTCAAAGTGATAGAATGCATCAAATTCATCAATAAACACGAATGATGCCTTTGATATTTGTATATACCAGTAATAAAAGAGTGCTAAAGATCTGGTACCAGTTGATGCAACTTGAAAAAAATTAGCTTCGCCCTCTTTGTATTTGCAATAAATCAGTGGTTCTCCATCGATTGTTTTCACAATCAGATGTAGCTTTACACCTACTTTATTTAAAAACTCCTCAAATTCTTTTAATTTATTATTTTCTATAATGCCCGAACTAATTGATCCACTTCCATTCGTAAAACCTAGGTAGCTATTTTCTTGAAGAGAATAAAACAAGAGCATTCTATCCACCTCCAAAATGAATTCTTGAAATAATCTACTCTGCACTCCTTCTTTTAATATTGCATTACTTTTCAAAAATTTCACACGAGAAATCATGCTATTGTCGTTTTCAAGCATCAGTGTTTCCGTACCTGGTAATGAGACAAACCCTTTATGATTCACGAAATCATATTCTAATACAATCGTATTATTAATTATTAATTCTTCATATTTTAATTCTTCCGCATCTGTCTTCTGATAAGAATATACAACATCACCTTCCTCAAATTCAAACTTATAATAGAACGATGCATATTTTTCTTCAGAATCCAAATTTAAATAATGATTATATTTACTTATTCGTTTTTGTTTGTCCGTTAAGTGTAACGTAATATCAAAAATAGCAAGCCCTAAATTTGATTTTCCGCATCCATTTATTCCATAAATCAAACCTTTACTTATTGTATTGTGTTGAACCGCCTCGGAATTAAATTCGTAGTTATTTATCTTCGATAAATCAAAAACAATTTCATCTTTAAACATTTTAAAGTTTTTTGTTTTAAATATCTTTAACATAGTAGACCCTCCTTTATGTATTAGTATTATGACACAAAAAAATAATTTATTCAATTATTCCGTAATTTTTTTACGGTATTTTAATATAATTTCATAAATAGATGATATATTCCTGCGCAGATAGCAAAATGAGATCCGGCATCTTTGTCCGAATCTCACCTACTTTCGTATCTGTTTTAAACCAATCATCTTTCTTTAAAGCAAAAATGAATTGTTTATAATACTTCTTTATACTCTCATGTATTCTATAAATCCAGAAAATCAATAGAATAATCTTCTTCATCCAATGGCTGTACCTCATCGAAATCATCCAAATTCTGATCTGCTAAAAAGTCTTCCTCATCTTCATACTCGGCGTAGAAATCTTCGTCTTCCTCACCAATCTCTTCATCCTCGTATGCATCCTCCTCGCCGATCTCATCTTCCACTTCATCTTCTTCTACATCATAAGCTTCATCTTCTTCCGCATCATCAGCTTCGTCTTCTTCGACATACACCGCTTCATCCTGATGAGCGTTTCGCAGCTTCATTGCAAATACAATCATCAGAATCAGTAGAATCAGAATGATCGCAATCACAACAATTAAAATCACTGCAAAGTGGCTATCCACCATCTTCTGTAGTCCGCCAAGAATTCCCGTCGGTGTCGTCTCATCTTCCGTCTGAACCGCCTCCGGCTTAATGAATTTCTGATAAGTGTTCTCGTCTCGATTGTACTGATACAGTGCTTTATCACCATCTCCATTCATTGCATATAGGATATAATACTCCTGATGCTCCGTGTCCTGCCACGCAGGGAACGTTACATCGTTGACGCTGAGTACCGTCTTCTTATATTGTTCTGGTAATGTAACCGCTGAAGAATCATCCAAGAGTGTAATGGATGCCATGTCTGATATCTGAACCGTCACCTCTGCTGTCTGTGCATTTACCTCTGCTGTATCTGCAGGTTGTTTCTGCTCAATCTGTGCATTTCCTGCTGGTGTCTCATATGCAGTTGTACCGTCGCCTTCGGCCGCTTTGACTGTAGCCGCACCCATATCAAGATTCAGTGCTTCTCCCGAGCTGATTGTCGCGGTGCCGCCTGTTGCCTGAATCATAAGATCTCCTGCTGTCAAGACATTAAATTTCATCGAAAAGCGGATTTCTACATCTGTTCCATTTCCCTTTGTTGCATAAGTAATCGTACCTGCTCCTCCAGTGACATTGTCACCAGATACAAATTCCAATGCATTTGCATCGTACGTCATCGTCAGTGACACGTCACCGATCGGGCTTTCGCCACCCCTAACGACACCTTCCACGACTACCGTCTTTCCCTGCTGCGCGTCCGGGTCGGTGAATTGTACCGAACCGTCTGCCGCACATACCATCATAGAAAAACATGGTACAATCAGACAAATTGACAAAATTGCTGTTGCAAGTCTCTTTATTAATTTCATATTGCTCTCCTCTTTCCAATCATAATTGTATCCCTACTGTATTGATATACATCACTTTTATCATACACTGATTCAACAAAAATGTCCATATTTCAAAATGACTGACAGATAATTCGCTGCCAGTCATTCTTCTCATTCTAATATTCAATCACTTCCAGATATCTCTTCAATGCATCCTGCCAGGTTGGAAGACGGTTGAATCCATTCTCTTCCAGCTTGTCTCTGTTCATACGACTATTGTGTGGTCTCTTCGCTTTTGCCGGAAATTCATCACTCGATACCGGATGAGTGGTAACATTGTCCATCCCCGCCTGCTTGAATATCTCGGTTGCGAATTCATACCAAGTACATAATCCTTCATTTGTTGCATGATATCGACCATATTTATCGGTCTCAACCATATCAACCAATAAGACTGCCAAATCTAATGTATAAGTTGGTGATCCCACCTGATCATTGACTACATTCAGATCAGTATGTGTCTTACCAAGATTCAGCATTGTTTTAATGAAGTTCTTGCCATTCACACCAAAGACCCATGCGATACGGACTGTATAAAACTTCTTGACATATTTCTCGACTGCAAGCTCGCCCTCATACTTTGTCTCGCCGTATACATTGAGTGGATGTCTCTCATCATCCGGCTCCCATGGACGTGTACCCTCACCATCGAATACATAATCCGTACTGATATAGATCATCTTCTGATCTAACTTCTGACATACCTTTGCAATATTCTCTGTACCATAAGCATTAACCTTGCGGCATATCTCGATGTTATCCTCCGCGGCATCAACGGCTGTATAAGCTGCACAGTGAATGACTGCCTCTACCTCTGCTTCTGTAATTACCTTCTCAACAGCAGCCGGATCTGTGATATCCATTTCCTCAACATCCACACCGACACCAACATGTCCGCGTTTCGCCAGTTCATTCATCACATCATGACCAAGCTGACCTTTTACTCCTGTTACTAATATTCTCATGAATTACTCCTTCTCTGTGACATATCTCAGGATTTATTTGTACATTTCCTGATAATATTTCTGGTAATCACCACTTGTCACGTTCTTCATCCAGTCTTCATGCTCGAAGAACCATGCAATTGTAAGCTTGATTCCTTCTGCGAAGCATGTATCCGGCACCCAGCCAATCTCTGCCTTGATCTTGTCCGGAGCAATTGCGTAGCGTCTGTCATGCCCTTTACGGTCTGCTACATATGTGATTAAGTCACGGCTGACTAATTCTTTTCTAGGATCTCCGTCCGGAAGCATCTCCTGAAGTGTATCGATGATGATTTCGATGATCTCAATGTTCTGCTTCTCGTTATGTCCACCGATGTTGTATGTCTCGAAGAGTCTTCCCTTCTCCTGAACCATGTCGATTCCTTTTGCGTGATCTTCTACATATAACCAGTCACGAACGTTCTTGCCATCTCCATATACCGGAAGCCGTTTGCCTTGAAGTGCGTTGTTGATAATCAGCGGAATGAGCTTCTCAGGGAACTGGTAAGGACCATAGTTATTACTACAGTTCGTGATGTTCGCCGGGAACTTGTAAGTATCCATATAAGATTTTACCAGAAAATCAGAAGATGCCTTACTTGCTGAATATGGACTGTGTGGATCGTAAGGAGTTGTCTCATAGAAGTACTCTCCTTCTTCCTCTAAAGAACCATATACTTCATCTGTGGATACATGAAGAAACTTCTTATCCTCTTTGTATACATTATCGCCAATCTCCCATGCATTCTTAGCCGCATTCAGCATAACCAGTGTACCAAGTACATTGGTCTTTACGAATACATCCGGATTCTTGATGCTTCGATCTACGTGGCTCTCCGCTGCGAAATGTACAACTCTGTCAATGTCATTCTCTGCAAAAATCTTGTTAATTGCTTCTGCATCACAGATATCTGCGCGGACAAATGTGTAATTATCGCGGTTCTCGACATCCTTTAAATTCTCTAAGTTGCCTGCATATGTTAATACATCCACATTGATAATGCGAATCTCGTTGTCATACTTCTTAAACATGTAATGAATGTAGTTTGAACCAATAAATCCGGCTCCTCCTGTTACTAAATAAGTTCTCATATCTTTGCCTCCATCTTAATTTTTTATTATTATACCATTTGACCAAATATCTTGCAACCTGCGATGTCATCGTGGATATAATCTCATTCTTTTGTTGAAGTTTCTTTTCTTTCTACTTTGTCTACGATAAATGCAGGTCGGTTTCGCACTTCGTCGAACATTCTCCATATATATTCTCCAAGAATCCCCATTGTTAGCATGATAATGCCAAATGCTAGTAAAATCAGAATTACGATTGTTGTATATCCTTCTACCGTAATGAGCCCCATAAAATGCTGTACAATCAGTATTACAGACCAGACAACTGCGATTGCTACGGAAATCATTCCAATTGTCGAAATACACCGAATTGGGAAATAAGAAAACGACAGCAGAGAGTCAATCGCCAGCTTAATCTTCTTTGATAAGGTCCATCCCGATTTCCCAATCTCTCGTTTCTTGCGGACATAGAAAACCTTTTCACTTGGAAATCCACTCCATAAGATCTGCTCAGTCAGCGGAGCATTCTTCTCTCCGATTGTCACCATGATGTCAATCACCTGTCTGCTGATCAGAAACGTGTCAAATCCTCCATCCGGCATATTGGACAGTGCGAACTTCCGCATCATATCGCAGTAAATTTTCGAAAACATCTTCTGTGAAAATGATTCTTCGCGATCTGCACGGACAGCCAGAACAACCTTTGCTCCCTCTATATATTTCTGATACATGTCCAAAATCATTTCCGATGGTTCTTGCAGATCCGCTGCTTTACGCACCGCTACGGTTCCAGTGCAATGTGCAAGCCCTGCCAATGTTGCCAGATGCTCGCCAAAGTTACGGGAAAGATTAACAAGAACAACGTTAGCATCCAAGGCTGCAATGTTCTGCATCTCCTGATAAGAGCCATCCGTTGATCCATCATTGACAAATACAATCTCATAGTCGCACGGGAGCTTTCCCAGCACTTCCTTCTTTAAATCCTCATACAGAGGTCTTAGGTTTTCTTCGTTAAAATAAACTGGTATTACGATTGAAAGTTTTTCCATTTCTTCTCCGTCCTATATATAATAAATGAATACACCTGCTAAGATACAGACATTTCCTAAGATTTTCTTCTTCGTCATCTTTTCGCCTAAAAAGATTCGGCTAAGGATCATAATGAAAATGTATCCCAGGCTCTCTACAATCGGTCCATTCTTGTATTCCATGCCACTAAAAGCAAAGATCGTCAGCAGGGTAGACAGTACCAGTAATCCGTAGCCACAGACTACTTCTGCATTCAGATATTCTCTAATCAGCGACTCATGCTCTTTCTCTGCACTTCGTTTTAGTAGAATCTGAGAGAATGAAGCCACAAGTACAGACAACACTAAAACCAAATAATATCTATTCATGATCATCTGAGTTCACCACCATAATTCCTATAAATACCACAGCAATTCCAAGTACATTCTTCCACGTAATCGCCTCATGAAAGAAGATGGTTGCCCACACAAGTGACCAAAAAATCCCAACT
Organism: Hespellia sp.; assembly: GCA_028693555.1. Taxonomy (GTDB): domain Bacteria; phylum Bacillota; class Clostridia; order Lachnospirales; family Lachnospiraceae; genus Hespellia. The sequence goes on from JAQUVD010000045.1 coordinate 8,464, forward strand.
GCACGGTTCGCATATGCGACCGTCAGATCGAACTTCTTAATGATTTGCTGCCAGAGTATCGCATAAATCCCAAGTATCGCAATCTCCCCTGCATAAAACAGAACAAAGGGCAGTGATAGAAATTCGTATCCCGATGCGAACTTTGCTGCAACGGTCGCCAGCGTATAGACAACTATGATACTTTGCAGAATCAGTATGTTGCGAATCTTATGTTCTTTTGGCATAGTTTATAATCTCCTCTACTTCCTTTTCCTCATTCAGACTTAGAATATAATACCCGTATCTCGTAGAACTGTCAATCACGGGATGATTCCCCGGCATCTCAATCTCACTTGTGAACGTAATGCAGTCTTGATAATGTTCCTGTACCCAGTGATAGGTGTCGAGATCTTTTTGGTTCATGATGAAACGAATCATTGCAATCGCCGGCTCCTGCACTTTTTCAAAGGAAGGTTCCAATCCAAGTCCCACTTCCACTACCATCCTCGTAAAATCATATCCAGTTGAGATGCAAACCAGATCCGAGCCAATACAGTCTCCACCCATGCGGGCGCCAATTTCGATAATGCCAATTCGTCCCTGCTCATTCACGCGAAATTCTGCATGGGAAGCACCTGTCTGCACACCCAGTGCATCAAGTGCCTGAAACACAAGATCACGTACCTCGTCTATTTTATCTCTTGATAATCCGGATGGTTCGATATGCCCCGTCTCAATAAAGTACGGACTACCTGTGGTATCTTTTCGTGTGACAGCAAGCATGTAATGCCTGCCATGGGATGTGATGCTCTCGAAACTGAATTCATCTCCGTCTATGTATTCTTCAACAATCGCACAATTTTCAAAAGAGTCTGCAACAGCTCTAGCCACTGCCTTTTTCAATACAGAAGAATCTGATGTGGCATTTTTTTCAATTTTTGTGATGCTGCGGCTACCGGAACGGTCTGTCGGTTTTACAATGAGCGGATAGGTGAAATTTTTTGTCAATTCAATGCAATTCTGTTCCGTTACTTTCGCAAAGGACGGCACCGGAATCCCGTGCTCCTTAAAGCATGCCCGCATTGCATATTTGTTCGTTGACCTTTCCACACACTCCATGGAATTTGCAGACAGACCCAATTTTCCAGCCACGTAATTCGATGTAACTGATGCCAGATCCGATGCAATTGTAAGAACGGCTTTTGGTTGTATCTCTTTACATTTTTCCAGAATCTGTTCTTTCTCTATAATGCTGATTGGATAAAACATATCCGCGGTACGCTCACCAATTGATCCATCCTGCCATGCAAAGACATGTGCTTCGTACCCCATCTCTTTGACTTTCTCAATCAAAGGATTTTGAAAAGAATTTGCTCCAATAATTACAATCTTCTCCATCTATTTCCTACTTTCTCTCTACATGATAAAAACGACAGACTGCATCAATCACTTTGCTTCGATCTTCTTTCGTCAGTCCATAATACATCGGAAGACGCACCAGTCTCTCACTCTCACTTGTCGTATATCTATCTTCTCCATGAAATCGTCCGTACTTGATACCTGCCGGTGCAGAATGCAGAGGAATATAATGGAACACTGCCTGCACGTCATGTTCTCGCAGATACGCGATCAGCGCCGATCTTTCTTCAAGATTCTTTGCCTTTAGATAATACATATGTCCATTCATCTCACGATCTTCTGGCACAAATGGTCTCTCCACGTATCCTTCCTGCTCCAGTTTTTCAAATGCCTGATCATAGTCATGATAAGCAGTCAGCCGTTCATTATTAATCTCATCGGCCATCTCAAGCTGTGCCCACAGATATGCGGCATTCATATCACTTGGCAGATACGAAGACCCCGAATCAACCCAGGTATATTTATCAATCTGTCCACGGAAGAACTTGCTGCGATTCGTTCCCTTCTCACGTAGGATTTCTGCCTGCTCATTATATTTCTCATCACGAATCAGAAGGGCTCCGCCCTCTCCCATGTTATAATTCTTCGTTTCATGGAAACTATAACACCCAAAATCTCCAATCGTACCGAGTGCTTTCCCTTTATATGTTGCATGCACACCCTGTGCTGCATCTTCAATCACTACAAGGTTATGCCTTCTGGCAATCGCAAGAATCTCATCCATCTCGCAGGAAACGCCTGCATAATGGACAGCGATAATCGCTTTGGTGCGTTCTGTGATTGCATCCTCAATCAGACGCTCATCTATATTCATTGTATCTGGATGGATATCCACAAATACAAGTGTCGCCCCGCGCATGACGACCGCATCTGCCGTCGATGAAAATGTGTACGACGGTAAAATCACTTCATCGCCCGGCCCGATTCCCGCTAAAATCACAGCCATCTCCAGAGCATGTGTGCAGGACGTTGTCAGCATCACCTTCTGTGCATGGTACTGTTCTTCCATCCATGTATTACATTTCTTTGTAAATATTCCATCGCCACAGATATGATGTGACTGTATTGCCTTCTCAATATATGTAAGTTCTTTTCCTGTGTATGCAGGAATATTAAATCCTATCATTTTATGTTCCCTCGTCATGGCGCAAAATAGCAAGCCATGTTCTTATCTTGTTATGTGATGTAACCTGTCATCATTAAGTATATGCCGGCACCAGAACAAGTACATAGCTCAATATGCCAATCGCAACTACCAGAGCAGTTACTGCATAGGCAGCCCTCGCCGCCAGTTTGTCATGATTTTGGCAGAAGCGCTGTGTCATCTCACTGATTCCTTCTGTCACAAAATACATAAACGGTATCAAAAGGGGGAGTATGTATCTTCCCTGTGGTTGATAGTCCGAATAATATGAATAGTACATGCTGATTTCAATTGGAAAAAGGATTGCAGGAATGAAAGTCCATTGCAATATGTTTCTTCTTGTAAATATTTTTTTTAACGAAAGAAGAACGCCACCTGCACCTGCAAAAAAAATCAGACAATAACATGCATACATCCATACCATTAACCCGATACTCATATCTCCAAATTTTCCAATAAAGCTTTTGCATGTACTTAAAATCCATCCGTCTTGAATCAGCATCTGCAGTACAGACTCTCCCTTTTCGTAACTTGCATTGGAAAACGATGGTTTCAGTTGATTAATCGCATACAATTCCGCGTATTTATTACTTGTACTCATTCCAATAATATCACCATCGTAAAGAATATAATTTCTCATATACCACCATCCCGCAAAGATAGCTACAACTAGAAGAATCAACATACCTTTCCAAAAAACATCACTAATCCTGTCTTTGTACGGAATACTATCCTTGCGATACCATAGTCCTGTAATGATAAAGAAAAAGAAACTGCACACAAGAAATCCATATGTATTATAATAGGACATCAGAGCCATCGCCATTGCAAATCCAAAAACCGCACACAACCGATAATTCCATCCAGTTTCCAATCCACAAATCCAGATATAAACAATCCACGCAGTTGTAAGAATGGCAAATGCATCGTTATTAACATAGGATGTGACAAATATCGCCTGGGGAAGAAGCGTCACCAATGTAACAAACAAATATTGACTTGAAGGATTCTTCCATAGCTTCTTAGAAATCTTAATCGCAAAAATTCCTGTGCCAACACCACACAATACACTTACCATACGAGCTGCCATCAGTAGCACAAACGGATGCGTGGTAAAAATACTTACTATTTTCATGAAAACTGCACTAATTATATAGGACAGGATTGGTGTGTATCCATAGGAACTTCCCCATGCAGCATCCATGATTTCCGGATCATACCCAACAGGAAGGCTTCCATGATTATAAATATACTGTGGAATCAGATACCTCATCTTCTCATCTGGCGGTGCGTCAAAAGGCTGAACAACTGCCCATAGAAAATAGAACACAAACAATGCAAATATAAAGATAACCTCTCGATTTTTTTTTATCTTTTCCAACTTCTTCCCCCCTCAATTACCAAACTTATTTCTATTGTATCAAATCGTTTATCTAATATCCAGTAACTTAATACAAAATTAAAGAATCTAAACTCGCACAAAAACAGAAAGAACCTGACATCCTTGTCCCAGATTCTTTCTGCTATCTTATAAAATTAAATATCTACAAAATTTACTTGATAATCATCTTTTGACTTTTTAGAATTTCTTCCTGACTTTGATTTCGGAATAACTTCGTCATACTCATCTTCGTAGTACTCGTCATCTTCGTCGTAATACTCGTCATCTTCATCATCATAGTACTCGTCATCTTCATCATCGTAGTAATCGTCATCTTCGTCATCATAATACTCATCATCTTCGTCATCGTAGTAATCATCGTCTTCATCGTAATACGCATCATTTGATTTATCAGAATCAAGCTCGTAGTCTCCGTCGTATAAATCATCTAATTCACGATTACGCCGGTGTAGCTTCACAGATAACGTGATAATTATGATAAGAACGATCAATGCCAATGCTGCTACTGCAATTAACACAAACACAAAATACTTAGACACAACGTTCTGAATCTTACCAAGCGTTCCACCAAGTGACGTGCTATCTTTAGATTCCTCAGGTACCTTATATCTTTGGTAAGTATTTTCCTGTTTGTCATAACGGTAAAAACTCTCCTCGCCAGTGCTAGAAGTTGCGTACATCAAATAGAAATCTGTATCACTCGTATCCTGCCATGCTGGAAATTCATTTCCATTAATCGTTACCGTAGTCTTTAAAAATTGAGATGGAAGATCCGAACCATCCCCACGATCATTCAGCAAAATGTATAATTCATCACTCAAAATCACTTGTTCTGTGAAAGAAAATGTTTCTTTCTTCGAGTCATACAGAGCCATATGTGTCTCATTGCTTGCATCATTCAGGTAAAACATATACAATTCACCATTATCTTGCTTTGCGCACTGTCTCTCAGCACCATCATAAGCCACTGTTGTCTTCGTAAAACCAGTCAGTAAAGAAGAATCTGAAAATGCTTCATAAATTGTGTACTGTGTACCATTAACCGTAACGGTTGTGTTCCCGCCACCGCTACCGGTTGTTGCCGCTACCGCTGCTGTTCCGTCACCAGCCCCAATTGTAACTGTGGAATTTCCGCTTGTCAGATTCAACTTTTCATCTGAATAAAGATATGCCGTATAATCTGACACTTCTACCGTAGCAGTTCCTTCTGCAAGTGCTTTAAATACAATAGAATAACTAAGTTCCGTTTCTGCCCCCGTACCTGATGCCGAGATATTTATCGTACCATTTCCACCCGTAGCATTCGTTCCACTCACAAATTCAAGTTTCGAAGCATCATATGATAAGGTTGCATTTCCATCACCAATTGCCGCTCCCCCTGTTGCCATCTTAACCTCAACCGTTACTTCGGATCCAACAGTAGTTGTTGGATCCGAAAACTGAAGAGTTCCATCTGCAGCAAATGATACAAACGCTATACTCAAAAACATAACACTCAGCAGTACAAAGGATAGTCCTAATTTCTTAAGTATTTTCATATTCTTTTCTCTTCTCCCTCTTCTCTTGTCTACTAATACACATCCGAATTGCCGGTCTGTGTATTATCTGTATAATTCTGATCCGTACCACTATCTGTATACCCTGGGTCCGTATAAGTTTCACCAGCATTTGTTTGATCGGTATAGTTTTGATTTGTTCCATCCGAATAGCCAGCACCTGTATCTGTACTCACACCAGCAGAGCTTGCATAATATGCAATATTTCCACTAATACCTGATACAATACTAGATGGTGTATATCCATCAGCACCAAATAGATATTGGTGTAGCTGGATGACATTACTTTCCATTGTAGTTGCAATAACTGAGTCCCCTGCATCTGCAACATTTCCCGTTGTCAACTCAAACGGAAAGCCTGTAGTCTCCGCAACATTTAACTTGGCCGCAAGTTTCGCATAATATAAAATGTCTGTTGTAGAAAAACTTGTGGAAACTTTTGGAAGTACCGCATCAATTATTTTATTTAATGTTAGAATATTTGCAGTTTTAGCTTTATCTGCAATCAATTGTAATACTGTTCTCTGGCGTTCTGCACGTTTATAGTCATCTCCTTCTGTGTAGCGGATACGACAATAACACGTTGCCTGAATGCCATTCAGTGTTTGTGTCCCAGCTCCTGCCACTTTATCAGAATTCACGCCAGTAATATCAATCATCTCTGGTAGATAATATTCATTAATCCAGTACACCTCCTCATCTGTTAGAGTAAGTTCTACACCACCTAGAGCATCAATTACATCTACTAAAGCGCTAAAGTTTACCATGACATAATTCTGAATGTTCATATCTAAATTTCGATTTAATGTGGAAATTGTCTCATCTAGCCCGCCATACGCATAAGCAGCATTAATCTTATTGTATGAGCCATCATCCAATTCAGCCAGCGTATCTCGATAAACAGATACAATTTTAACATCTCCAGTTTCCTGATTCAAACTGGCAATCATGATCGAATCTGTTCGTTCGCTTCCGTCAAGATCTGCGTTCGTTCCTTCTCTCGAGTCCGTACCAAGAATCGCAACATTCAGATATCCTTCTCCACTTAATTCTGCTTCTTCTGAAATATTCATTTCCAAGGTATCTGCATTCAACTTCTGCGTTTTTAATTTACTTAATTTATTTGCTGCAAATGCAACAGCGGATATAAGTAGCACCACAATGATTGCTGCAATGATGATTCCAACCGTCTTACCTGTGGACATCCGCTTTTTCTTTTTTCTCCTAACGTTTTCCTTCCCATTTTTCTTAGGACGTATATCCATATTAGAAGTTCTTTTATTCGTGTCTTTACCACGATCATTATTACTCCGGTTTGCTTTTGGTTTACCAACGGTTGTCCGTGTCGGATCTGTTGTTCTTCTTTGCTTTGTGCCTGTTCTCTTCACCGATATGTTATCTAGGTCTGATTCTGACGGTCTTCTTCTTGGATTGCTTTGACTGCTGGATTTTGCGTTGCGTTGATTCACTGTGCTATCCTCTTGAGCTCGAGCTTTGGCACGAGCTCTTGCACGGGCTCTTGCTCGCTTCCTTGCTAACTCTTCGCTTTCTTTATCTCTTCCGTAAGACATAATAATCCTTTCACTACTATATATTGGCATTAAATTACACTTCATAATACAACACTTTGTCTCAAACTTCAACTAGAAAACTATAAAAATTCTGTTAAGCCTTATCTTAAACGGATATTCACCTACATCATTTAAAAAATTCTCTAGTATGATATTGTCTGTTATATTTGATAGCCATCTTAATGCTGCTAAGATAAAAAAACACTCTTCCCATTTTGGATACAGAGCTAAAATATTTGAAATCTTTCTTATAAATTCGAAATCTTTTCAATCTCGTCCTTTTATCACAATTTTCGTTCCGCGAAAACGTCTGATAAATCCGGGCATTTTCTACAATCTGCACCGGAATCTGATATTTCCTTACTTTCCGAAAGAAATCATGATCAACACAATCAAGGAAATAGTTTTCATCGTACATCACTTTATCAAAAACCGACAGTCTCAACACCAATCCGGAATTAATAGCTGATATCTGTCTGTTTTTTATTTTCGATACGTCATTTACTGCAAGTACCTTGATGTCCTTCCAGACATTGAAAGGAGATATCATTTCATCGTCAGACATAACAACAGGTGCAAAGATGTCTGCCTTTTCTCCTACTTTCTCAATTGCTGCCTCCATATAGACCAAATAATCTTTTGTGATTTCTGTATCATCGTCCAACAAAGTCAAAAACAGATGCTTTCTATCTTTTGTATATTTCATTTTCAAAGTATTGATGACATAATTATATGCATAGGGCAGCCCATGATTGCTTCCGTCTCCATAATATGCCACACCTGATATCTCCGGCATATTTTGTGAGCAATCGCTATTATCATATATGATAATATTTGCATCTTTTTTATTCTTAAGCAAAGAGCTATACGTCAGGCTCTCCTGTAATGACTTATTATATAGCACAATGATAAATACATGCTCCACAGGCATAATTATTCCCTTTCCTTTTTCTTAATTATTCAACAATTCCCGTAGTTGAACCTACAATGTATTGCGCCCCATTGCCATCCACCACATATGCATCAATATAGTATTCACCTGTTTTATAATCGAACTCATCAATGGATACATTTCCAGTATAACTTCCATCTTCCTGCCTTTCTGCCTGAATCCAGGTCAGATCATTCTGATCCTCATCGTGCCATACTGCAATCAAGAGCGATTCAATCTCAATATCAGCATTTTGGATATCTGTCACCGTTACAGGCAATAATGCTGAGTGAAAATCATATTCGCCTGAAAGAACACTTGCGACTGGATCAATTTCAGTTCCAGTTCTATTTTTATATTCTTCTGTGTTTTTATCAATGCTTGCGATTTTTTCCATCACTTTTGATTTTTTTGATACTTCAGCTGACATTTTATCAACTCCAAATCGTTCCAACAATGTTTGCTCCGAAGAGAATAGATTCACCCCGAGTGCAAGACGATTCCCCTCTATACTTGCCCCCAATGCTGCAAGCGTAGTTGGATAATTATCAAACGTTGAGTACTCTCTTCGTGAAGACAGTTCTGGTTCTGCCACAGAATTAATATATGAAGTATATACTTTTCTTTGGTACTCTTCTGGAACATCCTCACAAAAATCTGTGTCCATGGTTGGGTGATCGCCGACAATTACAATTGTAGTATTATCGTAGAAATCCTGCTGTTGTATCCATTTTACAAATCTACTAATTTGTTTGCTCGAGCAAGCGATAACATTTGCATATTGATCATCCCCAAAAGTATTCGGACACTGTTCACAGACATATCCATCTTCAAAATGAGTATCCACGGTCAACATTGTAAGATTAAATGGTTCTGAACGTTTGGATAATTCTCTCAACTGCTCTTTAGCAAATTGAAACAGTTTTTCATCTTCATATCCCCACCATACGCAATAATCTTCCGGAATCCATCCCTCTTCTTTTGCATATACATAATCCTCAACCTGATAGTTGCCATGCGAGGAATATAAAAGGCGTCTGCCACCAAAGGTTGCATCTGAACCAATTAATAACGTCTGATTGTATCCTGCATCTTCAAGTACGTCTCCAATTATTACCGCTTCTGGGAAAAATGATTTCTGTGTATCCATGTCATTACCATTTATTGATACACTTAACGGAAGGCCAGAGCCATGCGCAAACATTGCACCTACGGTCCATGTTGCACCTGGCATTGCGTATCCACCATTTAACACATTTTCATCGCCCGAAAAATCTTCGTTTTCCTGCGCTAATTGTGTCAATTCCGGAATACACCCTTTTTTAAATGCTCCACCATCCTCTTCGTTCGCATAAGTTGTTTCCATAGATTCCAAAAAAATATAAATTAAATTTCTTTTTTGTTCAGGAAATGTAATCGCAACATCTCGAGGATCTGCATAATATTTATCAATGAATTCTGAATATGTTCCCTGATTGTTCGTATAATCACCTATATCTAATGTATCCCATGCATTTTTGACGGCTATTCCAGCAACCAAGCACAATCCAAGCGGAAGAATCGTCATGATACAATAGAATACTTTTCCTTTATGGCGGAACTGAATTATTAATATAATGATAACTAATAATAGCAAGACCGTAGGTGCTACACAATTACTAAAATAATCTCGTATCATATCTGTATTTGTTCCGTCAAGAGGAGCATTTATATGATACATCAATTCATCCATTGTAAGATTGTTCCACGTTGCAAACATCCACCTAATACTGCAATATAACAAAGCAGGGACCACACTAAACACCAGTGCAACCACTACTCCAATGATTTTTAATGTTTTAATAACTTTTTTTCGGTTCATACCACTTCTTCTTTCTTATTAGTATCTTAAAACAAAATATTTAAATAAAAAGAATTTCACCTATTATCTGTATCATTCCTTGTTTTAGATAGTGATATTTGAGAATGGTAAAGATTCTCTTGCATTTATTCTTTTTCCTGAGTTCCGACATTTTTTCTAGTATCTTACGATTATCATTGTCTAAAACATCTTTGTAAACTTGTAATAATGCTTTCGCTTGCACTTGAGGAATATAAAGCGTATGTTTTACATGTTCAAGATTCTTTAGGCGTTTCATAATAAACCCAAACGAATTCACCTCTGTTGCACCTACTACATTTTCTAAGTGTTGTCGATATAAAATCGTTGCGGTCGGAATATAGATTATAGTGCCGAACATAGATGTCACTGTTGACATCCACCAATCATGCATAGCCACGGATTTATTATCAAGATAAAGCATATCATTCAAAGTCCGATTCCACAACATGGTGCAGCCCGTAATATTATTTTGAATAAGCAGATGATTTAAATCTTGTATATTCATATTTAGATTACGATACTTTGCAAATGAATCACATATTACATTAAGATTATCATCTACAACTTTTAAATCAGTATGAATCAGAAAAGGTTTATTGACATCTTCATTCATTTTCATTATATCCAATGAATTTTTCACCTTATCTTCAAGCCAATAATCATCCTGATCGCAAAACATATAATATGAAAAATCTTCATTTTCTTTTACCCATTTCCAGATTACAGCAAAGTTAGCATTCGCACTTCCACCACCAGGCAGTTCTTTTAAAATCACAATTTTCCCGCCAGATTTTTGCTGATACTCCTCTAATATTGACATCGTCTCATCTGTTGAACCATCATCTCGTACAAATAATTTCCAATTCGCATATGTCTGCTCAACAATGGAATCTAACTGTTCTCGAATAAAATTTGCTCCATTATAAGTTGCCATCATAATCGCAACTTGCTCATCTTCTATTGTTTTCATTCCATAATCCTTCATATCTATCAACAATGTAATCCCAACTATATTCTTTTAAAATGATTTCTCTCGCTTTTGCACTTAATTGTTTTATTTCTTCTGGCCTTAGATTCTCGCTTTGATCAATGAGTTCTGCTAAATTCCCATTCTGCTTATCCCAGTACAAAGCACTCTCCTTGGCAACTTCTTTATTGAATCCAACATTTAGGAGTAAATTCAAATTCGTAGATGACAGTGCCTCTAACAAGCTCGGATTTGTCCCTCCAACTTCATGTCCATGAAAATACCCATATGCTTGTTCCCTAATCTTCTTAAGCAGTTCATGGTCATATACAGTTCCAACAAATTTAATTCTAGCATCTTTTTTATAGTTTGTTTTCTTTTGTAATTCTTTCAAAAATTTATCATTCACATTCGACACAAGTGCAAATGATTTCTTAGTATGAGACTTCATGAATTCGCGAATCATCGTCTCATAATTATTCTCCGGAACAAATCTGCCCACAACCAAATAGTATTCTTTTACCCTTAAATCTTTTGTAGAAAGCCATTTAAGAAATTTCTCGTCAGTGTCTTTCAGTGTTGATGCTGTCACATCTGTCCCATATGCTATAAACGTTGTTTTAGGCTGATACTTTCCATAATCTTTTTTTATATATTCTTCAATATTTTTACTGTCGCAAATTAGCAAATCTGCACTTTTTACCATGAAACGTTCCGAAAGTTTCCAATAATGACGAACTGGATAGCTCCATTTCGCACGTTTCCACTCATGACCATCTGGATTAACATAGAGTTTTCCGCCCAATTGATGAATTTTCTTTTCTATTCCACCAATAAACGGCCCAATTCTGCATGCAAGAACATAAAAAATAGGTTCTGTGATATCTGTATGCTTTTTGCAATACCGTATGCAGTAAGATAAAGCAGCAATATCATAATAAATTGCTTTTGCTGGTCCAATATTGGGAACATTGATATCAAAGCACTTCGCCCCATTATATTCAAACTCTTTTTTATCTTTTGCCATGCAGGCAACATAATAACAGATATTCTTATCCTTCTGATTTTCAGTTAATTTGTCCACAAAGGTCTCAAATCCGCCATAATTAGCTGGAATTCCTTTGGAACCGACGATAAATATATGTTGCATTCCTTACTCCGATCCTTCACCTCTAAATACTACAGCAAGTGTTTTAAATAAAATCCTTATATCCAATCCCAGCGTCCAGGTAGTAATATATTTCACATCCAAACGAACCACGTCATCAAAATTCGTAATCTTACTTCTCCCGCTTACTTGCCATAAACCGGTCAATCCTGGTTTCGCTGCGAGCCTCTTCAGGTGACCAAATTCATATTGCGCCCACTCATCTACAGTTGGCGGTCTTGTTCCAACCAAGCTCATGTCACCTTTTAAAACATTCAGGAATTGGGGGAATTCGTCAATCGAAGTTTTTCGAATAAACTTACCAAAAGGAAAGATTCTCGGATCATCCTTCATCTTGAACATCAAACCATCCATCTCATTTTGATTCATCAGTTCTTTTTTGCGTTCTTCTGCATCCATATACATACTGCGAAATTTATATATCTTAAACTGTCTGCCCTGACGTCCAACCCTCATTTGTGAGAAGAAAACAGGTCCAGGACTCTGTATTTTAATAATTGGAGCAACAAACACAAATAAAAGTCCTGTTATCAAAAGTCCTATAATACCACCACAAATATCCATGAATCGTTTCAAGAACAACTGATGGGGAGATGCAATCTTCACACTGGAGGTTACTACTGTATAGCCTCCAAACTTCTCAACCATTGTATATCCTGTCATCTCTGAAGCATATACAAGGTTAATGTGAATCGTCAGGCCCATATCTTCACACCCATTGATGAGTTCCATTGGCATGCCCATCTCAACAGGTAAATTCACAAATACTTCATCTACTACATTATCACTCAAAAACTGAAGTGCGTTCTGTCTGTCAGCTTGAACATTAACCTCTCGCACCTTTTGGCCAATCATATTTTCATCAATTATGATTAACGATGTCACTCTATAATCTCTATAATTTTCATGAAGAAATGTATTAATCGTCGAATCAGCAAGATTCTTTGATGTAATCACTACAACACTTCTTTGATACGTACTCGTAACAATTTTTTTGCGTACAAATGCTTTTAAAATCAACCGGAAAAAATATAGCAGGAAAATCGCAACAAACCAAAACTGAATAAATACAAGTCTTGAGAACTCTTCTGATGACTGCAATAAGAACATGTATGCAAATGAAAGGGCAACTACTATTGTAACATGTTTCACAACTGCTATAAATTCCAGATAGAAGCCTCTTCTTACAACGTCTTTATAACTATTATTCAGAAATACTGTCAAAACATCAAATAACACAATTAACACACACATATGACGGTATAGATCGCTGCGATACGGATTATAAAACCCATGACGAATCATGTATGCAATAACAAATGATATTTGAATAAATACAATGTCTAACAAAATAAAGTCCCAGTGCTTACTCCATATGGACTTTTCACCTTTATACATAATATTCTCCTCTAGCTTGGATAAAATCTAATCATTCCTTTTTGGCTGTTTCATTTTATCATTTTTCCCCAAACAATGCAACCCGCTTGGTCATTGGAGTGATACTTGCAAATTTATATATTTATACTATAATAAACATAAACAACAAAGAAACGAGGTAAATTTAAAATGAGCAACACTTCGCACGACAAAGTCAGTATTCTTATGCTGACATATAATGCACCATCTTATGTATATAAAAGTATCCGTACACTACAGATGACAAAAGATGTTGATTATGAATTAATTGTAGTAGATAATCACTCTAAGCTACCAACCAGACTTATATTAAAAATCCTATCACGTATGGGGCGAATCAACAAACTTATACTTAATAAACATAACGCATTATTCGCTGGTGGTAATAATATTGCTGCTGCACATGCGCGTTCTGATTCCAATTACTATTTACTATTAAATTCAGATATTCAAATCAATAGTTCCGATTGGTTATCCAAGTTAATTGAATTAAATGAAGGTGGAATAAGTTCTTTTGGAATTGTAGAAAACGAACCATATCGTGTGGATGGATATTGTATGTTAATTGAATCCAATTTGTACAACAAATTTAAGTTGGACGAGAATTTCCAGTGGTGGTGGTCTGTCACCAAACTACAAGCCCAAGTTCTGAACGACGGCTATAGAATTCGTGGTTTAAAAGATCACGAACATTACATTCATCATTTCGGCGGAAAAAGTGGTCAAGGTTTCAAAGATGCCAAGGGAATGGATGTAGATATGAATTCTGTTTTGAATTGGTTTGAGAAAGGAACTGTAGAATTTTTATAAAGCAACAAAAGCCTTGAAATTCAAGGCTTTTGTCATTTCATAAACATTCATCTATTTATTGAATAAATAATATAAAATTTTCATAAATCCACAAACAAAACAAATACTAACAATCATCATAACAAATGTTTCCATATCAAATCTATGTGTCACTGTCTTCATAATCACCGTTTTGTCTTGATCATAATTATTTAGAGATAATGTGGTCTGCTCTGCTTGTGTCGGCGTCATATAAAACGATACACCGTTATAATCCGATGAACCTTCTTCACTTATTTCAATTTGGAATGATTTTCCCTTACAGCCAACTAATTGTTGACCGATTTCAAATTTGTAGTATTTATTATTTTTGATATCATTTCCCACAACACTACCTGAGTATTCTTTCTTTGTCTCTAAATCAGTGATGATATAATTAATTGTAACATTTGAAAGATCCCCATTTTTTATTGTCTTAATTCTAATTCCATCTAATTTGTCTTCTTGGCATACAAATGTCTGCACCAAAGAGCCCTCAATAATATTACCTGTTGTCTGATACTCATTATCCGCAATATTTTTATCATAGATCATATTATTCTTATCTATATGTGCATATAGATAACTCACCATAACTATAATAATTACACAGACACATATTTTCATTTTCTTTTTCATCTTTGCTCCTAAACTAAGAATGACTATATTGTTCGCATACCGCTTCAGCATCTCCCTGCATTTTGACGTGACCATGATCAAGCCATACAATCTTATTGCAGATTTTCTTCACCTGTTGAATACTATGCGAAACAAATAAAATTGTTGTTCCTGCATCAATCATTCTCTGAATGCGCTGTTCACACTTTTCTTGAAAATGAAAGTCTCCAACCGACAATACTTCATCACAAATCAAAATATCTGGAGTACCAATTGTTGCGATTGCAAATGCAAGTCTTGATACCATACCAGAAGAAAAGTTCTTTACTGGTGTGTGCATAAATTCCTGCAATTCAGAGAATTCCACGATATCCTGATATGCTGCTTCCATTTGTTTTCTATCGTATCCTAGCAATGCACCATTTAAATAGACATTCTCTTCCGCAGTCAAATCCGCATCAAAGCCTGCGCCAAGCTCAATCAGTGGCGCAACAGTTCCATCTATAACAACAGTCCCTTTTGTGGGTTTTAAAACTCCCGCTATGGTTTTTAACATCGTACTTTTCCCACTACCATTCAAGCCAATTAGCCCCAATGAATCACCTTGTTTAACTTCGAACGATACATCTGAAAGCGCCCAAAATTCATCATACGACACTTGTTTTTTTATCATTTTGATAACATAATCTTTAAAGTTATCAAACTTCTCCGATGCAAGCGTAAAACACATCGATACATTCTCTGCTTTAATAACAGTTTTTTGCTCCATCAGTTCCTCCTACAAATTCAAAATGAAAGTATCCTGCTTTTTATAGAATACATACAATCCTATTACCATTACAATAATTGCCTCTACCAATCCTACTACCACCCCCAACAAGCTTGGCAAATTATTATTAAGCATTACATCACGGAACATGCTCAAATAATTTGTCAAAGGATTTAGCATTACAATAAATTTTACTGTATCTGGAAGTAAGGACAACGGATAAATAACTGGCGTCAAATACATTAATGCCGTTGTAAACACACCATACAAATGCATAACATCTCTAAACTGAACTGTAATCGCCGAAAGGAAAAGTCCTACACCAGTAGAAAATACCACAAGCAAGACTAACGGGATTGGCACAAGAAGCATCGTCCAATGAAGTTCTGCTCTTGTAAAAATCATAACCGCTAACAATGCTGTAAATGCAGCCAATAAGTTAATAAAACTTGACACGACTCTTGAAATAACAAATAGATATTTGGGTACATATATCTTCTTAATCAATGAAGAGCTACCAATAATTGCTGACATAGCATTCGTAGTTGATTCAGAAAAAAAATTGAATATAACCTGTCCACTTAACACATAAAGTGGAAAGTTATCAATATTAAATTTAAATAAATTAGAAAACACAAACGATAAAATGAGCATCATAAATAGAGGATTTAATAATGTCCATAACACACCCAAAACAGAGCGTCTGTATTTGATTTTGATATCTCTTGATACCAGTTCATTTAAAAGTGGTCTAAACTTCAAGAAATTCTGTATATATCCTGACACGTCTTTTCCTCCGACTATTTCTTCAGTTCCTTGATTCCGCCCCATTTCTGATCTTTCTCAGAAATAGTAAGTTTCATATCTTCTGGAATTGGCCATTCAACACCGATTTCAGGATCATCCCAAGCAAGACCACCTTCATCATTTGGATGATAGAAATCTGTACACTTGTATGCAAATTCTGCCGAATCAGATAACACAACAAAACCATGCGCAAAATTCTTAGGAATAAAAAATTGTTTCTTATTCTCTGCGCTCAAAAGAACACCGAACCATTTACCATATGTCTCAGAACCTTCACGTAAATCAACAGCAACATCAAATACCTCTCCACTCACGACACGAACAAGCTTGTCCTGTGGATAATTAATCTGAAAATGAAGTCCACGAAGAACCCCTTTACTTGAGCTTGACTGGTTATCCTGTACGAATTCCATGTCAATTCCAGCTTCCACATAATCATTTTTGTTGTATGTCTCCATAAAATATCCACGTTCATCTCCGAATACGGATGGTGTAATAATCTTAAGTCCTTCAACATCGCATGTCTCTACTGTAATCTTTCCCATTTTACATATCCTTCTTTCTTATAATCCTTCTGCAACTTCCATAATATACTTACCATAATCAGTTTTTAATAATGGTTGTGCAAGTTTTACTAACTGTTCTTTATCGATGAACCCTCTCTTGTATGCAATTTCTTCAATACATGAGATATAAAGTCCCTGACGTTTTTGGAATGCACATACAAAATCAGCAGCATCAAGAAGCATATCGTGATTTCCTGTATCAAGCCATGCAAATCCACGTCCAAGTGTTTCTACCTGAAGTGTTCCACGGTTTAAGTATTCGTTATTTACACTCGTAATCTCAATCTCTCCTCGAGCAGATGGTTTCACATTTTTTGCAATCTCAACAACATCGTTATCATAAAAATATAAACCTGGTACTGCATAATTTGACTTTGGATGTTCTGGTTTTTCTTCGATAGATAATGCTTTTCCAGCCTCATCAAACTCAACAACACCATATTCTCTCGGATCTCTTACGTAATACCCGAAAATAGTTGCTCCCGATGGTCTCTCTGCTGCATTCTTTAATACTTTTGAGAAGCTTTGTCCATAGAAGATGTTATCTCCAAGTACTAACGCAACACTGTCATCTCCGATGAATTCTTCACCAATGATAAATGCATCTGCCAAGCCTCTTGGACTTTCCTGAATCTTATATTCAAATCTCATGCCAAGTTCTTCTCCTGTTCCAAGTAATTCCTGGAATACAGGTAAATCTCTTGGTGTAGAGATAATAAGCACTTCTCGAATTCCGGCTAACATCAATGTAGATAATGGATAATAAATCATTGGTTTGTCATAAACCGGCATGATTTGCTTTGATACCGCTTTTGTTAATGGATATAATCTGGTTCCTGAACCACCTGCTAATATAATTCCTTTCATAATTAGACCTCCAATTTTTTCATTAAAAATGGCGCTATCACATGACATCGCCATTTCCGGTACAATATCTGATGTATTATACCATTAACATCCAAAAAAATCAACTTATATCTTTTTCATCCAGCGGTGAGGATGGAGATGTATTTTTTATTGTCTGCTTTAACTCTTTGATGTATGGATTCCATGCCAGATACAGCTGCATCAGGATATCCGATATCTGCGTCAAAAGATAATGATTCTTCATGGCATTACTGTTCTTACTGTTAAGATGCTCTATTCGATAGACTCCATTTTCTATTTTCCATCGGCCTCTTCTGGCTATGATCATTTCTTCGAGATTTTGTTTCGTTAAGTTCAAACTTGTCACCCATTGAAAGCATATCGTCACAGTTTTTCCGTTTTTATCTTTCGTGTGGTATTCGTATTCAAACACGTTCATGGTCTGTGTTTTTCCAGCAACTTTCTCCACATGATTTGCAAAAAAACCGCTTTCTTTTTCTTTGCATAAGCCATGCTGTCGGACAGCATCTTCTCCTGCCTTTATCCATTCAAATCCTTCTCCTAGGATTTTCTGTCTGGTATTTTTCTGCATAAAAAGATACTCCCAATGGTATTCCTTTTTGCACAGCTCCATAAATGGCTCCGTTGCATAAAGTGCATCTCCCTGAAGGATGACAGGAAGTCTTGGATATGCCTTTTTGATCTTTGGTAAAAGACGCTTGGCTGCGTTAATCTCACAGTCCTGCTTGCTTACATTCTCATTTTCATTTTCTATAAATTCAGTTCCAATACTTATAATGACATCATCACTTAGTACAAGCTTTGCTTCCAACACTTTGTGATAATACTGTTTTACTGTTTTTCCATCCTCAGTTTTAATTTTTGTACAAAGACAGTTCTCACAATGCTTTTCCTTAAAATAGAACAATCCTGTCCCATCAAGTATCACCCTCCAGTATTTTCCCTGTAGCCGGTTTCTGTTAAACTGTTTTCCGCGAATCAAACTTGTGACCATCTTTTTTCTTAAATCCGACAAGCAGTCTGGCAATAGTTTTCCAGATAATAATTCAATGTATCATAGTGTGGCATCTCATCTAATTTAGAGTTACCGGACATAATGCGTAGCGTATCAATGCAGTTTTCCTTATTGAAGTTTTCATCCGTCCTATCTTTTATTCGAATTGTTGTTTCCATTGTTCTATTTTGTCAATAGGAATCTGTATCTTTGTCTCTTGTTCTTCTTCAATCCATGTTGAAAGATTCTCTCCTATATCTTTTCTTTCGAGAATAGGCAATTCCGTATCTTTCGCAATTGCTCTTGCACGATTATCAATACTAATCACTAAACTGCGATGTCTAAAGTTCAGACTTCTAATTCCAGCATGTAATCTTGTTCCTATATAATCTATATCATCCATCTCAAGGATTTTATCTAATTTCTCCACTGATGGTGGAATCAAGCAGAAACCATCTAAATCCACGAGCTTTTTAAGATATTCGTAATCTTTCTGTCCTTGTATCCATATATATACCTTCTGATACTTTTCCTTTAATAATTGAAGCATATAGCGGTCCTGTTCTTCATCAGGCAAATAATCGGTAACTGTTGTGAGTACATTTCTGCTTTTACTTCTTGGAATTGTCTTGCAAAACTCTGGTGTTAATGCCCACATCGTTGCGCAGCCTGTATTGATTACATTTTTAATTCCAATTTTATCTAATTGATTTTTTGTTTCTTCATCTCGAACAGAATGTAGACATTTAGAAGAAAGCAAAAATCTTAACAGCTCTTTACTATACCTGCTAATTGGTTTATCAATATTAATCTGTTGCATACCAACGCCAAGTAAACATATATCCGTGTAGCTTTTCAAGTCATTCGGCAAACTCCATTGCCTTGATTCTTCCATTTGTGTATATATCAAATTCGTTCCGCACAATATTTTGGGATATCTAGCAACCTTTTCTGATTCAGAAGAATAAATGTGTGTAGGTATTTTTATTACTTCTTTATTTTTTATAGCATTTTGACAAGCTTTTATGCAATAATCCATAATGATATCATCGCCTACATTATCAGTTCCTTCACTTGTATCCAATAATACAATTTTATCTTTTATGCCATTTGCCATCGGTAATAAACTTTGAATACGCGCTTTTCTTAACTGGCTGTACTGTTCTTCTGCAGACTTATGCGGCAATTGCTTTGTCCAATAGTGATCATTCCATTTCCATTTATAACAGTCAAGACCTGGGAAAACCACCTGTTCCTTTTCCAGATATTCATTTAACACTTGCACGTATGAATCAAAATCCAGAGTGTCCACATATGCTTTAGCATCGTCAATCATTGTTTCATATTTTCCATCATGATTTGTTAAAACAGATTTGGTATATTCTGCAATTTTGTTAACGTTAAAATGCTCCACCAATATTCCTTGAGTTTCCGCAAAATGTAATTTCAAAAGAGATAACTTCTTCTAAAGTACCAATCTGTCCTATTTTTGAAAAAAATGAAAAGACAGTATTGTGAATAGAGGTACTGAAATAAGCCCCGCCGG
>JAQUVD010000046.1 GCA_028693555.1 Hespellia sp.
TGTTAGATTACTACACCAAAAGGTGTGTTACTTGTTAAGTTGATTGAACCGCCGTGTACCGAACGGTACGCACGGTGGTGTGAGAGGTCGAAATTTCTCAATCATGAGAAATTTCTCCTACTCGATTAGACTTTTTTTGCATAAAAGCCACTTGTTATTTGTATAGTTTTACCATATAATAAGAAGTAATTGATGAAAAAATTAATCATATTCACAAGGAGGAAGAACATGTTAGATCAGACCTACTATGATAAAACAGATGAAATCATAGCAATGCATGGCGCAGTATCAGCGTCTCTGATTCCGATTATTCAGGATATTCAGAATGAATATCGGTATCTGGCACCGGAACTTCTGGCTTATGTAGCAGACAAACTGGGAATCAGCGAGGCAAAAGCTTACAGTGTCGCTACATTTTACGAGAATTTTTCGTTCGAACCAAAAGGGAAATATGTGATAAAGGTATGTGATGGAACCGCCTGTCATGTTCGCAAATCGATTCCGATTCTGGAACGATTATACAGCGAACTTGGCTTATCAAAGGCAAAGGTGACTACAGACGATATGCTGTTTACACTGGAGACGGTATCCTGTCTCGGTGCATGTGGACTGGCACCGGTTCTTACTGTGAATGATAAGGTATATCCGAAGATGACGCCGGATGATGCATCGGCACTGATTCAGGAATTGAGAGGAGAAGCATAATATGGAGAGAATTATCAACACAGAAGTTCTCGACCGTATTCGGGAAGCTTCGAAGAAAACAATTGAAAACAGCCGCTGCAGGATCTTAATCTGTGCAGGAACAGGATGTCTTGCCGGTGGATCTGGAGAGATTTACGAGAAGATGTGCGAGCTGGTGAAGGACAATCCAAATGTGGACGTAGAGTTTGGCGCAGAGATTGCACATGGAGATGGAGAGATCGGTGTAAAGAAGAGCGGATGTCATGGTTTCTGTGAGATGGGACCACTGATGCGTATCGAGCCACTTGGGGTGTTGTATACGAAGGTTCAGCTGGAGGATTGTGAGGCGATCTTTCATCGAACGATTGAAAAGGGCGACATCATCCGTCATCTGTTATATAAACAGAACGGTCTGGAATATCAGAAGCAGGAAGAGATTCCATTTTATAAAAAGCAGACAAGACTGGTTCTGAAAAACTGTGGGCATATTGATGCCGAGAATATAAACGAATATATTTCCACGGGCGGCTATACTGCATTGGAGAAGGCTTTGTTCCATATGACCCCGGAAGAGGTGGTAAATGAAATATCAGAGTCGAATCTGCGTGGTCGTGGCGGCGGTGGATTTCCAACCGGATACAAATGGTCTCAGGTAGCCCGTCAGGCAGAACCGATTCACTATGTTGTATGTAATGGTGATGAGGGAGACCCGGGTGCGTTCATGGATCGAAGCGTTATGGAAGGGGATCCTCATAAACTCATTGAGGGTATGATGATTGCTGCTTATGCAGTTGGCGCACAGGAAGGATACATATATGTGCGTGCAGAATACCCGCTTGCGATCAGCCGTCTGAAGCTTGCAATTGCGCAGGCAGAGGAATCCGGACTTCTGGGTGAGCATATTCTGGGTTCTGATTTCTCTTTCAAATTACATATCAACCGTGGTGCGGGAGCTTTTGTATGTGGAGAAGGAAGTGCATTGACAGCTTCGATCGAAGGAAACCGCGGAATGCCGAGAGTTAAGCCGCCACGCACGGTGGAGCAGGGATTATTTGCAAAGCCAACCGTATTGAATAACGTAGAGACATTTGCGAATGTATCGATGATTATCAATGATGGCGCAGCATGGTATAAGACGATCGGACCGGAGAATAGTCCGGGAACGAAAGCATTTGCGCTTACGGGAAGTGTTATGAACACCGGATTGATTGAGGTTCCGATGGGAACGACGCTGCGAGAGGTTATCTTTGATATCGGCGGCGGAATTCAGAATGATGGAGAGTTCAAGGCAGTTCAGATTGGCGGTCCGTCGGGCGGATGTCTGATCACACCGCATCTGGATATTAACCTGGATTTTGATTCGCTCAAGAAGATGGGGGCTATGATTGGCTCCGGGGGACTTGTTGTCATGGACGATTCCACCTGCATGGTCGAGGTTGCAAGATTCTTTATGAATTTTACACAGAACGAATCCTGCGGGAAATGTGTTCCATGTCGTGAAGGTACAAAACGTATGCTGGAGATTCTGGAGAGGATTGTTGCCGGAAAGGGCAAAATGGAAGACCTGGATATGCTGGATGAACTTGCAAGTACGATTACAGAGACTGCACTCTGCGGACTTGGCAAGAGTGCTGCGCTTCCGGTAGTCAGTACGTTAAAGCTTTTCCGCGATGAATATGTGGAGCATATCATAGAAAAGAAATGTACCTCACATACATGTACGGCACTTCGCAGATACATTATCAGTGCGGAACTGTGCAAAGGCTGTTCAAAATGTGCACGGAACTGTCCGGTGGGGGCAATCAGCGGCAAGATCAAAGAACCATTTGTAATTGACACAGAGAAATGTATCAAATGCGGTGCGTGTGAGAGTGCTTGTGCGTTCCACGCAATTCATGTGGAAGCGTAAGGAGGGATGAGAACATGGGACATATAACAATTAATAATAGACGTTATGAATTTACTGACGAGAAAAATGTTCTTTCCGTCATTCGAAAATCAGGCATTGATCTTCCGACATTCTGTTACCATTCGGAATTGTCTACCTATGGTGCCTGTCGTATGTGTGTAGTTGAGGACGAAAGGGGCAAGGTATTTGCGTCCTGTTCGGAACAGCCTCGTGACGGCATGGTTATTTATACGAACACACCGAGACTTCAGCATCACAGAAAGATGATTCTCGAGCTGCTGCTGGCGGCACATTGCAGGGATTGTACAACCTGTCGTAAGAACGGTGTCTGTACACTGCAGAAGCTTGCGACTCAGCTTGGAATTCATGAAGTCCGATTTGAAAATAACAAACCGATCCTGCCACTTGATACTTCGTCAGACTGCATTGTGCGCGATCCGAACAAATGTATTCTCTGTGGTGACTGTGTAAGAACCTGCGATGAGATTCAGGGGATTGGTATTCTGGATTTTGCATTCAGAGGATCGAAGATGGAGGTCACACCTGCATTTAACAAAAATCTGAGTCAGACAGACTGTGTAGGGTGCGGACAGTGCCGCGTGGTATGTCCGACCGGTGCAATTACGATTCAGGAAAATGTAACACAGGTATGGAATCTGTTATCTGATAAAAATGTGCGTGTGGTTGCGGAGATTGCGCCGGCGGTACGTGTTGCGATCGGCGATAAATTTAATATCCCAAAGGGTGAGAATACAATTGGCAAACTGGTTGCAGCACTTCGCCGCATCGGATTCGACGAGGTTTATGACACCAACTTTGGCGCGGATCTGACCGTTATGGAGGAGTCGAAAGAATTAGTGGAGAGACTTGAATCAGGTGAGAATCTGCCGCTCTTTACATCATGCTGTCCGGGCTGGGTCAAATTCTGTGAAAATAAATATCCGGATCTTGCAGGGCACATTTCCACATGCCGTTCACCACAGCAGATGTTTGGGGCTGTGTTAAAAGAAGAAGCGAGAGAGAACAAAGAGGATACAAGGAAGACTGTTCTGGTATCGATTATGCCATGTACAGCGAAGAAGGGCGAGATCAAACGTCCGGAGCATTTTACAGAGGGTGAACAGGATGTAGACTATGTACTTACAACAACAGAAGTAACCCGCATGATTAAAGAACAGGGAATTGATTTAAAGCTCTTGGAATCAGAAGCGATGGATATGCCGTTTGGTATCGCTTCCGGAGCGGCGGCAATCTTTGGTGTAACCGGTGGTGTGACAGAAGCAGTCCTTCGCCGTCTGGTGAACAGTAATAAGGCGGAAGTTCTACAGGAGATTAGTTTTACGGGAATCCGCGGGGCGGAAGGAATCAAGGAAGCAACTGTGAAGCTTGGAGAGCGCGAGGTTAAGATTGCAGTGGTCAATGGACTTGCAAATGCCGGAAGAGTGATGGATCAGATTCGCTCCGGTGAGGTTTATTATGATTTTGTGGAAGTTATGGCGTGCAAGCGAGGCTGTATCGCGGGCGGCGGACAGCCGGTACCGATTGGACCGCGCACGAAGAAAGCCAGAATGGAAGGCATCTACACGGTGGATCGCACAGCGCAGATTAAGCTTTCAAATCAAAATCCAATTATTATGACATTGTATGACGGACTGCTCAAAGGCAAGGAACATAAGCTTTTACACAATGAAAAATAAAACGAAATCCATAATTTGGTATGTCCAATTTGTGAAATTAGGTGTAAAACTATTGTAAAATTGAGTGAGTGAGGTTATAATATAGTCAAACCTGAGGTGTGCGATAACTCTTACATTTTGAACCTACAATACTTTAAACGGGATTCTTTATTTCTGTAATATGTCAGGCCTCCGATCGCAGTGGAAGACAGAAAAGCAGATGCGGTTGCCCACCTAGCTTTAGCTAGGAGTCAAAATGTGGAGACCGGCATCTTGGGCATTACAAAAGATGAAAAGCAGTTGCTTGTGAAAAAGTGGCTGCTTTAATTTTTTTTCAATTTAGGACGTAGTACTTTTCAAAAGTACTACGTCCTAAATTGAATTCAACCCGTCAGAAAATTGAATTTAGCCCGTCAGAAAATGCACGAATTTGAATAAATACTGTTTTTGTGGTATGATATTTGTTAAATAAATGAAGCGAGATGCGCTAACAGGAGAACTTCATGAAACGAAAAATAAAAAAAATAATGGATGGAGTCAATAACTTTATCATCAATTGTGGTCTGCATCACAATGGAGCATATGCTGCACAGGCTTCCTATTTTTTTATGCTGTCACTGATTCCGATTATGATCTTACTACTGACAATGATCCAGTTCACTCCGGTTACCAGGGAGACGGTTATGACAGCGGTTGTCAATGTATTTCCAACAACGGTGAATGGATTGATTGTGTCTATCGTGAACCAGGTATACAGCCAATCCAATACCATCATTCCAATCACCATTGTTGTGGCACTCTGGTCAGCGGGAAAGGGTGTTCTTTCTGTCACATCAGGATTGAACTGTACGTATGACTGTATTGAGACTCGTAACTATTTCTTTTTGCGTTTTCGGGCAACCTTTTATACACTGCTTTTCATCATTGCGATTATTGTTACATTACTCTTGTCCGTATTTGGAAATGGGATCAGTGTATTTGTCATTCAGCATGTTCCATTTTTAGAAACGGTTGTTGATTTCCTAATGCGGATGCGAACACTATTTTCATTGACATTCCTGTTCATTTTATGGCTGCTTGTATATAAGTTCCTTCCGAACAAAAAGAATGTCCTGCGAAAACAGATCCCAGGTGCTGCCTTTACGGCGGCGGGATGGCTGCTTATGTCCTTTTTCTTCTCTGTTTATCTGGATATTTTCACCGGATTTACGAGTATGTATGGAAGTCTGACAACCATCATCCTGATTATGCTGTGGATGTATTTCTGTATGTATATCACACTGCTCGGTGGTGAAATTAATGTGCTGATTGAAAAAAAGTTTGGAAGAAAGCACCCCAAGATACGCGGTAAAATATCTTGACTTTCGAAATTCTTATGTTACAATATAAAAAGTGAAAAGCAATGATCGTGTACAGTAGTAAGTCACCTTCTATCAGAGAGAGGAAATCGACAGGCTGGAAGTTTCCTTTAGTTCAGATGACAAGCGAATTTCCCACGTGAGCTGTGCTTTTGAAAGAGAATTCATTTCGCATCGGAATGAGATTAAGTAGAAAGCAACGTTGAATGCACGTTACGCAGAACTTGAGTGCTCACAGATTATTGGTGAGAATTAGGGTGGTACCGCGATTTAGCCTCGTCCCTTTTGTTGGGAGCGGGGCTTTTTTTATGTCATTTTCTGACGGGCAAAAGTTAATTATCTGACGGGTAAAAGTCAGTTTAGGACGTAGTATTTTTGAAAAATACTACGTCCCCAATTGAAAGGAGAAGCTATGAAAGAAAGATTAGAGAAAATCGCTGAAGAAGTGAGAAAGCAAATCGAAGCAGCAGACGCACCGGAAAAGTTAAATGAGGTGCGTGTGAAGTTCCTCGGCAAGAAGGGGGAACTGACCGCCGTATTAAAGGGAATGAAAGATGTCGTACCGGAGGAGAGACCGAAAGTCGGACAACTGGTGAACGAGACACGTGAAGCAATCGAGGCAATGCTGGAAGAGACAAAGCAGAAGATGGATGCTGCAATCCGCAGAGAACAGCTAAAAGCAGAGGTCATAGATGTGACATTGCCTTCAAAGAAAAACACAGTGGGACATCGTCATCCAAACACAATTGCACTAGAAGAAGTAGAGAACATATTCGTCGGTATGGGATATGAGGTCATGGAAGGACCGGAAATCGAGTACGACGAATACAACTTCGAAAAATTAAACATCCCTGCAGATCATCCTGCAAAAGACGAGCAGGACACATTCTACATCAATCAGGACATTGTGCTGCGCACACAGACATCACCGGTGCAGGCGCGTGCCATGGAACAGGGCAACCTCCCAATCCGTATGATTTCTCCGGGACGTGTTTTCCGTTCAGATGAAGTCGATGCAACACATTCACCATCCTTCCATCAGGTAGAGGGACTTGTCATCGACAAGAACATATCCTTCTCAGACTTAAAAGGAACACTGGACGTCTTCGCAAAACAATTATTCGGTGAAGAGACAAAGACAAAATTCAGACCACATCATTTCCCATTCACAGAGCCAAGCGCAGAAGTAGATGTAACCTGTTTCAAATGTGGAGGGTCCGGCTGCCGTTTCTGTAAAGGATCAGGCTGGATTGAGATACTCGGCTGTGGAATGGTTCACCCACATGTATTGGAAATGTGTGGAATCGATCCAAAAGAGTATACCGGATTCGCGTTCGGTGTTGGCTTAGAGCGTATTGCACTATTAAAATACGAAATTGATGATATGAGATTACTGTATGAGAACGACATTCGTTTCCTCAAACAATTCTAGCATAGACGCCAAGTAGAAGAAGTAGATAAAATTCGAAAAGAAAGAAGGAAAAATAAATGGATACATCCTTATCATGGATAAAAGCGTATGTCCCGGCACTTGATGTGACAGCGCAGGAATATACAGATGCTATGACATTGACCGGAACAAAGGTAGAAGGCTTCACAGCATTAGATGCAGATCTTGAGAAAATCGTTATTGGACAAATTGAAACAATCGAGCAGCACCCGGATGCAGATAAATTAATCATCTGTCAGGTCAATGTAGGTGCCAAAAATCAGGCAGAAGGCGTATCACCGGAAGGCAAAGTACAGATAGTAACCGGTGCGTCGAATGTCAAAGAAGGAGACAAAGTGCCGGTCGTACTCGATGGCGGACGTGTAGCAGGTGGTCATGACGGAAATAAGACACCGGGTGGAATCAAAATCAAAAAAGGAAAACTCCGCGGCGTAGAAAGCTTCGGTATGATGTGTTCCATCGAAGAGCTTGGATCAGACGCAGACATGTATCCAGAGTCACCGGAGAATGGAATCTACATTTTCCCGGAAGATGCCGAAGTCGGCAGCAGTGCAGTCAGCGCACTTGGATTAGACGATGTCGTATTTGAATATGAAATCACATCGAACCGTGTGGACTGCTACAGTGTGATCGGAATCGCAAGAGAGGCAGCAGCCACATTCGGACAGGAATTCGTCCCACCGGTTGTAACAGCAACCGGAAATGATGAGAACGTCAATGACTTCATCAAAGTATCGGTAGAAAATCCAGAACTCTGCCCTCGTTACTGCGCAAGAGTCGTTAAGAACATCAAAATTGCGCCATCGCCAAAATGGATGCAGAGAAGACTCGCTTCCGTTGGTATTCGACCAATCAACAACTTAGTCGATATCACAAACTACGTGATGGCAGAATATGGACAGCCGATGCATGCATATGACTTAGCAACCATTGCCGGCAGTCAGATTGTAGTAAAGACAGCCGAAAAAGACCAGAAATTCACGACATTAGACGGAGAAGAGCGAGTATTAGATGATACAGTCCTTACCATCTGTGATGGCGAAAAAGCAGTTGGTATCGCCGGAATTATGGGTGGCGAAAACTCTATGATTACCGATCAGGTGGAGACGATGTTATTCGAGGCGGCATGCTTCAATGGAACCAACATCCGTAAATCCAGCAAGAAAATCGGACTTCGCACCGATGCGTCAGGCATCTTCGAAAAGGGCTTAGATCCGAATAACGCAGCGCAGGCAATAGAAAGAGCATGCCAGCTCGTAGAAGAAATGGGCGCAGGCGAAGTAGTCGGCGGTATGGTTGATGTGTATTTAAAGAAGAAAGAGCCGGTCAGAGTTGCATTTGATGCAGATAAAATCAATCAGCTTCTGGGAACAGACATAGCCGAAGAAGACATGATCGGATACTTCAAAAAGATTGATTTGGAATACGATGCAGATACAAAAGAAGTCATTGCACCAACCTTCCGACACGATTTATTCTGTCTTGCAGATTTGGCGGAAGAAGTTGCGCGTTTCTACGGATACGATAATATCCCGACCACACTTCCAAGCGGTGAGGCAACAACCGGAAAAATCTCATTCAAGCTCCGCATTGAAGCCGTGGCAAGAGATATCGCAGAATTCTGCGGGTTCAGCCAGGGAATGACATACTCCTTCGAGAGCCCGAAGGTATTTGAAAAATTATTACTTCCGGAGAACGATGAATTAAGAAAAGCAATTGCAATCAAGAACCCACTGGGAGAAGATTTCAGCATCATGCGTACCTCATCCCTAAACGGAATGCTTACATCCCTTGCTACGAACTATAATCGCCGAAATAAGGGTGTGAAACTGTACGAACTGGGAAATGTATACCTTCCAAAAGAACTTCCTTTAAATGAGCTTCCGGACGAACGAATGAAGTTCACACTAGGTATGTATGGAGATGGAGATTTCTTCAACATGAAGGGTGTAGTAGAAGAGTTCCTTGAAAAAGTCGGAATGAAGAAAACAGAGACATACGATCCAAATGCCGGTAAATCATTCCTGCATCCGGGTCGTCAGGCAAATATCATCTATGACGGCAGCGTTATTGGTTTCCTTGGGGAAGTACACCCACAGGTTGCAGATAACTACGGCATCGGCGAGCGGGCATATATTGCAGTCATTGATATGCCACAGGTTGTAGAACTTGCGACATTCGACAGAAAATATGAAGGAATCGCAAAATATCCGGCAGTTTCCCGCGATATCAGTATGGTGATGCCAAAAGAAATCTTAGTCGGACAGGTAGAAGAAATCATTGCACAGCGCGGCGGCAAGATCTTAGAGAGCTATTCGCTCTTTGACCTCTATGAAGGTACACAGATCAAAGCCGGATTCAAATCAGTTGCTTACTCCGTTGTTTTTCGGGCAAAAGACCGTACACTGGAAGAGTCCGACGTATCTGCTGCAATGAAGAAAATCTTAAATGGCTTAGAAAGCCTTGGAATTGAGTTGAGACAATAATGAAAACAGAAGATTTTAATTTTGATTTACCGGAAGAACTGATCGCCCAGGACCCACTTGAGGATCGCTCGGGCTCCAGACTTCTGGTACTGGATAAAAATACAGGTGAAGTGCAGCATCATGGATTTAAAGAAATCGTAAATTATTTAAATCCGGGTGACTGCCTGGTCATCAATGACACAAAGGTCATCCCGGCAAGACTGATTGGATCGAAAGTGGGAACCGATGCGAAAATAGAAGTTCTGTTACTGAAAAGAAACGAAAATGATATCTGGGAAACTTTAGTGAAGCCCGGAAAGAAAATGAAGCCGGGTGCAAAGGTTAGCTTTGGTGACGGTCTTCTGACTGGAGAAGTTCTGGAAGTCGTGGAAGAAGGCAACCGCCTGATTCAGTTCCACTACGAAGGAATCTTTGAGGAAATCTTAGACCAGTTAGGTCAGATGCCTCTGCCGCCGTATATTACACATCAGCTTCAGGACAAGAATCGTTACCAGACGGTCTATGCAAAGCATACCGGATCGGCAGCAGCTCCGACAGCAGGACTTCATTTCACACAGGAAATTTTAAAAGAAGTGGAAGAGAAGGGGATTGATATCGCTAGAGTCACGCTTCACGTGGGCCTGGGGACATTTCGTCCTGTCAAGGTAGATGATATCTTAGATCATCATATGCATTCGGAGTTTTATCAGATTGACCAGGAGGCAGCAGACAAGATTAACCACGCAAAAGAAAGTGGTCACAGAGTCATCTGCGTGGGAACGACAAGCTGTCGTACCATTGAATCAGCGGCAGCAGCGGATGGGCACATGGAGCCGACCAGTGGATGGACGGAGATTTTCATCTATCCCGGATACCAGTTCAAAGTACTCGACTGCCTGCTGACAAACTTTCATCTGCCGGAGTCCACACTGATTATGCTTGTGTCGGCACTTGCGGGTAGAGAACATGTATTGGCAGCTTACGAAGAAGCGGTAAAAGAAAGATATCGGTTTTTCTCATTTGGGGATGCGATGTTAATTACGGATTTTGTGGAGTGAGTGAAGTCCGTGGCTTTCGGGTGTGTGTTGTGTTTGCGGGCTGTGATTGAGCACTAAGAGTTGCTAGAAACATAAGAGACGATAAATGCCCTGATCCACAACCCACACCCGAAAGTCACTCACTCCAACTCGCACCACATGGGCTCTACATGCAAAAAGGGTGTGGGCAAAGGACACTTCCAGCGAATGTCTTCCATAAATCTAAATCTCAAATTTGTTTTTCTTCATGTTGCTATGGCAACATATGAAAATGAAAAGTCGTGCTAGAATGAAGATAATAAATGGCGGATGATGAATCATATGATTGTGTATGTAGACACAAGAAGGGAGCAGCTATGGAGGAAAAATATCTGAAGAAAATCGCGGAACGAGGGCAGTTGATCGTGATATCCGGGCCGAATGGTGTTGGAAAACGAACGGTATTAAAGGCCTATCTGAAAGATCATGCGAATGCAGTTACAGCGACGACAGCGACGACGAGAGACCCACGAAAGGGCGAAACGGAGGGTGTGGAACACTTTTTCCTGTCAGAATTAGAATTTGACCGGTTAGTGCGTACGGGACAGATGTTACATTATTCATTTTATCAGAATCGCAGATATGGTACAGCAAAAGAGACGGTGGAGAGAGAACGCGACAAGGGACATAATGTTATTGTGGATGTAGATGTTGTAGGAGCAATGAAGATTCGCGCGTTGTGTCCGGATGCAACACTGATTTTCATGTTACCGCCATCATGGGCTGAATTGGAAGAGCGGCTGAGAGAACGGGCAAGCTGCGAGGAAGAGGTCATTCAGAAATATCTTGAGATGGCAAAGGAAGAAATCGTATGTGCAGGTCAGTATGATTATATCATTATCAATGATGAGGTTGAAAAAGCCGTAGGGCGGCTGGCTCAGATCATTCATGGTAACCGATACAGCAAAACCAGCATGAAATCATTTCTTGACAGCTACATAGAAGGAGAAATTATACCACTTACAGATTATTGTTAAATGATAATGGAAGTCGAACATAGGCAGTGAGAAGCAGACAGACGAAAGCAATGCAAATCAGCGTTGCTTTCGTCTGTCTGCAATTGGAACAGCGATCTGCGTAATGTAGTCAGCACTGTTTGTTCCGCGAGTAGGCGGACCTTCTAAATAGATAGAGCGAAAATCGCCGCTTACAGAGATCTTATGTTCTTTCACATACTGTTTTAATGCACGTATGGCATCTCCGATACCTTCATAAGAACCGCGATAGTAGATGCAGAGTGCAAGCGTTTCCGGAAATTCACAACGTTCCGGCCCATCAAAACAATCTTCGACAGGAATGGAACACAGAAGTTGAAGCATATCCGGATCGTCAGTCTGTCGAACAGTAAACATGCGGCGAATCATGGACATATGCCCGGTGCGGGCGGCGGCGATGTAAGTATCCCGCAAATGAAGCGCGGCTTCGGCAGCATTTGTGCATGTATATTCGCGGCAGAAACAGGTTTGTCTGGGCAGAGTCACAGTGTATACGGTGAAATCCGCGGATTTCACTGAACGGACTCGCAGCATCTCGATATTTTTGTCCAATAAGTCACGCATTTCCATCAATCGCTGCAGGTGTACATCGATGTTTGTTATATCATAGTAATATTCGGCAACTTCCTTCAGTGAGAGTCCGAGAGACTGTAAGGTACGGATTGAGCGAAGCTGTGTCATATTATCAGCGGTGTAGTAGCGATAGCCACTGACCTCGTCTTTAACAGCGGGAACCACCAGCCCGTGGTCTTCATAATTCAATATCATCTTTCGGCTGATGCCGAGAATTTTTGTCACTTCACCAATCCGAAAAAGGTTTTCATCATGTTTTTTCATCTTCCCCTCCAATTTTTAGGAAATGTATTAACTCGTACATTAATGTACGGTGCAGAATTATTATAACAAACTGACTGGTATGATGCAAGAGTGAAAGCTGCCGGTGAAATTCGGATACAAATAACAGAAATCCTATTGCTAGTTGATATGTATCAAAAATATGTTATAATAATATTACGCTAAACGTAATAGATGGATGTGATGATAATGAGAGAATGTGGCAATGAAGTCCTCACGGAAGTTACCTATCTGATTCTGCTTGCATTTTGCACGCCGAATCATGGATATGGTGTACTGAGGTTTTTGGATGAGAATACAGATGGCAGGGTAAAGCCGGGGGCTGGCACCTTATATGGTGCCGTAAATGCATTAATCAAAAAGGAATGGATACAGCTCTGCGAGCAGGAAAGCAGGAAAAAAATCTATGTCATAACTGAAGCAGGCAGAACAGTTCTTGATAGAGAGACAGAAAGACTGAAACAGAATTACCGGCTGGGAATTCAGATATTAGGAGGGAATGGGGATGGAGATCACAAAGATATTTCTAAACATTGACAAAGAACAGCGATGGTTAAATGAAATGGTAGATTCCGGATATCGGCTTGTGAAAAGAAATCTGTTTTCTTATCAATTTGAAGAATGCGAAAAATCAGCATATAGATATTTGATTGATCAGCGAGCATTTGAAAAAGATAATCGTGAATTTTTATCATTTTCGGAAGACATGAATATGAACTTCGTTGCGAAACAGTTTGGATTGTATTATTTTGAGGTGGACAGAGATGAGGCTGTAGAGGCCTTATATACGGATGGAAAATCGCGTATTCACTTGTATTTACGATGTATACTGGGACTTTTGGTGATCGGACTTTTGAATATTTCAATAATACATGGTGCTCGCGGACCGTACTTTTGTAATATATCAATCCCGCTTGTGTGCAATTCAGTGATTCTAGGCGGTGTTCTAATTACTGTGGTTCAGTATTTCCGAAACATTGTAAGCATACTGCAAAGAAGGCGATGACTTGTATGGAGTAGAAGTTGTAACAAAAGAATATTGATGCAATATAAGAGAAGCGGGAGCTTAAAAGCCCTCCGCTTCTCTTTATGTTATGTAACTATTTCATTTTCAATTCAATTCCAATTAGAAATCGATTTCTTTGTCATAGTATACAGCTGTTAATAATTTTTCCATCTCTTCCTGTGAAGGCTGACGTGGGTTAGAACCTGTACAGGCATCTGAGATTGCAAGAGCAGCAACATCAGAAAGCTTGTCGTTGAATTCTTTCTCATCGATGATTCCACCTTCGTAGTCTTTGATGCAGGTAGGAATGTTGAGTGCTTTGTTCATCTCTAAGATACGAGCGATTAAAGCGTCAACTAATTCGTCTGTTGTCTCACCTTTTAAGTGGATGAAACGAGCGATGTCTGCATAACGTTTTGCAGCTGTCTCGTCTTTTGCGTTGTATTTGATAACCTTAGGAAGATACATTGCGTTAGCACAACCATGTACGATATGTCCACCAGAGTAAGCAGCACCTGTTTTGTGAGCCATTGAGTGAACGATACCAAGTAATGCGTTAGAGAATGCCATACCTGCAAGACACTGAGCGTTGTGCATACGGTCTCTTGCGTCCATATCTCCGTTGTATGAAGCAATTAAGAATTCGTCAACCATCTTGATTGCATGAAGTGCTAATGGATCTGTGTAATCACAGTTTAATGTAGAAACATAAGCTTCAATCGCATGTGTCATAGCGTCCATACCTGTATGAGCTGTCAGCTTCTGTGGCATCTTCTCTGCAAGGTCAGGATCAACGATTGCAACATCAGGAGTGATGTTAAAGTCAGCCATTGGATATTTGATACCTTTTGCATAGTCTGTAATTACGGCAAATGCTGTAACCTCTGTAGCTGTTCCTGATGTAGAAGGAATTGCACAGAAATGAGCTTTTGTACGAAGTGTAGGGAAGTTAAATGGTACAATCAGATCTTCAAATGTTATATCTGGGTACTCATAGAATGCCCACATTGCTTTTGCAGCATCGATTGGTGATCCGCCGCCCATTGCAACGATCCAGTCTGGCTGGAAATCCTGCATAGCTTTTGCACCCTTCATAACTGTCTCAACGGATGGATCTGGCTCAACACCTTCAAATAACTGAACTTCCATACCGGCTTTTTTCAGGTTCTCAACAACAGCGTCTAAGAATCCGAATCTTTTCATTGAACCGCCACCAACAACAACGATCGCTTTCTTTCCTGTAAGGTTTGCTAATTCTGCAATTGAACCTTTTCCGTGATACAGGTCACGTGGTAATGTAAAACGTCCCATGATAAAAATCCTCCTAATTTTGAATAATTGAAAAAATTTTCCTCTTTCGTTAATATTTTAACACTTGGGGAATGAAAGTCAATAGAAAATCAGGAGAAAGGAAAAATATGTGAAAATCGTTATATAATTGGTGCTTATCGTAAGATAAAAAGCCATGCATTTTCTTTGTCCATGATTTCCCATTCTTTTATGATTTTGTAATTTTGTCCTTTGGACAGACTTCGCACATATTCCGGATTGCGGGCATACATGATGATTGTTCCGTCTTCGGTGAGCAGATTGCCTGCCATGTCAAAGAACCTCCGGTAGATTTCATATATTTCTTCATCGGATTTG
The DNA here is from genome assembly GCA_028693555.1 of Hespellia sp. Taxonomy (GTDB): domain Bacteria; phylum Bacillota; class Clostridia; order Lachnospirales; family Lachnospiraceae; genus Hespellia. The sequence goes on from JAQUVD010000046.1 coordinate 15,122, forward strand.
TGTCCGGTCTCAAATGGCATATCGGTAAATATTTCATCAAAAAGATAGTCATGTGTAAACTCAAAACAATCTTTATTAACAAAATGGATAATCTGTCTGGCGGCTTCCATATTGATTTTTGCTTTGTCAATTGCCTCAGGATAAGCATCGATGCCATAAGAGGTGTTACCTTTAACGACCATTTGCCGTTCAATGAGGAGCGTTGCAACCCCACAGAACGGATCGAGAATCTGCGCGTCAGGCACCATGTAATCTTTTGCGAGTTCAACGAGGAGCGCAGCATTTACTGGTTTCATGCTTGCTGCAACAGATTCCCTGCGATATTGGAATCGCTCGTCCGGGAGGGTGCCAAGCTTCACCATGACATTGAAGGTGTGAGCCTTGTTTTCAATCAGACGGATTTCCAGCTCGTAATCGGATGCTGTGTTGAGCATTTCGCGGTTGGTGAATCGTTCAAGCTCTGCAGAAAGTGATTTGACCAGGATACTTTTTTTGTCCAGTGGCATCTGACTTTTCACACCAATACGGAAATAAAATGGCGCGGGTTCTTTATGGACTTTTTTTAAAAGTGGCAGCAGCTTGGAAGACGCCAGTTCTCTGGCTGCCTCCGTAGGCTGCATTGAGCAGGTTGTCACACCCGGAATGACAAGCAGTAGTTCGCTGTAAGTGCGGATATAGAGAAGTTCTTCAATCTGATCGGTAGTGACCAGAAGACCGGCAGGAAATTCTTCGACCTCTCCGTGTGTAATCTGCTTCGCGGTGATATCTTTGTGGAGCCGGTTCGTCAGCAGCACACAATGAAAATTTTCGTGATATCCGGTAAAAGTATGTTTCTTTGCGCCTTCCACTAAGATAATGATGGCATTCAATGCGCGCATTTCCGCCTCGGTATGTTTCTTAATCTCTGGTGTCAATTCTAATGCGGACAGTTCATCTAGCCGTGCCTTAAATGAATCAAGATATCTGGTACAATCAAAATGCGAGAGTGCGGTCAGGTAAGATTCTTTTACAAACAGTGTATCCTCGTTTTGATATCCTGTAAAAAGAGGTTCACAAAATTGAGGTAACGCAAGATCACCCATCAGCAGGGCAGCGTTTTTACGTGTTTTTGCATCTTCTGAGGTCAACAGACCAATCAGAGCCGGCGAGTGGTCTGTAAGGATGGATTCTAACGCGGCACAGTTCTTCGGATCTTTGCATTCTTTTCGCAAAGAACTGAGCGTCTGTCTGACATTGGTACCATCTAATATATTCTGAAATAATTTCTGCATGGAAATCTCCTTTATCGTGGCTGTGTTATTTGAAACTTTCAAATTAATCTATCACAGTATAACATACTTATGATATTATAATATAGAAAATATACGGAATAAGATCTGCATGTCAGATTCACAGGAGGTGTTACTTATGAATAATATAGCTATTGGATTATTAATTCCATTACTCGGAACGGTTTTGGGTTCTGGTATGGTTTTCTTTTTGCGAAAGGAAATGGGAGCATTGACACAGAAAGCATTACTTGGCTTTGCATCGGGCGTCATGATTGCAGCAGGGGTATGGTCTCTGATTATGCCATCGATTGAGATGGCAACGCAGCAGGGGACGATCCCGTGGGTGCCGGCAGCAGTTGGATTTTTGCTCGGAATTGCATTTTTACTCACACTTGACAGTATCATTCCACATCTTCATATCAATGACGATGAGCCGGAAGGAATGAAAGCACACTTGAAGAAAAGTACCATGCTCGTGCTGGCAGTGACGCTTCATAATATTCCGGAAGGAATGGCAGTCGGAGTTGTATTTGCGGGAGCAATGATGGAGAATTCTACAGTGTCCATGGCGGGAGCTATCGCGCTGGCAATAGGGATTGCGATTCAGAATTTTCCGGAGGGAGCCATTATTTCCATGCCGTTAAAATCGAATGGCATGTCAAAGGGAAAAGCATTTTTATATGGCGGACTGTCAGGCGTTGTGGAACCAATCGCGGCAATTGTTACAATCTTACTTGCCGATTTGGTGGTGCCGGTATTACCGTACCTGCTGTCGTTTGCGGCAGGTGCAATGATTTATGTTGTTGTGGAAGAGCTGATTCCGGAATCACAGTCTGGGGAGCATTCTAATATCGGAACGATTGGCGTGGCAATTGGTTTTGTTATCATGATGATTTTGGATGTGGCACTTGGATAGAAGAAGGGAAGATTACATATGAGACTTACAATTTTAGGAACAGGAAATGCAACGGTAACACAGCTATATAACACATGCTTTGCACTGAGTGAGGAGGGGCAGCATTTCCTCGTAGACTGTGGTGGAGGCAACCGGATACTAAGTGTATTAAAAGAGACGAATCTCCCACTGGAAGATATTCACGATATCTTTATCACACATGAACATGCGGACCATATCCTGGGGGTCGTGTGGCTCATCCGCCTGATTGGAACGAAGATGAATCAGGGAGCATACGAAGGGAATCTGCGGATCTATTGTCATTCAGATTTAGTAGAGACGATTCAGACACTTTCCAAGCTTACGACACAGAAGAAAGTCTGTAAACATTTCAACGAGAGAATTTTATTTATTCCATTGGAGCATGGTGACAAAAAGCAGGTTTTAGGAAATGAAGTGACCTTCTTTGACATTATGTCGACGAAGGCGAAGCAGTATGGATTTACGATGATACTGAAAGACGGAACAAAGTTTACCTGCGTAGGTGATGAGCCATATAATGAAGCGGATTATGAATTTGTAAAAGGCAGCGACTGGCTGATGCATGAAGCATTCTGTCTGTTTGGTGAAGCGGACAAATTCAAGCCGTACGAGAAGCATCACAGCACGGTAAAGGAAGCGTGCCAGCTTGCGGAGGAATTGAAGATTCCGAATCTTGTACTGTATCATACAGAGGAAACACATCGGAAGGAACGGAAGGAACTGTATACGGCAGAGGGAAGGCAGTATTATAGCGGGAAACTGTATGTACCGGATGATTTGGAAGTGTTTGAGGTGTGAATGGTATCAGAAAAAGAATGTCAATAGAAAGCAGAGAAAAGCAGGTATGAAAATATCTGCTTTTTTGCTGCACATGTAAAAAAATCTTTGAAATAAAGATCATAATCTGTGATACAAAGAAAAAGTAAAGGAAAATTCTGCGCAAAAAACAAAAGTGAGAAAAATTGCACAAAAACAAAAGAATAAATGTGGGAAACAAGCAAATTACTTGTGAAATGCTCACAAAGTTGTTTGAAACAAAGATTTCTGATTGACTATTTTACACATTTGATTTAGTATGTAGTCATAAACAAATGGTTCTAAACGGGGATGAAGAATCAAATGTTTTTCGGCCGAAACAAATAAATAGAGCAATAGAGATTTATCATGAAAATGGAGGAAAGAAAATGAAGGCATTAGCAAGATATGGCAAAGAATTTGGTGGATATCGTATGATCGATGTTCCGGAACCAGAGTGTGGACCAGAGGACATTATTATTGAAATAAAGGCAGCGGCAATCTGTGGAGCAGACATGAAACATTTTAAAGTGGAGAATGGTTCGGATCAATTCAACTCCATCCGTGGACATGAGTTCGCAGGAGAAATCGTAAAAGTTGGTGCAGAGGTAAAAGACTGGAAGATTGGACAGAGAATTGTATCAGACAACAGTGCTCATGTGTGTGGCACTTGCCCAGCTTGTGAAGCAGGAGATTTTCTTTGCTGTGAACACAAAGTAAATCTTGGATTAGATAACAATACATGGGGCGGTGGTTTTTCAAAATATTGTAAGATTCCGGGAGAAATCCTTCGTATTCATAAACATGCAATCTGGGAAATTCCGGAAGGTGTAGCATATGAGGAAGCAGCACTGATGGATCCGATCTGTAATTCATACAAAGCAGTTGCCCAGCAGGCACATTTACTTCCCGGACAGGATGTTGTAGTCTTTGGTACCGGTCCAATCGGATTATTTGCAGTCCAGGTTGCACGTATCATGGGAGCTGTCAACATTGTTATGGTAGGTCTTCAGGATGATACAAAGGTTCGTTTTGATGTTGCAAAACAGTTGGGGGCTACACACTGCGTGAATGGATCGACAGAAGATGTTGTTGCAAGATGTACAGAAATCTGTGGAAGAGACAATCTCGGATTAGTGATTGAATGTTCTGGTGCAAACATTGCATTGAAGCAGGCAATTGAGATGACAAGACCGAATGCAGAAATCGTTCGTGTAGGTATGGGATTCAAACCGTTAGAATTCTCAATCAACGACATCACAGCATGGAACAAGAGCATTATCGGACATATGGCATATGATTCAACAACATGGAGAAATGCACTTCGTCTTTTAAAATCAGGAGCCATTGATGTAAAGCCAATGATTACACATAGAATCGGTCTTTCACAGTGGGAAGAAGGATTTCAGGCGATGGCAGACAAAGATGCAATCAAAGTAATCATGACTTATGATTATGAGGACTAATACCATGAAGAAAAAATTGATGATTGCACCATCAGTGGGGTGCTGTGATTTATTTCATATAGAAGAGCAGATGAAGATAATTAATGAGAAATCAGATTATCTGCATATGGATATTAAAGACGGAGTCTATGTGCCAAGCTACGGAATTGGTCCAGATTATCTAGATTATTTGAATCAGCATATGGAAAATCTAAAGCCAATGGATGCGCATCTGATGGTTGCACACCCACAGCAGTATCTGGAAACATTTGCGAAAGCAGGAGCAGCATATATTACTCCGCATACAGACTGTATCGAAGGCGATGCATTTGTAACCATTCACAGAATCAAGGAACTGGGATGTAAAGCAGGAATTGCGCTCAGTCCATCCGTTCCACTTACTGCAATTGAGTACTACCTTCCACTGCTTGATAAAGTGACAATCATGATTGTAGATCCAGGCATCGCCGGACAACCGATTGATCCGCAGATGTATGTCAAAATCAAACAGCTGGCAAAGATAAGAAAAGAGCGTGGACTTCATTTCTTGATTGAAGCGGATGGCTCAATGAACAAAGACTTATATCGTCCGCTTTATGAGGCTGGTGCTGATATTGTGATCATGGGACCTCCGGCACTTTGGAATAAGGACGCTGACTTTGAAAAAGCGTGGGCAATTATGGAAGAAGAACTTGAGATAGAATTAAAAGATGCAGTGCGTGATAGTGACATCTAAAATAAAAGGAACATTCGATAAAGATCGAAAGGAAAGGGATAAATAAAATGAATAAAAAATCTGCAAATATTGGAGCGAGACTTGACCGCCTTCCAAATTCATCATGGCATATTAAAATGTGGCTGGTAACAGCGTTCGCACTTCTCGTTTGTTGGTCAAACGGTATCGGTGGTGCAGTACAGAACATCTTATTAAATGAAATCCACTGGCTGGAGCCGGGAAGCAAGCTTCTTGCAATGTGGGGGACTACATACACAGCAGGTCAGTTATTCGGAGCATTGATTGGCGGACCGATCGGAGATAAGATTGGTCGTAAGAAATCAATCCTCTTATATGAAGCAATCCATATCGTAGCAATGATCGGCGGAGCACTTTCACCGAACATCTATGTACTGTATTTCTTCAGACTCGTTCAGGGTCTTGGACTTGGTGCTTTATTAGTTGTACTTTTTGCAGGATTTACAGAGTATGTTCCGGGTAGAAACCGCGGTACATGGTCAAGCCGTACTTCATTTATCGGTAACTGGGCTCATCCTGTATGTAATGGTATCGCGCTTTTGATCGGATCTTGTGTAGCAAGCTATGCATTAAACTGGAGAATCCAGTTTATGATTCCTTCTGTGCTATCAATTATCGCTTGTGTCTTCATTATTAAGAAGTTTCCAGAGTCGCCAAGATGGTTAGAATCTCAGGGAAGAGTCGAAGAAGCAGATGAGATCATGACACAGATTGAAAAAGAAATTGAAGCTTCTACCGGAAAAAAACTTCCGGAAGTAACAGAAGAGCCAAAAGCAGTAAAACAGCTTCCATATTCTGCATTATTTAGAGGAAAACTCCTCAGAAGAACAATCGTTGGATCGCTTGTGTTAATCGGTATGAATACAATTCAGTATACATTGATGAACTGGATGCCTTCTATGCTTTCCTCTATGGGTTACAGCACATCAGACTCACAGTTTATGACAATGTTTGGTCTCTTCGGAGCTCCATTCGGAATCTTTATCGCGTCCTTAATTATGGATAAGATTCCACGTAAGGCAATGGGCGTCGGACTCTTAGTATTGATGGCAGTACTCGGAATCATCACAGGAAAACAGACAACAATGACAGCATTAATCATATGTACCTTCCTTCTTAACACAGTAATTTATATGTATGTATGTTACGCGTCTGCTGTCTATGTACCGGAGATGTGGCCAACATCAGCAAAGCTTTCCGGTTCCGGATTCAGTAACGCAATGGGTCGTGTAAGTAACATTTTCTTCCCATTTCTTGTAACATCTGTTGCAGCGTCTTCAATGGGAGCGAACGGAGTATTCATCCTGATTTCTATCGTGGCCGTTATTATCGCAGTCGGTATCTTATTCTTAGGTGTTGAGACACGTGGAGAATCGGTAGAGGACATTGGTGATGTAGAATAACCGATTAGAACATTTTAATACGCGGTGTCCAGGCAGCTCTGGACACCGGGATACAACATAAGGAGGTCTTAATTTTGAATAACTCAGAAGCAATCTTAGTAACACCAAAACAATTTGAAATTCAGGAATGTGAAGTTCCACAGCCAAAAGACAATGAAATATTAATGAAAGTAGAATATGTAGGAATGTGTGGATCTGATATCCACGGATTCGAATTCGGACCATTTATTCCACCAAAAGATCCCAATCAGAAAATCGGACTTGGACATGAAGTAGCAGGCGAGGTTGTCGGAATCGGGGCCAATGTTACAAAATTCAAAGTTGGTGACAAGGTGTTAATCGAGCCGAGTGTTCCAGATGAATCTACAGTATACAGCAAGCATGGTCATTATAATATTTGCCCAAGTGTGGACATGTTAGCAACACAGCCACATTATAAAGGAGCATTAACACAGTATATGACACATCCAGAAGCATGGACTTATCATATCCCGGAAGGAATGTCTACATTAGAAGGTGCTTTGGTTGAACCGGCAGCAGTCGGAATGCATGCAGCAGTTCTCGGCGGTGCAATGCTCGGAAAGAGCATCGTGATTTTAGGAGGAGGCACAATCGGTCTTATGACGCTTCAGGCATGTGTAAGCCTTGGCGCAACAGATATTACGGTTGTTGATGTTCTTCAGAAACGACTGGATCTTGCTCTGAAATTAGGCGCAAAAAGGGTAATTAACGGAAAAGAAGAAGATACGGTAGCGGTTCTACGTTCGCCAGAACTTTATGGGGATCAGGGAGTCGATCTTGTATTTGAATGTGCGGGCTCTGCATTTACAACCAATCAGGCAATTCAGATAGTTGCACGTGGTGGAAAAATCATGATGGTTGGCACACAGTCTAAACCAGTACCAATTGATTTCCTTAAGATTAATCGTGAAGTAACGATTCAGACATCATTCAGATACTGCAATAACTTCCCACAGACAATCGAAGCGATTGCATCAGGAAAGTTTCATGTCAAAGATATGGTTACAAACATTTATGATTATAAAGATGTTCAGAAAGCATTTACAGAAGCAATTGATCCAGTGAAAAAAGCCGATATGATCAAAGGTGTTATAAAAGTAGCTGAGTAAAATAATAAAGTTTTTTAAGAAAAGGAGATAATTATGATTTCAGATATCAGATATTGGGAAAAGAAAGCAAGCGAAGGACATTATGCAATTCCACATTTTAACGTATGGAATGCGGAGATGCTCATGGGAGTGATGGATGCGGCAGAAGAACTGCGCGCTCCGGTCATCATCTCGTTTGGAACAGGATTTACAGGGAATACTTCATTCGAAGATTACTGCTATATGATGGAATCTATGGCAAAGAAAGCAACTGTTCCGGTGATTCTTCACTGGGATCACGGCCGCAACATGACAATCCTTCAGAACGCAGTAAATCACTGCATGAATTCAGTGATGCGTGATGCTTCTGCATTACCATACGAGCAGAATGTTGCAGAAATTAAGAGATGTGTAGATTATTTCCACGCATACAATATTCCAGTTGAAGCAGAGCTTGGACATGTAGGAAATGAAACAGTATACGAAGAAGCTTTAGCAGATTATGAGTATACAGACCCTAAGACTGCAAAAGACTTTGTAGATAGAACCGGATGTGATTCTTTAGCAATCGCAATTGGAAACGTGCATGGTGTGTATTCTTCAGAACCAAAACTGGCATTTGACATCTTAGAAGAAGTTGCAGATGCAGTTGATGTTCCAATCGTACTTCACGGAGCTTCCGGCATCGGCGACGAGGACATTAAGAAAGCAATCTCACTTGGTGTTGCAAAGATCAACATCCATACAGAACTTACATTAGCTGCACTTGATGCAATCAAAGAAAGCATTGACGAGCCATACCTTGCAATGCAGAGGAAAGTAAGAACAGCGGTAAAGGAACGTGCAATGTACAAAATCAAATTATTCGGAGATGACGGAAGGGCTGATGAGTAAAGTGGATAAGAAATTAGATATCATCATTATTGGTGCGGCAATTGTAGACCTGCCGCTCCGTCCGGTAAGCAAGGAAGTCTTTGATGTTGTATCTTATCCGGTGGATGGCATTGCGATGACTATTGGCGGGGATGCTTTAAATGAATCGACCATTATTACTCGTTTGGGTCATAAGGTTGGCCTGATGAGTGCCATCGGAGTTGACGTGGCAGGCTCATTTGTTCTGAGTCACTGCCATAACAACGGAATTGATACCACCTATATCAAACAGGACCCGGAAAAAACGACATCCATTAATGTTGGATTGGTACAGGCGGACGGTGAGCGTACTTTTATTACGAACCGTCAGGGCAGCTTATGGAAATTCTGTGCGGATGACCTGGATATGTCAGCGCTCAAGAGTGCAAAGATTCTCTCTTTTGCAAGCATTTTCAACAATCCCTTGTTTGATAATGATGCAATGGTGAAAGTATTCAAAAAAGCAAAAGAAGAAGGCATGACGATCTGTGCGGACATGGTTTCGCCAAGGTTGAATGAAACACTGGAGGACATCAAAGAGGCTCTTGGCTATGTGGATTATTTCTTCCCGAACTTTGAAGAGGCTTCTGAGATGGCAGGCGAGAGCGAAGAGGCAAAAGTTGCAGATATTCTATATAACTGTGGCGTAAAGAATGTCATCATGAAGATTGGCAAGCGTGGATGCTACATCCGTAATGCACAGGGAGCCATGATTGTGCCGGCATGTAAGGGTGTTACTGCAATTGATACCATTGGAGCAGGAGATAATTTTGCATCTGGATTTATAACTGCCCTGCTGGACGGTAAGGATCTGAGAGAATGCGCCATCTATGCCAACTGTACGGCGGCAGTTTCCGTTCAGTATGTCGGTGCAACCGAAGGTGTACAGAATAAGGATATTGTGGAAGAGATGCTTACAAAGTATCGTGAGGATTATAAGTAACTTGGTTTAACCGGATATAAGAAAGCGAGATAGAACAATATGAAAACAATGAAACTTGGTAAAACAGGAATAGATATTTCAAGAATCGGTCTTGGAACATGGTCCATCGGTGGCGGTTCGGCCTGGGGCGGAGATCACGAGCTTCAGGAAGTGGTAGATACCATCAGACAGGCACCAAAAGCAGGCGTCAACTTGATCGATACAGCTCCTGGATACAACTTTGGAAACAGTGAAAAAATTCTTGGAAAAGCATTAGAAGGAATGAACCGTGAGGATGTGAAGATCATCACAAAATGTGGTGTGACATGGGATCAGGAAATGAAGGGTGATCTCTTCAACGTTGTAAATGATATCCAGTTATACAAGAATTTAAATACTGCTTCCGTAAAGAAAGAAATCGAAGAGTCGTTAGAGCGTCTTGGTGTCGATTATGTGGATGTCTATATGACACACTGGCAGGCAATCGAAGGAACGGAGTACTTTGTGCCAATCCAGAAGACGATGGAGCTTATGAATGAATTAAAGGCAGAAGGAAAGATCAGAGCAATCGGTGCTGCGAATGTAGATATTCATCACATCGAGGAATATTTAAAATATGGACAGCTCGACATTGTGCAGGCAAAATATTCAATCTTAGATCGCGGTATTGAAGAGGAAATCATCCCTTGCTGTCGTGAAAATGGAGTGACCATTCAAGCATATTCACCGCTTGAGATGGGATTGTTATCAGGAACGATGCCAAGAGATTACAAACCGGTAGGCGCTCAGATTCCTAAGAAATGGTTCCAGCCGGAGAATATGCAGGCAGCCATGGATATGATGGATCAGTGGAAGCCTCTTTGTAAAAAATATAATTGTACCATTGCAAACCTTGCACTTGGATGGATTCTTGCACAGGGAGATTTCTTAAACCTTTTAAGTGGATCAACAACAGTGGAGCAGATCGAAGAGAATGTAAAATCATCAGAGCTTGAATTAGAAGATGCTGACGTACAGTATATGCGCGACCTTGCTGAGAACTTAGATAAATAATTGGTAAAATTGATGCCATAACGCTTTGAAATGTTGGAAATATGTAGAGAATGTTGAAAATAAAGAAAAATCAGTACAAAACAACATTTATTTATGGTAATATAAAATAAAAACATATTCTAAGAGTAAAGATGAGGGGCGAGTTTTATGGCAGCAAAAGATCGATTGATAGCAATAAAGGAAAAATTAAGAGCAGACAATAAAGTAGTGGTTACTGAATTAAGTAATCAATTTCAAGTGACAGAAGAAACAATCAGACGTGATTTGGATAAACTGGAAAATGAGGGCTTTTTGACCAGAACATTTGGCGGCGCAGTTTTAAATGAGACATCCCAGAGAGAAGGGGTACATTTTTATCAGCGGGCAGCCATTCATCTGGCAGAAAAGAAGAAAATGGCGGAAAGCTTTTCGGAGATACTTTCAACTAAGATGACGATAGCGGCAGATGCCAGCAGTACAGTTATGGAAGCGTTAAAACTACTTCGTGACAGCAGTGAAATTACAGTTCTCACAACATCAACGGAAGTGTTTCGGGAATTAGCGCATTCCAATATTAATGTAATCTCTACAGGCGGAACATTTAATAAAAGTTCACTTTCACTAAGAGGACAGATCGCTAAGGATAACATTAAAAAATATCACGTTGACATTTTGTTAATCAGTTGTAAAGGCGTTGATTTGGAAAAAGGAGTTACAGATTCCAATGAAGGCGAAGCCATTGTGAAAAAGGTCATGGTAGGACAGGCATCGGAAGTTGCGTTGTTTGCGGATCATCACAAGTTAAATAAAACGGCCTTTACACATTTACTTGATTTAAAAGAAATTGATTATTTAGTTACAGATCAGAAACCGGATGATGAATGGGTCCGTTTTTGTGAAGAAAACCACATACGACTTGTTTACTAAAATCTTGAAGAAGATAAAAAGCTCTTGCATATGCGATTTTGTTAGGAAGATCACATTGCGGGAGCTTTTTTTAAAGGAGAATGAATAAGCGTGGAAAAGAAGAAAATGTCGATTGTGACAAAAATGATGATTTCAGTGTTTGGCGGAATGATTTGCGGAGTATTACTGATTCTGTTGAGACAGGCCTTGTTAAGTGGAGGCGCTGAGAACGTGTGGGAAATCATTAATAAATTGTTATTTCAGGATGTAACAGCGGATACCGGGTTTGAGTCGATTGGCTTGTTCTATATTATTGGACAACTGTTCATGCATGGTCTTCAGCTTGCGATTGTGCCACTGGTGTTAGTTTCGCTGAGTCTTGCAATCTGCGGACTGGCTGACCCTGAGAGACTGGGAAAGATTGCGGGAAAAACATTTGTATGTTACCTATGCTTTTATGTAGTGTGTGCGGCATTGGCATGCTGCGCTGCCTATTTCGTGAAGTCGATGGGGTGGTTTGATGTGAATCTGCCATCGAATCTTGCGATAGATTCGGTAGCTACCATGCAGGGATATAATGTGCTCTCAACGATTGTAAATGCAGTGCCGTCTAATATCACAGAGGTATTTTCCACCAATACTTCGATTCTTGCAGTGTGCGTGGTTGCAGTCATTGTCGGTTTATGTATGACGAAGCTTCCTGAGAAAACAGCAGCATTGAAAGCTGTATTAGAAAGTGTCAATGAGATGGTATTATACTATCTTAATTTCCTGATTAATAAGTGTTCACCGATTGCTATTTTCTGCATGATTACAAGAGCGTTTGCAGTATATGGTGTGGAATATATCAAGCCTACATTAGTATGGATGATCTCAACGATTGTAGTATCCTTCGTTTTGGTCTGTACCGTATATCCAATTGGGATTTTCGTAACAACGCGTTTGAATCCAATCCCGTTTATGAAAAAATCATTTAAGATTGGCCTATTTGCCGCGGCAACGAACTCATCGGCTGCAACCTTGCCACTGAATACAAAAACATGCATCGATGAATTAGGCTGCTCGGAAGAAATCAGTTCCTTTGTGCTTCCGACGGGAATGACGATCAATATGAATGGGACGACGGCGATGCATATGATGGCAGTCACATTTATCGCAACGGCAGCAGGCATTAACATCACTCCTGCGAATCTGGCTCTGGCAGCCTTTCTGTCTATCTGTACCGCGATGGGAACTCCTGCAATTCCGGTTGCGGGAACAACGATGGTATATGTAGTCATGATGGGACTTGGTTTCAGCTCAGAATTATGTATGGTGGGTTACGCATTGGTTCTGGCTATGAATTACCTGCCGGGTATGGCTGTCATCACCTTGAATGTAATTGGCGATGCGGCGACAAATGTTATTGTGAACTTCAAAGAAGGAACTTTGAATAAGGATAAATACAATCGTTAAAATTTTAAATAGAAAGCAGAGAAAAGCAGGTATGAAAATATCGGCTTTTCTCTGCTTTTAGGCAGCTAGTGCGACAGACTCTTGTTTGTATGTTGTGGAAAATTTTTTAAACTCGAAATTCTTTAAATGAATCGTTTGTCGTCAATAATTATAGAAAAACGCTTGAAAAGTTCGTGAAAAACGGACATAAAATGGTGATTTCTATAAAATCACAGAACTTCCTATCATATTTACAGAGGAATGATAGGAAAGTGTCTGTAAAAATGGAAGTGAAATAGCATATTTAAAGAAATGAGAGGTAAAGAGTGTGATATTTGGAACTTTCATCTTGTCGTGTCGGTTCGATTGCAAAATCCTTAAATGTGTGATAGAGTAATTTCCACAGATGATAGTAAACAAGGGGATGTTCTATCACACATTTGTATTACATTTAAACGGAAAAGTTTTCTATGCTTTTCCAATCAGATCAACCATTTCTGGTAAAAATTCAAACCAAAACATAAGAATAAAGTTTTAACGAATCAAGAGAGTCTATTGTCTGTATTATTTTCGTGTGAAAAAGATAGAAAAATCCGCCAAACTCGTATGGAAAGGAAGGTTATATGGCGTACGAAGAGAAAAGAAAGATGCCAGAGCCGCGGGAAGACGCGGCTCTAAAAGAGGCGATGGCCTATTTCGGAGAAGTTCTGCTTCCGTTTTTCGGAATTAGGGAAAGGGTCACGGTGATACTGCCGACAGAAGAAATCCGATTGGAGATGCAGCGGCTTTATGAGGACTTCAATTATGGAACGGAAGATGGGAAAATTCTGCATTTTGAATTCC
>JAQUVD010000047.1 GCA_028693555.1 Hespellia sp.
TTATACTGTTCATATGTGGCCTCCTTTTGTATGCGGTAATCCCTGTTACCATTAATCTTCAACTATTAATAGTTTACAGGTAAATCCACGAATCTACAACTGTGAGGTCACTTCATATTATCTATAGGTAGTTTACTGATTATAGACCCATGCGGCGCACTTTACCAGTCTTGAATTTTTCGCCATTTTGTGGTAATATAATGTTAAGAAAACAGGAATGAGCGCACTGCTCATTCCTGTTTTCTTTTCTCCAAAAAGCCTTTGGCTTCCTATTTTCTATTTTCGCGTTTTCTTCGAACACCTGTATATACACACACACCTGCTGCACATAATAACAGCATCGCATACACGCCTGCTTGTGTATGATCTCCAGTTTTTACTTTACCCTTCTGATTATTAACCGGTGTTACTCCACTTCCGCCATTGCCAGAGAACTGATCCTTCACATAGACATCCTGTGGAAGCTTTGTTTCATCTATCACGCCATCAAGTCCCGGCAGCTCATATCCTTCCGGATTTCCTAATGTGCGGTAAAGCATTCCAAGCTCTGTGAGTTCTCCCTTGCCAAGGGTTCCTCTATCATTCGTTTCATACAGTGATGAGACACCGCCATAAGTGTGGTTTGTATCAAATGAGAACCATGCATAACGCTCTACATACTCCCGTGCATTCAATCCGGTGAATTCTCCGTCTACGCCGTTAATCAACATCGACATTGCTTCTTTTGTCTTATCTCTGTATTCTGTATTAGTCTCTTCTAATCCCGTCCAGCCCGAATCTGAACTTGCAAATGCAACCTCTGTAATCCAGATTGGTTTCTGATATTTATCATATGTTCTCTGAATTTCATCCATCAGTCCCTTTACCTGATCTTTATCCGGATACCCCATGTACAAATGCATTGGGATAAAATCAATCTGATCACCGTTTGCAGCCATGTAGCTGTCAAACCATTCCGAAGAGCTTGCCCATCCTGCAGTCACTGCAGAACCTACGCGCAGCCCGCTGTTTGTGAACTGTGGCTGAAGTGTCGATGCTGCTTCTACACTCATGTTTGCCTGTTCAGCCAAATCAGGCTCATTAAACCCGAGTACCGCTGTGTAACCATTTGCTTTTGCCTGCTGGAGCCATGCCATCGAATCATCCGACCCATCCCATATCATCGGAACAAATTCTGCTTTCGAAGTATTCTGTGCATATGGTGTGAGCGACCAGTTATAATACCAGCTTTCTCCCATATTGGAAATCGGATAATCCACAATGCGGTTATCCACGCTCATGCCCTTCTTTGATACATAGAAGGTTCTGGTACTAGCGTGAACCCGATCTCCGTTTTCAAGCACTGCCGTTAACTGAAGCTGATGAGCCGCAACATTGGTTGTATTGATTTCACAGCTCAGTATTTTTGAATCTGTCTGGTCAACCGTTCCTACCACGTTTCCATCCAGACTGATTTCATAGTTTTTCACTGCCGCACCGTCCAGCCGGTTCCATGTTACCATGGAAGGTCCTGCACCTTTCAGCTCACCTCTTGTTGGGGAAATGAGTGCGGTTTTCTTCCATTCATCATATGGATTCTGACCTTCCTCTGGTTTTTGATCCGGTTTTTGATCTGGTTTTTGATCCGGCTTTTCTTCTGGCTTTTCCTCTGCTTCATCGGTCGGTTCTTCTATATTCGTAATTGTATTTACGCCTATATATTTTCCTTTATCGTTGTCAGTTCTAATTGCATTTCCTACGACAGCCGTTCCATTCTTGTAGCTGAGCAGGAATTTTCTTGACCAGTCTTCGCCGATTTCTCCGGTCACAGTATCTTTTCCGCTGCTGACACCTTCTCCGACACCATTGATAATGTGATTGAATTTTTGAAGTGCCTTATTTTTATCCGCAAATGTCTGCAGACATGCATTTTCTACAATAACATTCTCACTATTTGGAACCTCAATTGCATTGTCCATCTGAATCTGTACTTCTGTTGAATCATATGTCGGACCTGTATAGATAAATACATTGTAGATACCCAGCCCTACTGCATAATGCTTTTTAACACCTGTTGCTACCTTGTACGCTGCATATCCATTCGTCTTTCCATTATGAGACATCCATGCTTCCTGACTGATTGGGTCATAACATTTCTCATTTTGATAGAAATAGGTTGCTCCATTTTCACCATTCCAAAGAGTGTCATACTCTTGGAAATGTTCATTGAATAATGCATAGCAGGTTACATTGTCACCATTTACAATCAGTCCATGTTTTGATTCATTTCCTGCCCATTCGACACCTGCGCCGTGATCTGCACGCCAGATCCAGAAATGGTCACCGATCACATCACTGCTGTTGATAATCAATGCTTCATCTGATTTTGTCAGCACGTTCGTTGTTCCACCTACACGGAAGAAGACATCCTGCAGAACAGTTGGGTCTGCACTGTGATCCTCATTCGATTTCTCAGCTCCAACCTTTAATAAATATTTCGAATGTGCACCCGCATCAAAAATGACTCCTGCCACTTTTACGCCATCCACATCTGCAATCTGCATTGCACCTTCTGCATTGTCCGGAATAATCGTTGCCATACCAGTTCCAAGCAGAACTGTATTCGCACGGTCTACATGGATCACTTCCTCTGCATGATAGATTCCCGGTGTGAAGTAAATATTCTTTCCTGCTTTCAACTGTTTATTGATTTCTTTTGCCGTATCTTTTGGCTGTGCAACATAGAAGTCACTCAGCGGGATGCTTGTTCCTTCTCCCATGTTGCCTTCAGACCAGCTAACCCCCTTCGTATTCTCTCTTACAGCCGGTACGAACACTTGGTATTCGCCCTGATCATCTATGTATAAGAATGGTTTTTCACTTAATTTTGGAGTTGTCTCCACATTGGTAAACACCTGCTGTCCGCCATCTGCTGCCGCAATATTCCAATTACTTGCACCATTTCCGTTTACCAGAGCCTCTCCGGTTTTCCCGTCTGCCTGCGGAAGGTTTGGCGCCTTTACTCCCTGATAGAAGTTGTTCAGTGTTGTTCCAAATGCATTGCCTGTCAGTTCACTGTTTCTTGTATAGAACTGCTGTCCGGAAAATGTGCCTGCACTTAGCGTATTACCGTTGTCCTCAAAAGTACCAACAAATTTACAATCGGCTACATATCCGCCGCTTGCCCAGCCATAATTCCAGTCATAAGCAACCGGACGCTCCGAATAGACACGGCGAAGCGGTGCTGCCTGCGCAACCGCCCAGTTGAACTGATCTACACGATTGGAGCCAAAGCCTGCCTTTCCCTGTTCATTTCCAGTGTTCATCACCGACAGATTCTCTGTCGAGCGCCAGAAATTGCAGGTCGCATTATTATCCTGTCCACCAAGTGCACCTCCCGGAAGATATGCCGGAATCGCAATATTATTCAGCTTTACATCATAAGGTGTTTTTCCTAATCCATTGAAGGATGTATAAAAGCCCAAGTACATGCAGTCCGTCGTTGTATAATCACCCGGTTTGAAATATATCTGATAATGATCACCATTAAACTGTGCATCATTTCCATAATCATTCTGCTGATCAAAAATTGCCTTCAGGGTCTCATTGACCTTCGCAACATCATCTTTCTCTGTGAAAATAAGAGTATGATCACCAAAATTCTGTTTTTCCAATGAGACATATTCTGACTGCTCCGACTTCTCTGCCTCCGATACATCATCGCCGCCCTGTCCATTATTCAATGCTACAACGCGATAATAATTCGCATTTTTATCTGCATTTGCGTAAGTGAGCTTTACATTCTTTTTATCCTTACTTACCGTTTCGGCTACTTCATATGTTCCATACATACTGTCGGCACGCATAATCTGATAATGTGTTGCATTTTCAGCCGCGTCCCAGCCAATGGTGCACTCTTTATCATTTCCGTCAAATGTAATATTCGTTGGAGTTGCCGGCTTTGCTCCTGCTCTTGTCTTTGCAGTGGCTTCATTGCTTTCCACTTGCGGGTTATCTGTCGCTTCCAGATTTCCATTTCCACTGATGAAGCGCAGCTTAAATGTATATTCCGTTCCCGCTGCCAGACCTTCTGCCGTATAGGTTGTCGCATTTGATAAAGAACCTACCTTTGTAAACACTTCGTCATTGGACGCTTTTTGCCATACTTCAATATCTGTATAGAGATTCAATGGTTTTGTCCATGATAATGTCAGTGTCGTCTCTGTTCGTGAACTACTGTCAATGCTTAAATCCTGTGTTTCCGACAGATCCGCAGACGTATGGATGATAAATTTTTCTCTGTCCGTAATGTCTGCCAGCTCTTTTTCACAGCCTCCAGTCAGATATCCTTCTTCATTCACTGTGACGAGTTGTCCTAACGCTGCATCTCTGAAAACAAAATATCCATTTCCAATCGGCTCCACCGCGATTGCTTCCCAGCCACCGCCCGTTGCTTGGTACGAGCCAACCTGCGCAACTGGACCATCGATCCATTTGGATGATGCAATCTGATATCCCGGTTTACTCAGAGATTGGAACGATACTACATCTTTCAATCCCGTTTCATTGGTTTGAAAAGATACCTTGAACTTCTCTGCACTTGTAATGTTCTCTTTGTCGCCCGCAACCTTAATTGGTGCATAGGAATCATCTGGCTGATCCTGAAACGTTACCAATTGTCCAGTCGCTACATTTTCAATATATGCCGTATCATCTAAGATCTTCGGGTTTTCAATAAAACGAAAGGTATTTGCATCACTCTCATTTTCAGATTTACGGATTTCTCCCGCATCATTTACCGTCAGATAGTATCCGCTGGTTGCATCCTTGATGATTCCCGTATTCTCACCTGTCTTTTTGATGATGTAGGTAGCCATCTTGATGTCTTCAGCATTGTCACTGTCAATTCCGCCTCGACCATTCGGATCCGCGAAAATAAAATCATTTCCTTCCGAACGCATCGGGTGATACGCTGCTGTTGAATCGTAATAATACATTCTTGCCGCTGTCTCATCTGCAGCCAGATCAGAACTGTACGATGTGTCTCCAAATCGAAAAACGGATGTTGCATTGACACCCTGCGTCTTCTCCCGATACTCACCTGTTGCTATCGTATCGTTATTTCCCCAGCTTACATTCTTTACATCGACTGCTTTCCCGGTAACCTCGGACACAATCGCATAATTGCTGTCCGGTGAAAATGCGAACGCAGCGTCTTCCGCTTTTACAGAAAGCGGGGTCAGCGTTCCCAAAATCATAGCAAGTGACAGCCCCCATGCACTTACTTTTTTTACAATACTTTTTCTCTGCATTTTTCTCTCCTTATCCCCAAAATGACCACCAGCCAGATTTCGGCGATCCTAATAATTTGTTGGTTCAATCTTAGCATTGCTTCTCTGTGAAATATAGGGGTCAATCTTTCAAAATCGTGCATTATTTTTCACTGTTTGTCAGTATGCCATGTGTGCCAGAGGGACAGACCCTCTG
This sequence comes from Hespellia sp., assembly GCA_028693555.1. Classification (GTDB taxonomy): domain Bacteria; phylum Bacillota; class Clostridia; order Lachnospirales; family Lachnospiraceae; genus Hespellia. The sequence continues at coordinate 5,467 of JAQUVD010000047.1, forward strand.
GCACCTAAAAAAAGACCAGAGGGTCTGTCCCTCCGGTCTACTAATGCTACGCGCAGATCACGCCACTTGAAATAGATGCTTTTTTTACCATGATTTCCACACATTCATCTTCCATCCGAATATGTACCGGAAGATCCTCGTCTGTCCGATTCAATATTACAAATGTAATCTTTCCATTTTTTTCGAAGGCTGTCACCTCCAGCTTATCTGTATATCTGCTGACACCGATTCGAACCGCTCCTACCTCGATAAAATGGCTGAAGTGCCACAGATACCCCAGTATGTTGCTCTCCATCAGCTCAGATTTTTTTGTATCAAACAGATATGGCGCATCGCAGAAATTGCCAACATGGTTCGGCCCACCGATTTCATCCAACACCAGATTCCAGTCAATAAAGACACTCATCCCTTCGTTCAGATTTCCAATCATATCGTGTGCATATTTCTGTGCATTTCCAAGGTAGTCATCCGCACTGAATTTGCTATATTCAATACATGCCTCCGAGAGCAGCAGCTTCTTATCCGGAAAGCGCTCCTTCACCATGCGTAGTGCCTCGAAATGGTCTCCGCTGTACCAATGAAATGCCATTCCCGCAATCATATCCGTCGTCTCATCATCAATGATCGTTTCAGCCCATTCAAACACGCGCTCTTTATTATGATCCCAAAGGTAGATTTCAATATCATTCAATCCATATTTTTTCAGTGCAGGCCATACATAGTCTCGCAGTAATACTTTCTCCTCCTGTGCTGTATAGATGCAGGAGTCCCATGTCTGTACGCCTTTTGGCTCGTTCTGAAGCGTCAGTCTTGTCACGTGGTAGCCTCTATTTCGGTACTCCTGAATGTATCTGCAGATATATTCCGCCCAACGTTGTCTATACTCATCCTTTAATTTCCCACCGTGATTGCGATCTCCGTTCGTCTTCATATAAACCGGTGGACTCCACGGCGAAAGCATAATATCCAGTTTGCCGCCATAGGCTTTTTCTGCTGCATCCAAAAGTGGTAAGATATATTTTTCTACACGTTCAAATGAGAATTTTTCGAATGTCTCATCCGCCTCATCCGAATCTGCCTCATAATGCTCCAGAGAGAAGTCACAACTGTCAATTGGGATACGGACGAGATGATACTTCATCCCTTCTTTCCCAAAGTAGGACTCTGCCATCTGTATTTTCTGCGCTTCACTCATCAACGAAAAAATGTAGCCTGCGGAATCTGTCACCGCACCGCCAAATCCTTCCATCTGCTGGTACTTCATCTGCGGATATAGCGTAATCAGCTCATTTTCCCGTTCCTCATCATGAATAAATTCGAGCTGCTGCGTCGTTGTTTCTTTTTGATTCTTTCTGTATGTCGTTGTTGTATACTCTAGTTTCAAGATTATTTCCTCCTATCGATTCTGCATACGGTATTCCTTCGGTGACATTGCTTTTATCTTCTTAAATACCTTTGTAAAATATTTTTCATCCTGAAATCCAACCTTATAGGCGATTTCATAGATTTTGAAATAGTTCTGTTCCAAATAACTGCAGGCTCTCTCTACCCGGATTCCATTGAGATAGTCCACGAACCCGCACTGTTTGTTCTGCGTAAAAAGTGTGGACACATAGCCTTTTGATACACCAAGCTTTTCCGCAATCTCATTTAGCGTAATGGACTCCATATAATGTTCGAGGATATATTCCTCTGCCTTTTTTACCAATTGATTTTGTGAGACGTCCTTATGCTCATTTTCTTCCACCCCAATATATTCATCCGCAAGCCGCATCAGACATTCCAATATATCCTTTGCACGCACCGGTTTTAGCAGATATTCCTTTGCGCCAAGGCGTATTGCCTGCTGAGCATACTGAAATTCATCATATCCGCTCAAAATCACCGCAATTGGGCTTAGCCCTGCGCGCTTTGCTTCCTCCATGACATTGATTCCTGTTTTCTGTGGCATCTGTACATCCAGAAGCATCATATCCGGCTGATACGCAAGCATCAGATCAACCGCTTCCTGCCCGTCCTCAGCCTCATAAATTTGTTCAAATCGTTCTGTATGAAGCTGTACATATTTTACAACTCCATTTCGAATGACCTCTTCATCATCTGCTATTAATAATTTTAATGGCATGATTCATCCCTCTTCTCTAATGGCAGTCTTAGTATGACTGTCGTTCCCTTTCCAACCTCACTGACAATTTCCAGCTTAAAGTGATCCTGATATTTTAGTTTCAACCGTTCTATGATATTCTTGATCGCATATCTTCCAATCCGATGTTTGGCATACCGAACAGGCTCCACCTCGTAGATTTCATCAATCTGCTTTTGGTTCATTCCGATTCCGGTATCCTGAACCGAACAGTAGAGTTCTCCACTTTCTTCCCTTACGATAATCTTCAGATAACACGGCACCGTTGTATTTTCAAATCCATGCACAATTGCATTCTCAACGAACGGCTGTAAGATTAATTTTGGAATCTTTATCTTTTTAACAGATTCAGCAACTTCAACTTCGTAATTGAGCCGCTTTGTAAATCTCATCTTCTGAATCTGCAGATAACGGGAAATGAGCTCTGTCTCCTGCTCTACCGTAACTTCTTTCTGCCCTTGACTCAGGACAAGACGAAAGAGCTGTGAGAGTGCTAGAATGTTCTCAGCAATTTCCTCATTATCCGTCTCAATCGCCTGCCAGTACAACGAATCCAGTGTATTATACAGGAAATGTGGGTTAATCTGCGCCTGCAGTGCCGCAAGCTCGCTTTCTTTTTCCTGAAGTGTAATGACATAATTCTGATCAATCAGCGCCTTAATGTCTTTTACCATCTTGTTAAAGCATTCTGCTGCCTCGCCTATTTCGTCATGAGTGGTCACTTCCACCTGCTGATCAAAATCTCCGGTTGAGAACTTCCTGATGGCACCGCTAAGCTGTGTCAATGGCTTTGTCACGATATTGGAAATAATCAGAAGCAACGGCATCAGGCCCACCAGCATTCCTGCAAGAAGAATGAGCGGCATATAGATCATATCCTTGACCTGCATCTGCAGCCTGTATCTCGGCACAATCTTGCAGACAATACTTGCATTTTGCTCGCTCTGATTGCAGACGATATCATAATTTCTATAGGTGACATGTGAAGCTCTCTCCAAATAATCCTGCTTCATAAATTCATCGCTCTTTAGATAAGCTTCCACCTTTTCATCAATCTCGCCGACCCGTGTCAGTTCGCCGCCATTCTTGTCTAAGATAATGACACTTTCCTGCCTGTTTTTGACTGCACTTTCACACAGCTTTTCAAATCGCGCCTGCTCGACTCCGATTACAATATATCCAAGCGTTTCCTTTTGTGTCAAATCAAAAATCTCTCTGTATAAGACTACCTTGTCGTAACGATTTGTCTCATAAGAAGTCGGATCCCCCTTGGGCACAAACTTCCAGACCATCCCGCTTGCACTGTTTAATGTCTCCTTGTAAATCTCTGAATTACGAATTACATTCATGTCCGAAACATATGCGCTTCCATCCATGCATCGAAGATAAGGCCGGACTCCATTTTCCGGATAAATCGCGATGGTTTTGATATGCCCCTTCAGTGCCATCATATCCTGTACCATCTGCATCGGTGCTTTTTCCAGCCACAGCTTTGCATTCTGATTCAGTTCCTGTGCCTGATCTGCAACAAGCAGGTTATGAATATCATTATTGATACAGATATAGGTGGAAAAATCCTTGATATCCGACTGAAGTACATTGATTCCATCTGCCAGTGTATTAACACTGCTCAGGTCTGTTTCCATTTTTGCTTCCAGTGAATGATTGTAATTATAAAATATAAGAGCGATACATATGATAAGAAGCACAGGAGAAATCGTCAGATATCCGTAGAATATCAGCTTCTTTCTCACACCTAACCCATTGACCCACTGTTTTAACTTCTTCATATGTACCGTTCTCCTTCGATTGTAATTGCTTATCCTTTAACAGCACCCATTGCAACACCTTTCGTAATGTGCTTATTCAGGATAATATATACAATAACGGCCGGTGCTGCTGTCAGTGCCATTACAGCGAACTGAACCGCATAATTCGAAGAATACTGACCTGTGAATTCAAGTACCGAGAATGGAAGTGTCTTCCACTTTGGTGAACTTAAATAGGTACTTGCCATCATGAATTCATTCCAATTGTTTAAGAATGTCATAATCGCAACCGTTGCAATGGATGACTTTAACATTGGCGTGATGATCTGGAAAATAATGCGGTAGATTCCACACCCATCCATAACCGCCGCTTCCTCAAGTTCTACCGGTATGGATTCCATGAAGCTTGTCATCAAAAACAGCCCCTGCGGCAGTGAAAATGCTACATACGGAATTAAGAGTGCCCAGATCGTATCTGTCAGTCCCAGCATATTGTATATTTTATAATTAGGCAGCAAGGTTGCATGGATCGGAATCATCATGCCAAGAAGAAGAAGTGTTTTTACAAACCCACTTAATTTCCATTTCATTCTTCTGCATGCGAATCCAGCCATAATGGAAACTGCAATTACGATCAGAACCGCTAACCCATTAATTAGTATACTATTTTTTAAATATAATAGAAAGTGTCCATCCACAAACGCTTTCGCATAATTGCCCCACTGAATCTTTTCCGGAATGATCAGCAGTCCGCTTGTAAACATTTCATTACTGCTTGCAAGTGAGAAATCTACAAGCCACACGAGTGGAAATATCTGAATAATTGCAACGACGCTCAGGACAACCCATAACAGAGGTTTTGAGAATTTATGCTTTCTTTTTCCTACGCTCTCCATTTATAGTCCCTCCCTTATTCTGCGAGCCCGTCTTCCCTCGCGTTCTGCAAAGATCTTATTAAGCACAACGGTTGTAACCAGACAGATGATGATGAAGATCACTCCGATTGCATTTCCATATCCATATTTAAATGCTTTGAATGCCTGCTGGTATAAGTAGTTTGCGGCAAACTGTGTGCTGTTGCCCGGTCCGCCGTTTGTTAAGAGGTATACCGTTTCCATCTGCTTAAGTGCCGAAATGACAGCCATTGTCACATTGACCTGAATCACAGGTTTCATGAGTGGCAGGGTGATTTTAAGAAATGTTGTCTTCTGGTCTGCTCCGTCAATGGATGCTGCTTCATACAGGACTGGATCGATATTCTTAATTCCGGTGTAGTAGATGAGCATGCCCCATCCAAAACCGTGCCAGATCAGAACGACCAGCACCGCCCAGATCGCTTTGTCGCTGCTGAACCAGTTGGTTCCGCCCTTTCCTCCAAACGCTTTGATAATGTTATTCAAAAGTCCAAAATCCGGGTTATAAATGAATTTCCATAAGTAAGCGATCACTGCAACCGAGATTACATTCGGAATAAAGTAGACGCAGCGGAAAAAGCTTTCTGCTCTGCCCCCCAGTTTATCTAGAACTGCTGCTACGATTAATGCTAACGGATGCTGAATGCATATAAATCCGATAGCTAAGAGCAGCGAATTGCGAAGAGACATCCAGAACGCCTCATCTGTCATAAGTTTTTTGTAGTTCTCAAAACCGATAAACGAAAAAGATCCCATACCCGAATAATCGGTAAATCCGTAGTACACACTCAGACAGATTGGCGCAAGAATTGCAAATATAAATAACAATACGCCCGGCAGTACCAAACTGAGAATCACTAATTTATTACTGTACAATTTTTTCATTGTTTACGTTTCTCCTCTCCTTGTTTTCTTTCGTTGCTTTCATTATAAACAGAGAGGATTCTTCTTTACAGATATCGTTTTTCTAAAATGGTGTAATATATTACACTTTATACAGTTTGCTCTGCCGAATGATTTTTTATGGCAGAATGTTACCTGCTGAAAGGTATAGTCCATACCAGTCTTCTCTTGTCAGCAAAACATCTGCTGCTCTGCAGATTTCCCGCAGACGCTCTGGCTTCGTCGTGCCTGCCAGCACCTGCATATTCGCCGGGTGGCGCAAAATCCATGCGACCGCGAGTGTCGTGCTTGAGACCTGATACTTCACCTCCAACTCAGCTAGTTTCTGATTTAATTTCTCATATTTTTCATTTCCGAGAAACAGCCCTTCAAAGGCTCCATATTGAAATGGTGCCCATGCCTGAATTGTAATATCCTGCAGTCTGCAGTAATCCAGTACGCCTCCGTCCCGGTCTATCGCTCCGGGCGTTGTCATATTCGCTTCGATACCACTTTGCACCATTCCCGTATGTGCAAGCCCGAACTGCATCTGATTGACGCAAAGTGGCTGCCTGACACATTTCTTTAACAGCGCCATCTGCAGTGGTGTGTGATTCGACACGCCAAAATGTCGTACCTTTCCGCTCTTTTCTAATTCATCAAAGGCTTCTGCAACCTCTTCCGGCTCCATCAGTGCATCCGGTCTGTGAAGCAGCAGTGCATCTAGATATTCTGTACCGAGTCGTTTCAGTGATTCATCTGCTGACTTCAAAATATGCTCTTTTGAAAAGTCATACATGACCCCTGGAACAATTGCACATTTTGACTGAATAAAAAGCTCTTCCCGTTTCACATTTAACGCTTGGACTGCCTGCCCAAAGACCTCCTCACATGCACCGCCGCCATAGATATCTGCATGATCAAAGTAATTGACGCCTTCGTCTAACGCAGTCTGAATCAGTTTTGCGGCAGATTCTGTGCTCATATTACCGATTCGCATACAGCCCACTGCGATTGCCGGTATATTCTGGCTGCTTTTTCCTAAATTGATTTGTTTCATTTCCATTCCTCCCTCTAATACAGAAAGCTTGTTACTGACAGTCTTTCTTGCATATGTTGACATTGAATAATGACCGCTGATGATTATTCAGCGGTCATTACTATTATATCATATTTTCTTATTTGCAGGACGCTCCAATTGCTGAAAGGAAATCATCTACACTCTTGCTTCCGTTTGATACGCTCTGGATTTCACTTTCGATACTTGTCTTGAAAGCAGATGGTCCACAGTCATTGACCGGTGTTCCGGATACACTTGTTGCATTATTGACTGCATCTACAATCTGCATCTGTAACTTCGTCTCATCACCTGTCATATATTCTGACTGATCCTGAGCTGACATTCCAACACCATTTTCCCATCCGTATTTAGACAGTTTGTCTGGCTGGTACATGTAATTTAAGAATTTGATTGCTTCATCTTTGACCTCTGAATTTGCAGATACTGCATATCCGCCGCCGTTCCATGCTGCAATGTCTGTAGCTGCTGCTTTTCCACCATCTACAACAGGCATTGTAAATACGCGGATGTTGCTTCTGATTTCTTCCGGAATGTCTTCATTCAATGCCATCGATGATTCCCAGCTTCCCATGTAGAACATTGCAGCCTGACCATTTGTAAATAAGTTCATCGCTGTTCCATAATCCTGTGAATCATAACCATTTTGAAATAATTTTGCATCAGCTGCACCCTTTAAAAGTTCGGTTGCTTTCTTAAGATTTTCATCTGAAAAATCACCTGTAGAAATTGCATTACTTACAACATCTGAGTAATCTTCACCAGTCAGCTTAAAGAGAACATCTGAGAGATAAACTGCCATTGGCCATCCATCTCCACCGTCCATTGCCATTGGTGTGATTCCTGCTGCATTGATTTTATCAGCTAATGCAAGTAACTCGTCATAGGTTGTTGGAATCTCCCATCCATTGTCCTGAAACAGCTTCTCGTTGTAGTAGATACATGCTACATCTGTGTTTCTTGGAAGTCCGTATAATTTGTCATCATATGTAAATCCGTTCAGAGATCCTTCGATGAACTTATAATCGGTGTAATCTGCTTTGTCAAGCTCTGCAAGAACACCTGCTTCCACTACTTCATCAAGAAAGGATGGCTGTCCCCAGATACTTACCACATCCGGCATTCCTTCCATCGAGTATGCTTTGAATTTCGTTTTGTAGGCTTCTTCATCCAACGCTTCCACTTCAATCTTAACGTTGCTGTTCTCCTCCATATACTCATCAATAATCATCTGCTCTACAAGACCCTGTCCATTCTTTCTGTCCGGCAGATTCGAAAATACTTTCAAGGTTACTGTTCCGTCACTTGATTTTTCACTTTCATTTTTGCTTCCACAGCCTGCAAACATCGATACTGCCATGGCTGCAACTAAAAGTGCTGAAATAATTTTCTTTTTCATTTCTTTTCCTCCCTTTTGCGGTTCTTTGATGATTCCATCTTATCATCGCATTTCATAGAAAGACAGATACCAATTTTACAAAAGAGTGTACTATATTTCACTTTTCATTTTCCCAATTAATTTGTTTTTCTGCTCCCGCGACAATCGCTTAATATGATATTCCCGGCTCATTGCCTCTTCCTTTGTCTGAAATTTTTCATAATAGACAAGTTCTACCGGGAGCCTGGCTCTTGTGTATTTTGCCCCATTTCCACTATTATGTACCTCGATACGCTTCTTAAGATCGTTCGTCCACCCCGTATAGAGCGTTCCGTCACTGCATCTTACCATGTATGTGTAATTCATATTCTATGCCTCTTCGTCCGATCCTTCCAGCTTCTCTTTACGCTTCTTGAAAATCATTGACATCACACTAAGTACAATGATGCAAACCAACATCCATAATGCTCAATCTTCAACAATTTCTGTTCCTGCATCTCATCTAACTGTGATTTATTCTTTTTCATTTTGCTCATCCTCCCCAAATAATTCGTCTAATGATCGCCCTAATACTCTGCAGATGGTTCTGCACAGTTTGATCGTAGGATTATAATCTCCCTGTTCGATCGCGTTCATCGTCTGCCTTGATATCCCGACCTCTTGTGCGAGCTTCTTCTGTGTCATGTCAAGCTGCGCACGGGCCACCTTGATTGGAATATTACGTGCCATTGTAGCCACCTCTTCTCCTGTTTATGAAGCCATCATATCACGCACGCGACTTTGTGTCAAGTATATATGACATTTATTGTGGGATAGTTTACACCAAAAAAGCCAGAGGGACAGACCCTCTGGCTACCTCTCTGGCTACCTGACTTTATATCTATTCCATGAAATCCATTGGATTCACGGCCTCTCCGTCCTTCTGCATCGCAAAATACAGATTCGTTCCTTCTTCACTGTAATATTTTGTCGGCTCACTCAAATACCCGACAATACTACCCTGCTCTACATAGTCCCCAACATTTAGAGGGACATCTTTGAGCTGTCCGTAAATAGCGGTATAGCCATTTCCAAGATCAAGTGTCACCGTATTTCCAGTCCGCGCATCTGCTGTGATATCTGTTACGCTTCCTGCTGCCCCGGCGCGAATGTCTTCCCCTGCTGCTCCGCCAATGATCAATGCTGGATTATACCGGTACTCTGCGAGTGTCGGAAAATAAATGGTATGATCCATGCTGTATTCCAAGATGACACTTCCACTCGCCGGCCATGCAAGAGTCGTATCCGGACTGAACCACACACTCTCTGCCGCATCCGATGCTGCTGCCTGCCCTGCATTTTCATCGACACTCTCCATATCACCGTCTTCGGTGGTTGTCTCATCGGAATCCACATCGGTCTCACTCTCCGGAATCACAATATCATTTGCATTCGCCTCTTGATTTGCTTCTTCCTCCATACTCTTGGCAAGCTCCTCCGACTTTGCAATCTCCGCATTCAATTTTTCCTGATAACTGCGAAATGTATAAGTACCAATCATTACAATTGCTGCAGCAAAACAAAGCACAAGCCCAATCACTCTACCCTTCCCGCTCATTTTCATTGGAAATGATTTTTCTTGCTTTTCATTCTTCTTCATATTCATCACCTCATATTTTCGTGTTCTGTTACACAAAAATATTTTTGCCCGAAATGAAGCAAGTTATTCCAATTTTAAAAATATTTCATCATTTTTTTGCAAATTTGTACCGTTATAGAAATATTCCAGGATTTTTTGATAGGTCGCACCGCCTTTCGCCATTTCATTTGCCGTATACTGGCTCATCCCCAGACCATGCCCCTGCCCCATCGTCGTAATGCGAAGCTTTCCTTTGTAGTCCTGCATCGCAAATGCACTCGACGGAAGATTCAATGCCTGACGAAACTGCTCGCCGGAGTACACATTTCCCAGAATTTTAATTTCCAATACATATCCAGCCGAATCGGTCGATACAATCTCGAAATCACTATATGCAACCACAGGGTCTGTCCCCCCGGCTGCATCCGTATCCACAGGGTCTGTCCCTGTGGTCACGGTGGGTTCCACTGCCACTAGAAATGGCTGGCACTTCTTCTGCACTTCCTCATAAGAAAAGGTTTGAATTTCCATTTCCCCATCCGCTTCTTTGTCCGCACTGCAGTCTACACTTACCAGATAAGGATACCGCGAATTTCCTTCATCATCTGCTCCAAGAACCTGTGCTGCATCACGAGTCATTCCATTACTCAATTTACAAAATGGCACATTTGCTATCTGTTCTTCATACATAAGTACTTCCCGTTTTGTCGCGCGGATTGCCCGTTCATACTTCTTCATATATTTTTTAAAATCCTTTGCATCCCATTTTTCTTTTAAATCATCCATTGTCAAATAAGCAGAATTTAACTTCTCCCCCGCCTGCATTTTTGCCGCTTCCTGTGTCCTAAGAACTACCGCCTGTGCCTTTAGCATCTCAGGCTCACAATCCTCCGATATATTTGCCACAAGTAACCCAATGAAATATTCTTCCCATCGCAACGTAACTCCATCCTCTATTTTCACATATTCCTCAGAATTTTTATTCCATTTCAGCACATCGCCGCCCTTTACGAGTACGGTGATTACACATGGCAGCAACAAAAATATAATCACGAAGCTTCCGAATTTACGCATAAAAAAGCCCTCCCGTACATTGTACGAAAGAGCTTTCATTTTTAGCACCATAAGGTCAGTCCCTCTGGCTCCTATAATCGTTCTGCGTTTGTCGTCATGTTGATGTATTCTGCAACAGAGCGATCGAATCCCTGAATGTGCGTGTAAAGCCACTCCACCACATTTTTCTCAACCGCTTCTGCAAATCGAGGGGAAGGACCTTCCTCCTCTTGAAGCATCTCATATAACTCTTGAATAGATTTCTTGAATGAACGATGCTGCTCCAAATGCTTTGCCATTCCAGGATATTCCGCTTTCTTCTGTAATTCTTCTTCAGCCTTGAAATGGAAATTTGTATAATCAGATAAGTAATCTAAAGTACGAAGTGCCGTTGTCTGCTCTTTGCTCGTTTCGCAGCTTTTGATCAAATCATTGATCTTATCAATCAATTCCTGATGCTGACTATCGATTGTCTTGTTACCTGTTAATAATTCATTTGATAATTCTGCATACATAGGAAAGTCCTCCAATCCTCGAAAATACTTACTTACGCTTCCACAAATACATCTTTTCCTAATCCGCAAATTGGACAAACCCAATCATCCGGGATATCTTCAAAGGCTGTCCCAGGTGCGATTCCTCCATCTGGATCTCCAACTTCCGGATCATACTCATAGCCACAAGGCTCACATACATATTTTTTCATTTTATCACCAAGTCCTTTCTTGATATTGTTGTATTTTAACTTTACTTGATATGTTTATAATATACCCCAAACCGCAAAACAGAATAGTGCAAATGCAACAAAAATTCTCATTGAAACTATTTTTCAGCTATTCCTCATCATATAAAAACCGCACATATTCATGAATCTCAGAAAAATCAATTTCACATTCTTCTGGGAAAATATGCACAGGAATCTTATCATCAAATCCGTAGATCGTTGGCCAATCGCCTTCTTCAAAATTGTATACCAATAAGCTTCTCTTCTCCGGATCAACAATCCAGTATTCCTTCACGCCTGCATTCGCATACTTTCCAAGCTTAATTCGATTATCCATTTTTGATGAAGATGGTGATAATATCTCAACAACTAAATCCGGTTCTCCAAAGATATGGCGTTTCATCCGATCCCGATCACACATTACAATAACATCTGGTTGCACCATCGTCTTATCATCACGGTCTAACTGCACATCAATTGGTGAAACAATCGGAATACAGTTTCCTTTCTTCTCCTGAATATATTGAAAAAACTTTTCCCATATCTGTGTCACTAGTACCTGATGTATTGTAATCGGTGCCCCCATATCATAGATGACTCCGTCAATCAGCTCTACTCTCCGCTCGTCTGGCAACGCAAAGTAATCCTCTATGGTATATTCTCCCTGCTTCTTATGAACGCCAGCCTGATATGCCGAAGTTTCTCGTAGTACGTCTGGCTGTGCCGTATAACTAAATTCTGCCGTATCCAGTTCTGCTGTAAATACAGCTTCCAACGCTCGCAGCGTATCATAACGCGGAGACTTCGTAATACCGCCTAATACTTTCTGCACAGTCCCCACCGGTAATCCTGCTTTTTTCGCAATCTGTTCATAAGTCAAGCCAATTTCCCGTTTCTTTTTCTTCATCTCATCAATTGTCATACGATCCTCTCCCTTCTTTCTATTGTTATTATATTCTCTTTTTATCTATATTTCAACCGTATTTTATCTATTTAATCAAAATTATATCCATTTTCGCCTACAGATTTTAAATAAGCCCCGCGCCGCATGAGAACTACTGATTTCATGCGGCGCGGGGCTCACTAAAAATTATTCTTCTATCGATTTGACTTCAACACGGTCCAATTTCCAGATATCATCTACGTACTGCTGAATCGTTCTGTCAGATGAGAACTTTCCACAACAAGCGGTGTTCATAAGTGCCATCTTCGACCAGCGGTTCTCGTCTCTGTACGCATCTTCCACCTTCTTCTGCGCCTCTGCATACGAACGGAAATCTTTCAGGATAAAGTATGTGTCTGCTCTATCTGTGCAGTTTGTATTCAACAATGAATCATACAGATTCTTGAACATCTTATGATCGCCATTTGAATAGGTTCCATCCATAAGCTGGTCAACCACACGTTTTACATCCCAGTCAGAGAAGTAGATTTCAGTTGGCTCATATCCGCCCTGATTCTCATAACGAATGACTTCATCTGAGCTCAGTCCGAATATAAATGCATTTTCTATTCCAACCTCTTCCACAATCTCAACATTCGCTCCGTCCATCGTACCAAGTGTTGGTGCTCCATTTAACATGAACTTCATGTTACCGGTTCCGGATGCTTCCTTAGAAGCAGTGGAAATCTGCTCGCTGACATCTGCTGCTGCAAAGATCATCTCTGCATTGGATACGCGGTAATCCTCGATAAATACAACCTTTAATTTTCCATTGATGCTTCTGTCGTTGTTTACTACATCTGCTACCGAGTTAATTAATTTGATCGTCTCTTTGGCTCTCTCATATCCGGCTGCTGCCTTTGCACCAAAGATAAATGTTCTCGGGTAGAAGCTCATCTCAGGATGCTCTTTAATCTGGTTATACAGATACATTACATGTAAAATATTCAGAAGCTGTCTCTTGTATTCATGGAGACGTTTTACCTGCACATCAAAAATGGAACGTGGATTAATCTCAATACCGTTGTGCTTTAAGATATATGCTGCAAGACGCTCTTTATTCTTGTACTTAATCTGCATAAATTCACGACGTGCATTTTCATCATTTACAAGAGGCTTTAAGTTAGCCATCTTTGACAGGTCTGTAATCCATCCATCTCCTATCTTCTCTGTTACCCAGTCCGCAAGGAGTGGATTTGCATGAAGAAGGAATCTTCTCTGTGTAATACCGTTTGTCTTGTTGTTGAACTTCTCAGGCATCATCTCATAGAAATCTTTTAATTCCTGATTCTTTAAGATTTCTGTATGAAGTCTCGCAACACCATTGACCGAATATCCGGCTGCAATTGCAAGATGAGCCATCTTCACCTGTCCGTCACGTAAGATTTCCATCTTAGCGACTTTGTTCTCATCGCCAGGGAATTTCGCACGGATATCCTCAACAAAACGGCGGTTGATCTCCTGTACGATCTGGTAAATACGTGGAAGTAATCTTGAGAATAAATCGATTGGCCATTTCTCAAGTGCTTCCGCCATAATTGTATGGTTCGTATAAGCAACCGTTTTCGTTGTTACTTCCCAAGCTTCATCCCATTCAAGACCTTCCTGATCGATGAGCAGTCTCATCAGCTCCGCTACGGATACGGTCGGATGTGTATCATTCATCTGAATGGTTACTTTTTCATGTAATTTTCGAACATCGTCATGTTTCTTTTTATATTTTGCAAGCATAGCCTGAAGAGAAGCAGAGATGAAGAAATACTGCTGTTTCAGACGGAGCTCTTTTCCTGCATAATGGTTATCGTTCGGATATAACACTTCTACGATATTCTTGGCAAGGTTTTCCTGCTCGACTGCCTTATGATAATCTCCGCGGTCAAATGAATCTAACTGAAAATCTGTAATCGCCTTCGCATCCCAGATACGCAGTGTATTTACCACATGGTTGCCATATCCGACGATTGGCATATCGTATGGAATGGCAAGAACAGATTCATAATTCTCCTGAATGAATGTGTCCTTTCCTGTCTCCGGGTCCTTCTCAAAACGAATATCTCCGCCGAATCGAACCTCTTTTGCATATTCTTCTCTGCGAAGCTCAAATGGATTTCCATCTTTTAACCAGTTATCCGGTGTCTCGATCTGATAACCCTGTTCGATTTTCTGCTTGAACATTCCATAACGGTAGCGAATACCGCATCCGTATGCCGGATAGTTCAATGTAGCAAGTGAGTCAAGGAAGCATGCTGCAAGTCTTCCCAGTCCACCATTTCCAAGTGCTGCGTCCGGCTCCTCATCCTCGATGACATTCAGATCAATGCCCATCTCCGCAAGCGCTTCCTGTGCGCCCTTGTATTCTGTCAGGTTGATTAAGTTGTTACCAAGTGCACGACCCATCAAAAATTCCATCGACATGTAATATACCGTCTTCGGATCTTCTTCATCATACGCCTTCTGTGTTGCAAGCCAGTCATCGATAATCTCATCTTTTACCGCATAGGATACTGCCTGAAATAACTGCTGAGATGTTGCCTCATCAATTGTCTTGCGAAATAAGTTACGTACATTGTGTTTTACCGCTTGTTTAAAAGCTTCTTTATCAAATTGTTTTTTCATCTCTTACACCCTCTCTACACCCATGGTTACTTTCTCACCATTGATGCTCCACTCTTTTGTATACCCGATTGGAGTACTGTTTACGACTTTTTCGGCTAAAACTTCACTGCCGATTTCTGTTTCATGAGCTGCAAATACAGCCATTGCCTTTTCGCTTCCTTCATATGTGACTTGAATCTTATCCATCACCTCAAAGTCGGCTTCTTTTCTCATTGTCTGAATCTTACTGATCAGCTCTCTTATAAATCCCTCTTCCAGAAGTGCTTCCGAAAGATTCGTATCCAGGACAACCGTGATTCCATTATCATTTTCAGATACATATCCTTCTGTCTGCGCCATATCAATCAGCAGATCTTCTTTCAGAAGTTCCACGGCTTGGCCATTGATATCCAGCTTCAATGCACCGGTTTCATTGACTTCAGCCATCGCTGCATTTCCGTCTAAGCTGTTCAATGCATTTTTGATTCCACCTAACAGTTTACCATATTTTGGTCCAACTGTCTTTAACTGTGGTTTAAATGTATATGAAGTAAAGTCACGAACATCATCTGTAAATTTAACATTCTTTACATTCAGCTCTTCTGTCACAATTTCCTGATAGAATTCCGGCAGTGTAAAGTCAGCTTTGACGAACATCTGGCCAATTGGCTGACGATTCTTGATATTTGCAGTATTACGGCAGGCACGTCCCATTACGACAAGCTTTAATACATTGTCCATGTTGTCTTCTAAGTCCTTGTCAATCACTGCTTCATCTGCGACAGGGAAGTCACATAAGTGAATACTCTCCAGTGCAGATGCATCAATGCTGCACACCAGATTGCGATAAATTTCCTCTGTCATAAATGGAATCATTGGTGCTGCAACCTTCGATACCGTCACAAGTGCTGTGTAAAGTGTCATGTACGCATTGATCTTGTCCTGCTCCATGCCCTTCGCCCAGAAACGTTCACGACTGCGTCGCACATACCAGTTACTCATATCATCCACAAATTCCTGCAGTGCTCTTGCTGATTCCGGAATTCTGTAATTGTCAAGATTCTCATCAACCGTCTTGATCAGTGTATTCATCTTCGATAATAACCATTTGTCCATAACAGCCAGCTTATCATATTCTAATGTATATTTTGTCGCATCGAATTCATCAATGTTCGCATATAGCACGAAGAACGCATACGTATTCCAAAGCGTACCCATGAATTTGCGCTGTCCTTCCATAACGGCTTTTCCGTGGAAACGGTTCGGCAGCCATGGTGCGGAATTCACATAGAAATACCAGCGGATTGCATCTGCACCGTATTCATTCAGTGCGTCAAACGGATCGACCGCATTTCCTTTGGACTTGCTCATCTTCTGTCCATTCTCATCCTGCACGTGACCGAGAACAATTACGTTCTCATATGGTGCTTTGTTAAAGAGCAAGGTTGATTCCGCCATCAAGGAATGGAACCATCCACGTGTCTGGTCAACGGCCTCGGAAATAAACTGTGCCGGAAACTGCTGTTCAAATAATTCTTTATTCTCAAATGGATAATGGTGCTGTGCAAATGGCATTGCTCCAGAGTCAAACCAGCAGTCTAATACTTCCGGTACGCGGTGCATCATTTTACCACAGTCCGGGCAGGCAAATGTCACTTCGTCAATATATGGCCTGTGAAGTTCTACTTTCGCATCTTTAGGATTTCCTGTGCGGCTTGCCAAATCCTCACGTC
The DNA here is from genome assembly GCA_028693555.1 of Hespellia sp. Taxonomy (GTDB): domain Bacteria; phylum Bacillota; class Clostridia; order Lachnospirales; family Lachnospiraceae; genus Hespellia. The sequence continues at coordinate 22,297 of JAQUVD010000047.1, forward strand.
CACCAACACATTCCAGATGCCCACATTCACATTCCCAGATATTCAGCGGTGTTCCCCAGTAACGGTTACGAGAGATTGCCCAATCCTGAATATTCTCAAGCCAATTTCCAAAACGCCCTTTACCAATGGAATCTGGAATCCAGTTGACTGTATTGTTATTGCGGATCAAATCCTCTTTGACTGCAGTTTCTTTGATATACCAAGACTCTCTGGCATAATAGATGAGTGGTGTATCACATCGCCAGCAATGTGGATATTCATGCTCAAATTTTGGAGCGTCAAACAGCTGTCCTCTTGTATCTAAGTCTTTTAATACTTCTGGATCGGCCTTCTTCACAAAAAGACCAGCAAATGGAGTCTCTTCTGTCATCTCGCCTTTCCCATTTACGAACTGTACAAATGGAAGATCATAGTTACGACCTACATTTGCATCATCCTCACCAAAAGCTGGTGCAATATGAACGATACCTGTACCGTCTGACATCGTAACGTAAGAATCACAAGTTACGAAGAATCCCTTCTTATTCTGTTTATCTGCGACCACTTTTGCGCAATCATATAGAGGTTCATATTCTTTGCGCTCTAAGTCAGTCCCCTTGTACGTCTCTAATACTTCATATCCCTTACTTCCTGCTTCTTCATCAGCAAGACTGCCAAGAACTCTGTCAAGAAGTGCCTCTGCCATGTAATAGGTATATCCGTCAGCAGCTTTTACTTTTACATAAGTGTCATCTGGGTTTACACAGAGTGCGACATTACTTGGAAGTGTCCAAGGTGTTGTTGTCCATGCAAGGAAATATGCGTCTTCTGAGGCCACCTTAAATCTTACGATTGCAGAACGCTCTTTGACTGTCTTATACCCTTGAGATACCTCAGCTGTTGAAAGAGGTGTTCCACAACGAGGACAGTAAGGAACAATCTTGAATCCCTTATAAAGAAGTCCTTTGTTCCAGATTTCTTTTAAAGCCCACCATTCTGACTCGATAAAATTATCATCATATGTGACATATGGGTTCTCCATATCAGCCCAGAAACCAACCGTTCCAGAGAAGTCTTCCCACATTCCTTTGTATTTCCATACAGATTCTTTACATTTCTCAATGAAAGGCTCCATACCATACTTCTCGATCTGATCTTTTCCATCCAGACCAAGTGCCTTCTCAACTTCAAGCTCTACCGGAAGTCCATGCGTATCCCACCCTGCCTTACGTGGGACCATGTAGCCTTTCATGGTGCGGTATCTTGGAATCATATCCTTGATTACACGGGTCAGAACATGCCCGATATGCGGTTTTCCATTCGCAGTCGGAGGTCCGTCATAGAATGTATAGGTCTCTCCCTCCTTGCGGTTATCCATACTCTTTTGGAAAATGTCATGATCTTCCCAGAACTTCTCAACTTCTTTTTCACGATCTACAAACTTCAGATCTGTCGATACTTTGTTGTACATGATTGCTCTTCCCTTCTAATATTGATATTATGTCTGCCGCGCGACGCAATTACTATCACGCAAAAAGACTTCGTCCTGTAAAAGGACGAAGTCATCATAATCATTCGTTATACCACCTGTTTACAACATACTATCATATGCGCTCCCTGTAACGGTGGAACACCGACAGCTCTTACTACCTTCAGAACTGCAACTCGGAAGTGATCTTCAAATAAATCTTACTCGTATCAGGATTCCAGCATCCCTGACTCTCTCTGACTTTCGGTTATATTCTACTGTCTTCGTCATTGTTTTTGCGTATGTGTCATTATAGTAAAAAAAAGCCGAAAAGTCAAGTCATAATCTCAATTCCAGTCACAATTCCATCCTTGACGATTACTTCATATCCACAGTCTTCCCTATCCGGGTCTGCAATCTCGTAGTACGTGTAACTGTTCACTTCTTTTTTATAATCATACTGTTTAATTGCTTCTTCCAGTCGCTCCTGCGTCATCCCCATATGAACACCGCCGGATATCCCCATTTCTACATCACAGCCTTTCACATTTGCTGCCAGATTCGTCACAACACAATTCAGAACTTCTTCTGTCTGATCACTGTCATTCATCACATCAGCCCAGAAGGTCTGATCGCCCTTTGTCAGTGTCACTCTTCCGGTTTTCTGACTTTCAATCACCATCTCTGATTCATCCTCTATAAGCTCCCAGCCATTTGCAACAAATTCAGACACCGGTGCCGGAAGCTGGTAAAGCGCTCCATGAAACGAAACTGTATAGTCAAATAAATGATTACTGAGTACCTCCGGAGCCTTGTAAGCCTTCCCCTTCGGAGCTGTTTCCTCGTCCTGTTTGCTCGTCTTAAAATCATCCGGCACAATTTCATTCCTTATGAGAATCTCCGACAAGATGCTGTCCTTTGCTCTATTGAATGTAAGCGTAACATATTGATTCTCCCCCGGCTCATACGTCATGGTTGGAAATGTGTCACTCTCTATGGAATCCTGTGGATCACCATAGGCCTTGAGCACCTCATCCTGTGTAGATGTGCCAAGTGCGATTTTCCCCGGCAGCAAGATTTCGCGCTCTTCGTCTTGGATATAGTCATCCGTTATAAGAATCCCCGTAATGTAAGAATTCAAAACGGTCTCACTCCGGGTATCAAAGTTTGTGATATATCCCAGCATCATGTCATCGCCCTTTTTGAACCAGTCAGATAACATCCCGCTGCCTGCCGGAATACCTGCCTCCTCATCTCCCGTATATTCCCATCCCGTCTCCATAAAGTTCTGATACGTCATTGGAAACTGTAAGATTTTTCCGTCTATGGACACTTGGAACGCATAGATGTCAGCAGAAAGTTCTGCATCCGCCTTCTCATTTTTAGCAGAAGTATTCTCTGTGTTCGCCGTCTCTGTTGTTTTTGCCTTTTCTGATTTGACCACTGTTGTTTTTTGCTCACAGGCTGTCATAGCAAGCATCCCTGCCATAACTGCCATAATAACTGCTGCTTTTTTCTTCATATGAATTAGTCTGCCTCTTTTGTATCTGTTTATTCCTACGAGATTCCTATTCAACGCGGCCTGCTGCCACATCCTCAAACTCCTGAAGCATTTCCTCGGAAGGCGCTTTCGTACACAGACTGACAACTACAATTAAAATCAGACTGATAAAAAATCCAATTAACAGGGAATAAATACCGGTTGCTTTGCTTAATGTCTGTCCCCCGATAATTGGAAGATAATCCCAGATCAAAACGGTTGCTCCGCCCGAAATGATACCGGCAACCGCGCCCGCAAAGTTCGTACGCTTCCAGAACAGTGACATCAGCACGATTGGTCCAAATGCAGAGCCCAGTCCTGCCCACGCATCTGACACAAGTCCCATAATGCTGCTGTTTGGGTCCCACGCAATGAGATATGCCAGAATCGCAACTACAGCAACTGTAATACGGCTGATAATCAGGACCGTCTCTTCCTTTGCATCCTTCTTAATGACACCCTTGTAAATGTCCTGCGAAACAGCGGATGCAGTAACCAGAAGCTGTGAATCTGCCGTTGACATAATCGCTGCAAGAATACCACACAAGAATATTCCACCAATAAATGCAAGATGGTAATGCTCTGTAAATACCTTTGTAATCATGGTCATGAAAATACTCTCTGTCGAAGCTGCTCCTTCTGTTCCAAGAATCGTTGGATAAAGGAAGGCTCTTCCGATAATACCGATAAAGATTGCCATTCCAAGCGATACTGCAACCCACACAATTGCAATTTTCTTTGACTTTTTCAGTTCCTTCTCATCACGGATTGCCATGAACCGTACTAGGATATGCGGCATACCACAATAGCCAAGCCCCCATGCAAGCTGCGATAAGATATCGATAAATCCAAGTGGTTTCCCATCATTCTCAAATAGATTCAGGTACGAAGCGGCTCCGCCAACCACACCGCTCTGGTTCAAAAGATCTGTGATATTGTCGGAACCAACAATGAAAAATGCAACGATTGGAACAATCATCAGTCCAACCAGCATCAGTAATCCCTGAATAAAATCTGTAACACAGACTGCCATAAATCCGCCCATAAATGTATAGGCAAGAATTACAAATGCACCGATCGTCAGTGCGATATGGTAGTCCAGTCCAAATACCGTATTGAATAATTTTCCACCGGATGCAAGTGCTGATGCCGTATATACAAGAAAGAAAATTGCAATTACAATTGACGAAATCAGTAATAATACATTCTTCGAATCGTGAAACCTGTTTCCAAAAAATTCCGGTAATGTCAGCGAATTATTTGCACGGATTGTATACTTTCTCAAACGTCCGGAAATAACCACCCAGTTGAACACCGTTCCAATAAACAGACCAATGGCAATCCATGCCTGTCCTGTTCCCATTGCGTACACTGCTCCCGGCAGTCCCATGAGCAGCCATCCACTCATGTCAGATGCCTGCGCCGACATCGCAGCCACCCATCCGGAAAGTCCACGACCTCCAAGAAAGTAGTCCTCTGAATTATTTGTTCGTTTCATATAAATTCCACCAATTACGATCATCATCATCAAATAACAGACGAACGCAATCAGAATCCCTATGATATCTACATTGCTCATTTTTAAATCCTCCCAATTTCGCTTTAGTTCTTTAAAACATTAACTTCTTCATTATCATAGAAAAAGGGCATTTTGTCAACCAAAATGCCCGAATCACCGTTGCTTCACATCCCGTTTCTGCTTATTGCCGTCTCCTGTTCCGGGAACCACCTGAAGATTCTTCCTGCTGTCGTCTCCTGCGCATTTGCGCTCTTTTTCGCTCGCGTGCTAACCTTCTCTTCCGCGCCCGAATTACAGATAACGTCACAGTCAATATAACCAGAAGTAAGACAACCACCAGAATAATCACCATCCATACCGGAATATGGAATCCTTTTTTCGCAGTCTTTTCTGTCGTGTCTGATACACTAATTGGATGTTTCCCCGTCGTATCTTCATAATAAGTCTCTGTAACAACAACATCCGCTGTTCCAACCGGCTGATCCTGATACGTATAAGATACGGTTCCCTCTCGATTTCCTGCCTTTTCATCCAATGTCAGTGTCATGTCCAGGTCTGAAAAATTCACATCATCTGGCACCACAATATAAGCATCGTCACTATCAAAAGACTCAATATCTTTGGATGTCTCCTGATTCTTTAACATTATTTTCTTAAAATTTGCAAACCCATAATCCAGGATTGCCTGCGCATCATCATAAGTCAGTGCTTTGGGATTATATAAATCTACATAGACAAGCTGGAGCGTACCATTATCTGCCATAGCTACAAACGTTGATCTTGAATCATCTGTATATCCGGTCTTACCGGCTTTTACATACTCACAATAATGACTGTTCTCCGGCAGCATCATCTTATTATCCTGCACCAGACCAACTCTTGCATCCGATTTATTCGTTGCCGGAATGTCATGCTCAATATGACTCTCAATTTCTCGAAATTCCGGAATCTGATAGACTGCTGCCCCGATCAGTGCCATATCATGCGCACACGTGTAGTGATTCTCGTCCTGAATTCCATTCGTATTTACAAAATTCGAATTCACCCCACCAAGTTCTTGTACCTTCTCATTCATTTTGCAAATAAAATCATCATATCCACCTGTTGACGATTCCGCAATAGCGTGCCCCATCTCATTCGCTGAAACCAAAAGCAGACCATGTAACGCTTCCTCTAAGGACATCTTTTCCCCCGGTTGCATATTCAGGCTGGAATAAGTCCAGTCCATTCCATCATATGTGGAATCGGTTGCGGTAACGGTATCTGTCAGTTTGCCATTCTCAAGAGCAACCAGCGCCGTAAGTAATTTGGTGATACTTGCCGGATAGAACTTCTTCTCACTATTCTTTGCATACAGAACCGCTCCGCTCTGCATATCCATCAAAATGGCGCCATCCCCCCATACATTCGGTCCCTGCGGCCATTTACTTATTTCATTCGTCTGCGGAGTCTCTTCATAGATTGCCTCGGCGGCTGCTTCCCACTCATCCGGTGTGCACTCAGCTTCCGTTGTATCTGTCTCCTCTGTTGCATGTACCGGGATAAAAGACATTGAAATCACAGTGCTTACCGCAAGAAGAAATGCCAATCCTTTTTTCCACATATTCCTACTCTCCTTACTATTCGAATGTACTTAACCGAATATTCAAAAAATTTTTAACTTTATTAATTATATAATTTTCAATAAATAAAAACAACCTTTATATCAATCTTCTTGAGTTTCCGCAAAATGTAATTTCAAAAGAGATAACTTCTTCTAAAGTACCAATCTGTCCTATTTTTGAAAAAAATGAAAAGACAGTATTGTGAATAGAGGTACTGAAATAAGCCCCGCCGGA
>JAQUVD010000009.1 GCA_028693555.1 Hespellia sp.
GTTCCTATGGCAGCCCGTGTATCTCAGAAGGTTGGAGCAGAAGCTGATCCGACAAACTTCCTTTTGATGCATGCGATGGGACCTAACGTAGCCGGAGTTATCGGTACAGCAGTAGCAGCCGGAACATTTATGGCAATCTTCGGTGTGATGTAAACCTAGAGCACTTAACGAGGTATTATTGCACTTCATAATAAAAAAAGGAGAATAATTATGGCAGAAATTGAAAAGAAACCAATTAAAATAACGGAAACCATTCTTCGTGATGCTCATCAGTCTCTGATTGCCACTCGTATGACAACAGATCAGATGCTTCCAATCGTCGATAAGATGGATAAAGTAGGATATCATTCCGTAGAATGCTGGGGAGGTGCCACATTTGATGCATCCCTTCGTTTCTTAAAGGAAGATCCATGGGACAGACTTCGTAAGTTCCGTGACGGATTCAAGAACACAAAACTTCAGATGTTATTCCGTGGACAGAATATCTTGGGATATCGTCCATATGCAGATGATGTTGTAGAATATTTCGTACAGAAATCAATTGCAAACGGTATCGATATCATCCGTATTTTTGACTGCCTGAACGATTTACGTAATCTTCAGACAGCAGTAACAGCAGCTAACAAAGAAAAGGGACATGCACAGGTTGCACTTTCTTATACTTTAGGTGATGCTTATACAATGGATTACTGGACAGACATTGCAAAACAGATTGAAGATATGGGTGCTGATTCTATCTGTATCAAGGATATGGCAGGATTACTCCTTCCTTATAAAGCTACAGAGATGATTGCAGCAATGAAAGAAGCGGTAAACATTCCGATCCAGCTTCATACACATTACACATCAGGTGTTGCTTCTATGACATACATGAAGGCTGTTGAAGCCGGTGTTGATGTCATTGATACTGCAATGTCACCATTTGCACTTGGAACCTCTCAGCCGGCAACAGAAGTTATGGTTGAGACATTCAAAGGCACACCATATGATACAGGATTTGATCAGACTCTTTTAGCTGAGATTGCTGATTACTTCAGACCAATCAGAGACGAAGCACTTGATTCAGGTCTCTTAAATCCTAAGAACCTTGGTGTTAACATCAAGACTTTACTTTATCAGGTACCGGGTGGTATGCTTTCAAACCTTACTTCACAGTTAAAAGAGCAGGGTGCAGAAGACAAATACTACGAAGTACTCGAAGAAGTGCCACGCGTGCGTAAAGACCTTGGTGAGTGTCCACTTGTAACTCCTTCTTCACAGATCGTTGGAACACAGGCTGTATTCAACGTCCTTATGGGTGAGAGATACAAAATGGCAACAAAAGAGACAAAAGATGTATTATCTGGTAAATACGGTAAGACTGTAAAACCATTTAATCCAGAAGTTGTTGAAAAATGTATCGGTAAAGATGCAGAGATCATCACTTGCCGTCCGGCAGATCTGATTCCGGATGAGCTTGACACATTACGTGCAGAGATGGCTCAGTACAGCCAGCAGGATGAAGACGTATTAACATACGCATTATTCCCACAGGTTGCTACAGATTTCTTCAAATACAGAGAAGCTCAGCAGACAAAAGTTGATGCTAGTGTAGCAGATACAGAGGATGGGGCTTATCCAGTTTGAATTTGAATTAAGTTAGTGGAAGACGTTCGGTGAGAGCCTGCGTATTGTCTGTGAGGACAATATGCAGGCTCTCATTTAGCTTCTGCGACTGACCTAAATTCCTCACCTCAGGCATGCAAATAGAGGCATTATTAGTAAAACAAAGTGAAAATATTTTATAACTATTGTAAGAATATTGATTATATGCTATTATTTTTATAAGCATTATTTTCTATTATTCTTATAGCGCAGTAGCGTTCTATATATTGGTCGTTCGACCGTTCATGGAAATTTTCGATGCTTACATCACCAATTTACAAGTGGCGAGGATTTTTGAACAAGAACGATGTGGATTTCCTCCTACTATTTTTACAAGGAGGAAAGGATATGGGACAAAGCAGTAAAGTAAAGGGAACCATCGGACTGGAGAAGTAATCAATAAGAACATCGCAGACATTATTCGATTCCTGCATGGTATTTTCTATGATGTTACAGAAGTGGACAATTATATTGATTTTTCAGAGAATGAAGAATTTCGGAAGGAGATGGGAAGTTTGGCAATTACAGGAGAACATCTGATTGAATATGGACAACATATGGAACAGGAGAATACCCGTAGGGAAAAAGAACGAGCAGATAAAGAAAAAGAGTGGGCAGAAGTGACGGAGAGAGAGAATGCGGCTCTGCGTCAAAGAATACGAGAACTTGAAGGAAAGAAATAGTACAAAAGTGCGAGTTGAAAATCTAAGGTAACATTTGAATTTATGAGAGCAGTATTGTATAATAACTCACGTATGTATATTTTTGACGGTCATACACCATGTGTTTTGGGGAACATATGAGAAAGAGGTTATCGTGAGTGAGAATAGTACAAACGAATTATTAAATCGGATAGAGGAGTTTTATCCGAAGTTTAGCAAAGGGCAGAAGCGTCTGGCGGATTTTATCCAGGATGATTATGACAAAGCGGTCTTTATGACGGCGGCGAAGATGGGAGCTGAGGTTGGAGTCAGTGAGTCTACGGTTGTGCGATTTGCGTCGCAGCTTGGTTATAAAGGATATCCGGGATTCCAGAAGGCGTTAGAAGAGCTGGTCCGAAATAAATTGAATTCGATTCAGCGAATGGAAGTTGCATATGGACGAATGGATCATTCGGAAATCTTGTCAACCGTGCTGCAATCGGATATTGAAAAGATTAAACAGACTATTGCAATGATTGATCAGGAGGCCTTTGAGCTGGCTGTTGATACATTGCTGAACGCCAAAAAAATTTATGTGGTTGGAATCAGAAGCTGTGCGCCGCTCGCAGAGTTTTTGAGCTTTTATCTGAATCTGATCTGCGATAATGTCATCGCTGTGCATACGAATAGTGCAAGCGAAACATTTGAGCAACTGATACGTATCGGAGAAGAGGATGTGATTATTGGAATTAGTTTTCCACGGTATTCTATGCGTACACTGAAGGCTTTGGAGTTCGCGAGTAACCGGAAAGCGAAGGTTATCACGTTGACGGATAGCATCCACTCGCCAATGAATCTATATTCGTCCTGCAATCTGATTGCGAGAAGCGACATGGCGTCGATCGTTGATTCACTTGTGGCACCGCTGAGTGTCATCAATGCACTCGTTGTTGCATTGTGTATGAAAAAACAGGACGATGTCATAACGACGTTAGAAACGTTAGAAGATATCTGGGATGAATATCAGGTTTATAGCCGCGATGAACTCAATCCTGTTGGTGATCATGTGGAATTGAAAAAAGAAAGAGGAATCTTAGATGAGTAAGGTCTTGGTTATTGGCGGTGGTGCTGCCGGAATGATGGCGGCGATTATCGCAGCAAGAAATGGGCGGGAAGTCCAGTTATATGAAAAAAACGAAAAGGTTGGGAAAAAACTATTTATCACGGGAAAAGGCAGATGCAATATTACAAATGCCTGTGATATGGATACGTTATTTGATTCTGTATCCAGTAATTCTAAATTTTTATATAGTAGTTTTTATACCTTTACCAATGAACAGGCAATTGATTTTTTTGAAGAGATTGGCGTTCATACCAAGATCGAGCGTGGCAATCGAGTTTTTCCGTCTTCAGATCATTCTTCGGATGTCATCGGGGCTATGACGAGGGAAATGAAAAAACTGGATGTAGAGATGCATCTGAATTGTGAAATCAAAAAAGTGGTTTCGAAAGATGGAATCTTCTCGTATATAGAAGAGAAAAATGGAAAAAAAATATATGGGGATGCATGTATTGTTGCCACAGGAGGTATTTCTTATCAGAGCACCGGTTCGACCGGAGACGGTTTCCGGTTTGCGAAGGAGATGGGACATGAGGTGACAAAGCTGTATCCTTCCCTGGTTCCGATGACTGCAAGAGAGGCTTATGTCAAGGAACTGATGGGGCTTTCCCTTCGAAATGTACAGGTGACGATTTATAATGGAAAGAAAAAGGTTTATGATGATTTTGGGGAGATGCTGTTTACTCACTTTGGAGTGAGCGGACCGCTGATTATCAGTGCAAGCAGCCTGCTTGCTCCACAGATTCAGAAAAATGAGATGCAGCTCTTTATTGATTTGAAACCGGCTCTTTCCTTTGAACAATTGGATTCGCGTGTTCTGCGTGACTTTGAGGAGGCGAAGAACAAACAGTTTAAGAATTCAATCGACCGATTATTTCCTGCAAAATTAAAACCAGTTATGATTGAACTAAGTGGAATTGATCCGGAGAAAAAGGTCAATGAGATTTCAAAAGAAGAGCGACATGCATTTGTGAACCTGATTAAGGCATTTCCGATGACCATTACCGGGCTCCGTGACTATAATGAGGCAATTATCACGAAGGGCGGAGTGAAAGTCAAAGAGGTTGATCCTGGAACGATGGAATCCAAACTTGTGCGGCACCTCTATTTTGCAGGTGAAGTTCTGGATCTGGATGCACTGACCGGAGGCTTCAATCTACAGATTGCCTGGTCAACCGGATACGTTGCGGGAATGAATGCCGGAGAAGAGACGGGAACAGCAATTTAAATCATGTAACAGATGGTTGTGAATGCAATGAAAAGAGGAATCTAAATATGGGATATAATGTAGCAATTGACGGTCCTGCAGGCGCAGGAAAGAGTACCATCGCCAAGCTGGTGGCAAAAGAAAAAGGATATATCTATGTGGATACGGGGGCAATGTATCGCGGACTTGCAATCCATTTTCTAAACAACGGATTAAGACCGGAAGAGACAGCCAAAATTGTTGAGGCATGTAAGAGTGCAGAGGTTTCCATTGGATACGAGAATGGCATGCAGCAGATTTATTTAAATGGTGAGAATATCACGGGCAGACTGCGCACAGAAGAAGTCGGGAATATGGCTTCTAAGACATCGGCAATTCCGGAAGTGCGTGCAAAATTACTGGAGCTGCAGAGGAATCTTGCGGCGAAAGAGGATGTCATCATGGATGGCCGTGATATTGGAACGAACATCCTTCCTAATGCAGATGTGAAGATTTATCTAACGGCAAGCGTGGAGACGCGCGCAAAGAGACGGTTCGATGAATTGACAGAAAAAGGTCTGGAATGCGATTATGAAGAGATCGCAAAGGATATTCAAGAGAGAGATTACCGTGATATGAACCGGGATATTGCACCGCTAAAGCAGGCGGAAGATGCACATCTGGTTGACAGTTCTGATATGACAATTGACGAGGTGGTTGCAGCAATTGTAAAACATTGTAAGTAATTCAGGGATAGAAAGAAATATTTTGGAGACAATGAAAATATGAAAGTGAAATTAGCAAAAACGGCTGGCTTTTGTTTTGGTGTGAAGCGTGCAGTCGAGACTGTGTATGAACAGATTGCAGCCAATCCGGATATGCCAATCTATACGTATGGTCCCATTATTCACAATGATGAAGTGATTAAGGATATGAAGAAAAAGGGGATTCACGTTATTCAATCAGATGACGAGCTTAAGAATCTGGAAAAAGGAATCGTAATCATCCGTTCACATGGAGTCGCCAAATGTGTATGCGACAGACTGGAAACGGCAGGTATGGATTGTGTGGATGCAACCTGCCCGTTTGTAAAAAAAATTCACAAAATTGTGGCAAGAGAAAGCGAACTGGGCAGACATATCGTAATCATAGGCAATGAGACACATCCGGAAGTCGAAGGAATCATGGGCTGGGCAAACGGTTCGGTCAGTGTTGTGCAAACTGCCGAAGATGCGTATAATTTAAAGGTTCCAGATGGCAAATCGGTATGTATTGTATCTCAAACGACATTTAATTACAACAAATTCAAAGAATTAGTTGAAATTATTTCTGAAACGCGGTATGATATAACTGTTTTAAATACCATCTGTAGTGCGACCAAGGAGCGTCAGACGGAAGCAAAATCAATTGCGGAAGAAGTTGATGCGATGATCGTGATTGGAGATAGAATGAGCTCCAACTCACAGAAACTATTTGAAATATGTAATACAGCATGTAAGGCTACGTACTTTATACAGACACTTGACGATTTGAATATGAATCAATTGAGGTCCGTGGATACAGTAGGTATTACAGCAGGGGCATCCACGCCCAACAATATAATTGAGGAGGTTCAAAATAATGTCAGAATTATCTTTTGAACAAATGTTAGAGGATTCATTTAAAACAATACATAACGGAGAGGTAGTTGACGGTACAGTCATCGATGTTAAACCAGACGAGATCATCTTGAATATTGGTTACAAAGCAGACGGTATCATTTCGAAGAGTGAGTACTCAAACGATCAATCAATCGATTTGACCACAGTTGTATCTGTTGGCGACCCAATGACCGTTAAAGTATTGAAAGTAAATGATGGCGAAGGCCAGGTGTTATTAACTTATAAGAGATTAGCTGCCGAGAAGGGTAACGAGAGATTGAAAGAAGCTTATGAGAATCATGAAGTTCTCAAAGCAACTGTGACACAGATTCTTGGTGGAGGATTATGTGCAGAGGTTGAAGGCGCAAGAGTCTTTATTCCTGCAAGTCTTGTTTCAGATACTTACGAGAAAGATCTTTCTAAGTATGACGGACAGGAAATCGAGTTCGTAATCAGCGAATTCAATCCTAGAAGAAACCGTGTCATCGGTGACAGAAGACAGTTACTTGTAGCTGAAAGAGCAGAGAAACAGAAAGAGTTATTTGCAAAACTTCAGATTGGAGATACAATCGAAGGTGTTGTTAAGAATGTAACAGATTTCGGTGCATTCATCGACTTAGGCGGAGTAGACGGATTACTTCATATCTCTGAGATGTCTTGGGGAAGAGTTGAGAATCCGAAGAAGGTATTCCAGATCGGTGATGAAGTGAAAGTTCTTGTCAAAGATATTAACGATACAAAAGTTGCACTCAGCTTAAAGTTCCCAGAGACAAATCCATGGGCAAATGCTGCAGAGAACTTTGCTGCTGGAACTGTGATTACAGGTAAAGTTGCCCGTATGACAGATTTTGGTGCATTCGTTGAATTAGCTCCGGGAGTAGATGCGTTATTGCATGTATCTCAGATTTCCAGAGCACATGTTGAGAAACCATCTGATGTATTGTCACAGGGTCAGGAGATTACAGCGAAAGTTGTTGACCTGAATGAAGCGGACAGAAAGATCAGCTTAAGCATGAAAGCTTTAGAGCCGGAAGAAGATGCTGTTGAAGCAGCAGAAGATACAACAGAAGAGTAATATCTTTCAGAATACGATAGTAGAGACGCTCTTAGTCTCTACTATTTTTATGTTAAAAATTCGACAAAATGTTTTTGAATAGATACAAGCAATTTGTTGAAATTGCTAGATTTCTAAGTGGATTTCTTGTATTATATATGAGTAATGGGAAAAGAAAGGAAGGAATAAAAATGGGACTTCTAACATTTAAAGGTGGAATTCATCCAAACGATGGTAAGAGCCTTGCAAAAGAGCAGGCAATTGTTTCTGTTTTACCAAAGGGTGATTTGGTTTATCCACTTTCACAACATATCGGTGCGCCCTCAAACCCTGTCGTTGAGGTTGGAGACAAGGTGCTCAAAGGTCAGATGATTGCAGAGGCTGGAGGATTTGTATCGGCTCCTGTTCATGCGTCTGTATCCGGAACTGTGAAAGCACTCGAACCACATTTCAACTCAACGGGCAGTAAGGTGCCGTGTTTAGTGATTGAGAACGATGGAGAATATAAAGAAACAGAGTATGTTCCTGTCAAACCGCTAGATGAGATGACAAAAGAGGAAGTATTAAATGTCATCGGTAATGCCGGGATTGTAGGTATGGGCGGCGCCGGATTTCCGACGCGCGTGAAGCTGTCTCCAAAAGAACCGGAAAAGATTGAGTATATTATTGCGAACTGTGCAGAGTGTGAACCATATATCACAGCAGATTACCGTCGTATGCTTGAAGATACAGACAAGCTTGTAAGCGGAATGAAGGTGGTATTGTCGCTCTTTGATAATGCAAAAGGTATTTTTGGCGTGGAGGACAATAAGAAGGACTGTATTGCTAAATTAGAAGAAGCAATCAAAGAAGAACCTCGTATGTCAGTCAAAGTATTACAGACAAAATATCCGCAGGGTGCTGAGCGTCAATTGATTTATGCGACAACAAAACGTGCAATCAACTCTACGATGCTTCCGGCAGATGCAGGATGTGTGGTAGACAATGTTGAGACGTTGATCGGCATTCATACAGCAGTGGTAGAAGGAAAACCGCTGATGGAACGTGTTGTAACAGTGAGTGGTGATGCGGTGGAGAATCCAGGTAACTTTAAAGTCCTAATTGGCACGAACCAACAGGAACTTATCGATGCAGCGGGCGGTTTTAAAACCACACCACAGAAAGTAATCTCCGGTGGCCCGATGATGGGATTTAGTATGTTTACGCTGGATACTCCAATCACGAAGACTTCATCCTCCATTCTTGGCTTTATTGAAGATGAAGTTGCGAAAGCACAGACAAGTGCATGTATCAACTGTGGACGCTGCGTAGAGGTCTGTCCAAGCAGAATCATTCCTTCCAGACTCGCGGATTATGCAGAGCGTCACGATGAAGAGACATTTGTAAAACAGAATGGTTTGGAGTGCGTAGAATGTGGCTCCTGCAGTTATGTATGTCCTGCAAAGAGACCACTGAAACAGTCGATTGGATCGATGCGAAAAATTGCTTTAGCAAACAAAAAGAAGAAAGCATAGGGGAGGAGAAGCACATTGAACGAGAATTATAATATTTCATCCTCACCACATATTCGTGACAAAGTAACAAGCAGCAACATCATGCTCATGGTTGTCATTGCCTTATTACCTGCTACGATATTTGGTGTCTATAATTTCGGGGTGAGCGCTTTGATTAATGTCGTGCTTACAACCGGAACTGCTGTTTTAGCAGAATATGTATATGAGAAATTAATGAAAAAACCTGTTACAATCAAGGACTTTAGTGCAGTTGTGACCGGACTGTTACTTGCACTGAATCTGCCACCGACACTTCCGTACTGGATGGGACCTCTGGGGGCTGTATTTGCAATCGTTGTTGTAAAACAGTTATTTGGTGGACTGGGACAGAACTTTATGAATCCGGCTCTTGCAGCAAGATGTTTTCTCCTGATTTCATTTACAGGCAGAATGACTTATTTTGTATATGACGGAGTAACCGGTGCAACACCGCTTGCGGAGTTAAAAGCAGGAAACGCAGTAAATACGATGGATATGCTGATTGGTAATATTCGTGGTACAATCGGTGAGACTTCGGTTATCGCGATTATGATTGGTGCCATTTTCCTTTTGTTAATGGGAATTATTGATCTTCGTATTCCGGGTACATATTTACTTACATTTGTCATCTTTATCACGATATTTGGCGGACATGGTTTTGATCCTCAGTACATCACGGCACATCTCTGTGGCGGTGGTATCATGCTTGGTGCATGGTTTATGGCTACAGATTATGTCACGTCCCCGATTACAAAGACGGGGCAGATTGTCTATGGTATCTGTCTTGGCGTGCTGACAGGTCTGTTCCGTCTCTTCGGCGGATCGGCAGAAGGTGTATCTTATGCGATCATCTTTAGTAATCTCTTAGTACCTTTGATTGAGAGAATTACTCTTCCAAAACCATTTGGCAAAGGAGGAGAGAAGTAATGAATAAAATGATTAAAAATGCATTGATATTAATGGCAATTACTTTGGTAGCAGGTCTTGGTCTTGGCGTTGTGTATGAGATTACAAAGGCGCCAATCGCTGCGGCGCAGGAGAAGGCAACACAGGAAGCGTACAAGTCTGTCCTTTCCGAGGCATCCGAGTTTGCGGATTATGCAGATTTTGATGCGAAGGAAGCTGCGGGCATCTTAGAGGAGGCAGGGCTTTCCAGTGACATCATTGATGCGGTAGCAGAGGCAAAAGATAAGAGCGGTGAAGTGATTGGGTATGTGATCACAGTTACCTCCAAAGAAGGTTATGGCGGCGATATTCGGATTTCTACGGGAATTGATACGACCGGCACTGTGAAGGGTGTATCGATCCTCTCAATTAGCGAGACAGCAGGACTTGGAATGAAAGCTACAGAAGATGAGTTCCAAAATCAGTTTAAAGACAAGCAGGTAGATTCATTTGCCTACACAAAATCAGGTGCATCAGCCGACAATGAGATTGATGCATTAAGTGGAGCAACAATCACAACCAATGCGTTTACAAATGATGTGAATGCAGCACTTGCTTATTATACAGAAGTTTTAGCGGAAGGGGGAAGTAACTAATGGGAAAGTATACGGAGAGATTATACAACGGTATTATTAAAGAAAATCCTACATTTGTATTGGTATTAGGTATGTGTCCGACACTTGCGGTTACGACTTCTGCAATCAACGGTGTTGGTATGGGACTGTCTACTACAGCAGTTCTTGTTATGTCGAATATGCTGATTTCCATGCTGCGCAAGATCATCCCGGACAGTGTACGTATGCCGGCGTTTATCGTGGTCGTTGCATCCTTTGTAACGATTGTACAGTTCCTGCTTCAGGGATTCGTTCCGAGTCTTTATGATTCACTTGGACTTTACATTCCACTGATTGTAGTGAACTGTATTATCCTTGGACGTGCAGAGAGTTATGCATCTAAGAACCCGGTTGGTTTATCCATCTTTGATGGAATCGGTATGGGATTGGGATTTACGTTAGCACTTACGCTGATCGGTATGGTACGAGAAATTATCGGAGCCGGACAGATCTTTGGATTCCAGATCCTCGGTGACTGGTACACACCAATCACGATTTTTGTACTTGCTCCCGGAGCACTCTTTGTGCTTGGATTTATGACAGCAATCCAGAATGCAATTGCGAACAAAAAAGGAAAACCTCGTAAAGATACATTTGGAGAATGTGGCGCGGGATGTGCATCTTGCGGAAATGCGAGCTGCAAAGGACGTTTCCTTACAACAGAAGCAACAACTGAGAAGAAGGAGGAGAACTAATGAAAGAATTACTGATTATTGCCATTGGTTCTGCCATGGTTAACAACGTTGTACTTAGTCAGTTCTTAGGACTCTGTCCGTTTATCGGAGTATCAAAGAAGGTTGATACAGCGGCCGGTATGGGTGGCGCGGTATGTTTTGTTATTACGATTGCATCTCTTTGCACGGGGCTGATTTATAAATTTATTCTGACACCACTTCATTTTGAATACCTGCAGACAATCGTATTTATTCTTGTCATTGCAGCACTGGTTCAGTTTATTGAAATGTTCCTGAAAAAAATGATTCCATCGTTATACCGTGCGCTGGGTGTGTACCTTCCACTGATTACGACAAACTGTGCGGTTCTTGGTGTGGCACTTACCAATGTTCAGAAGGAATATGACATTTTACAGGGAGTTGTAAACGGACTTGCAACAGCAATCGGATTTCTGATTGCGATTGTAATCATGGCAGGTATCCGTGAGAAGACAGAATACAATGATATTCCAAAGGCATTTGAGGGTTCTGCAATCGTACTTGTAACTGCAGGTCTGATGGCAATTGCATTCTTTGGATTTTCAGGATTGATTTAGGAGGACATTAGATTATGAGTATATCAGGAATTTTAATTGCCGCAGTGATTGTTGGCGGTACTGGACTTTTTATCGGTGTGTTCCTTGGAATTGCCGGCAAGAAGTTTGCGGTAGAAGTAGATGAAAATGAAGAAGCAATCTTAGGTGTGCTCCCGGGTAATAACTGTGGTGGGTGTGGCTTTGCCGGATGCTCCGGACTTGCCGCAGCGATTGCAAAAGGGGAAGCGGAGATTGACGGATGTCCTGTCGGCGGTGCACCGGTTGCTGCCAAGATTGGTGAAATCATGGGACAGACAGTAGAAGAAGGTGTTCGAAAGACTGCATTTGTGAAATGTGCCGGAGACTGTACAAAAGCAAAAACGGATTATGAATATACTGGTTTGGAAGATTGCACCATGATGGCATTTGTACAAAATGGTGGTCCCAAGTCATGCAACTATGGCTGCCTTGGATATGGAAGCTGTGTCAAGGCGTGTCCGTTCGACGCACTTCATATTGTAGACGGTGTTGCGGTTGTTGATAAAGAGGCATGTAAGGCCTGCGGCAAATGTATCACAGCCTGTCCAAAACATTTAATTGAAATGGTTCCTTATGAGCAGAAGCACCGTGTGCGCTGCAGTAATCAGGAAAAAGGCAAAATGGTAATCTCTGCCTGTGAAGCCGGATGTATTGCATGCCGTATGTGCGAAAAGGTCTGTGAAGTTGGAGCGATTACAGTGGAGGATAATATTGCACACATCAACTATGAACTGTGTACAAACTGTGGAAAATGTGCAGAAAAATGTCCAAAGAAGATTATCTTATAAGGTGATTATGAAACGAACAGGAAAACAAATTATTTTAGACACTTTTCATTTAGTGAAAAAAGATTTGAAAGAGAACAGGATTGCGTTATTGGCAATCCTGTTCTACTTCCTATGCTCGAAAATGATTTTTCACACTATCTGTCCGATGGTGCTGTTTACCGGGCTTCCCTGTCCTGCCTGTGGACTTACCCGGGCGGGGATTGCGCTGCTCACCGGGAAATTTGCGCTGGCGTGGCAGATGCATCCGTTTATTTACCTGATTGTTCTTTTATGCGTTATCTGGGCAATTCAGCGCTATGTACTGCAACGAACCCTTCCATGGATGAAAGTGGTGTGGGTGGTCAGCCTGTGCGCACTGATTGCGTTTTATTTCTATCGTATGTTCCGATATTTTCCAGATCAGCCTCCGATGAGTTACTATCACCGAAATCTGCTTGTGTTCTTTTATGAGCTTGTTGTCCGGTAAACGTGAAAATAACGTGAATTGATTGTTTTGGATCTGCGTTTGTGATAAAATAAAAGAAAGTAATGAGGATAACGAAGGAGGAGCAATAAATGGACGAAAATAATAAGGTACCAGCAGCCGGTGAACAAGTGATATTTGATGAGGGAAAACCAGCAGAAGCGCCACAGAGCGAGATTTCGCAGCCACAGGCAGAAGTGCCACAGAGCGAGAGCCCGCAGCCACAGGCAGAAGCGCCACAGAGTGAGAATCCGCAGCCGGAGGCAGAAGCACCACAGAGTGAGATCCCACAGGTGGAACAGCCTCAGCAGCAGTATCAGCAGACACCACCGCCGAATAATTATCAATATCAGAACCAGCAATATCAGAATCAGCAGCAGTACAATACGGTTCCACCGAATCCGGTCACAGTTGAGCCGGACACAAAGCCGATGAGTCTTGGAGACTGGCTTGTCACACTGTTATTGATGATGATTCCATGTGTGAATATTATTTTGCTCTTTGTATGGGCATTTGGAGATAAGACAGGGAATTTGAACCGTAAGAATTATGCGAAAGCAGAATTGATTATTTTTGGTGTCATTGCAGCGATTTATTTAATTGTTGTAATCATCATGGCAATTGCAATCGGATTTTCATGGTCCCATTAGTTCGATAGATAAATATGTGAGAAAAGCGTGCTGCGGTTCAACCGCGGCACGCTTTTTAAAACGAATCTGTAACAGGATACAGCTATTTGTTGGACCCTGTCTGGTGGAGCTCATAATCGTCGGTGATAAAGACTGCTTCAATATTGTCGAGTGAATCAATCAGCTTTGTACCTTCGTCGAGACCGAGTGCAAAGCAGGTCGTGCTCAATGCATCGCCATCGACGGATTGATCCGATATAATTGTGACACCAAGCAGGTTATTATCATAAGGGAAACCTGTAAACGGATTTAAGATGTGGTGGTACAATTTATTATCTACTTTGAAATATCGTTCATACACACCGGAAGACACAACGGATTTGTCCTTGACGTCGACACTTGTAATTGCAGTACTTTCGTCGAATGGCTTTTGAATCCCAATGTGATACGCGCTTCCATCTATTTTGCTTCCGATTGTAAGTACATTCCCGCCGAGACTGATGATTCCATGCTCGACATCTTTTGCTTCGATCAATGCTTTCAGCTGATCTGCAATGTAACCTTTTGCGATACCGCCAAGATCAATGGCTGCTTTGGGGTCTGTCAGAGTCACTGTGTTCCCATTGATGATGACATTCTGATAATTGACATGACTTTTTGCTTCTTCAATTGCAGATGCGTCCGGGACAACGCCGGTATTGTTCTTGAAATCCCACAGACTGCTTAACGGAGCGATCGTAATATCGAAGTATCCATTTGACAGCCTACCGTAATCAAGTCCTTTTTGAATGAGCTCTATAGTATCATCTGATACGGTGACAGCAGCACCATGGGCATTGTTAATCTGAGAAATTTCACTGGTATCAATGGTGCGGCTGAATCGGTCTTCGTAATCCTGACACATGCTGATACAATCATCTAATATAGCGGTGTCTTTTGTTCCGTAAAGTTCAATTGATATTACGGTATCGAATAAAATAGCAGTCGTGGAGATTGGCTCGGTATTTGCCACACTGCATCCGGCTAGTATAAAAATGAGAGATGCAGAAAAAAGTGCAGCCATACATCGTGTAATTCTATTTTTCATGGTTTTAATCCTTATTCTGATAGTCTGGGCTTTCTAACAATGAATCTCTGCTATTATATCAGCCAACTATGAAAAACACAATCGAACATGTGATTGCACAATGGGAATCGATGTGCTAAAATATAGCCTGTGAGGTAACAACGAGATGAAGAATAAGACCGCGTATTTTGGTGTATTTATTGCACTTGCACTGATTTTTAGTTATATAGAGAGCCTGATTCCCATCATGGTTTTGATTCCGATTCCCGGAATCAAACTGGGCCTGCCGAATCTAATTGTATTAATTGCGCTATATAAGATGGGAGCGAAGGAAGCGTATCTTTTATCTGTGGTACGGGTCATTCTGGCAGGATTTATTTTTGGAAATATGTTTAGTATCATTTATAGTCTGGCTGGTGGTCTTCTGAGCCTGAGCGTAATGACTGTTTTAAAAAAGACGGAGAAATTCAGCGTTCTTGGAATCAGCACAGCCGGCGGCGTGATGCATAACGTAGGACAGATTGTTGTTGCGATTCTGGCACTTGAGACGGTCAGTATCGCATACTATCTTCCGGTATTATTGATTACCGGATTGATTACAGGAATCATAATTGGAATCATTACAAATGAGACGCTCAAGCGTCTGACTTTTTTTTGACGTAGAGAGGAGTTTATATGATTACATATATCAGGGGAGAGCTGGTTGCTTATGAAGATGATAAAGTCATTGTGGATGTTGGCGGTGTCGGATATGGAATCTATATGTCACAGCAGACGATGGGACTGCTGCCACAGACAGGGAATGAAGTGAAGATTCACACTTATATGAATGTGAAGGAAGATACAATGCAGCTGTTTGGTTTCCTTACAAGAGATGACCTTCAGGTATTTAAACTGGTGATCGGGGTGAGCGGAATTGGTCCCAAAGGAGGACTCAGTATCTTGTCGGAGCTTACGCCGGATGAACTTCGATTTGCGGTGATGACAGGGGATGCAAAAGCAATCTCAGCAGCACCCGGAATTGGGAAGAAGACAGCGGAAAAGCTGATTATAGAATTGAAAGATAAGCTTTCTATTGAAGATGTTCTGACGCATGCGGCTGAGCCGGACGCGAATGGAAGCGCGGGCAATACGAATGAGATTCAGTCAGAAGCAATTCAGGCACTTGTGGCACTTGGCTACAGCAGCAGTGAGAGTCTCAAAGCGGTAAAAAAAGTAGATCTTACAGATGCGAATGTAGAAGATGTATTAAAAGAAGCATTAAAGCACATGATGTTTTAGATAGAAGAATGATGATAAGGGGATCGCATGGGGAAACGAATTATTACAACAGAAAATTTGGAAGAAGATTTAAAGATTGAGAATCATTTGCGCCCGCAGTTATTGTGTGACTATATCGGACAAGCGAAAGCGAAAGAAATTTTGAAAATCTACATTGACGCGGCAAAGGAACGGCAGGAGGCATTAGATCATGTGCTCTTCTATGGTCCCCCGGGACTTGGAAAGACGACACTTGCGGGGATTATCGCGAACGAAATGGGCGTGAACATGAAGGTGACATCCGGACCGGCAATTGAAAAACCGGGAGAGATGGCGGCGATTTTGAATAATCTTCAGGAGGGGGATGTTCTGTTTGTGGATGAGATACATCGATTGAATCGACAGGTGGAGGAAGTGCTGTATCCGGCGATGGAGGATTACGCGATTGATATTATGATCGGAAAGGGTTCAAGTGCAAGATCAATCCGGCTGGACCTTCCGCAGTTTACACTGGTTGGCGCAACGACGCGCGCAGGAATGCTCTCGGCACCTCTTCGTGACCGCTTTGGTGTGACACATCGTCTGGAATTCTATACAGTAGAGGAACTTCAGGTGATTATTATGCGTTCTGCTAAGGTTTTGGAGGTTGAGATTGACACCAAAGGTGCCTTTGAACTGGCAAAACGTTCCAGAGGAACACCGAGACTTGCAAATCGTCTGCTCAAAAGAGTGCGTGATTTTGCACAGGTCAAATATGATGGTGTCATCACACAGGAGGTGGCAAATTATGCGCTGGACCTTCTGGACGTGGACAAATTTGGTCTTGATTATGTGGATCGCAGTATTCTTCTGACCATGATTCAGAAATTTCAGGGCGGTCCGGTAGGTCTCGAGACGCTTGCAGCATCTATCGGAGAAGATGCAGGGACGATTGAGGATGTCTACGAGCCATATCTGCTTAAGAATGGATTTATACAGCGTACACCGCGGGGAAGAGTTGCCACAGAGGAAGCATATCATCATCTGGGCATTGCAGAGGTGTGAGCGATGAAACAGAATAAAAGGGCGAATTTAATCGGAGTATGTGTGATTATACTTCTGATTTTATCATATATTTTATATGTTTTTGTATATCGGCTGAACTTTGAACCATCTACGGATCTGACTGAAACAAATACAGATGCAGCGGTCTACTCGCTGGACGAACTGATTCAGGTTCTGGATGGATTTCCGCAGATTTATTCAGAGAAGCAGAAGAAGGAACTGGAACAAGAGACTGAATATGGGACCTACGTTGTTCCGGGGCTGAAAGCAACGAAAACAATTTCATCAAAGCTGCACGATATCGATATGTGTACTTCGATGACGCCGCAGGGGATGGCGATTACAGATCAGTATATTCTGGTGACGGCGTATTGTCATACACATGAGCATAACTCTGTGATTTATATGATTGATAAAGAGACACATCAATATGTCAACACGATTGTGCTTCCGGGAAAACCGCATGCAGGTGGATTTGCCTACGATTCAGACCATGATACCGTGTGGGTGTCAGGATCTTTTCGCGGATATCCAAGCGCTAATTCTTATCAGCTGTCAGACCTTGAAAACTACAATCTGGAAACGAAAGGCGGGGCACTGCCATTCAATCAGCAGGTCGCGCTGACGCAGGTGAAGAGCAATTCTTACATGACATATCGCAACCATGCATTGTACGTTGGATGTTTTGATTTAAAGACAACGGGGGAGCTGTTTAAATTCTCTCTAGATCAGAATGGAATACTTGTTTCCGGTGTTGCAGAGGACGGAGCGGCACTTGCTGATAATGAGATATTACCAATCGATTATGTGACGATGCCTTCGAAGGTTCAGGGAATTTCTTTTTTGAATGAACGTTTTCTGATGGTTTCTGAGTCCTATGGAATGGTCGAGTCAAGACTGCAGATTTTTGAGAATACATCGGCGCAGAGTATTGATTTCGAATTCTCGGATGAGAATGCAATTTTGAGCTATGATCTTCCGGATAAGCTGGAATATGCCTGTGCTGCCGATGGGAAGATTTATATGCTGTTTGAAGCGGCTGCCTATGCTTACAGGATTCGACCAATGTATAACGTGGATCGCATTATTACGGTAGATATTGACACAGAGTCCCTTCAAAATCAGGATATTCAGGAACAAAATGAATAAAAGAGTTGGTTTTTGACTATGAATAGTTTATAATAGCAGTTAAGAAGTTGCAAGGAGGTCGTTTATGAGTTCGGCAAAACATTATACAGAGGTATTAATCGGTGGCAAAGTATATACACTGAGTGGATTTGAAGGCGAAGAGTATTTGCAACGAGTTTCTACGTACCTGAATCATAAAATTACGGAATGTGCGAATAGTGAAGGCTACCGTAAACAAAGTGCAGATACAAGAAATGTATTGCTAGCCCTTAACATTGCCGATGATTATTTTAAGGCGAAGAAGCAGGGGGATTCTCTTGAGAGTGACATCGAGATGAAAGATAAAGAGATGTATGACTTAAAGCATGAGTTGATATCAGTTCAGATCAAGCTTGAGAACTCGGAAAAAGAGATGGAGAAATTAAAAGAAGATAACAATGATTTACATATGCAGATTGTAAAACTCGAAACAGAAATGAAAAATCATAGAAGATAAGCTGTCGTCAGGCAGCTTATTTTCATAAGTGTAGGATATAAGATGAAGAAGAAAGAAATTGAAATATTAGCACCAGCAGGATCATTTATCAGTTTTAAAGCAGCAATTGCTGCCGGCGCAGACGCTGTCTACGTAGGTGGCAGTTCTTTTGGTGCGCGCGCATTTGCGGATAATTTTACGGAAGAACAATTGCTAGAGGCAATTGATTATGCACATTTTCATGGGAGGAAGATCTTTTTAACAGTCAATACGCTCTTGAAAGAGGAAGAGATTCAAAATCGGTTGTATGATTATCTACTCCCATATTATCTGCACGGACTTGATGCTGTGATTGTTCAGGATATGGGAGTGCTTGAACTGGTGAGAGAGTGTTTTCCTGATTTGGCGGTTCATGCAAGCACACAGATGACGATTACAAACACTCTGGGAGCGCAATTTATGAAAAGCAAAGGAGTGGAACGCATCGTGCCGGCAAGAGAACTAAGTCTTGGGGAGATTCGGGAGATGGCAGAAGCGACCGGACTGGAAATCGAGTGTTTTGTTCACGGCGCACTTTGCTATTGCTATTCCGGACAATGTCTGCTCAGCAGTACAATTGGAGGCCGAAGCGGCAACCGCGGGCAATGCGCACAGCCTTGCAGACTGCCATACGAGGCGGCGGGGCAACGTGGATATTTACTGAGTCCGAAAGACATCTGTACCTTGGAGTTGATTCCGGAGATGGTCGAAGCCGGAATCTATTCATTTAAGATAGAAGGAAGAATGAAGAAACCGGAGTATGTAGCCGCAGTGACCAGTATGTATCGAAAATATGTGGATTTATATTTCCAAATTGGCAGAGAAAACTTTAAAGTAGAGCCGATGGACAAACAGCTCCTGATGGACATCTATAACCGGGGCGGATTCGATGAGGGATATTATAAAAAACACAATAGTGCGGGAATGATATCGATTGACAGACCGAACCATGCGGGTGTTTTGGCATTTCAAGTTGTGAGTCAGATGAACCGGGAGGTAAAAGGAAAGGCCCTTGTGGAGATTCACAAGGGAGATATTCTCGAACTCACAAAGGAAGATAATTATACGTTTGGACAGGATGTTCACAAAGGAGATTATTTTCAGATTATTGTACCCAAAAAGAAACGCTATCAAAAGAATACGGTGTTAGCAAGAACCAGAAATCAATATGTGCTGAATCAGATAGATGATCAATATGTAAATCAATTGGTAAAGGAAAAGATAAAGGGCGTTCTCACCCTTTCTGTTGGCCGGCCTGCTTCACTTGAAATGACTTTGGGGAAAGTCAATGTCATATGTGAGGGGGATGTTGTAGAGACAGCTAAGAATCAGCCACTGAGTGTAGAACGTATTCGCAAACAGATGTCCAAAACAGGAAACACAGAATATGAGTGGTCTGATTTGGTGATTCGGACAGAAGGTAATATATTTCTTCCGATGCAGGGGCTCAATGAGCTGCGCCGAAAGGGTCTGGAGCAATTGAAGGAGGCGGTATGTTCCGGCTATTACCGGACAAAAAGGCCGGATCACTGTGAGTCCTTTGCCAAAGAGAATCTGGATACTGATCTGAAGATGTCTGTTCTTGTGCAGACACCGGAACAATTGAGGACTGTACTAAATTATGGCAGTGTCTTTCGGATTTATATTGACAGTCATATCATACCGCAGGTGCTTCAAAATGAAGCCTGTATCCGCCATGATATTGCAAAAGCGTCAGAGCTTGGAAAAGAAATTTTCTTTGTGATGCCCTATATTTTCCGGGCAGATGCGGTAAAGGTGTATGAAGAATTTTACGAGGCGTTTTGCAGACTTGCGGTGCATGGCGTCATGATTCGCAATTACGAATCGTATCAGTTCCTGAAAGACCATTCATTTGAAAAGACCATGATTCTAGATCACAATATGTATATCTTTAATTCCTATGCGCGAAAGTTCTGGGAGAAAGAGGGACTTTGCGAGTGGACCGCACCCGTGGAGCTGAGCAGCTCTGAACTGAGCAGTCTGGGACTGGAAGGCTCAGAATTTATCGCTTACGGACGTCTGCCAATGATGGTCTCTGCGGGCTGTATAAAAAAGACAACGGGAAAATGTGATCATAAGTCAGAATACACGATTCTGAAAGATCGATTAAAAAATGAATATATAGTTAAAAATTACTGTGATTTTTGCTATAATGTGATGTATAACGAATCACCGTTGGTTTTATATGATCAGATGAAGGTGATTCGGGAGATGAATCCACAGAGTATCCGTCTTCAATTTTCTGTTGAAGATGAGAAGGAGACAAACCGGATTTTGAAGCAATATGAGAGTGCGTTAGAAGGCGCAACGTTTGTGGACGAACCGGATTTTGATTTTACAAGAGGACATTTCCGAAGGGGAATAAGATAAGGTAGGTAAGAATTTGGCAAATATAGTAGTAGAAATTGTGAAATATCTGATGATTATTATGATGGCAGCATATACATTTGAATGCTTTTCTGTATTTGCACATCACGACATTGATAAGAAAAAAAGTATATTGCTCAATCAGAATATTTTAATGTTTGCAAATCAGGCAATGGCGTATCTTGCGATGTATTTGAAGACACAGGAGCTTAAGATGGTGTTCTTTTATCTGGCACAGGTTGTTCTGCTTGTCGCATCGATTGCTTTGTATATGCTGATTTATCCAAGAGTCTCAAGACTTGTGATCAATAATATGTGTATGCTTCTTAGCATCGGACTGATTATGATTACGCGTCTTGATTATGATAAAGCTACAAAGCAGTTTATCATCATTGCGATTGCGATGGCGATTAGTCTGTGTGTTCCTGTGATTATCCGCAAGGTGAAGTTTTTAAAAGACTGGACTTATGTGTATGCGGGAGCTGGAATTGTAGCATTGATTACCGTTTTGATTTTTGCACGAACATCTGATGGTGCAAAGCTTGGATTCTCAGTGTTTGGCTTTGGTGTACAGCCATCGGAGCTTGTTAAGATTTTATTTGTGTTCTATGTTGCATCGAGTTTTAAAAAATCAACGGAATTTAAAAATGTTGTAATCACCACCATAATTGCGGCAATTCATGTGCTTGTGCTTGTGGTTTCAACCGATTTGGGCGCGGCATTGATTATATTTGTGGTATATCTGGTAATGCTTTATGTAGCAACCAGACAGCCGCTTTACATGCTCGCCGGACTGGCTGCGGGAAGCGGAGCTTCGGTTGTTGCCTATCATTTGTTTGGACATATACAGACGCGTGTTAATGTATGGAGAGACCCTTTTGCTGTCTATCAAACCGGAGGGTATCAGGTTGCCCAGTCTTTATTTGCGATTGCAACAGGCAGCTGGTTTGGGATGGGGTTATTTAATGGGAAACCGACCGACATTCCGGTTGCAGATGAAGATTTTATCTTCTCAGCAATTTCAGAAGAGCTGGGACTGATTTTTGCTCTTTGTCTGATTCTTGTATGTCTGAGCGTTTATATTATGTTTTTGAATATCGCGATGCAGCTTCGCAATCGTTTTTATAAACTTGTGGCACTGGGGCTTGGAACCTGTTATATTTTCCAGGTATTTCTGACAATCGGAGGTGTGACAAAGTTCATCCCTTCTACCGGTGTTACATTGCCGCTGGTAAGCTATGGAGGAAGTTCCCTGCTTAGTACGCTGATTATGTTCGGCATCATACAGGGATTGTATATATTAAGAGAAGACGAGGAAGAAATTATTGAGCAGAGAAAAGAAGAGCTACGAGGTGGCCCAAGAAGCACGCCGCCGAAAAAACAAAGAACTGCCAAAAACAGAAAGAAAAAGGCAACGAAATTCGAAGAAATCGAGGAACAAAGAATTCGCTAGAATCACATATGTATTTGTCGCGCTCTTTCTTGGAATGATGAGCTATATTGTATATTTTAATGTGGTAAAGGGAAAAGAGATCGTGAATAGTCCTTATAATACAAGACAGGATTCGTTTGCAGACCGTGTCGTGCGGGGACATATTGTAGATGCAAGTGGCAATATACTGGCAGAGACAGCCGTTGCAGAGGATGGAACGGAGACGAGATCATATCCATATGGCGCAGAATTTGCGCATGTGGTCGGTTATTCCACACAGGGGAAAAGCGGATTGGAATCTGTTGAGAATTTTAATCTTCTGACTTCGAATGCATTTTTTATTGAGAAAATTAAGAATACATTTCAGAATGTAAAGAATCAGGGAGATACGGTAGTTACCACACTCAATGAGACACTGCAGTCAGCTGCGTACAATGCGATGGGCGACAATAAAGGAGCTGTGATGGTTATGGAAGCCAGTACCGGCAAGATTCTGGCAATGGTATCGGCGCCCTCTTATGATCCGAATTCGGTAGAAGAGAACTGGGATTATCTGAATTCGGAAGAGAGCGGCAGTGCACTGCTTAATAGAGTTACACAAGGCTCTTATGCTCCCGGATCGACATTTAAAGTTGTAACAGCGTTGGAATATATGAGAGAGAATGCAGATTACGGCTCGTATCAGTATGATTGTGCCGGAGAGATTACGAACGACGGAACGACCATTCATTGTTTTGATTACACCGTGCATGGTTTACAGGACTTGAGATCGTCAATGGCAAATTCCTGTAACTCCTCTTTTGCAAATATCGGCCTGTCTTTGAACAGGACATCGTATGCAGAGACGGCGAAGGAATTATTGTTTAATTCAAAACTGCCGTGCGAACTTGATTATTCGAAGAGCAGCTTCAAGGTGGCGGAAGATACGAACACGGCAGAAATGATGATGACTGCGATGGGACAGGGGCAGACACTGGTAAGTCCTTATCACATGGCACTCATCACTGCGGCAATCGCAAACGGCGGAACACTGATGAATCCATATCTGGTAAGTCAGGTTACGAATTATGCTGGGACGGAAGTGAGCAGCACAAAGCCAAGTGCATATGGTCAGCTTATGACTTCTACAGAGGCAGCACAATTGAAAGAGTATATGGCGGCTGTTGTAAGTGAAGGAACGGCAACGGCGCTCAGTGGACAAAGCTACAGTGTGGCGGGCAAAACAGGGACCGCAGAATACAGCAGTGAGTCGGATTCGAACATGGATCATTCCTGGTTTATAGGATTTACAAATGTAGACAATCCGGAGCTGGTCATCAGCGTTGTAGTGGAAGGGTCGGACGGCGAAAGCACGGCGAAGGCTGTTCCAATTGCAAAGCAGGTATTAGACGCCTACTATTATTAAAGAATGGTCTTCCGTTTAAAACAGCAGGATGGAAAGGAAAGCGTATGGAACATATCAAGATATACCGTCATTTATATGTAAGCGAATTTCTGGAGAAAAAGCGGGATAAGATTTTAAAAAAAATAAAAAACAATCAGTTTCAGCCGGGGATTTATCTGATTACATTGTCTCAGAACCAGGAAGATGAGCTGGAGTTTTATTCAACGCTATTACTGAAGCAGCATGTTTATGAGGATACGCCGATTTTTCTTGTTGGAATTGCAGAAGGCTATGATGATGCTGTAAATATGATCCAAGCGATAACCGAAGAGGTCTGCCAGAATACGGGAGAAGTGCATATCAGACGTTACATCATGGATAAAGAAAACCAAGAGAGCAAAGAAGAGTAGGTGCGTAATGTTACATGTGTTGTTATTGATTCTTAAAATCATAGGAATAGTACTTTTGGCAATATTGGGACTTATTGTATTGCTTCTTCTTATCGTGCTTCTGGTTCCACTGCGTTATCAAATGACAGGAGAAGGCGCGGGGAGTATTAAGTCACTGCAGGGAAAAATGAAATTCTCGTGGCTGCTGCACCTGGTCAGTGGTTATGTAAGCTATCAGGATCAGAAACTGGAATGGAATGTTCGGATCGCATGGAAATGGCTTGGCGGGAAGGATACGGCAACCGTAGATCCGGTTGAGGAAGAACCGATTACGATAAAACCCGTGGAGGAAGAACCGGTTAAAGAAGAACCTGTTACAGTGGAACCGGTTGCAATAGAAGCAGTGGAGGAAAACGTAACTGAGAAAGCAGAAGCCGAGATAGAACCGGCTAAAATGGATGTGCCTGAAAAAATAATCACTGCACAGGAGAAAAAAGAAGAACCAAGAGTATCAATTTTTATACGAGTCTCGGATTTTTATAAAAAGATAAAATATACATTCCGTAGAATATGTGATAATATGAAAGCATTGATGGCGACGAAGGACAAACTGGAAGCGTTTCTGACAGATGAAATCCATAAGGCGGCATTTGCAAGGGGAATGAAAGAACTGAAACGATTTCTTCGATTTCTCAAACCAAAGCGATTTCACCTGAATGCGCACATTGGCTTTGAAGATCCCTCACTCACAGGAAAAATGTTAGCGGGACTCAGTATTCTTTACCCGTTTGTTGGGAAGAATCATTTGTGCGTCACACCTGAGTTTGAACAGGAAATCTATGAGGGAGACATGATGATACGTGGTCATATCCGTGTTGTGTATGTTATAATCATGGGTTGGAATCTCATTTGGGATAAGAATATCAGAATGACATATAAACATATCAAAAACTTTAAGAAATAGTTCCATAAGGAGGAAGAAAAATGGCAGATAATAACTTCAAAACAACAGTAGATTCTTTATTCAAGGGAATGGATGGTGTACTGTCGGCAAAGACAGTTGTCGGACATGCACTTCATATTGAAGATACGATCATCCTTCCGCTTGTTGATATTTCATTCGGAATCGGAGCCGGAGCATTTAACGGTGACAAGAAGGATAGAGGTGCCGGTGGAGTCGGTGGAAAGATGACGCCTTCTGCTGTTCTCGTAATCAAGGATGGCAAGACGAAGCTTGTGAATATCAAGAACCAGGATACGATGACAAAGATACTGGATATGATTCCGGAAGTGATTGATAAAGTTACAACGAAGAAAGAAGATAAAGTGACAGAATCAGATGTTATGGAGATGCTGAATTCTGAAACAGAAGATACAGTTGAAGAATGAAAAGTGGAATGATTTCATGATATACCTCATAAGATGAAATGAGTAATCGTCTGAGGTGTTCTGAATTGAAAAGAGTTGTAGGGTTTGCGATGGTTTTTCTGGCACTGGGGATGATACTTTCCTGCATTCTACCGAGTGGAATCATTGAAATATTAGTGATTGCAGGTCTTTTGATACTTGGATACAATTTATTTTGCTATTAAATGAAAAAGTACTTGCAAATTATTACAACATCTGATAGAATATCAATGTTGTGAGTCCATATATGGGCTATTTAAAGAACGTTAAGGAGGTGCTTAGTTATGGCTAAATGTGCTATTTGTGAAAAGGGTGCTCACTTCGGAAACAGTGTAAGTCACTCTCATAGAAAGACACCAAAGATGTGGAAGTCAAATGTAAAATCAGTAAGAGTTAAAACTGAAGGTGGCGGAGCTAAGAAGATGTACGTATGTACTTCTTGCTTGAAATCCGGAAGAGTTGAAAGAGCTTAATAAAACATGAAAAGCGCATTGTGTAAGCAATGTGCTTTTTTTACACTGCTATATCTTGCTTTTTGTTTTGCATTGTTTTACTGCTTTGGAATAGAATGTTGTCAAAGGAATTAAAACAGAGTATAATATAGATGTTATTGTATGCTTTGGAAAGAAAAGTATATGGAAAATTTTAGGCATGAGGAATCTGCCTGCAGGCAGATGTTGTTTTTGCTATTAATCGGAGGTATGAATTATGAAAGGAAGCATGAGTACAAACCTTGGAATTATTACAGTTAACCCGGATGTTCTTGCAAAGTATGCCGGTTCAGTGGCTGTTGAATGTTTTGGTATCGTTGGCATGGCCGCTGTCAATGTAAAAGATGGTCTTGTAAGACTTTTGAAAAAAGATAGTTTGACACATGGAATCCGTGTAGAGGTATCAGAAGAGAATAAGATCTCTTTGGATTTTCACGTGATTGTATCATATGGGGTGAACATTCCGTCTGTTTCAGAGAATTTAATGAGCAACGTGAAATACAAAGTAGAAGAATTTTCAGGTATGTCAGTTGATACGATTAACATCTTCGTTGAAGGTGTAAGAGTAATTGATTAAGGAGGATTGCATTGTGGCAACGAATACGATAAATGCAGAGATGCTGACGAAGATGTTCTTAGCAGGAGCCGCCAACATTGAAGCAAAAAAGGAATTTATTAATGAATTGAATGTATTCCCCGTACCGGACGGTGATACAGGAACGAATATGACTCTGACCATTTTGTCCGCGGCGAAAGAGGTAAGCAACATAGAGGAACCGGAGATGATGGCTGTATGTAAAGCGATTTCTTCCGGCTCACTTCGCGGAGCGCGCGGTAACTCGGGGGTTATCCTGTCACAGTTACTTCGAGGATTTACCAAAGGCGTAAGAGAATCGAAAGAAGTGGATGTTGCAACACTTGCAGCAGCATGTGAGAGGGCAAAAGAAACCGCTTATAAAGCTGTTATGAAACCAAAAGAAGGTACCATTCTTACGGTGGCAAGAGGAATTGCCGAGAAGGCAATTGAACTGGCTGAAATCACGGACGATCTGGAAGAATTCATTCCACAGGTGATCGAACATGCAGAAGAAGTTCTCTCTAAGACGCCGGATATGCTTCCTGTATTAAAAGAAGCCGGTGTTGTAGATTCCGGCGGGCAGGGACTTCTTGAGGTAATCAAAGGTGCTTACGATGCATTTCAGGGAAAAGAGATTGATTACAGCAAGGTGGCTGCAGGTTCCGGTGCAAGTGTGACAAGAGTATCTGCGGACACAGCTGCGGAGATCAAGTTTGGATACTGCACAGAATTCATTATCATGACAGAGAAAGAATTTACAGACAAAGATGAGATAGAATTCAAAGCATTTTTAGAGTCGATCGGTGATTCGATTGTATGTGTTGCCGATGATGATATCGTGAAGATTCATGTACACACGAATGATCCGGGTCTTGCGATTCAGAAAGCACTGACATTCGGTCAGCTTTCCAAAATGAAGATTGATAATATGCGGGAAGAACATGAAGAAAAATTAATCCGTGATGCCCAGAAGCTTGCTGCTGAGCAGAAAGCGAAAGCACAGGAACCGAGAAAACCGGTTGGATTTATTGCTGTTTCCATCGGATCCGGCATGAATGAAATCTTCAAAGAACTTGGCATTGATTATATCATCGAGGGTGGACAGACGATGAATCCTAGTACAGATGATATGTTAAATGCAATTGATCAGGTGAATGCAGATCATATTTTCATTCTTCCGAATAATAAGAACATTATTCTGGCCGCCAATCAGGCACAGAGCCTTACAAAGGACAAGGATGTGATTGTAATTCCAACGAAGACGGTTCCACAGGGAATTACAGCAATCATCAACTATATGCCGGAGGCGGATGTTGATACAAATGCTGAGACGATGAATGAAGAAATCGGAAATGTAAAGACAGGTCAGGTAACTTATGCTGTCCGTGATACCCATATTGATGACAAAGAGATTCATGAAGGTGATATCATGGGAATTGGAGATGCGGGAATCCTTTCAGTTGGAAAAGAGATTGAGAATACAACAAAAGAGCTGATCGCAGCACTGACCGATGAAGATACTGAGTTAATCAGCCTGTATTACGGTGAGGATGTATCAGAGGAAGATGCACTGGCGTTTGCAGACGAGCTTGCAGAACTTTATCCGGAAGCGGATGTCGATACACATTGTGGCGGACAGCCAATTTATTACTATGTATTATCGGTAGAATAATAGATCATAATAACAAGACAACCGTAACGTAATGTTGCGGTTGTCTTACGGTATACGGAGAAATCAATGATAGAACAGTCAAAAATCAGCGAAATCAAAGGTGTGGGAGTAAAAACAGAAAAATGTTTTCAGAAGCTTGGAATCAATACAGTGGGTGATCTGATTC
This sequence comes from Hespellia sp., assembly GCA_028693555.1. Classification (GTDB taxonomy): domain Bacteria; phylum Bacillota; class Clostridia; order Lachnospirales; family Lachnospiraceae; genus Hespellia. The sequence continues at coordinate 28,463 of JAQUVD010000009.1, forward strand.
GTTATTATCCACGGAGCTATGATGTCTATGAAGAACCTACTGCTGTGAGTGAAGTGGAAGAGGGACGTGTTATGACAGTCTCCGGCGCAATCTTTGGCAGGGTGCAGGTGAGCGGCAGCCGAACGATGCAGGTAACTACGCTGTATGTAAAGGATATTACGGGAACGTTAAAGGTTATCTGGTTTCGCATGCCGTTTTTGCGGACGACACTTTCGAAGGGTGGCGTGATTACGCTGCGGGGCAGAATTGTCAACAAAAAGGGAACGCTGGTCATGGAGCATCCGGAATTATTTTATCCGGCAGCTCAGTACGACATCAAAAAGGATACGCTGCAGCCTGTCTATGGACTGACATCCGGCATCACGAATAACGCGGTGATGAAGGCGGTGCGGATTGCGATGGAACATATAAACAGCATCAGTGAGACGCTTCCGGGTGAAATCATGGAGCGATATCATCTACCCGATATCAGTCAGGCGGTCCACAACATTCATTTTCCAAAGAATAAGACGGATTTTCATACGGCAAGAAACCGACTGGTTTTTGAAGAATTTCTTGATTTCATCCTATCATTAAGACAATTAAAAGAAAGCAATGTGAAGCTGGAAAATCATTTTCAACTAGAAGATAAAAAGGAAATTACAACGTTTTTACAGGCACTTCCATTTCGACTTACAAAGGCGCAGCTTGAGGTGTGGGAGGATATCAGAACGGATATGCTCGGTCCCCATGTTATGTCAAGGCTGGTGCAGGGAGATGTCGGGTCGGGAAAGACAATTGTTGCCGTTCTGGGACTGATGCTGACAGCACTGAATGGTTATCAGGGGGCGATGATGGCGCCGACAGAGGTGCTGGCAAAACAGCATTTCGAATCGATTGGAGCAATGTTTTTAAAGTATCATATTCCGCTAAAGCTGGAACTGCTCACGGGTTCGATGACGGCAAAAGAAAAAAGAGATGCTTATGAACGAATCGAACGAGGGGAAGCGGATCTGATTATTGGAACACATGCTCTGATACAGGAGAAAGTCGTTTACCATAATCTAGCACTTGTGATTACAGATGAGCAGCATCGCTTCGGTGTAAAGCAGCGGGAGAAGCTTGCGCAAAAGGGAACTGCGCCGCATTTTCTTGTCATGAGCGCGACTCCGATTCCGAGAACACTTGCGATTATTCTATATGGAGAATTGGACATCTCGGTGATCAATGAACTCCCGGCAAATCGTCTGGCAATTAAGAATTGTGTGGTGGATACCGGATATCGGGCAACCGCTTACCGATTTATCGAAAAACAGGTTGCAAAAGGCAGGCAGTGTTATGTAATTTGTCCGATGGTCGAAGAAAGTGAGACGACAGAAGCGGAAAATGTCATAGATTACGCGGAGTCTCTAAAAGAAGAGCTGCAAGGAATTCAAATTGCCTATCTGCATGGTAAGATGAAACAGGATCAAAAAGATGAGATTATGACAAAATATGGAAATAACGAGATTCAGGTTCTAGTGTCCACAACAGTAATTGAGGTTGGAATTGACGTTCCGAATGCAACCGTCATGCTGATTGAAAACGCAGAGCGGTTCGGACTGGCACAGCTTCATCAGCTCCGCGGCAGAGTTGGACGAGGAGCATGTCAGTCATACTGTATTTTCATGTCTGCATCAAAATCAAAGGAGACAAAAGAACGACTGAATATCCTGAATCAGTCAAACGATGGATTCTTTATTGCGAGTGAAGACTTAAGACTTCGCGGTCCCGGCGATCTGTTTGGAATCAGACAGAGTGGACTGATGGATTTCAGACTGGGTGATGTCTATCAGGATGCAAAAGTCTTACAGGAGGCAAATGAAGCAGCGGACTGGATGATGAAAAATTTGTCAAAAGAAGAAATAACTGCCAGATTAAAACAGGATAATCTTCATATACTATGATTGTAACAAACAAAACATGTTACAAGAAAAGGAGGAAGTTTATCATGACAAGTTCATCTAATAGCACAGCAGTGCCGGAAGCAAAGGGTGCACTCAACAAATTCAAGTACGAAGTTGCTAATGAATTAGGAGTACCATTAACAGACGGATATAATGGTGACTTAACTTCTAAACAGAACGGATCAGTTGGCGGATATATGGTCAAGAAAATGATCGAACAGCAGGAAAAACAGATGGCAGGTAAATAAACCGGCCGAAAAGCACTTAGGAATTGACCTAAGTGCTTTTTTCTGCTAAAATTTTCTTAGTTCAAAGGAAATTGTCGTAATTTAACGGGAAGATGGGGGAAAATCACATGAGAGTGATCGCAGGAAGTGCAAAGAGGTTACAACTAAAAAGTCTGGAAGGCTTGGAGACCAGACCAACGACTGACCGAATCAAAGAGACCTTGTTCAATATTCTGCAGCCTTATCTGTGTGATTGTGAGTTTTTGGATCTCTTTAGCGGAAGTGGCGGAATTGGAATTGAAGCGCTCAGCAGAGGCGCGAAGGAAGCTGTGTTCGTGGAGAAGAACCCAAGGGCAATGGAGTATATCAAGGATAATCTGACATACACGAAACTGGACAGACAGGCGGTGGTTATGGGGACGGATGCCCTGTCTGCGCTGCATCGGATGGAGGGAAGCAAACGCTTTGATATTGTTTTCATGGACCCTCCCTATCAGAATGAATTGGAAAAGCAGGTGTTAGAGTATCTGGCAACATCGACACTGCTGAATGAGGAGGCAATCATCATTGTGGAGGCATCATTAGATACCGATTTCTCTTATCTTGGAGATCTCGGCTACATCATAGACAAAGAAAAGAAATACAAAACGAACAAACACCTCTTTATTGAAAAGAAGAAAGCGTGAAATATGTTAAGAGCAATTTATCCGGGAAGTTTTGATCCGGTCACATTAGGACACATAGATATCATAAAAAGATCGTATGATATTGTGGATGAATTAATTGTCGGAGTGCTGAATAATAATGCAAAAATGCCGTTGTTTTCTGTAGAAGAACGTGTTAGAATGTTAAAAGAAGCAACGAATGCGTTGCCGGGAATCAGGGTAATTCCGTTTGAAGGGTTATTGGTTGATTTTGCCAGACAGATGGAGGCAGGGCTTGTCATTAGGGGACTCCGTGCCATTACTGATTTTGAGTATGAACTTCAGATGTCACAGACGAATCACAAGCTGGAACCGAGTGTAGAGACCATGTTCCTCACAGCGAACGTGGAGTACTCTTATCTTAGTTCATCAACAGTCAAAGAGATCGCAGCTTTTGGGGGAGACACCTCGCAATTTGTGCCGGAAGCCGTATCTTTAGCATTTAACCAAAAGAAAAAGGAGAGTAATAAGGATGAGTAGTCGTATTGAACAGATTATTGAAGAAATCGAAGAGTACATTGACAGAGATTGTAAATTTCAGGCATTGTCTACTACGAAGATTATTGTAAACAAAGAACACTTAGATGAATTATTGCGTGAGCTTCGCATGAAGACACCGGATGAGATTAAGCGTTATCAGAAGATTATAAGTAACCGTGACGCAATCTTAGCAGATGCGCAGGCAAAGTCAGATGCCATGTTAGAAGAGGCGCAGGCGCAGACCACAGAGCTTGTCAGCGAGCACGAGATTATGCAGCAGGCATATGCACAGGCGAATGAGATTGTAACAGCAGCCACGAATCAGGCACAGGAGATTATTGATAATGCAACGATTGATGCGAATAATATTCGTATCGGTGCAGTACAGTATACCGATGATCTGCTTGCGAATGCGGAGAGCATTATCGGCCATACCTTAGACAGCTATACGACAAAGTATGACGGATTAGTGAATTCGCTAAAGGAATGTTATGACGTAGTACGTACGAATCGTTCGGAACTGGATATTCCGGAAGCAGATCCGGCAGAACTTTCAGCAGACGGTTTCTTAGATGAAGAATAGATAGAGGATTGTCAACAGACTGGTTACCAACATGGTGGCCAGTTTTTTTATTGTGTATTTACGGAGGGACAGACCGGAACCTGCAAGCACCATTTTCGTCTGGAAAAGCGCGCAGATTCCGCCGAATGATGTGATGGCAAGTGTGAAAATCAGAGTACCTTCATATGGGATCGAATAGGTCTGGAGCAGAGAGATTCCATTTGTGACTTCAAGAAAAGGAAGCAGATAACGGATGAGTTCTACAAATCGAAAAGTCTGCATAAGGGAAATGATGACAGAGAAAATCATGATATATCCGCCGAGATAGACCATCATTTCGAAACTGTCCATCAGACAAGCGTTTAGTGTCTGCATATGGAACGAAGTGATCTGGATTTTGGAATCTGTATGACAGTCTGATTTTTCAAACTTATTTTTTCGAAAAAAGCGAAAGAAAAAGCTGCAGAGAACAGGCGAACCAATTAAAATACAAAGAACAGGCAGTATGAGCCGGCTATCCCCCAGTGCTGACATCACAAGATAATTGATGATGAAGATGGGGCTGACATTATTGCAGAAAGATAACAGGTAATCAGCCTCCTCTTTGGAGATAGACTGATTTGCAAGCAGTTGGCTAATTACCTTGGCACCTAAAGGATACCCACAAATAAATCCCACAATCACTGCAAATACTCCGGCGGAAGATACGCAGAAAAAAGGACGAAAAAGAGGTCCGACAGCATTGGAAATGTAATAGAAGCTGCCAGTCTTTATCATAATATTTGAAATAATAGAAAAGGGCAGAAGTGTTGGGATAATTGTCTGAAACCAAAGGAGGAGACCGCTTTTAGCACCTAGAAAGACCTGCCTTGGAAAAATCAGCATGAAGGAAAACAGGATTAGTATACAGATAGAAGAAAGCGGATGACGATGAACGTGCTGCATAAAGAAGTCCTCCTTTTTTATTCATTCTATGCGGAAAAAATCATATAATGTGTAAAAGTATGTGACTGCAATCGGAGTATGTGAGATGAAAAAAAGAATCGAACACAGACTGCCGCTTTTATTATTTCTCCTCGTATTATGGATTGTGCTTGGAACCAATCTGCTGTTGGAAAAAGGGAAAGAGAATTGGCTAGACACAGACAGCGTGATAAAAGACGAGTTTCGCAGGCAGGCATTCTCAGAAGAAATAATCGGATTTCTGCAGGATCAGGATGAGAAGCCGGGACGGGATGCAGGGTTGTATCTGCTGGAAACAGAACTTGGAAAAGGGACTCTGCAGAAAGCATATCAGGAGACGACATTTGATCAATTGGAAAAGAAATGGAAGAAACAAGCATCCTATCAGACCTATCAGAATATCTGTGCCATGCTGTGGGATGATGTGAAGTATTTCCCTGTCCCTCTTTCTAAGAATGATAAAGCCGCAACCGTATCTTACACAGATTCCTGGCTATACGAGCGAAGCTATAGAGGAAATGGCGTACACGAAGGGACTGATATCATGGCGGATAAAAATCAGAGGGGGTATTATCCTGTGGTCAGTATGACGGACGGAACGATTACCAATTTGGGGTGGCTGGAACTGGGGGGCTACCGCGTTGGTATCACTGCCCCGGGCGGCGCTTACTTCTACTACGCACACCTTTCTTCTTACGCATCTGTGAAGGAAGGGATGCACATAAAGGCAGGGGATCTGCTCGGTTTTATGGGCGATTCCGGATATGGAAAAGAGGAGGGGACAATCGGAAAGTTTCCGGTCCATTTACATGTGGGGATCTATCTGTATCTAAAGGGAAAAGAAGTAAGCTACAATCCATACTGGATACTAAGGTATATTGAAAATAACCGGTTAACATGCAGATATGAATAAAATGAATGCAAAGCAGGCTATAATCTGCTATAATAACACGGTATAAAGCATTTAAAGGAAAAACGGAGGAAAAATTTACAATGGATAGCTCAATGTTTATCGGGACATGGTGGTCACTTGTACCGCCACTTTTAGCGATTGTACTTGCATTTATCACAAAAGAGGTTTACAGCTCGCTCTTTATCGGAATCGTGGTTGGAGCACTTCTTTATACGGGGTTCGTTCCGTGGGATGCGTTTAATGCAATTTTTGACATCATGAAGGAGAATATGAACCTGAACATTCTGATCTTTGATGTACTTCTTGGAATGATTATTGTGCTTATGGCAAAGTCCGGAGGCTCAGCCGCATACGGTAACTGGGCAGGAAACAGGATCAAATCAAAGAAAAGTGCGATGCTTGCAACGACAGGACTCGGAGTGATGATTTTTGTGGATGACTATTTCAATTGCCTGACCGTTGGATCGGTTATGCGTCCTGTGACAGATAAGTTTCAGGTTTCCAGAGCAAAGCTGGCGTATATTATTGATTCGACAGCAGCGCCGGTCTGTATTATTGCACCGATCTCAAGCTGGGCAGCTGCGGTTAATTCTTATGTGCCTGAGGATGCGGGAATTACAGGATTCCAGTTATTCCTTCGCACAATCCCATATAATTTATATGCACTGTTGACACTGGCTATGGTACTGTTTATTATTATTTGTAATTTTGACTTCGGTCTTATGAAGAAGCATGAAATTAATGCATCACATGGAGACCTCTTCACCAGTGGCGCAGAAGAATTTCAGAACTTTGAGGATGAGGATAAACCAAACGGGAAAGTATATGATCTCGTGCTTCCAGTCGCGGTACTGATTCTTACAGCAATTGGAGCTATGATCTATACCGGATTTTTAGGTGGGGCAACCAATGTTGTGGATGCATTTGCCGGATGCGATGCAGAGACAAGCCTTATTTTTTCTACTTTTGTCACAATTTTATTTATGATGATTCTATACCTTCCACGAAAAGTAGTTACATTCAAAGAATTTATGGAAGGCTTTGTCGAAGGATTCCGTCTTATGATTCCTGCAGTTGCTATCCTGATTTTCGCATGGAGCTTAAAGGGAATGGGTGATGCACTCGGAATTGCTGATTTTGTGGGTGGTGTTGTTGGAACAAGTGCTTCTGCAAGCGTCATCGTACCGGCGATTATGTTCTGCGTTGCAATTTTCCTTGCATTCTCAACAGGAACTTCATGGGGAACATTTGCAATCCTTGTGCCTATCGTTATTGCAATGTTCAATGGAACGAATACGGAGATGATGGTCATTTCGGTATCGGCAGTTCTTGCGGGTGCAGTTTGCGGAGATCATATCTCACCGATTTCAGACACAACCGTTATGTCATCTGCTGGGGCGCAGAGTAATCATATCAATCACGTTTCAACACAGATGCAATATGCGGCAGTGGTTGCGATTGTCTGTGTGGTAGGTTACCTATTGGCTGGAATTATTCAAATCTGGTGGGTAGTTCTTCTGATCAGCCTTGCAATTTTGTTTGCGGTACTGACATTCATCAAAAAGCGAGAAGAAAAGAAAGACGCCAGAATGGAGAGTGCAAATGCGTAAACAGATAGAAGTACCTTATTTTGATCAAAGTATCAAATATCCAACAGGATGTGAAAGTGTAACGGCAGTGATGCTGTTACACTTTCTTGGATTTCCGATCTCCATAGACGATTTTATTGATCGGTATCTTGAAAAAGAGGCTTTGCAGACCATTGATGGTGTGTTATATGGACCGGACCCGAACGAATGCTTTGTGGGGAGTCCGTATGACGAAGAAGCGTTCGGGTGTTATGCTCCAGTCATCAAAAAGACGTTAGAAAAGATTCTCCCGGAAAATGCCTATGAGGTAATCAATGAAACCGGCAGCTCGATAGATTATCTGATTTCAAAGTATATTGATCAGGACATGCCGGTTATCTTCTGGGCGTGTATCAATATGCGCGAGCCAATTACAGGACCGGAATGGAGGTTGTCTGATTCAGGGGATGTATTTACCTGGATCTCAAATGAACACTGCATGCTGCTTGTCGGTTATGATGAAGAGCAGTATTATTTCAATGATCCATACGAGAATCATGGTGTGATCGGATATGCCAAAGAAATTGTCAAAAGCCGTTATGACGCACAACATTGTCAGGCAATAGGGGTTCAGATTCTGCAGGAACTATGATATAATAATCTTTTGATGAGAATTACAGTCAAATGATCCCTTGACCAATCTTAGGAGGATAAAGATGTATTTACCTGCAGCATTTGAAGAGAAAATGAAATCCTTATTAAAGGATGATTATGATAATTATATTGCGTGTTATGAAGAGGGGCGCCATTATGGACTCCGTGTCAACACAAGCAAGATTTCTGTAGAAGATTTCCTTGCAATTTCGCCGTGGCCGCTCACGCCAATTCCGTGGATTGAGAATGGATTTTATTACGATGGAGATCAGGTGTCTCCCGCAAAACACCCTTACTACTTTGCCGGACTTTATTACTTACAGGAGCCAAGTGCGATGACACCTGCAAACCGGCTGCCGATTGAGCCGGGAGACAAGGTTTTAGATGTGTGTGCAGCTCCGGGAGGAAAGGCAACAGAGCTTGGAGCGAAGCTACAGGGCGAGGGTGTACTCGTTGCGAATGATATCAGCAGTTCCAGAGCGAAAGGACTTCTTAAGAATATCGAATTGTTTGGAATTGGAAATGTATTAGTGCTAAGTGAAGAACCCGGAAAACTGGAAGAATATTTCACGGGGTATTTTGATAAGATACTGATTGATGCGCCATGTTCCGGGGAGGGAATGTTCCGCAAAGAGAAGAAGATGGTGAAAGCGTGGGAAGAACACGGACCGGAATTCTTTTCCAAGCTTCAGAAAAGCATTGTGACACAGGCGGCAAGACTGTTAAAGCCCGGGGGAATGCTGTTATATTCTACCTGTACGTTTGATCCACTTGAGAATGAAAAAACAATCGAGTACCTGATCGAACAATTTCCGGAATTTCATATCTGTGAGATTCAGCCATATGAAGGGTTTGCGAAGGGAATCCCGGAGCAGACAGACAGTACGAATCCAGAGTTGGCAAAGACGGTCCGGATCTGGCCGCAGCGGATGGAAGGGGAAGGTCATTTTGTGGCATTACTTCAAAAAGGAGAAGGCATATCCAGACCGAATTGGAACGATTCGAAGAAATCAGACGTGAAGATTGCGGATGAACTGGCTGCATTCTTTGAGAATGTATCATGGGACATGGATTGGAACCGCCTGGATATTCACGGGGAGCGTGTCTACTATATGCCAAAGGACTTGCCGAATCTCAAAGGAATCCGATTCCTGCGAACAGGGCTTCTTCTTGGCGAATTGAAGAAAAAAAGATTCGAACCAAGTCAGGCATTTGCAATGTGTTTAAAACAGGATGAATACAGGTATACAATCAAGCTTCCGGTAGAGGACGAGCGTGTGAGAAAGTATCTGAAAGGTGAAACGATTGATGTGGACGATCTTGTTCAGCCAAAGGAAAAGGGATGGTATTTGATCTGCATCGATGCGTATCCATTGGGATGGGGCAAGCTCTCCAATGGCAGTGTGAAGAATAAATATCTTCCGGGATGGAGATGCATGTCATGAGAATCCGTTTAGACAAATATCTTGCAGACATGAGAATTGGAACAAGGAGCGAAGTAAAGAAATCTATTCAAAAGGGAATGGTTTCGGTGGACGGCGAAGTAGTAAAGAAACCAGAATATAAGATTGACACAGCACAAACAAACGTGTTTTTTCAGGGAGAGCCTGTCGGATATGAGACAGAAGAATACTATGTACTGAATAAGCCGGCAGGGGTTGTCTCTGCCACATCAGACCCAAAAGATACGACCGTGCTGGATTTGATTGAGAGCAAAAAGCGAAAGGATTTATTCCCGGTAGGACGACTGGATAAAGATACAGAAGGCCTATTATTGATTACAAATGACGGAGAACTCTGCCACAGGCTTCTTTCGCCGAAAAGGCATGTTGACAAAATCTATTATGCGAAGGTGGAAGGCAGAGTAACTGATACCGATGTGGCTTTATTTGCAGAAGGAATTGAGATTGGCGAGAAAGAGATTACAAAACCGGGAAAGTTAGTGGTTCGAAAGAGCGATGACATTTCCGAGATCGAGCTGACAATCTGCGAAGGTAAATTCCATCAGGTCAAGCGGATGTTTGAAGCGGTTGACAAAAAAGTAATCTATTTGAAACGTTTGCAGATGGGAACGCTTAGATTAGATGATCAGTTACAGACAGGTGCGTATCGAAAGCTGACAGAGGAAGAAATTAGGAGATTGAAAGAATGTTAACAAATAAAGATGCTGTGATTTTCGACCTGGATGGAAGCCTTGTAGATTCTATGTGGATCTGGCCGGAGGTTGATCATGATTATATGACAAAGCACAATCTAAAGATACCACTGAACCTGCATGACGATATTGAAGGTATGAGCTATACGGAGACGGCACAGTATTTTCTGGATACGTTTCCGAGCTTAAGCTGCAGTATCGAGGATGTGAAGGCAGAATGGCTGGAAATGTCGTTTGATAAATATATGCATAAAGTGCCGCTAAAGGATGGAGCAAGAGAATTTCTGGAGCTCGGAAGAGAAAGAGGAATTCAATTCGGAATAGCGACGAGTAATACGAGAGAGCTGGTCGATGCGGTGCTGGATTCATTACAAATTTCGGATGTATTTGCCGCTGTCGCTACCTCATGTGAGGTGAGCGCAGGGAAGCCAGCGCCGGATGTCTATCTGAAGGTTGCCAGTGAACTGAGCGTTGATCCAAAGAGATGTCTGGTATTTGAGGACATTCCCAATGGAATTCTCGCGGGCAAAAATGCAGAGATGACCGTGTGTGCGGTAGATGACGCTTTTTCAAAACCATTAGAGGAACGCAAGAGGGAACTGGCAGATTATTATATACACAGTTATTTTGATATTATGAATCATACCTTTGAAATTTTATAATTCAGAAAATGACAGGAAAGCAGGAACGAGATGATAAATGGATTTTTACCGGTCTGTAAACAGGATATGATAGAACGCGGAATCAGCCAGCTTGATTTTGTCTATATTATTGGGGATGCTTATGTCGATCACCCTTCTTTTGGACATGCTATTATCAGCCGGGTTTTAGAATCGCATGGATATTCGGTGGGAATCATATCGCAGCCGGATTGGAAAGACAAAGCCAGCATTGCCATTTTGGGTGAACCGAAACTGGGCTTTCTTGTATCGGGCGGGAACATGGATTCTATGGTGAATCATTTTACCGTTTCGAAAAAGCGAAGACATCAGGACGCCTATACGCCGGGCGGTGTGATGGGAAAACGTCCGGATTATGCAACGATTGTATACAGCAATCTGATTCGGCAGACCTATAAAAAAACGCCGATTATCTTAGGCGGTATTGAGGCGAGCCTTCGAAGAATGGCACATTATGATTACTGGTCAGATAAAGTAAAGCGCTCTATTCTTCTGGACTCCGGCGCAGATATTCTCTCTTACGGAATGGGAGAACGCTCTGTCATTGAAATTGCAGATGCACTTGCGAGCGGTATAGAAGTAAAGGACATTACGTATATCGAGGGAACCGTTGTGAAGACAGCCTCCTTAGATTCGGTTTATGATGCAGTGATCCTGGAATCTTTTGAAGAAGTCAGAACGGATAAGATGAAGTATGCGAAAAGCTTTTATACACAGTATAGCAACACGGACCCGTTCTCCGGCAAACGTCTGGCTGAGCCATATTCAGATCATCTTTATGTAGTACAGAATCCGGCGGCAAAGCCACTGACGCAGATAGAGATGGATGATGTCTATGATCTTCCTTATCAGAAGACGTATCATCCGTCCTACAAGGCTCTTGGCGGAGTCCCGGCAATTGATGAGATTAAATTCAGTCTGACAAGTAATCGTGGGTGTTTTGGTGGCTGCAGCTTCTGTGCGCTGACCTTCCATCAGGGAAGAATTGTACAGACGAGAAGCCATCAATCGATTCTCAAAGAAGCCAAAGAGATGACGCAGGAGAAAGATTTCAAGGGATATATCCACGATGTTGGCGGTCCGACGGCAGATTTCAGACAGCCGGCATGCAGCAAACAGTTGAAACACGGCGCATGTAAGAACAAGCAGTGTCTGTTTCCACAGCCATGCAGCAATCTGGAGGCGGATCACAGTGATTATGTATCACTCCTTCGAAAACTGCGTGAGATCCCAAATGTGAAGAAGGTATTTATTCGGTCGGGAATCCGATTCGATTATGTACTTGCGGATCAGGACCCCGCATTTTTGAAAGAGCTGTGTCAGCATCATATCAGCGGGCAGCTCCGTGTCGCACCGGAGCATGTGTCAGATCAGGTTCTGATACGGATGGGCAAGCCCCGCAATCAGGTATATGAGAAATTCTGTCATGAATTCGAACAGACGAATGCGCAGCTTCATATGGAACAGTATCTGGTTCCATATCTGATGTCATCACATCCGGGTTCGACGATGAAAGAGGCAGTTGAGCTTGCAGAATACTGCAGAGATCTTGGATATATGCCGGAACAGGTGCAGGATTTTTATCCTACGCCATCGACCATCTCAACCTGTATGTATTACACCGGTGTGGACCCGCGGGATATGAAGCCGGTCTATGTACCGAAGAATCCGCATGAGAAAGCGATGCAGAGAGCGTTGATTCAATATCGAAATCCCGCTAATTATAAGCTGGTAATGGAGGCTCTTCGCAGCGAGAATCGCATGGATCTCGTTGGATTTGATCAGAAGTGTCTGATCAGACCAAGGCAGTTGTCAAAAGAAAAGAATACACCGAAAGGGAGAACGTATCATGAAAATAGAAAAGGGAAATCCAGGGTACCTAAGAGCCCAAAGAAAAATAGAAATCATTAAGACTGTGATTGCATTTCTACTTGTGATCGCTGTCTTTGTAGCAGGTTATGCAACCACAGGATCCAGATTGAATCTGATGACCGTTGTTGCAATTCTTGGCTGCCTTCCGGCCAGCAAGATTCTTGTGGGTGTGATTACAAGATGGCCATATCAGTCTGTTTCGGACGAAATGGCAAAGGAGATTCAGGATAAGACAGAGCATCTTGTGGTCGCTTATGACATGGTGGTGACAAGTGAGTCAAAGATTATGCCAATTGATAGTGTTGTAATCTATGGAAATACGGTGTGCGGCTATACGCACAGTGAAAAGGTCGATTTGAATTATGCATCCAAGCATATCAAGAGTATTCTGGAACAGAACAAATTCAATAATCTGACGGTGAAGATATTTGACAATTATAAAGCATTTATCACGAGAGCAGAAGCATTAGATTCCATTGCTGTTGTTGAAAAACAAGAATCGAGAGAACGGGAAGAACAGATCAAGGCTGTGATCTTATGTATTTCATTGTAAGATCTGATGAGAGGTTGATAGATTGAGAGAGATTGTGATTACAGAGAACGAGGCTGGACAGCGATTTGATAAGATGCTTGCAAAGTATCTGAAAGAGGCACCGAAAAGTTTTTTGTACAAAATGTTACGAAAAAAGAATATCGTATTAAATGGGAAAAAAGCTACCGGAAATGAAAAGCTGAAGGTAAAGGATTCGGTCCAATTATTTCTTGCAGAAGAAACGATTCTAAAATTTTCGGGAGAGAGATTAAAGGTGATTGATTCCCGAGAAAAACTGGACATTATTTATGAGGATCAGAATGTGATTTTTTTGAATAAACCAGTTGGAATGCTGTCGCAGAAAGCGAAGGACAGCGATGTGTCCATGGTGGAACATCTGATTTCTTATCTGGTAAAGAGTAGAAAGATTACACAGGAGGAACTGGTAACATTTCATCCTTCCATCTGTAATCGCCTCGACCGCAATACGAGTGGTTTAATCGTAGCAGGAAAGAGTCTTCTTGGACTTCAGGTGATGAGCCGGTTATTTAAAGAGCGCACGATGGAAAAATATTATCTTTGCCTGGTGCAGGGGCGTGTGGGCGAGAAGCAGAAGATTTCAGGATATCTTTTGAAAGATGAGAAAACCAATAAAGTGTCTGTCAGCAAAGAAAGTATGCGGGGGGCGAAGGAATCTTCTGAAATTCGGACCGAGTATCGGCCGGTGAAGGCATCAGATGAAGTATCTTTGTTAGAAGTGCATCTGATTACAGGAAAGACACATCAGATTCGTGCGCATTTAGCTTCGATTGGGCATCCGATTATTGGAGATTATAAGTACGGGAATAAACCGGTGAATGATTTCTACAAAGAAAAGTATGGATTAGAAAGCCAGTTTCTTCATTCGTACCGTCTGAAATTCCCTGATTTGTCAGAGGAACTTCCGGAAATTTCGAACAAAGAGTTTCAGGCAGATCTGCCTGAATTGTTTTGCCGGATTGCTTCGGATAAGGGGGTGCTGTGATGGCTACCTGGAATTCGAGAGGGCTTCGAGGCTCCACATTAGAGGAAATGATCAATCGAACCAGCGAACAATATGAAAGTAAAGGTCTTGCACTGGTGCAGAAGATTCCAACACCAATCACGCCAATAAAGATTGATAAGGAAAACAGGCACATTACACTTGCTTATTTTGATAAAATCAGTACCGTTGATTATATTGGTGCAGTGCAGGGAATACCGGTCTGTTTTGATGCAAAGGAGTGCAATGTCGATACATTTCCACTTCAGAATGTACATGAGCATCAGATGAAGTTTATGGAAAAGTTTGAAAGTCAGGGAGGCATTGCGTTTCTGCTCATCTACTACACGGGGAGAAATGAACTGTATTATATGCGATTTGAGGAAATTCAGCGTTTTTGGAATCGAATGGAAGAGGGGGGACGTAAGAGTTTCCGTTATGAAGAATTAAATCCGGAATTCTTTCTAAAGACTGCAAATGGAGTTATGGTGCCTTATCTGGATGGCATTCAGAAGGATTTGGAGGTTAGGGATTGACAAGTTTACTATAATTTAGGTATAATTTGAAAAGTAGTTTAGCGTATTAGCACGATAAAGTGAAAGGATTATAAAAGATGAGACAATTGTTACATACTCCCGAAGGAGTTCGAGATATTTATAATAGAGAGTGCAGGCAGAAGCTTGCGGTACAGGAGAAACTCCGGAATATGCTTCATTCATACGGATATCAGGATATCCAGACTCCGACATTTGAATTCTTTGATGTATTTCGAAAGGAAGTCGGAACAATATCTGCGAAAGAATTATACCGGTTCTTTGATCGAGATGGGAATACGCTGGCGTTAAGACCTGATATCACACCGTCGATTGCAAGAGCGACAGCGACTCTTTTTGAGGAGTCTGATCTGCCGGCAAGACTCTGCTATACGGGAAATACATTTATCAATCATTCCAGCTATCAGGGACGTCTCAAGGAGAATACACAGATGGGCGCGGAGCTGATCGGAGATGATTCGATTGAAGCGGATGCTGAGATGCTCGCAATGGTCGTTGACGGACTAAAAAGCATTGGACTGGAAGAGTTTCAGGTGAATGTCGGACATGTTGACTTCATCGAAAGTCTGATGGTAGAGACAGGGCTGGAGGAAGATACGAAGGCCGAACTTCGTATCCTGATCAATAATCGGAATTTCTTTGGTGTGGATGAGATTCTGGATGCAACGAATGTTGATCCAAGGATTAAAGATGCCTTTCACAATCTTCAGGAACTGGTGGGATGCGTGGAAGTATTAGAACAGGCTGCAAAGATTGCACCCAATGAAAATGCGAAGCTTGCAGTTGCACATCTGCAGAAGATGCACGAACTGCTTACCTTGTATGGCGTGGAAGATCATATTTCATTTGACCTGAGCATGAGCGGCAATTATGGATATTATACCGGAATCATTTTCCGTGCCTATACATATGGGACAGGCGATGCCATTGTCCGCGGCGGAAGGTACGATCAGTTGATGGAGAAGTTCGGAAAGCAGACACCTTCCATCGGATTTGCGATTATCGTAGACGAATTGATGAGCGCACTTTCGCGTCAGAAGATTCAGGTGAGTACCGATAAGGTTTCTATTATCGTGTTTGGTGAGAATACCCGGCAGTGGGCGATTTCTCTTGCAAAAGATTTTCGGTCAAAAGGGAAGAATATCGAGCTGATTCGCAGAGAAGCAGGAAAAGACAAGGCTGATTATGTGGAGCATGGAAAGCGAAGCAATGCTGTGAGCCTGATGTATCTGGAAGAGGATTTTGTGATTGCGATGATTAATCTAAAGACCGGTGAAGAGAAACTGGTGGATTGTAAATAGGAGGAACTATGAGATATTTGACATTTGCCCTGACGAAGGGACGTTTAGCAAAACAGACGCTGGAGATGCTGGAAAAGCTTGGAATTACCTGTGATGAGATGAAGGATAAGGACTCCCGGAAACTGATTTTTGTGAATGAAGAATTAAAGCTGAAATTTTTCCTGGCGAAAGGTCCGGATGTTCCGACTTATGTGGAATATGGAGCTGCGGACATTGGCGTGGTTGGTAAAGATACGATCGTGGAAGAGGGACGTAAGGTTCACGAGGTACTGGATCTAGGATTTGGAAAATGCAAGATGTGTGTCTGCGGCTATGCAGATGCCAGAGAAGTGCTGCAGCACCATGAACTGATCCGTGTAGCTACCAAGTATCCGAATATTGCAAAGGACTATTTTTACAATAAAAAGCATCAGACAGTTGAGATTATCAAGATGAATGGTTCCATTGAGCTTGCTCCGATTGTGGGCTTGTCAGAAGTGATTGTGGACATTGTTGAGACAGGATCTACACTTCGCGAAAATGGGCTGGAAGTATTGGAAGAGGTCTGCCCATTGTCAGCCAGAATGATTGTGAATCCGGTTAGTATGAGAATGGAAAATGCCAGAATTAAAGAACTGATTATGAAACTGCGTCAGCTGGTACAGGAGGGATAACATAAGATGAGAATACAGAAATTAACGAATGAGACAAAATCGAACCTGTTAGAAGACCTCTTAAAGAGAAGTCCGAACAGTTATGGAAAATACGAGTCTGCAGTAGCAGACATCCTGAATCGTGTCAAAAACGAAAAGGATGCAGCAATCTTTGACTATACGAAGAAATTTGATGGGGCAGATGTGGATGAATCCAACATTCTTGTGACAAAAGAAGAGATTGAAGAAGCTTATGAACTGGTCGATCAGAAGCTCCTTGAAGTCATTCGCAAAGCACTGGTCAACATCAAAGACTATCACCAGAAACAGATGCAGTACAGTTGGTTTGACAGCAAACCAAACGGAACAATGCTCGGTCAGAAGGTAACACCGCTACAGAGAGTGGGCGTCTATGTGCCCGGCGGAAAGGCAGTTTATCCGTCATCGGTACTTATGAATGTGATGCCGGCTAAAGTTGCAGGTGTCGACGAGATTATTATGACAACACCACCCGGAAAAGACGGCAAGGTCTACCCGACAACACTTGTTGCTGCAAATGAAGCAGGAGTAACAGCCATTTACAAAGTGGGGGGAGCACAGGCAATCGGTGCATTGGCATACGGAACAGAGAGTATTCCGAAGGTTGATAAGATTGTAGGCCCCGGCAATATCTATGTTGCCCTTGCAAAGAAAGCGGTATACGGACATGTCAGTATCGACTCGATTGCAGGACCGAGTGAGATTCTTGTCATTGCAGATGAGACCGCAAATCCACGCTATGTTGCTGCAGATTTATTGTCACAGGCGGAGCATGATGAACTTGCATCAGCCATTCTGGTCACAACAAGCATGGAGACGGCAGAAAAAGTATCGGCAGAGGTAGAACAGTTTGTTGCTGAGCTGTCAAGAAAAGAGATCATTCAGAAGTCTCTGGATAATTATGGATATATTTTAGTTGCAGATACTTTGGAAGAGGCGATCGAGACTGCAAATGAAATTGCATCCGAACATCTGGAGATCATGACCGCAAATCCTTATGATGTTATGACAAGGATTCGGAATGCAGGAGCCATTTTTATTGGCGAATACAGCAGTGAGCCACTTGGAGATTATTTTGCAGGCCCCAACCATGTCCTTCCGACAAATGGAACCGCTAAATTCTTCTCGGCACTATCCGTGGATGATTTTATCAAGAAGTCAAGTGTTATCGCATATTCAAGAGAGGCGTTAGAGGAAGTACATGAAGATATTGAGCAGTTTGCGACTTCAGAACAACTAACTGCACACGCCAATTCAATTCGGGTGCGTTTTGAGAAGTAATATGCTATAATAAACAGAGAAAAAATGGACGGCAGGTTTTGACGTTCGGAATTTGGAGAAGAAGAGATGAATAGAATCGGCAGTGTGACCCGTAAGACAAAAGAGACAGATATCGTATTGAAAATCAATCTGGATGGACAGGGAAAGAATTGTATTGATACAGGAATTGGATTTTTTGATCATATGCTGGATGGATTTGCGCGTCACGGTCTCTTTGATCTGGAAGTAAAAGTAAGCGGAGATCTGAATGTGGACAGTCATCATACGATTGAAGATGTCGGTATCGTGCTGGGACAGGCAATTGCACAGGCACTTGGTGATAAAGCGGGAATCAAACGCTATGGCAGCTTCATACTTCCGATGGACGAGACACTCGCAGTCTGTGCCATTGACTTATCTGGAAGACCGTATTTTAATTTCGATGTGACATTCACTACTGCAAAGCTTGGCGAGATGGATACAGAGATGGTGCGTGAATTTTTCTATGCGGTTTCTTACAGTGCAGCAATGAATCTGCATATCAAATTGCTGGATGGAATGAATAATCATCATATTGCGGAAGCAGTGTTTAAAGCATTTGGCAAGGCACTTGATATGGCTTCGATGGAAGAGCCACGCATAAAAGAAGTATGGTCTACAAAGGGCAGCTTGTAAAGGAGACAATAAGATGAGTTATAAAAGATTAACCCCTTGTATTTTTATTGAAAATGGAAAGGCAGTCAGATGGTTTGATGACAGTGAAGTGATTTCGGATGATGTGGTTGCACTGGCAAAGCATTATAATGATCAGGGTGCGGATGAATTACTGGTATTTGATCTGTCAGAAGAGGACGAAGATCACGAGGAATCGATCGATTTATTAAGAAAAATCAATCGTGTCATTCGTATTCCGATGACAGCCGGCGGCAACATCAAGCGGATGGAGGATGTAAAGAAGGTCCTTTATACCGGTGCTAAACGCTGTATGCTCAATTTTTCAAAGCCAGATACACTGACGCTGGTTGAGGATGCCGCAAAGAGATTTGGCAAAGAAAGAATTGCGGTCTCACTCAATGATTTCGATGCATTATTCAAACAGCAGCATCTGATCGACGAATGCAGTACAGAGATTATCTTTATGCATCGTCTGGACTTGAATTCTGTGATGAATATTACAGAAATTCCATGTGTTGTTGTAACAGATACGCTGGAAAAAGAGGAGATCTTAAAAATCCTAAAATGTGAAGGTATTAAAGGGGTATCCGGAAAGTTTATCAGTGATGAGAACATGGATTTTCTGACCTTTAAAGAAATTTGTGCGCAGGAGGGAATCCAGATGACATCATTTGAAAGTATCATGGAATTTTCGGAGTTTAAGCTAAATGCGGATGGTCTGATTCCGGTTATCGTGCAGCATTATAAGACAAAAGAAGTTTTGATGCTTGCTTATATGAATGAAGAATCGTTTTATCATACCATCAAATCAGGCAAGATGACTTATTATAGCCGCAGTCGTCAGGAATTGTGGGTGAAGGGTGAGACTTCCGGACATACACAGTTCGTAAAATCTTTGACGGTTGACTGTGATCGGGATACACTTCTTGCAGAGGTAGAACAGATCGGCGCAGCATGCCATACCGGCAATCCGACCTGTTTCTTCCAGCCAATTGTAGGCTCCAAGGTTGCAGAGAAGAATCCACTCCAGGTATTTGAAGAGGTATATGCAACAATCAGTGACCGCAAAAAGAATCCAAAAGAAGGCTCTTATACAAATTATCTGTTTGAGAAGGGCTTAGATAAGATTCTGAAAAAGGTCGGGGAAGAGGCAACAGAGCTTGTCATTGCTGCTAAGAATCCGAACCCGGAAGAGATTAAGTACGAGATGTCAGACTTCCTCTATCATGCAATGGTACTGATGGTAGAGCGAGGAATTACCTGGGAAGATATTGTAAATGAACTGGCGGATCGATAGATTATTTTAAATGTGAGGATCTACAATATTTCAATTACGAAGAACATACAATAGAATAAACGAATCTACAGAAGGTATTATAATGAGTGATTATGAGAGAAGAATGGAACTTTTGAATCAAATGAAAGGAAACCATACATATCAGTCATCCTCACTTACCTACAATCATGACCCGAAGACTGAGCAGAAAAGTACGCTTGGACTTCGGGTCATGATTTGTATTTTGGGTTTTATTTGTTATGTGTTTTTGGATTACGGCAATGTGAAAATCTCTAATATTTCAACTCGTACCGTTTTAAACCAGATTGAGAAGCAGATTTCTATTCATCAGATGTTAGAGTTTTAGGCGGTTTGCTGCTAATCATATCACGATAGGCACTCGGTGACATGTTCTGATATTTTTTAAAGGTTTTCGTGAAGTAGCTCAAATCATCAATGCCACATTGAATTGCGATATCCTGAATAGAAAGGGTTGTGGTGTTTAGAAGAAATAAAGCCTGTTCTATACGCTTTTGATTTGCAAAATGTGTGAGTGTCATTCCGGTTTCTTTTTTGAAGAGAGTCGATAAATAACTGCTGTTTAAAAGCAATGTTTTTGCAACGGAAGAAAGTCTTAAATCTTCGGTTAAATTGAAGGAAATATAATTGATTGCCTGCTGTATTGGCTGGGAATATCCCTTGAGAGAATGGGACTGGACCAACAGGCAATATTTGTGAAGCATATTTTTATAGAGTGGATACAATTGCTTGATACTGGTGGTACGTTCTATTTCAAAAGCGTACTTTCTGGATATTTCATCCAGATATACCGGGTGAACATGACCGAGCTCTGCAGACTTTCTGCAAATTGTATTAAAGATAATCATATAGTTCTTCATGTCGTGCAAAGCATCTGAAAATCGCTGTTTCAGAGCGGGCATGCCATCGTTTGTAATGATCTCATTTACAGCAGTAAGATTGCCGGTGGAAATAGCCGTCATCAGATTCCGCTCATTTTGATAGCGGTCTTCCAGCTCTTTGATTGTTTCTTTGGAGGCGGATGGGTGCTCCGTATTATAATAATATTGAATGGAACGCTTTTCAGTATAACTATTTACTTTTATCTCGGAATCAGGCCATAGATCTTCCGCAAGGTTTTGCAGAAGTGTTCTTATCAGACGGTCATCTGCAAGGAATGGCAGTGACTGATAATACTGGTGCATGAAACTATTTAGATTCGCCGGAAGAGAGGCCTTATTACATAATTCAAGCGTCCGGCTGATTGTCATCTTTTCATAGGTAAACGGCCCCACAAACAAAACAGAAAGCCGGTCTGAGTCAGGCAGACGCATACACACATATTCACAATTGAAATCATCAGAAATCGTTGCCAGAATGCTTCGCTGGCAGATGTCAGGAATAGTTACGGGCCATTGTTCTTCAATCTCATCCTGAGAGGTTAGAATGTGCTCGCGTAAGGCATTGTCATACACGGAATCCCATTGAAATGGTTCATTTATAATAAAAGTATGAATTCCAAACCCCGCTATCGTTTTTCGAACAAAATCAATCGTATTCATTTTATTTGCCTCACTCCTTGTACTTTTTAATACTATTTTCGTATTTTTTCTAGTAAAAAACAAGCGCATATAGAAAAAATACCAAAAATACAAGAAAAAGTCATAACTCAAAAACAAATTGCTTGCTATGATGTGCTTAGTCAAAGGGCAAACAAATAAAAGGAGGAAATGAATATGTTATATCCAATTTTAACAGCAAGCAGATTCGTAAGTGACTTAAGTGGTGTATGGGATTTCAAGTTAGACCACGGCACTGGTTTTGAGGAAAAGTGGTACGAAGAACCGCTGCAGAACGCAGAGACAATGCCGGTACCAGCCTCTTACAACGATTTAAAGGAAGGAATTGATCATCGTGATCATTATGGCTGGGTTTTTTACCAGAGAAAAATTGCACTGCCTGAGTTTGTAAAAGGTCAGCGTGTGATGCTTCGCTGTGATGCTGTCACACACAGAGCAAAAATTTATCTGAATGGCAATCTGATCTGTGAACATCTCGGAGGCTTCCTTCCATTTGAGGTAGAAATCTCTGACAGTATGCAGGCAGGCGAGAACCTGTTAACGGTAGCTGTAAGTAATGTGATTGATTATACAACACTTCCGGTCGGCGGTGAGTCAGATATAATGAGCGGCATGCTGGGCGGATTTGGAGAATCTCCTGATGGAAAGAAAAAGAATAATCCAAATTTTGATTTCTTTAATTACTGTGGAATTACAAGACCAATCAGAATCTACACAACTCCAAAGGATTACATCTCGGATGTTACACTTGTTGCTTCCGTGGAAGGAAAGGATGCAAAAATCAAGTATCAGGTAGAGACCTGTGGTACAGGAAACTGTCAGGTTGAGGTATTTGATAAAGCTGGGAAAATCGTGGCACAGAGTACGGGAACCGAAGGTGTGCTGGAGATTAAAGATGTCACATTGTGGCAGCCGTTAAAAGCATATCTTTACGATGTAAAGGTTACATTTGCAGGAGATGAATATACGGTTCCTTACGGAGTGAGAACAGTCCGAATCGACGGAACAAAGTTCCTGATCAATGAAAAGCCATTCTACTTTAAAGGATATGGTAAACATGAAGATACATTTCCAAATGGACGAGGCATAAATCTGCCAATGAATACAAAAGATATCTCTATAATGAAGTGGCAGGGAGCGAACAGTTTCCGCACAAGTCACTATCCTTATAGTGAGGAAATGATGCGCTTATGTGATGAAGAAGGAATTGTTGTGATCGATGAGACAACAGCAGTGGGAATCAACCTGCAGTTTGGCGGCGGCGCAAACTTTGGGGGAGAAAAGTGCTCTACATTTGACAAAGAGAGAGGCGTGCAGACGCAGGAGCATCACAAAGATGTAATCCGCGATCTGATTGCAAGAGACAAGAATCATGCCTGCGTTGTGATTTGGAGTATTGCAAATGAGCCGGATTCCGGGTCAGAAGGAGCTTATGAATATTTTGAACCGCTCTTTTCACTGGCAAGAGAACTTGATCCGCAAAAACGACCATGTACGCTGGTAAGCGTTCAGATGGCAAATGCGCCTAAGAAAGACTGTACGGCAAAGCTCAGTGATATTATCTGTCTGAACCGTTATTATGGATGGTATTTTGGAGGACCGGATCTGAAAGGACCGGAACATGCACTTCGAGCAGAGCTGGAAGAGTGGGAAGCACTTGGAAAACCATTGATGTTCACAGAATATGGTGCAGATACTGTTATGGGCTTACACGATACAACACCTGTGATGTACACCGAAGAATACCAGGTGGACTATTACAAGATGAATCACAACGTATTTGATTCGTTCTCGTTTGTTGTAGGAGAGCAGGTATGGAACTTTGCTGATTTTGCTACAAGTCAGAGTCTGCTGCGTGTGCAGGGAAATAAAAAGGGTATTTTCACAAGGGATAGAAAGCCAAAACTTGTCGCACATTATTTCAAAGACAGATGGCATGAAATTCCAGATTTTAATTATGAAAAGTAAATGAGGGAGAGAAAGAGAGGTAGCATATGAAGACAAATGAAAATATCAGACCTTTTGGTATGAGAGATAAAATAGGTTATATGTTTGGTGATTTTGGAAATGATTTTACATTTATTCTTTCCTCTTCATTCATGCTGAAATTCTATACGGATGTAATGGGAATTTCAGCCGGAGTTGTTGGTATACTTATGATGGCTGCCAGATTTATTGATGCGGTTACAGATGTTACGATGGGACAGATTGTAGACCGCTCTAAACCGACAAAGGATGGAAAGTTTAAACCTTGGATTCGCAGAATGTGTGGACCGGTCGCCATAGCCTCCTTCCTGATCTATCAATCCGGATTCGCAGAGATGTCCTATCTGTTCAAAGTGGTGTGGATGGTAGTCACATATCTTTTATGGGGTTCCATCTTCTATACATCAATCAACATTCCATATGGCTCAATGGCATCGGCTGTATCAGCAGAGCCGAAAGACCGTGCGTCTCTGTCAACATGGAGATCAGTCGGAGCGACACTTGCAGGGCTTGTGATTGGTGTTGGAACACCGATGTTTGCATATGTGGTAGTAGATGGAAATACAGTTCTCTCAGGATCAAGAATGACAATCATTGCAGGCGTATTTGGAGTATGTGCAATCATCTGCTACATGCTGTGCTTTAAGCTGGTGAAGGAAAGAGTTCCGGTACCGGCAAACACAGAAAAGCTTCAGATTGGAAAATTATTTAAGAGTATTCTGACAAACAGAGCGTTACTTGGAATCATTGCAGCAGCCATCTTTTTACTTTTGGCAATGCTTGGTATGCAGGGCTTTGCAGGGTTTGTATTCCCTAACTTCTATGGATCGGCAGAGGCTCAGTCAATGTCTGCTTTGTTAGGTAGTATTGCAATGTTAGTTGTCTGCGCACCATTGGCAGTGAAACTGGCGACAAAGTTTGGAAAAAAAGAATTGTCGATTGCATCGTGTCTGTTCGGTGCGGCAATGTATGTCATCTGTCTGATTGTGGTACCTGAAAATCCATACGTATATGTTGCTTTTTACACTCTTGCATATATCGGCCTCGGATTCTTTAACATGGTAATCTGGGCAATGATTACGGATGTAATTGATGATGCAGAAGTGAAGAACGGAATACGTGAAGATGGAACAGTATATTCTGTATATTCTTTTGCAAGAAAGATTGGACAGGCAATATCTTCCGGACTGGTTGGAGCACTCCTATCAGTTGTCGGCTATACACAGGCAACCGCGTTTGATGCGGATGTAACATTGGGAATCTTTAAAATGTCATGTTATGTACCAATCGTAGGACTTGTATTAGTTGCGCTGGCTTTAGTCTTTATTTATCCGCTGAATAAAAAACGGGTAGAAGAAAACAGTGCAGAACTGGCAAGAAGAAGAGAAACAGCATAATGTTTTAACTCCGTTGATTTCGTGATGCACGTCACTTGACAAAAAGAGTAGAAGTGTATTATAATTTTAAACATAAAGAAGAGGACAATAAGGTCGGCTTATGACAGGATTGTCCTCTTCTTTATTGACAGAGTCAGAGAGCTGTCAGGTAAAATAGTTTCAAAGCAGGAGGAGAAAAATTATGAAAAAAGCATTCGCGGTTGCATTATGTGCAGCAATGGTGGTAGGTCTTTTGGCTGGATGTGGCAGTTCAAAGTCAGGTGACACTACAAACGAAGGAAGTACAAAAGCAGCATCAGGTAAGACATGGGTCATTGCTACAGACACGGTTTTTAAACCATTTGAGTATACCAATGAAGAGAATGAATTTGTAGGAATCGACGTAGATATCCTTGCAGCAGTTGCAAAGGATCAAGGGTTTAAGTATGAATTGCAGAGTCTTGGATGGGATGCGGCAGTAGCAGCAGTACAGGCAGGACAGGCAGATGCAATCATTGCCGGAGCAACCATCAAACAGGAACGTATTGATTCGGGCTGGATCTTCTCGGACGGTTACTATAACGCAACACAGACCTTTGTTGTATCGAAAGGCAGTGACATCAAGTCTTTTGCTGATTTAAAAGGAAAAAATGTAGCGGTAAAAAATGGTACGGCCGGAGCTGATTATGCTAATGAATTAAAAGATGAATATGGATTTACGGTAACTACATTTGAGGATTCACCGACCATGTATCAGGACGTTATTCTTGGAAACAGTGTGGCTTGTGTAGAAGATACACCGATTATGGCAGCATCTATCAAAGAAGGAGACTTAGCACTTGAAATTCCGGATGGAATGGCAAATGATGGAGCACCTTATGGATTCGCGATTATGGATAAGAATAATCAGGAATTAATAGATATGTTTAATGCAGGTCTGAAAAACATTCAGGATGATGGCACCTATGATGAAATCATTAACAAATATCTTGGTGAATAGAAGATCGCTGAGACGTGGGGAATCAATCAAATGATTTCTCACGTTTTTTTTGTTCTAGGAAAATATGTCGAAGAATGATATAATTCTAAAATAATGAGTGTTAGAGATATGAAAGGAGAAAAACGAATGATTGCAATTATTCAGAATTATTGGAGTATGCTTCTGTCGGCATTGGGAAAGACGTTATTATTGACCTTGTTGTCACTGGCTTTCGCGATGATTATCGGTATGATATTTGCTTTGATGAACGTAGGCAGGAAAAGAATTTTTAATATGATTGGTACGATTTATGTAGATGCGGTGCGAGGTGTTCCGCTGATTGTACTGGCTTACTTTATCTATTTTGGTATACCGGCAGGAATCAAAACAATGGGTGTGCAGGATTTTAGATTATCTGCATTGCAGGCGGGCACCATAGCATTAGCGATGAACTGTGGTGCGTATATGGCCGAAATCATCCGTGCAGGTATCGAAAGTGTAGACAAGGGACAGATGGAGGCGAGCCGTAGTCTTGGTCTTAATTATGGGAAGAGTATGCGGCTTGTTGTATTGCCGCAGGCAATAAGAACCATGATTCCATCTATCATTAATCAGTTCATTATTACATTGAAGGATACGTCTATTCTTTCTGTTATTGGATTCCCGGAATTAACAAATATGGGAAAAACGATTGCAGGAAATACGTTCCAAAGTCTTCAGACCTGGGCAATTATTGGTGTTATGTATATGATTGTCATCATAACGTTGAGTAAGATTGCCAAAAACATAGAGAGGAGGATCAATCGTGGAAGATAAGAAAATAATGGTCCATGTCGAAAATCTAAAAAAGAATTTCGGTAAACTGGAAGTGTTAAAGGACATTAGTATGGATATCACAGAAGGGGAAGTTGTTGTTCTACTTGGTCCTTCGGGAAGTGGAAAGTCTACATTTTTAAGATGTCTGAATCAACTTGAAACGGCAACACAGGGAAAAATTATCATTGATCAGTCTGATGTGACAGACAAACATACGGATATTAATAAAGTTCGTGAGAATATTGGAATGGTTTTCCAGCATTTTAATCTTTTTGCACATAAAACGGTTCTGGAAAATATTACAATGGCACCGATTGAGTTAAAGCTCATGACAAAAGAAGAAGCAAAGGCTGAAGGAATGAGGCTGTTAAAACGAGTTGGAATGGATGAAAAAGCAGATGTCTACCCATCTCAGATATCAGGCGGTCAGAAACAGAGAGTAGCAATTGCGAGAGCGTTGGCAATGAAACCTGATATTATGCTATTTGACGAGCCAACGTCTGCGCTTGATCCGGAAATGGTCGGAGAAGTTCTGGCAGTTATGAAAGAGCTTGCATCGGAAGGCATGACGATGGTGGTAGTGACACATGAGATTGGCTTTGCAAGGGAAGTATCAGACCGGGTTGTATTTATGGATGATGGATATATTGTTGAACAGGGGATACCGTCAGAAGTCTTGCTAAACCCACAAGAGCCGAGAACAATTGACTTTTTGAATAAAGTGCTTTAAGGGGGAAACGATGAAAAGAATAGTCACAATCAGCAGAGAGTATGGATCTGGTGGTGGAACAATCGGACATGCGCTGGCTGGAAAACTGGGATATGAGTATTACGACAGGGAACTGATATTAAAGACATCCCGAGATTCTTATATGGATGTGGAAAGTATCATGAAATGGGACGAGAAGGTTGCGGCAAACTTTGGATTTGCCCAAAGCTTATTTGATTTTTATAATAAACCAATCAGTGAAAAGGTATACGAGACACAGCAGAAAATCATACGTGAAATCGGAGAAGCTGGAAACTGTGTGATTGTCGGCAGAAATGCAAATTCGATTTTGAAGGAATTCCCTGGAAGTCTTCATGTTTTTATATATGCAGAGCCTGAGTGGAGAGTTAAATATATGCAGGCGAAGACGCCGGAGGTATCAGAAGCAAAAATGGGAGAACAAATTCGTGAAATGGATAATGCAATCAAAAAATATTGTGCATACCACACGAATAAGGCGTTTGATGTGGCTGATAATTACGACATTTGTTTAAACACGTCAGCATTGGGAATTCAAACCTGTGTTGACATTCTCTATGAGTTAGTAATCAGGGAATAACAGCCCTGACAATAAACCGCTGGTTCCACGCCATTACTTTGAGATAGTTACAGGTAATGAGTGGAACCACTTTTTTATGCGATACCAATCGCGATAATTCGATCTAAGGTTGATAAAAATGCGGAGGCCTGTGTGGTAATTTTAATCTTTTCAATGACTGTTTTTCGCTGTTCCAGATAACTGTCATACATTGCAAATAAGAGTGCATATGGAAGATCTCTGTTCTGACTCCATTGAAACAAAATCCAGTTAATCGCATGTGAATGCCAATAAGTCCTTGGTATCTCGCCATCTTCCAATGTTTTCATGAGCGGCTGTAACTGTTCGGCAAGTTTTACGAGCTCTTCCTTTGACTCTTCGGTTTTTCCGACAAATCTGTTCTTGCATAATGGTGCAGCTTCGCTTACCAGGTCATTAATTCGATTGGCAGCTTCCCAATAAGGTGCAAAATTAGGTGTCACGAATTCGGAACGCTGATCCTGACCGGCTTTGCCATATGTGTTTTCACGGCGCACTGCATTGCCAATGTGCCGATCATACATTCTGCGGGTGCGAGGATCACTTAAAATCTGATATGCATCCAGAACATTTTGCATGTAGGAAGTTGTGTCAAATCCGGCGGACAGGTTTGCGTCCGGATGGAACTTTTTTACCAGAAAATTCTTAGCTGCTACAATCTGTTCGTTCGTAGCGTCTGCGGATACGCCTAGCATATGATAATAGGTACAGTCTTTCATATAAATCTCCCCTTAATAAAATGTATTATTTCCCTGTGATTATCATACGACAGACAGGGATGGAAATCAACTGCTGATTCAGGTTTGCATTTGTTGGTATTCCATGCTAAAATTTTATGGATTGTAGAGTTTGATGAAAACAAACGAATCAGATGAATGATGAGAAAGTAGGAAAACATGAGAAAATTAGCTTTATCAGATGATATTTTAATGACGGTGGAAAAACCCGCCAGATATATTGGGAATGAAGTCAATTCAGTGATGAAGAATTCGAAAGAGGTAGATATTCGTTTTGCGTTTGCCTTTCCCGAGCAGTACGAGATTGGAATGTCTCATCTGGGCATAAAGATCTTATATGATATGTTTAATCGCCGCGAGGATGTGTGGTGTGAACGAGTCTTCTCCCCGTGGGTGGATCTGCATAAGATTATGAAGGAACAGAATCTTGCGTTATTTGCATTGGAGTCGCAGGACCCAATCAGGGATTTTGACTTTATCGGGATCACCATTCAGTTTGAAATGTGTTATACGAATATTTTACAGATATTAGATCTGGGGCAGGTTCCGCTGCATGCGACAGATCGCAGTATAGAGGATCCGTTTGTGATTGGCGGAGGACCTTGTACGTACAATCCGGAACCGCTGGCAGATTTCTTTGATATTTTTTATATCGGGGAAGGCGAGACGGTTTATGACGAATTATTTGACAAATATAAAATATGGAAGAAATCCGGAAAATCCCGCAGAGAATTTTTAGAAATCGCAGCCGGAATTGAGGGGCTTTACGTTCCACAGTTTTATGATGTTTCCTATCATGAAGACGGCACGATTGCCGATTTCAGACCGAACAATGAGCATGCACAGCCGACGATTAAAAAGCAGGTTGTCATGGATGTGACCCATGCGGTCTATCCCGAAAAACCGGTTGTTCCATTTATCAAAGCTGTGCAGGACCGTGTGGTTCTGGAAATTCAGAGAGGCTGTATACGTGGATGCAGGTTCTGCCAGGCAGGTATGATTTACCGCCCGACGAGAGAACGGAATGTGGAGAAACTTAAAGAGTATGCGCGCAATATGATTCGCAACACCGGATATGAGGAGATATCGCTCAGCTCTTTGAGTTCGAGCGACTATTCGCAGCTGGAGGAACTTGTGAATTTTCTGATTGATGAGTTTCAAGATCAGTCGGTCAACATTTCACTTCCATCCCTTCGAATTGATTCCTTTTCACTGGATGTAATGAGCAAAGTGCAGGACGTTAGAAAAAGCAGTGTTACATTTGCGCCGGAGGCGGGGTCGCAGCGTATGCGTGATGTGATTAATAAGGGACTGACAGAAGAGGATATCATCGGTGGTGCAGGGAAAGCCTTTGACGGCGGATGGACACGGGTAAAGCTGTATTTTATGCTGGGACTTCCGACAGAGACGGAAGAGGACATGAAGGAAATTGCGAGATTATCCGATCGTGTGGCACGCCGTTACTATGAGATTCCAAAAGAAGAGCGCAATGGAAAATGCCAGATTGTTGCCAGTTCTTCATTCTTTATTCCAAAACCATTCACACCGCTGCAATGGGCAACGATGTTCACACCGGAGGAATATATCAGAAGAGCTTATATTGTAAAACATGAATTTTTAGAGCAGCTCAATCGCAAGAGCCTGAAATATAACTGGCACGAAGCGGATGTAACGATGCTGGAGGGTGCATTTGCCAGGGGAGACCGAAGACTGTGTAAGACCTTGGAGGAGGCATATCGGCTGGGGTGTCTTTTCGATTCGTGGTCAGATCACTATGATCATGAAAAATGGATGACAGCTTTTGAAAATACGGGAGCGGATCTTGATTTTTACACGATAAGACCACGCGCACTGGATGAGAAATTCCCTTGGGATTTTATTGATATCGGAGTGACGAAAGATTTCCTGAAACGGGAGTGGAAAAACGCGATGAATGCAAAGGTGACAGCAAACTGCCGTGAGAAATGCTCCGGCTGTGGAGCAGGTACATTTGAGGGAGGTGTCTGTATTGAAAGTAAGAGTAAAATTTAAAAAATATGGAGCAATGCGTTTCATCGGTCATCTGGATGTGATGCGTTATTTTCAAAAAGCAATGATTCGTGCGGATATTCCAATTGCATTTTCAGAGGGCTTTAGTCCGCATCAGATTATGTCGTTTGCCAATCCGCTCGGAATCGGCGTGACGAGTGAAGGGGAATATTTCGATATTGAACTGCAACGGGAAATTTCCAGCAAAAATGCGGTGAAGCAGCTTAATGATGTTATGGTAGAAGGCATGGAGGTGGTGAGCTTCCGTCAGATTGCAGAGGAAAAGAAAAAAACCGGTATGGCGATTGTCGCAGGCGCAGATTACCTCTCTTCTCTAAAACAGGGGACGTTTCCGAAAGACTGGAAAGAAAAGGCATCTACATTTATGAATCAGGAGCAGATTCTGATTGTGAAGAAGACGAAACGAAGCGAAAAAGAGGTCAACATCAAACCGATGATTTACAAATTCGAAGTTCGTGATGAGAGGATTTATATGCAGGTCGCAACGGGAAGTGTAGAGAATTTAAAACCCGGACTTGTGATGCAGGCGTTCTGTCAGTATCTGCATATGGATGAGGAAGCGACTTCGTTTGCAAATCACAGACTGGATTTGTATGCAAATGCTGAAGTCGACGGGAACCGTGAGCTTGTAACACTGGAGTCGCTGGGAAGCGAAATCGAATAAATCGAGGAAAAATTGTGGAAAGAAAAGTAATTATTACAAAGTGGAAAGATAAAATCGTGACTTCTGTTTTGGAAGACGATGAAGTTATGGAGTTACATTGCAGCAATCAGAATTCAGGGCAGGAGATGGTACATGCACTTGGAAATGTGTATGTGGGACGTGTCAGGAACATTGTACCAAATATAGGTGCAGCTTTTATAGAAATTGCGCCGGGATGTGAATGCTACTATGCAATTGCGCAGAATGAAATGCCTGTGTTCACACATAAGATTGGTAAGAAGCCACTTTGCATTGGGGATGAACTTTTGGTGCAGATCAGCAGAGAAGCGTCGAAAACGAAGGTTCCTACCGTTACTTCGAAATTGGAGTTTGCAGGGAGAAATGTCGTTTTGACTGTGGGGAATCTTCGGATTGGCACATCAACAAAGCTGGAAAAGGAGCGCCGGTCGGAGCTGAAAACCCTCTTAGAAGCTTATCAGAATAAGCGGTTTGGCCTGGTTGCGCGCACCAATGCAAAGGATTCATCAGAGGAAGAAATTCGGAATGAAATAGAGAAGCTCATTGCAGAATTTGAAGAAATTGAAGCGATCGCGCAGAGTCGAACCTGTTTTACCTGTGTGAGGCAGGCACCAAAAGCCTATATCACAGATGTCCGCAATATTTATGGTGAAGGTCTGCAGGAAATCAAAGTGGAAGATCCCGATATTTATGAGGAACTGAAGCAGTATCTGCAAAAGGAACAACCGCAGAATCTTGAAAAACTTCTATATTATACAGAACCTTCTTATTCACTGACAAAACTCTACAGTCTAGACAGTGTGATTGAAAAAGCACTGAAAGAGCGTGTCTGGCTGAAGAGTGGCGGATATCTTGTGATTCAGCAGACAGAAGCACTGGCAGTGATTGATGTAAATTCGGGGAAGTATGTGGCAAAGAAAAAAGAAGATGAATCTTATCTGAAGGTGAATCTGGAAGCCGCAAAAGAGGCGGCAAAACAAATCAGACTCCGGAATCTGTCGGGGATTATCATTGTCGATTTCATTAATCTGGAACGAAAGGGCGATACACAGATTCTTCTGAAGCAATTAAAGGAATATCTGGCACGTGATCCCATTCAGACAACACTGGTTGATGTGACCAAATTGCACTTAATTGAAATCACTCGAAAGAAAGTAAGAAAAATGCTTTACGAAACTGTATAAAGAGATTATAATATCAGATTGAGGTAATACACTCAAGTGTACAGTGTAGGAATGAAGGAGTTCATTTCGAGGGAGGAACAAATGAAGATAATAATTGTAGGCTGTGGGAAGGTTGGAGATTCTCTGGCTGAACAGCTTAGCGCAGAAAACTATGATATTACGGTAATTGACAAAAACCCAGAACGGATAGCACAGGTAACAAATGATTTTGATGTGCTTGGTCTTGTGGGGGATGGTGTGAGCAATTCCTGTCTGTTAGAGGCTGGTGTGGCGGATACAGATCTTTTGATTGCCGTAACCGGCTCGGACGAGAAGAACCTTCTCTGTTGTCTGATTGCGAAAAAGGCAGGGCACTGCGCGACAATCGCGCGTGTGCGTAATCCAGAGTACAGCAGAGAAGCTGATTTCCTGAAGAAGGAGTTTGGACTTGCGATGGTCATTAATCCGGAGATGATTGCTGCGGTTGAGATGGCACGTATTTTCCGTTTTCCATCTGCAATTAAGATTGATGCTCTTGCGAAGGGATATCTGGAGATGCTCCATTTCCGGATTACGGAAAAATGCAGTCTCTGTGGCAAACAGGTTTCGTTTGTGCGCAGTTATCTGAGTCCGGATGTACTGGTCTGCATGATTAAACGAAAAGGAACGATTCTGGTACCAACCGGAGAGAGTTCCTTTGAAGATGGTGATATTGTTACGATTGTTGCCGCGCCAAAGAGTGCAGGTACATTTTTTAAGAAAATCGGTCTGCCAATCAACCGCGTGAAAAACGCATTGATTGTCGGTGGCGGCAAGATTTCCTTCTATCTGGCCAAACTCCTGCTTCAATCAGGGATTGAGGTGAAGATCATTGAACAGAGCAAAGAGCGCTGTGAAGAATTGAGTGACCGACTGCCGCAGGCATCCCTGATTTGCGGAGATGCTACGGATCAGACAATCTTTTTAGAGGAAGGCTTAAGTGGTGTAGACGGCGCTGCAATTCTGACAAATATTGACGAAGAAAATGTATTTTTATCACTGTTTGCAAAAAAGCACAGTCATGCAAAAATTATTACAAAAGTGAATCGGATGATTTTTAATGAAGTAATCGATGATCTGGATTTAGATTCGCTGGTCTACCCGAAGCTTTTAACGGCGGATTATATTCTTCAGTATGTGCGCACGATGAATGCTTCTATTGGAAGCAGTATGGAGAGTCTCTATACCCTGGAGGACAGCAAAGAGAACAGGGCGGAGGCGCTGCAGTATCTGATTACTGCAAAATCTGCGGTAGTAGGCGTTCCACTTAACGAATTGAAGACGAAAAAGGATGTTCTGATCTGCTGTATTTTCCGCAAAGGAAAGATGATGATTCCGGGTGGACAGGATTCCATTGAGATTGGTGATACGGTAATTGTGGTACATAATAACCAGCATATCAATGCGATTACTGATATTTTGGAGGAAAGAAGATAATGAATATAAGAATGGTTCGATTCATTTTAGGATGGGTACTCCGTTTTGAAAGTATTTTTCTGTGTCTTCCAATTCTGGTAGCCGTTATCTACGGCGAACGACAGGGAATTGCATATGTCATTGTAGCGCTTTTGTGTTTGCTTTTGAGCTGGCTCTGCACATTGAAAAAGCCCGAGATGAACCGACTCTGTGCTCGCGATGGTTTCGCATCGGTTGCACTTAGCTGGATTGTGATGAGTGCATTTGGCGCACTGCCATTTGTGATGACAAAGGAAATACCGAACTTTGTTGATGCAATGTTCGAGACGATTTCCGGATTTACGACCACAGGAGCAAGTATTCTGACGAATGTAGAAGCGCTCTCGTATACGAGTCTGTTCTGGAGAAGCTTTACGCACTGGATCGGTGGAATGGGTGTATTTGTTTTTATTATGGCGGTGCTCCCGCTTATGGGAGGAACAGACTTGAACCTGATGAAGGCAGAAAGCCCGGGGCCTTCCGTTGGAAAATTTGTTCCAAAGGTAAAAGATACAGCCAAGATTCTTTACAGTATTTACATTTTTATTACAGTATTGGAAATTGTGCTGCTTTTGATTTTTGGAATGCCGTTGTTTGATGCCCTGACCTCTACCTTTGGTACCGTAGGTACCGGTGGATTTGGTATTAAGAATGACAGCTTTGCAAGTTATGCGCCTGCATTACAGAATATTGTAACAATTTTCATGGTTTTAAGTGGTATGAATTTTACTTTTTATTTTCTGCTTTTGAGAAAGAAATTTTCTCAGGCGTGTAAGATGGAAGAAATCAGAGTGTATCTTGCAATTATAGCAATTACAGGCATTCTTGTATGCGTCTTTACAAGACCGTATTTCGCAACAATCGGTGCAACGATACGACACAGCTTTTTTCAGGTTGCCTCGATTATTACGACAACCGGATTTGCGACAACGGACTTTAACCTCTGGCCGCAATTTCCAAAGACGATACTCGTCATTCTGATGTTTGTGGGAGCCTGTGCCGGAAGTACGGGCGGAGGTATGAAGGTTTCCAGATTTATTATTGTATTTAAGACCATCAGAAAAGAGATCAGCATTCTGATTCATCCGAGAACGGTGAAGAAAATCCAGATGGATGGAGTCAGCATTCCTCATGAAACTGTACGTGCGACGAATGTGTATATTGCCAGCTATTTCATGGTGTTCTTTATTTCTGTATTAGTGCTTGGAATTGATAACCTTGATTTTACAACTAATTTCACGGCAGTTGCAGCAACATTTAACAATATCGGTCCGGGAATGGAACTGGTTGGACCAACCTCTAATTATGCTATGTTTTCGCCTATCTGCAAGCTTATTCTTTGCTTCGATATGCTTGCGGGACGCTTGGAGATATTTCCAATCCTGATGTTGTTCTCAAGGAGAAGCTGGAAACGGTTGTAGCATAAAATTCAAAAAAAGAAGAAACAATAGAAAAGACAGATTGATTACATAAGGAGAAATTCAAGATGAAAAAAGTAGTAAAATTCGGTGGTAGTTCACTTGCAAGTGCAGAGCAGTTCAAGAAGGTTGGAGATATCATTTTAAATGATACAACCAGAAGATATGCGATTCCATCAGCGCCGGGAAAGAGAAGTAATACAGACACGAAGGTGACAGATATGCTGTATGCATGTTACGAGGCAGCGGAAAATGATAAGAACTTCTCAGAACTGTTAAAAGAAATTAAGGATCGTTATGATGAGATTATTGCAGGACTGGATTTATCAATGACTTTAGATGCAGAGTTTGAAGTGATTCAGGACAATTTCAAGAAGAAAGCCGGAACAGACTATGCTGCTTCCCGTGGAGAATTTTTAAATGGTAAGATATTAGCGGAATATCTTGGATTTACATTCCTAGATGCCGCACAGGTCATTCGATTTGATGAAGACGGTAAATTCGACGGAGAAAAAACCGAAGAATTACTCCGCAGAGCCTTAAACGAGATTGAGTATGCAGTTGTGCCTGGATTTTATGGTGCAACGGAAGATGGAAGAATTGTAACATTTTCCCGTGGCGGATCTGATGTTACTGGATCTTTGGTTGCAAAAGCAGTTCGCGCAGACCTCTATGAAAACTGGACGGATGTCTCAGGATTTTTGATTGCAGATCCAAGAATTGTCAAGAAGCCAGAGTCAATTGAGACAATTACGTATCGCGAGCTCCGTGAGCTTTCTTACATGGGTGCTTCGGTACTTCATGAAGATGCAATTTTCCCGGTTCGTGAAGTCGGTATTCCAATCAATATTCGTAATACGAATGATCCGGAAGCAAAAGGAACACTGATTGTAGAGAGTACATGCAGACAACCGAAATACACAATTACAGGAATTGCCGGAACAGATGGATTTGCGTCGATTACAATTGAGAAAGCGATGATGAATTCCGAAATTGGATTCTGTCGTAAAGTTTTGGAAGTGTTTGAAAACAATGGAATCTCAATTGAGCATATGCCATCCGGTATTGATACGATGACTATTTTCGTGGAGAAGAAAGAATTTGAAGAGAAAGAACAGAAGGTCATGACAGAAATCCACAAAGCAGTGGATCCGGATCATATTGAACTGGAGTCTGATCTTGCGCTGATTGCAATTGTAGGAAGAGGAATGCGCGCGACACGTGGTACAGCCGGAAGAATTTTCTCGGCACTTGCACATTCTAATATTAATGTAAAGATGATCGATCAGGGTTCAAGTGAGCTGAATATCATCGTAGGCGTCCGTCACGATGATTTCAAGAGTGCAATTAAAGCATTATATGAGATTTTTGTATTGACACAGCTTTAAAATAAAAAGAGAAGAAATTTTATTGACTTTATAAGGGTGTGTGTGCTATACTATGACGGTATGCCGCACAGCGAGGTTGAAAAGTATCATTTACAATGAATGATCACCAAAGCTGGCGAGTAATGATAATAGGAGGTGCCATATGTACGCAATTATAGCAACAGGTGGTAAACAGTACAAAGTAGCTGAAGGCGATATCATTAAAGTAGAAAAGCTTGGAGCAGAAGCTGGAGAGACTTTTACATTTGACCAGGTTCTTGCAGTGAGTGGAGAACAGATGGTTGTTGGAAATCCAACAGTCGAAGGTGCAACTGTAACAGGTTCTGTAGTTGGAAACGGTAGAGGTAAGAAAGTTATCGTTTACAAGTATAAGAGAAAAACTGGATATCATAAGAAAAATGGTCATAGACAGTCGTATACAGCAGTTAAGATCGAAAAGATCAATGCTTAATCTGTTATGATTAACGTAACCATTTATAAGAATGAAAGACATGCATGCATGGGCTTTACTGCAATGAATCATGCAGGATATGCGCAAGCCGGACAAGATGTTGTCTGTGCCGGAGCATCGGTTCTGATGATTAATACAATGAATGCAATTGAGCGTTATACGGAAGACGAAGCCACACAGGTTTCGAATGAAGACGAAGCTTTGATTGACTTTCGATTGAAACGTAAGCCAAGTCATGATGCAGAATTATTGTTGAAAGCTATGATTCTTGGATTAGAGGAATTAGCCGATAACGAAGACTATGAAGATTATATCACAATCACATTTGAGGAGGTGTAAAACCATGATGAAATTAAACCTTCAATTTTTCGCTCATAAAAAAGGAATGGGTTCTACTAAGAACGGTAGAGACTCAGAATCAAAAAGATTAGGCGCGAAAAGAGCCGATGGACAGTTTGTAAAAGCTGGAAATATTCTTTACAGACAGCGTGGAACAAAGATTCATCCAGGTGTCAACGTAGGACGTGGTGGGGACGATACATTGTTCGCATTAGTTGACGGCGTTGTTAAGTTTGAAAGAAAAGGACGCGATAAGAAACAAGTTTCTATCGTTCCAGTAGCAGAATAAGATGTTATTTACTAGGCTTCAAATCTTTTTGGTTTGGAGCCTAGTTTCACTTTATTGTATATCTGATCTAGACGATTTATTAGGTGTAGATTATGATTGAAAGGGAATACTATGTTTGCAGATAGAGCAAAGATTTATATAAGAGCAGGAAAAGGCGGAGATGGTCATGTAAGTTTTCGTAGAGAATTATATGTACCGAACGGCGGACCTGACGGCGGAGACGGCGGACGTGGCGGCGACCTCATTTTCGAAGTAGATGAAGGTCTGAACACACTTCAGGATTACCGCCATAAACGCAAATTCGTGGCTACAGATGGTGAACCGGGCGGAAAGAAACGTTGTCACGGAGCAGACGGTAGTGATCGTATCTTAAAAGTTCCGGAAGGAACGATTATTAAAGAAGCAACGACCGGTAAAGTCATTGCAGACATGTCGGGTGAAAACCGACGCCAGATTATCCTGAAGGGCGGACGCGGAGGACAGGGCAACATGCATTTTGCAACAGCAACGATGCAGGTGCCAAAGTACGCACAGCCGGGACAGCCTGCAAAAGAACTGGAAGTACAGTTAGAATTAAAGGTGATCGCGGATGTCGGACTGATTGGATTTCCAAATGTTGGAAAATCAACATTCCTGAGCCGTGTGACAAATGCAAACCCGAAAATCGCAAATTATCATTTTACAACATTAAATCCGAATCTGGGTGTTGTAGATTTGGATGGAGCAGATGGCTTTGTGATTGCAGACATTCCGGGACTGATTGAAGGTGCTTCGGAAGGCGTTGGACTCGGACACGAATTTCTTCGGCATATTGAACGGACAAAGATGATGATTCATGTTGTGGATGCTGCC
This sequence comes from Hespellia sp., assembly GCA_028693555.1. Lineage (GTDB taxonomy): Bacteria > Bacillota > Clostridia > Lachnospirales > Lachnospiraceae > Hespellia. The sequence goes on from JAQUVD010000009.1 coordinate 67,419, forward strand.
GGAAGTGAAGGAAGAGATCCGATTGATGACATTTATAAAATTAATAAAGAACTGGAAGCTTACAATGCGGATATTGCGAAGAGACCACAGGTGATTGCAGCGAATAAGACGGATTTGATCTATGCGGAGGACGAAGATCCGGTTGAGAAGATTCGTAAGGAATTCGAACCGCAGGGAATTAAGGTGTTTGCAATTTCCGGAGTAACCGGGGAAGGTGTAAGTGAATTATTATACTATGTCAGTGCACAGCTCAAGAATCTGGATGATAAGCCGATTATGTTTGAACAGGAATTCTTCCCGGATGACGAACTCATTTACGAAGATCTTCCTTATACGATTGAGATGGATGAGGGCGTTTATGTTGTGGAAGGTCCTAAGATTGAAAAGATGCTTGGATATACAAATCTTGATTCTGAAAAAGGATTTGCATTCTTCCAGCGCTTCTTAAAAGACAGCGGCATTATCGAAGTACTTGACGAAAAAGGAATTCAAGAGGGCGATACTGTTAAGATGTATGGATGGCAGTTCGATTACTTCAAATAATAGGAGAATATATGACTACAAAACAGAGAGCATATTTAAAGAGTCTTGCAATGAAGATTGATCCGATTTTTCAGGTTGGTAAAAGCAGTATGACACCGACTTTGACGGCGGCCATTGCAGAAGCATTAGAAGCACGTGAATTAATTAAGATCAGCGTCCTTCAGAATTGTGCAGATGATCCGAAAGAAATCGCACAGATGGTCGGAGAACGCACCAGATCGCAGGTCGTACAGGTGATCGGCAAGAAAATCATCCTTTATAAAGAAGGAAAAGATGATAAGAAAAAGATTGTGTTGCCGAAATAAGGAGACATGATGAAAAAGATTGGTATCATGGGTGGAACATTCGATCCGATTCATATTGGGCATCTGCTTTTAGGGCAGATGGCGTATGAATCATTTCATTTAGATGAAGTATGGTTTTTGCCGAATGGAAATCCCCCGCACAAAGATGCGGTTATCACGGAAGAGGCTTTAGAACATCGGGTGAATATGGTGGAACTGGCGACAGAGAATGTACCATATTTTAGAATGGTTCTATACGAAGCGAAGATTGGAACACATTCGTATACTTACGAGACAATGGGCAAATTCAACAAACTGTACCCGGGGACACAGTTTTATTTTATCCTGGGTGCCGATTCTTTGTTTGCAATGGAAGAATGGGCTCATTTTCGGGAGATATTTCCGACCTGTATTATCCTGGCTGCAATGCGGGATGATAAAGATCAAGAGGATATGAAAGAGCAAATCGCATATCTTCATCGAAAATACGGTGCAAATATCGAACTTCTCCGTGCCCCACTTTTGGAAATATCATCAACAACAATCCGCAGGCGGGCTTTTCGAAAGCAGAGTGTGAGCTATATGGTACCAGATGCTGTCGCGAACTACATTGTGCAGAACAATTTATACACAGAAGCATCTGAGAGCATATAGGGCAGCAACAATTTGTTTGCTGACAATATATAAGAGGTTGAAGAAATAATAATGGCAGATATTCATAAGATAAGACGAGAATTGGAAAAAGAATTAAAGAAAGACCGATACGATCATACACTTGGCGTTATGTATACGGCAAGTGCACTTGCGATGGTTTATGATGTTGATCTGGAACAGGCATTATTAGCCGGACTTCTTCATGACTGTGCGAAGAACCGTTCCATTCAGGATCAGCTAAGGCTTGCAAAGAAACATCACATCGGTCTGACTGAATCAGAAAGAGCGATGCCGGCATTGATTCATGCAAAGCTGGGAGCGTATTTAGCAAAACATTCCTATGGCATTTATGATCAGGCGGTTTTGGATGCGATCACATATCATACGACGGGAAAGGCCGAAATGACGATGTTGGAGAAGATTTTGTATATCTCGGATTATATTGAACCGGGAAGAGATCGTCTTGAGACGCTTCCTATCATTCGTAAGATTGCGTTTACAGACATAGATAAGGCTGTATATATGGTGTCTGAGGCTACTCTTAGCTTTCTAAAGAAGACCGGTCGTAAGGTCGATCGTACAACAGAGATCACTTATGAATATTATAAAAATGTAATTCGAACCAGATAGAGGAGGTATATCATGGATCAGGCAAAAGAGATGGCACGTCTTGCATGTGCGGCTTTGGCAGATAAAAAAGGCGAAGATATTAAAGTAATTGATATTGCAGGAATTTCAGTTATGGCAGATTATTTTATTATTGCGAATGGAACCAATGACAGTCAGGTACGTGCAATGGTGGATGCGGTGGAAGAGGAACTCCACAAAGCGGGTCATCACCTGCAGCAGAGAGAAGGAGCAGATGGTAAGAGCTGGATTCTGTTGGATTTTGGCGATATCATTGTTCATGTATTTGATAAAGAGAATCGTTTATTCTATAATCTGGAGCGTATCTGGAGAGATGGAAAAGAAGTAGCAGTTGATTCTTTGTAATATCCTAATATAGAGAAAGTAAGAGACCTTGTAGCTGGATAGAGTTCGGTTATTGCAGGGCCTCTTTTTTTGTGGAGTAAAATCAGTGGAAGACAATGAAACAGGCTTACAGTTTAATGTCTATTGTTATAACGCTCAACCTAGCATTGAGATTGATTATGCGACTGGAGATAGCTATTTGTAGTGATATGTAGTGTAAATGAGTTGGTTGCATTATTATAAAAATATATTATAATAAAAGAAGATACTCGCAGATTCAGACTTAAGAAAAGAGGTAGAAATATGGAATTGAAAACAGACGTAATCAAAAACATGTGCGGTGGTGAAGGTGAAGTTGTTATTAAGCATATTTTGGGTGAAACTGAATTACATGGAAATTGTGGTTTGTATGCAGAAGTAACTATAACACCAGGATCTAGCTTGGGATATCATGAACACCATGGGGAAAGTGAGACGTACTATATTATCTCTGGTGAAGGTGAATATGATGATAATGGACTGAAAAGAACTATTAAAGCCGGAGATGTTACATTTACTCCGGACGGAAAAGGACATGCATTGAAACCTACCGGAACAGAACCGATTGTATTTATGGCATTAATAGTCATGGATTAAAAAATCTGAAATTAGAAGGCGAGGAAATCATTTCTGTAGAATGTATATAGACTATAAACTCTCCTTTTGAGCTGCTTTTTATAGGAAAAGTGAAGATTCATAAAATTCAAATGTTGAATAATGGCAGGAGGTACAAAACCATGAAAGATTTGATTGCATATTGTGGACTCGATTGTGAAAAATGTGATGCATATCTAGCAACACTCCATGATGATCAAATGCTGCGCGAGAAAACAGCAAAACTATGGGCGGAGTTGAATGATGCTCCAATTCTGCCTGAACACATCAACTGTGAGGGGTGTCGTGTCGAAGGAATGAAAACGGTGTATTGCGATAGCCTTTGTGCAATTCGTCAATGTGCGTTGAAAAAAGGCGTGACTACGTGTGGCGATTGTCAAGAAATGGAAGATTGTGAAACTGTTGGAATGATGATCTCAAATCATCCGGATGCCCTGGAAAATCTACGGAAATGGAAACGGAGGTATTATTCATGAAAAAGACTAAAGTAACACTTGCAGTTATTTTGATAACCACTGTATTTTCAATGTTATCAGTTTTTGGTATTGTTGAAAAGATTATACCTGAACCATGGAATATTTTGCTCTCAATTATTGTATTGGGTCCTTGTTTGACATATTTGATATTATTCCTTGAAAGAGCAATGAAAAAGAAATAATCAGGACTTAAATTATTGACTGATTTTATCGCTTATCTGATTGCCGTAGTGGCCATCCGGATATGTCTCCGTTTAGAATCGCAGTGAACATTCTTTCTTTTGCGCCCGGATGGTCATGATTTAGCTGACGTACCAGTTCTTTTGCATATTGTCTTTTCGTGTGACCATCGACCGGACATTTGTTTTTTACAACAGGAAGGTCGTATCGATTCTTGAAGCCGATGACATCCCTTTCACTCATAAACATCATGGGACGAATCACGGTTAAGCCCATCCGGTCCAGGTAAGTCTTCGGTGAGAAGGAATAAAAGCGCCCTTCAAACAGTAAAGATAACAGCATTGTTTCTATGATATCGTCTTTATGATGCGCATAGGCAATCTTATTGCATCCCATTTCCTTTGCGGCGTCATTTAAAGCACCTTTCCGCATCTTTGCGCAAAGAGAGCAGGGATTGGATTCTTTTCGCTCTTCGAATAGAATCTGAGCGATTTTAGAGTGTACAATTCGATAAGGAATATGTAACTCTTTACACAGTTTTTCAATAGGCTCTAAATGAAATTCGTCATATCCTAGATCGACTGTAATTGCACTTAACTCGAAGTGCTTGGGATAAAATCGCTTCAATCCGTGTAAGGCATAAAGGAGTGTGAGACTATCCTTGCCTCCGGAAATTCCGGCACAGATATGATCACCCTCTTCAATCATCTGGTATTCATCTATGGCTTTTCGTGTACAACTTAATACTCTTTGGAGTTTCATGTATAAATCCTCTCTATTTAATCATTATTGGCAATATTAAAAAAGACAATAATTTAAATCTGTCTTTACCTCATTATACCGAATATGCTATGATAGATAAAGTGAAAATATAAAATTAGGAGTGAAATGACTATGAAATTTATAATACAACGTGTAACAGAGGCCTCTGTCGAGGTGAATCAGGAAGTGATTGGACAGATTGAACAGGGATATATGGTTCTGATTGGAGTAGCAGAAGAGGATACAACTGAAATCGCGGATAAAATGACTAAGAAAATGATCGGACTTCGTATTTTTGAAGATGAGAACGGTAAGACGAATATTTCTCTTGCGGATGTAAATGGAGCTTTGCTTCTGGTTTCACAGTTTACGTTATATGCAAATTGTAAAAAAGGAAACCGACCAAGCTTTATTGAAGCGGGGTCCCCGGATAAAGCGAATGCGTTATATCAATATATCATTTCGGAGTGTAAGAAGCAGGTTCCAGTTGTTCAGACGGGTGAGTTCGGTGCGGATATGAAGGTTAGTCTTGTCAATGATGGTCCTTTTACAATTATCTTAGATTCAGCACAATTATAAAGTGAAATGAATATATATATTATTGCCAAAATTAAAATTGACAATAATAACTGCTGAAATATAAAGCAAAAATTGATGGAGAATAGGGGGAATCTATGACAAGATTTGATAAAGAAAATATTTTCTTGTGGCTGCCATCTACCGTGAGCCAGGAAGAAGATCTGGAAAAATTGGAAAAGCTGCTTAAAAAGTTGGATGTAAATATGGAGATAACTGAAAATGAGCGTATACATCAGTATCGTGTAAAAATCACATATTCGAAAAAGCGTGTCAACGCAATTACGAACCGTAATGCAGGTAAGAAAAAAATCTACCGTAAGAATTTTTCAGTGCTTGATGCGATTGCTATGATCAAAGAAGGATTTACACAGGATGAAGTTGCAGCATTATATGGAATGTCCAAGTGGACTTTGATACGCAGGATTAATGATGCCAAACAATCAGATATGTCATTGCCTGCAAAGCTTAAAACAGGAAAAAAGACGGGACGCAGAAGAATGGAAGCCATTGTCAGATTTCGCGGTGGCGTTTCGAATCAGACATATTCCGATACCTATATGATTGCATGCTTTGAAGGAAAGACAGGAGTACTGCATGCCGGACTCATTTCGGAAGGTGAATTGAGGGAACGGTACGACGGTGATCTGTATGATTGGGACAATTTGACACCCGAAGTGGTTTCGCAAGAGGATTTGAAGGGGCGCATCGTTGAAGTGTATACTCGATATCAGGGGGGAATGTATTTTAAATGCCGTGCATCTGAAGATATGAGCTGCATCACAGATGCCAAAATGATGAATCTCGATTTAGAAAACATTCCATTCTGGGCTGTTGATTATTATCGCTGGAGAGGAATTGAACTTCCGGCGGAAACGACGGCAGAGGAAGAGTAGAATTTCCAAAAAAATTTAGAATTTATCATGGCAGTTGAAAAGACGTATCTTGACAATGTAAAGATTGGAGGTTATAATGTTGACAGCGTAAAGTTGCGGAGGAAATCATGGAAAAAAAGAGCTATCATCATAAGAATTTGAAAAATGACCTAATAGAAAAAGGGATTGAATTGGTTGACGAGTATGGGATAAACCGATTATCTCTTCGCAAGGTAGCGCAGGCTTGTAATGTAAGCCATGCGGCACCATATAGTCATTTTTCAAGCAAAGAGCAGTTGCTTCAAGAAATGCAGTTATATATTACCAATCAGTTTGCAATGATCTTGGAAGATACGGTATCAAAATATCAAAACATGCCAAATTTTCTGAATGAGTTTGGAAAAGCATATATTTCTTTTTTTATGAAACGACCACAATATTTTAGTTTTCTATTTCATCAAGGTAATATTCAGATAGATTTGGATATTAACGGAAATAAAAAAAGTAATTATAGACCTTTTACTATATACAAAGAGCAAATCCTAAAATTGCTTGCCAATTCTGATATGTCGCAAAGTAAAAAAGAAGATTTAGTCATTGCTTTATTTGCATACGTACATGGTCTTACTGCACTTACAACAATGAAGAATGTCCATTATAGTCATAAATGGGAAGATAAATTGGATGATTTAATCAAAAGTTTCAGTTGTGAATTTTAGGAGGACTTATGGTTGGAGTATATTTAAGTGGCACCGGTAACACAAAGTATTGTGTCGAAAAACTGATTTCATTAATTGATAAGTCCGCAAAGGTAATTGCAATCGAAAGTCCTAATATTCTTAAATCGATTGAGCAAAATGAAATAATATTTATAGGGTATCCTACACAGTTTTCTAATGCTCCATATATGGTGCGTGATTTTATCAAAAAGAACGCTGGTATTTGGAAACATAAAAAGGTATTGTGCATTGCAACTATGGGAGCTTTTAGCGGTGATGGTGCGGGATGTACAGCAAGATTACTAAAAAAGTATGGAGCAACTATTTTAGGCGGAGTACATATTCGTATGCCCGATGCCATTTGTGATATTAGATTATTGAAAAAGACATTAGAGGAAAATCGTAGTATTATCGCACGAGCAGATGAGAAAATTGAGAATATTGCTTCGTATATAGCAAAAGATGTTTATCCCAAAGAAGGCATTACACTGATTGCACATCTGGTTGGATTATTTGGTCAAAGACTGTGGTTTTATCAAAAGACAAGGAATTACTCAGATAAATTGAAAATCAATAATAATTGTGTTGGATGTGGTAAATGTGTTTCCGTATGCCCAATGAACAATCTTTTTATAAAAGATAATAAAGCAATGTCAAACGACCGTTGTACTATGTGTTATAGGTGTATTAGTTTATGTCCCCAAAGAGCAATTACCCTTTTGGGAAACGAGGTTGTTGAACAATGCAGAATAGAAAAGTATTTATAGATTGGGTGCGCTGTCCTATTTGTGGGAATACCAGTGTAGAAGGTGATCCAAATAGAGTGTGGATAGAAGAAGATTGCACATTAGCGGAATATATGGACGGAGATCATTATAAAACTTACATGATTTATAATAACGCGTTACGTGCAATCGAAAAGTCCATTGAGCCATATAGCAATGAAAATATTTCGCTTAATACAGAAAGCAACTAAACACACCAATCACTGCTAAAAAGAATAGTTACCCGTGATTCATATTCTTTGAAGGTCTGCGATTTGTTTAATTCTTTATAAGGTTTTTTTGCATCCGCAAAATTTACGATCCAATAGGACCAGAGCTCCTTCATTTTATGGAGAACCGGTAATTCACCGCTAAGTAATTCCTGATATGCATGATAAATGGAATCATGAAAGGCAAGTAATTCCCTTTTTTGAAGCTGATTCTGTTGCGGCGTGTTGTCTGCAGTATTTATTTGGCGCGCGAATGCCGGATCTCGGATGAGTCCGCGACCAATCATCAATGTATCTGTGTTTGGAAATCGTTCTGTCAGTGAGACAACATCACTGACAGAATTCAAATCACCATTGTAGATTGGCAGAATTTGACTTTCCTGTCTGATGAAATGAAACATCTCTAAATTAGGCGTATTCTTATAGTAATCAGTTTGAACACGAGGATGTACAATTAGCTCATGCAGTGGAAACTGGTTATAGATGTTTAAGAGCACATACATTTCATCCGGTGATTCCACCCCGAGTCGTGTCTTTACAGACAGCTTCATATCGCCGGAAGAAAAGGAAGAATCATTGTAGACATCTTGAAAAAATTGTTTTAAATCATTTGGTCTGTTCAGAAATCCAGAGCCCCGATGTTTGCGCACGACAGTGAGAGAGGGACAGCCGAGATTTAGATTAATCTCATGGTAACCAATTCCGCGAAGCTGAGCGGCTGTTGCTAAAAATGCCTCTGAATTATTCGTCATAATTTGAGGAATGAGAGAGAGGTTCTGATTGTTTTCCGGAAGAAGATCATTGATTTCTCTACTTTTTAAAGGTCTGTTGATACGCGCATCAATAAACGGGGCAAAATATTTAGATACTCCGCCAAAAATTTCATTATGTGCATTTCTATATACATATTTTGTGATGCCCTCTAGAGGAGCCATGTAGACTTGTACTGGTTTCTTCATTTTCTGATAAATCCCCTTATTTTAAATGCTCGTTATAGCTTTCATTATTGCCAAAATTAAAAATGCCAATAATTAAAATGTTATTCGCCACGCAATTTCACGGCAGAAGCTGCCATACGTCGTCGGTTTTCGTCAAGTGCTGCATAATGCTTTTTGGTTGTATTCACATCTTTATGACCAAGAACGTCGGCTACAAGATAGATATCGCCTGTTTCTTTATAAAGAGACGTACCGTAGGTGCTACGAAGCTTATGAGGTGTGATCTTCTTATTGGGTGTCACGATTTTGGCATATTTCTTTACCATGTTTTCAACCGATTGAACACCCATTCGTTTGCGCTGCGTAGACAGGAATAAGGCATTCTCATGTCCGGAAACCGGATTCATGATATCGCGTGTGTTTTCCAAATATAATTCAATGGCATTTCGTACCTCATCACCGAAATATACAACCATTTCATTTCCGCCTTTTCGTGTAACTTTCACTCCGTTATTCTTAAAATCAACATCGTTAAGGTCTAAACCTACACATTCCGATACACGGATACCGGTTCCTAATAATAGCGTTAAAATAGCTAAATCGCGATAACGGGTCTTCTCATAATATACTTTGCGCTGGCCGGTAAGTTCATCGCCGCAGTGTTCTACATAATCAAGCAATTCCGCGACTTCATCGGTATCCAATCGTACAATGGTTTTTTCGTGTAATTTGGGCATTTCAACAATGACTGTAGGATTGCTCTGGATCATCTGATGCTTGTAAAAGTAGGTATACATGCTGCGAATGGCAGACATTTTACGAGCAAGACCGCGTTCTGTGTTCGTAATCGTAAAATCCTCATCATTCTGGTAGACTTTTAGATAACTCATATATTCTTCAAAGTCAACTGGTTCCAAACGGTCCAGATCCTCCACATGGAACTGACTGGTTGTATGATTCTTATAGGTGGGATTATTCTCAATTAAAAAGCGAAAAAAGACACGAATATCATATGCATAAGACAGACGTGTCTTTATTGAGGTGCGAGGTTCAATCGCACGAAAATAAGTTTTACAGAAATCAGGAAGTGTCTCTAACAATTCACGAATACGAAGCGTGTAATCGATGTTAACCTGATCCTGATAGGTCTTAGGTTTCGGTCCTTTGTCCATGAAGGTAACCCCTTTCTAGTGAATAATTTAGAACTATTATAGCATGTCTTACTTTTTGTGTCTATATCTTTTGGAAAAATTGGTATTTATCGTATAGATGGATTTGTAAGGATAAATCTATCTACCGCTTACATAGTTCAAATAAGAAGATTTTAACGGTCATGTTCCTGAGTTTTGGGTAGTAAGGCAATGCGGGGGTTTCCACATTGCCTTAGGTGAGTATATATCATAATAAAATAATTATGACCAGAGTTGTTCCATCTACATGAATGAAGTGTCATAACATGCAATGGATAAGAATTGATCGGCATGAATGTCGTCAGAGTTTAGACCATTCAATGTAATTAATTCGTCGATATATTCGTCTGTAGACTGATCTGCAGGCTTATAGGTCTCAGCGATGCTCCATAGAGAATCTCCGGACTGAATCTGAATGCTTATGTAAGAAGGCTTTGCAGGAATACTGCCTGGTGTATCATGTGCGGAGGTCATGAAGCCGGAGAAAACAAATGTACAGCTAACAACCATGGCGAAGGCAACAATCGATAATAAAATGCGATGTGTTATGACTTCTGCTCTTCTTCTTTTCATATAATACTGTCTCTTCTCATTCATGATGGACCTCCTGTATCAGTTTTTATCTATTACAAACATCTGTTCTGTAATTCATATTATAGATTACGAACAGATGTTTGTCAATAGAAAAACGAACATATTTTCGCAACAAGTGTTTGCTTTTCTCTTTTCACTATGCTACAATATTTTTATAAAAATAGTTGGATTTTGGCGAGGAGGATTATATGTCACAAGGAAAGATAACAAAGAAACAACAGGAAATCCTGGAATTTATTAAAGATCAGATTTTAGAACGAGGTTTTCCACCGGCAGTCCGTGAGATTTGTGAGGCCGTGAACTTGAAGTCCACTTCTTCTGTCCATTCACATTTGGAGACGCTTGAGAAGAATGGTTACATTAGAAGAGATCCGACAAAACCTCGTGCAATTGAGATACTGGATGACACATTCAACCTGACGAGACGGGAAGTTGTGAATGTCCCTCTGATTGGTAATGTTGCAGCTGGAGAGCCACTACTGGCACAGGAACATATTGAGAATTATTTTCCGATTCCAATGGAATTTATGCCGAATAAGCAGACGTTTATGCTGAAGGTTCGTGGTGAAAGTATGATTAATATCGGGATTTTTGATGGTGATATGGTTCTTGTAGAGGAGGAGCATACAGCGAAGAATGGCGATTTAGTTGTTGCACTCGTTGAGGATGGTGCAACAGTAAAGACATTTTATAAAGAGGAAGGAATTTATCGTCTTCAGCCGGAGAATGACAACATGGATCCAATTATTGTAAATGAAGTATCGATTCTCGGAAAAGTGATTGGTGTATTTCGATTTTTGTAAAAAACGTTTAAAGAAAAAAGCACTGAGGGAAATTGTTAAATTCCCTAGTGCTTTTTTTCGTATTGGTTAGATCTGTTTGTTTGTGATTGTCTCTTTTAATGCAACATACTGTTCGATTGCTTTTACAGTGCCGTCAATTCCTAATTCAGAGCTTGAAATACACAATTCATAACTTTCGGAATCGGACCATTTTTTATTTGAATAGTAATTGTAATAGCTTGCACGTTTCTTATCTGCCTTTAGAATCATATCTTTTGCCTTTGCATCTGTCAGATCATTGAATTTGGCAATTCTTCGGATTCGAGCATCTAAATCTGCATGAATGAAAACATTTACAACATTGTCATAATTTTCCAAGGCGTAATCTGCACATCTGCCAACTAAAATGCAAGGACCTTTATCTGCAATCTTCTTGATTGCATCGAATTGAGCTAAAAACACTTTATGATTGATTGGCATGTCCGAGTAAGCATTTCCTGAATATCCAACGGAATAAGTATCCATTACCAAAGAATATAAGAAACTATTCGTTGGTTTTTCATCATGTGTCTCGAAGATCTCTTCGCAGATACCGCTTTCTTTCGCCGCGATTGCAAGCATCTCTTTATCGTAAAGCTTAATGTCTAAATCTTCCGCTAATCGTGCACCGATTTCGTGTCCACCACTGCCAAACTGTCTGCCGATTGTAATGATTGTATTTGTTTTCATATCAGTCACTCTCCTTTTCCATTACAAAACAATATAGCTGAATCTCTTTGTACTTATTATACTGTAAAAAAGGAGTATTTACAATTGGTTAATTCTTATTTCTAAAATGAAAAAGCAATTTCTGAAAATATTCGGGCAGAGGGGCATCAAATTCCATATATTCATGTGTGCGTGGATGCATAATTCCCAAAATCTTTGCATGAAGGGTCTGTCCCTGCAGATGAAAAGCTGATTTCGCAGGACCGTAGACAGCATCCCCTAAGATCGGATGTCCGATACTAGCCATGTGAACACGTATTTGATGTGTACGTCCTGTTTCCAGCGTACACTCGATATAAGTATAGCCCCGAAAACGTTCTAACACCGTGTAGTGCGTGATTGCTTCTCTACTGTTTTTTGCATGAACGCTCATCTTCTTTCGGTCTGTTGGGTGACGGCCAATCGGTTTGTTTATGGTTCCGGAATCTTCCTTTATATTACCAATTACGATTGCATGATATTTTCGTGTGATGGAATGCTCTTTCAATTGTTCGGCTAGCGCCTGGTGCGCGATATCATTCTTACAGACCAGCAAAGAGCCTGTTGTATCCATATCGATTCTGTGTACGATACCGGGACGCATTATGCCATTGATTCCGGACAGATGATTCTTACAATGATACATGACTGCATTTACTAAAGTGCCGCTGTAGTGACCGGGAGCGGGATGTACCACCATGCTTTTTGGCTTATTTACAACCAGAATGTCCGAATCTTCATATAGAATATCTAAGGGAATGTTTTCGGCAGTGATATCCGGTTCTTTTAAATCCGGTAATGTGAGATGGATTACATCGTCTGCATTTGTTTTATAATTCGCTTTCATCGGCTGGCAGTTGACTGTAACAAGGCCTTCTTTTATCAATTTCTGTATATAAGAACGAGAAGTTTCCGGCATTTGTTCTGCCAGAAACTTATCGATTCGCTGGTTATTCTGTTCGCATTTAAAAGAAACTTCTTTCATTCCGTAATCCTCAAAATTTTAAATCTTCTTCTTTATAATGAAATATTAACAGGTAGGCAAATAAAATACATGCTACAGTTACATAGATATCCGCGACATTAAAGATTGGAAAATCAATCAGCTTAAAATAAAAGAAATCGACAACATAATTCTGTGCAAGACGATCAATCATGTTTCCAAGAGCACCGGATACAATTAAAATTCCACAGATACGAAGTGGCACATATTTCTTTTCAAAAGGAATTCTCATCCAGAAATATGCAATGAGGCATATAATGATGACAGCTCCAATTGTAAATATAATCTGCTTATTCTGCATGATGCCAAATGCAGCCCCTTTATTCTCCAAATAGTATAATTGAAAAACATCTCGAATTAAATCAACGGCATCCTGTCCCTTTAGTTTTGCAACAGCAAGTGATTTTGTGAATTGATCTAATACGACCAAAAGGAAAATTGCTATGATTGGGATCAGATAATTTTTAAATAGGTTTGTTTGTTTTTTCATGTGAGAATCCTTTATTATATATATTTGTGAAGCTGGATGAGGGCACGATTTTTCTTGGTCGTGGAAAGGGTTGTGACGTACTGGAATTTACCCATACCGCGAACCGATACAATATCATTCTCCTTCATCTGATAACTGTTGGTGGTGATCAGTCTCCCATTTACGAATACCTTTCCTCCTTCAATCAGTCCTACAAGTTTGCTTCGGGATGACGAAAAAGCGAGGGATAACAGGCTGTCTAAACGCACAGAAGCCACAGTTCCAGTTATCTCCTCAATCTTTGGCACATAATGAAAGTCTGTCGCAGGAATCGCAGCGGCAAGTACTGTAGTATGGCGAATGCGGGTTAATTCACTACAGATAAAATCAACCATAGAACTCTGCACAAACAGAACAGTCTCATTCTCCATCACAAGGATATCACCGATTCGGCTGCGATCGATTCCTAAATTTAAAATAGCACCGAGATAATCCCGATGAGTTAATGTTTCTGAATATTTTGCATTTAAAGCTGATATTTTACAGACCTGATAGGGATAATTGACCTCATAATAAAGAGCATCAGGGAGAAAAGCTACCATCTGACGCTCTGCTAAATCATAACCACCGAAGGATTGATATTTCGTGAATAGCAAATCTTTGGGCAATGTATGTAAAATATTCAATTCGTTCAGATTCAAAAAATCTGTATACGTAACAATATTACGATGAAATGCAATATTAGATAATTCAGAAAATCTTTTTTGTATTAATTGCTCTTCTTTTTGCATCTCTGTTCCTTAATATCTGTTTCTCACGGAAGGCATCTCCATCGATCCGCCAAGTAAGTCCTGCAAATCACCTGAAATATCGACATTTGTCGGTGTTACTAAAAAGATATAATTCGAAATCTTCTGTAAATTACCACTGATTGCAAATGTTGCACCTGATGTGAAATCAATGATGCGCTGTGCAATCTCAAGATCCAGTCCTTCTAAATTAAGAATGACAGTACGATTGTCCAATAACGTCTCGGTAATTTCTCTCGCGTCTTCTACTGATGTAGGCTTTACAACACAAACTTCCATACCGGAGCTGCGCTTTGGAGCCGGCTGACGCATCGGAGTCACCTTGTTTGAAGATGAATGAGACCTTCTCTCTGGTTCAAAATCGTCATGATAATCATCTTTCTCTTTCTTGAAAAACGTTTTGTGCGATTTCTCTTCGTAGTCATCATCATAATCATCATCGTAAAAATCGTCATCATAATCATCATCATTCAATTTCATAATATCTAGAAACTTATCAAATACACCCATTACTACTCTCCTTATCTACCTGGTTCTACCCTTATAAATTATAATTACGGATACCAAATATTCCGGTACCAACTCGAATCATGGTTGCACCTTCTTCAATTGCAACTTCATAATCATTCGTCATACCCATTGAAAGTATGCTCATATTAGTATTATCAATGTTTTTGTCTCTAATGTCAACAGATAATTTACGTAATTTGGCAAAGATAGGACGATTTTTCTCTGGATTATCTACAAAAGGGGCAATTGTCATAAGACCACACACTTTTATATGAGGAAATTGTGAAATTATTTCAAGTGTAGGAACAACTTCATCAATATGTAACCCAAATTTACTCTCCTCCTCTGCAACATTCACTTCAAGGAGAATCTGAATGATTACATTATGCTTTCCTGCCTCTTTTTCAATTGCCTCTGCAAGTCTTACAGAGTCTACAGAATGAATCATATCGACTTTATCAATGATATACTTAATTTTGTTACGCTGCAGGTGTCCAATCATATGCCAGTGGATATCATTTGGCAGTGCTTCATATTTATCAACAATCTCCTGCACCTTATTTTCACCAAAGACTCTGATATTCAAATCGTATGCTTCTTTGAGTGTTTCAATTGGTTTTGTCTTACTGACAGCAATCAGGGTGACCTCGGATCTGTCACGATGTGCCCTGTCACATGCTGCCTGAATCTTTGTTTCTACTTCTTTTAATTGTTGTTCTATCATGTTTTTTCACCTCTATTGAAAAATTACTTCTCCCTCTTTGACGGTAGAATGATCTAATACAATGTGATCATAGTTGGATAAACTGTAGGCAGCCTCTTCGTTGACAATATAATAATCATCACTTTCACATAAGATCTCGACCTGACGAAATACGGTATAGCCTTTATTAATATTATAAACGCCTGTCAATTTCTTTTGCTCTGACAAGGTTACGGCATCACCACTGGCGGGATTCACAAGGACATCTCCGGTTTTAAATAGATTCGGGTCAAGATAGACCATGCTGTCTGATGCCTGATAAATGTCGGCTTCCACAAATTCCGTAATCTCCTTCTTTCCGCTAGTGCGTCTGACTAATACGCCGGTTGCAGAGCTGTCTCCCCCCTGTGTAATATAGTCAGAAGGAACTACATAGAATGATTTTTTCAATACCGCAGTTTTTGGAATCTTGAGACCTGACTCATCTTCCAAAATGAGCTCGACGTTAACATACCGCTTATCGATATATTGGATCATAGAACGAGTGTAAGATAAAACGCCGAGAGAAGTTCCATTACTTTCGATCAATGAAAAATCTGCGCCAATGGTCTCGTTACTGTTCTCAATACGCGTCTTTACATAAGTGGTGTCCTTGAGCTTTTTTGTGTCATCTTCGGACAATTCGACTACAATGGACCAGTTATTTGTAGTGATTAACTTGTAGGCGTTTTCACCATTCTTGATTTTCCGATTGTTTTGCAGAGTCGTCTCTGTATAATTTGTCTTGTCAAAATCTTTCTTTTTCAGTGAGTCTACGGTGGCACCTTCATACCCATCCACATTTAAGGAAAATATACCGTCTGTAGGTGTTTGGTATACTGAAAGACTAGAAGCAGCATCAGAATTAAGCAGTGCATCCAACTGGGCTGTCTTCGTCTGATTCGCAGCCTTTTGCAGGGTGGTATCTATATCTGATTTAAAGGCATGAACCTGAGAAAAATCATTCTCGCTGAAAGCCAGATTGAAATTCTGTGTTTTTAAAACTACAGACTCCTGATCTGCAGCCGATAAAGATACTTCGCTGGATTCAGTAGATACAGGTTCTTCTGAAAGCTTATCAGCTGAAATAGTATAAAGATTCGTTCCGGCCTTCACCTTACTATTGACTGACATGAAATAATTGATGTATCCGTCAGTATCGGTCTGAATGGTCGTTTCATCACGCAAAATAATACCCGTATAACTTGTATCTTTTAGAATGCTCCCCTCTCTTACTTCATAAACAGAAACATGCTTTGTTGTGAGGTAAGCTAGAAGTGTGATGATCAAATAAATAAAAATAATTGCGAAAACAAAAATGCCGATATTTAATTCTTGTTTGTTTTTATATTTCGTAATGCTTGTTGAATTGTTTTTTCTCGATGCCAAAATAAATGTCCTCCCCAGTTCATCAAGTATATCATTTTTTTATGAATAATTCCAGTTATGATGGCAATACTATTCCATATCTTGTAAAGGAGGTAATACCATGAGATGGTTCGATAACACAGCTCTTACCCTTGTGATTATAGGTGCGGTAAACTGGCTTTTGATCGGAATCTTCCAATTCGATCTGGTAGCATATTTATTAGGAAATTTAAGCTGGTTCTCCAGAATTATTTATACGCTTGTCGGATTGTGCGGCCTATACTTAATTACACTGTTTGGTCGTATTCAAAATACAAATGCATAAGTATAAATAGCAAAACAGGGGTTCTCCGGCTTTTCAGAGAATCCCTGTCATGCATTACTGAGATATGGTTCCGGTAATTCCTGTGGATAATAAGCTGCCCATATCCTGATAAAGCCGGTCTTTTGAATCAGCACCCATTACGACGGAAATGTATGGCGCATTTTCCATGTTCACACTGTAGAGAATGACACAGTTGCCTGCTTCGTCTGTAGTACCGGTTTTCCCTCCGAATACTCTCACACCATCTGGCATTGCCACGGTACCGAGAGAATAGTAATTGGTTGGTTCCCAAACCTCTGTGCGCATCTCGCCTGCAGAATCCGCTATCGTAGCGTTATATGAAGTCTGTGAGATGATATCAAGAAATCTTTGATCGTTACAGCATGCATTAAAAATAAGGTATAAATCATATGCTGTCGTATAATGATCATCTTCGTGCAATCCATGTGGATTCATGAAATGAGAATGCGTTGCACCAAGCTGGATGGCTTCTGCATTCATCATATCCGCGAATGCGGACACACTTCCCGCCATATATTCTGCAATTGCAATCGCATTGTCGTTTCCAGAATATAAGATTAATCCATTCAATAAGGCTCCCAATGTAAGCTTGTCACCGGCTTGAAGGCCACATACCTGTGCATCAGCAGACAGTGTAACAGCATTCTCGCTGACTGTGACTTCATCATCTAAATTTCCGTATTTCAACACGATATAAGCTGTCATAACCTTTGTAGTGCTGGCTGGATAAAGCTGGTCAAAAATACGATCTGCATAAAGCACCTTGTCCTGACTGAGGTCGAACAATCCGGCAGCGTGAACAGTAGTATCTGTTGTGTATCCGGTAAGATCTACATTTGTATTTGTTACGCATAAATCTTTTGCAAAAAAATCATATGTTTTCAGACTCTGATTATATGTAGTTTTCTCGTATTCACTCGCCGCTGTACTGCTACTGCCACAGCCTGTAAGGATAAGCGAGGATATCATAGATACTATGAAGAGTAGTTTTATTTTATTTATACATTTCACGCCAGTCTAAATCTCCTCTATCTAATGCTAGAATAATTACTTCTGCTGTTGCAATATTGGTTGCCATTGGAATGTTATAGGTGTCACAGAGACGCACGATGTCATTCACATCCGGTTCGTGTGAGCGCGGAGTGAGTGGGTCGCGGAAAAAAATCAAAGCATCAATCCCGTTGCTTTCAATCTGCGCGCCAAGCTGCTGCTTACCACCAAGGTGACCGGCAAGATATTTGTGAATGCTCAGATTCGTAACCTCCTCGACAAGCCTTCCCGTTGTAGCTGTGGCATAGAGCTCATGTTTACTTAAAATACCTCTGTATGCGATGCAAAAGTTCTGCATCAGTTTTTTCTTTGAATCGTGTGCAATTAATCCGATATTCATCCTGTCTTCTCCTTACTGATATTTTTTCGGTTGTAAACCAACATTCAGTACAATCCCAATACCAATATAAAAACAGATGACAGATGTCAGTCCATAGCTGATAAATGGTAAGGAAATACCTGTGTTGGGAAAAATCTGTGTGGCAACCGCAATGTTGATAAAGCTTTGAATGCCAATCAACGCGGCGACTCCGGCGCAAATAAGCCTGCCTCCGGTATCTTTTGCTTTCATTCCTATAATAACACAATTGATTATAATTAATAATAACAAAATTATGACGACACAACAACCTACAAATCCTAATTCTTCACCAATAATTGCAAAAATAAAGTCAGTTTGTGGTTCTGAGATGAAATTTCCGTTCTTTACAGACGTTGTCGTATTATTATTCAGCCCTTTTCCAGTCAATTGTCCGGAACCGATTGCCATGACAGAGTTGATTTGCTGATATGCCTCGTCTGTCGCATATTTTTCCGGCTCCAGCCATGCCAGAATACGTTTCTGCTGGTAGTCTTTTAAGAATGGCTGATTGGGCTGTACTGCAATGCTCAGAAAAATGACCATAAGTGGGATGACAATAGCAAGCACGGTGCCGATGAATCGGTAGCTTAATCCACCGAGATACATTAAAACGCAAAATAATGCAGCCAGACAGATTGTATTCGAAAGGTTTGGTTCCTTATAAATTAAAATCAAAGTAGGAATCATTAATGCAATCGCTTCTATAATGGTTCGCTTTGTATTAATTTCCCGTTCCCTGTCTCCCAGAAATTTGGCATAGAACAATATGGTTATGATCTTGGTCAAATCAGAAGGCTGAAACGAAGTAAAGCCAAGACTGAGCCATCTGGTAGCGCCATTTACTTCTTCACCGAACAGTAACACCGCTACCAGCAAGACGATATTGACGATATATAAAAACCAGTAGGTGTTTAATATCCAGTTGTAGTCGATCAGGGAAAGGATGAGCATGACAATCACACCGAGAATTACACCGAGAATCTGTTTTCCCTGGACAGACTGCTGTGCACTGCCTACGACAAGTACACCGAGAACCGAAGTAATCAGCACAAGTGCAACCAATGTGAATTTAAAGTCTTTTAAGTGATATCTTCTGAGTGTGTTTTTAATATATTGAAAAGTCAATTCTTTCTCCTATCATTCATATAATGAATATATATATCTGTGTGTGTGTAACTTATTTTAAAATCTTCGGGTTTTATCTCAAGATATTTGGATAAAATCTGGTAGATTTCTGTGGACATTAATTGTATGTTATCTGGTGTACAATGAATTCGATCTGCAGTAATCAGATTCTTTAGTCTGCTTTTTGCAATAACGACGGAACGTACACTCATCTCACATCCTCCTAATTCATCTTAAAAAGATGTGTCATTTTTGAAAATAATCCTTCTGTATGACTAAAATCGGTAATTGGTACAGTTTCTCCCAAAAGCCGTTTGCAGATATTTTCATATGCAGTGCCAGCCTTTGAGGCGTTGCCAATAATTGGATTTCCTTGATTCGTTGCAATTACGACCTGCTCATCATCCGGAATCACGCCGATTAAATCAATGGCGAGTATTTCGGTGACATCCTCGACTGACATCATATCTCCGCGTTTTACCATATCGATTCGCAATCGATTGATGATAAGAGAAGAATTTCGAATTCCATTTACTTCGAGAAGTCCGATAATCCTGTCTGCATCTCGGATTGCAGATACTTCAGGAGTTGTGACTACGATTGCTTTATCAGCACCGGCAATTGCATTTTGAAATCCTTGTTCAATTCCTGCAGGGCAATCTAATAAAATGAAATCAAAATTATCTTTTAATTCAGAGACCAGTTTTCTCATCTGTTCAGGAGAAACAGCACTTTTATCTTTTGTCTGTGCTGATGGAAGCAGATACAGCTCCGGATAACGGGGATCTGAAATGAGTGCCTGTTTTAGACGGCAGCTTCCATTTATGACATCCACCAGATTATATACAATCCGATTTTCTAAACCAAGTACGACATCCAGATTACGTAGTCCAAGATCCGTATCGATTACGAGTGTTTTTTTGCCGCTTTTGGATAGTCCGATTCCAAGATTTGCCGTGGTTGTCGTTTTTCCAACGCCGCCTTTCCCTGATGTAATTACAATGACTTCACCCATGTTATAACTCCTCTCACTTGCTCCGTTAATTCTTTATTCTGTCAGTGGATCTATGTAGATGCGATGTCCGTCTAAAACAGCGATTTTAGCTCCTGGTATGGAGGCATTTTCCTGATAAATCAGACTTGTTTTTGCTTCGACATCATGAATTTTCAATTTCTTGGGGTGCATGGACAAAGCGACGATAAAAGCATTGTCATCCCCTGCTGCACCTGCGTGAACAGATCCCATCAAACTGCCGATTACAACAATATTTCCCTTTGCTATAACCTTCGCTCCCGGCTCGACATCACCCATGATGATGATGCTTGTATCTGATTCCAGGGTTTGTCTTTTGCCCAGTGTTCCTTTATAGAACTGTCCATCCTGCTTATCCTTCTCTTCCAGTGCATTTTCCATAATGGTTTTGCAGACGAGCTCGTTCTTCTCATCTTTATCGACGAGACATATAATCTCAATCGAGGCGGCCTGGGTTATTGCTTTTATAATCTGCGATTCTTCTCCGCGTGTCAGTGTACGTCCAACAAAAGAAGTTACCATTTTTGCACCGCGAAAGAATTTGGATGCATCTAGAAACTTCTGTCTGACTGCATGAAGCAATACATCAAAGGAGACGTCAGGATTCAGAAATACTTCAATTCCATATTTATTACTTTTAATTGTAACTAATTGTTCCATACACTCCTATCCTTTCTTTATCGATTAGTCACCGGAGAGCGTTGTCCCAAGTTCGGAAGCAGAACCACTGATTAAGGCATCGTGATCAGCCAGTCCAAATCGGAATCGAACAATATCCCGTGCGATTTCAGAAGGATAAGTGGAATAATATCCGTTGGCAATTCGAACAGAAATTGCAATCTCTGGAGAATCAGCAGGGGCATATCCCACAAACAAAGTATGGTCTGCATGGACGGCACTCTGCTCAGCAGTACCTGTCTTTCCTGCCATCGCGACTTCAAGTCCGGAAAAAGTCGCATTATTTGAAATCATATTTTCCATTCCCTGATGCACTAAATTCCATGTAGAGTCGCTGATGTCAGTCATTTCGTTCGCAATGGTAGGTGTGTAATCCTTAATGACATTTCCATTTGTATCAGTTGTCTTGTCCAATAAAGAAAGGTTATATACCGTACCTTTATTTGCAACGGTAGCAACATAGCGGTTGAGCTGACTGACTGTAAAGTTGTTCGTACCCTGTCCGATAGCGGATGGCACGGATGCGGAATCGGAAATCTGTGGCGATGATTCCGGAATCTCAAGACCAGATTTTTCTCCAAGACCAAATGCGGCGGCATATTTTGCAAGCCGTTCAATTCCCTGATCACTGGAATAAGAGCCATCTTCTGTCATTCCTAAATCATATCCAACATTGTAGAAAAAGATATTGCAGGAATTCTGTATCGCACCGACTACATCGAGTGAACCGTGCCCATTTGGATAAATCCAGCACTGTGGGTTTGGATCAACAAGATCAAATTTGCCATTACAGCTAAATACGGAATTGCTGTCAATGACGCCCTCCGTCAGACCTGCTACTGCAGAGACCATCTTGAAAGTAGATCCCGGTGCAGTTTTTTCCTGTGTGGCATTGTTATAGAATGGTCTTGATAATCCGGTAACTAATTTATTGTAATAAGCAGAATCCATTGTATTGGCGAGTCTGTTGTTATCATAACCCGGATAAGAAACACAGGCAAGCACAGAACCGGTATTCGGATCGCTGACAACTGCAGAACCGGTACAAGGTTCAAGAGCAAGCTGTCCAGGTGTGATTTCCAGACTTTCAATCTTACCATAAAGCCAGCCGAACGAATCAGTGCTTCCGCTTACAAGACCGTTGTATGCGTCCTCATCCATTGGGAGCACTCCCTGTTCGTAGACCATGGCACAAATTTGATTTCCACTTATATTACTTGATTTTATAAGATATTTGTATAAAAGTTTGTCGAAACTACTATCTGAACGCAAATAATTATTTAAATAATTGATGATTGCCTGATATACTTCGTTTGAATCAGAATATTTTGTATTTGAAGTATCAATATCCAATGCGGATGTGTCAATCCAGTTCTGGGAAATTGCATAGTTCAGGTAGGTGTAGAGACTGATGCTGCCATCGTTCTCCCATGCCTGGTAGGTCTGATCATTGGTGTCGATCGCATCGGAATCCAGGATACTTGTATTTGTCGTTAAAATCGTACTTACAATATACTCTTCATATGCCTGCATTTCAGTGGAAAGATCTGTGTAAGCCGCAGCATTCGGATTGTTCATTTCTGTTGTAATATCAGCGAGTGCACTTTCTAGCTTTGCCTGATAAATCCCATAAACAGTCTGTTCTACGCTTCCGGCATCGGAAGCGGAAAAATGTGTATAGTCTAAAATATCATTTCCAATAAAGGCGTTGTAGGCATTATCGACAGGAATCAAAATTTCACTTGCCTTGGACGCTGTGCTCGGATCATAGTTATACTGGTCACTTAATCGGTCCAAAAGAATTCCGGCAAGCTTCTCTTCTATCAGATCATAGGCGGCTTCCTGCAGAGACATGTCAATTGTGAGATACACATCATTTCCGACTTTTGCGTCGGTCTTGCTGATCGTATCGACTACTTTACCGACACTGTCAACATAGACACTCTCCTCGCCCTTGGTTCCCTGAAGAACACTGTCGAGCGTCTGTTCAAGACCGGACTTTCCAATGATATCCGTCAGGGAATACTGCTTTTGCTCCTCTGCGCTTAACGCGTCATATTCTTCCTGTGAAATCTGACCGGTATATCCAAGGATAGACGCAAAATATTTGCTGTCTGTATAACGGCGCAGAGAATCCTCCGCGATATCGACGCCGGTCAGGTCGTCTGAATTTTCCATGATTGCGGCAACCGTATTCTCGCTGACGTCCGATGCAAGTGTCGTAGGAATATATTTCTGGTAGCTGTTTAAGCTGATGGCATAACGCATATTCACAAGCTTTAAAATATGCTCCGGTGTATTATCGGATTCTGATATTCCATAGCCGTAACTGTCATTCGTACACAGATAATGCATGATGTCTGCAGCAGATTGATTCTTCTGCTTACTTGAAAGCTTGTCAATGGTAGTGTAACCATAGACATCTGCGACAAATCGTAAACGAGCCGTTTCGTTCTTCTGTGTAAAGACATAATTCCCGCCGGGATCAAGAATGATACCAAAACTACTGATGATAGAATCACCATTTGTTTCGACGATCGTTATGATCTGTTCAAGGATTGCATTGAGCACCTTATTTTTCTCTGCAATAGAATCTGCATTGATATTGTCTTCGATTGTTACCGAGTAAGCTAATTCGTTGTATGCTAACAGGTTCCCGTTTACATCGTAAATATTACCACGTGTACCGGAAATCTCTCTCGTCTTCTGAATCTGTAATTTGTAATTGTCTAAATAATCCTGTCCTTTTACAATCTGAAGGTAAAAGACACGCTCGATTAGTATCGCTGACATAATTGAAAATACGATAATAATAACAAACAAGCGAGACTTTACAACCTGATAGACTGCCTCTTTTATACGATCAAACAAATTTGCTTGCACTCCTTTTTTCTTTTGCATCAAATCTACGGTTTACAAATAATATAAATGGATATAGTGCCAATGAAATAACCAGTGTGTATAACAGTTCCGGAACAATAATCTGCTCCAGATATCTTACAAAATGAAATTCGCCTCGCAGCAAAAACTGGAATACATAGATGATGATGCCATATACGGCTTCACTTCCGGCAATCAAAAGCAGCGGAAGTTTTACATCATCGTCATAATAAATCTGTTTGAAAAATCCATTGGCAAATCCGATTATTGTATAAATCAGTGCATAAAATCCTAAGATCTCACCAAATTGTATATCAATTAACAAGCCGGAAAAGAATCCGATGACCATACCGTCCTTATGCCCTCGCGAAAATCCAAATGCTGAAGTGAGTATCAGCAGTAGATTGGGTTTAATAGAGCCTAATGATAATAAATTAAATAATGTGCACTGCAGCAAAAAGCAAACCACTAGTATTACTGCACTTACTGCTTTTCTTTTCATAGAAAATGCCTACTCTCCTGTTGTGTCTGAATTGTCAGCTTCCTTTAAATCTGCTTTTGTTGTGGTAATCACGAGCACTTCCTGCAGATTTCGAAAATCCACTGCCGGTGTAATATAACCGGAACGTGTCAAATTGGAAGAATCCACGTTAATTTCATTGACATATCCGATTAAAATTCCCTGTAAATATTTGTCACTGATATAAGAGGTTACAATCTGCTCTCCCACTGGTACCACATTGTCATTGTTCTCGAGCTGTTCGAACTGGATTTTACCATCCGTCATCAGTGATAGATCACCGCGCACCATACAGCGGTCCGAACTGGAAAGAACCATGGCACTCACGTTACTTGAATCATCAATGATGGAGCGAACCGTTGCCCAGTGTGTGCTTGTGGATGTGACGATTCCGACAAGTCCGCTTCCTGCCATGACATTCTGATCGACTTTGATTCCGTCTGCGCTGCCTTTGTCAATTGTGAAGGTACTGAACCAGTTTCCCGGATCTTTGGAGATGACATGAGCTCCGATTTTTTTATAATCTGAGTAATTCTGATCCAGCTTATAGAGCTCCTGGAGACGGTCCAGCTCATATTTCTCCTGTTGCAGATTGTTATTCTCAATGGTAAGGATGTCTAATTTTTCCTGAAGTGCTTTATTTTCCGCCTTTACCGATTGCAGCGTTTCAAAATTGCTTGTAAAATCACTTAGGAACATTCCCATCTGGTTAATGCCTTTTTGCATGGGAATAACTGTGATATTTGCAATTTCCTTAAATGGCGTTGCAGCAAATGAAGATACCAGTGAAAGTATCATTAGGATGCAACAGATAGCGGATATCGCCATAAGCCAGTATTTATTTGATAAAGAGGATTGATTCTTTTTTCTCATATTAACGTAACCACCTGTAATCTTCATCTAACATGGAATATGTCAGAGTTGCTAAGTCTTTATTGGATATAATCTTCTTTAGTCCTTCTACGGCGCAGATGTCCGAACGCTTTGCCTTGCGCACGCGCAGGTTCAGGACCTCACGTAAATAGACATCTAACCCCGGTAAATTTGCAAGACCGCCTGTAATAAAGATCCCTTCGGTATTAATGATTCTGCGGACATCCGGAGGAAGTCTGTCGATCATAGAAAGCATAGATTTCACAATTTCTTCTAAAGGATCTTTGATTGCGGCGCGCACAAGACCAATCTGGATGGTCTTTCTCTGTGGAAGTCCGGTTAACAGGTTCCTACCTGCAATGCTGATAGAAGCGTCGTTATGCTCATTAAAGACACCGAATTCACGACGAAGCTTTTCCGCAGTCAGCCGTCCAATCAGGAAATCTTTATTCTTGCGGACGAGATCAGCGACAGCCAGATCAAATTGGACACCACCAATCTTAACCAGTTTATTCAGAACCATACCGCCGGAGGAAAGAACAGAGAGCTCGGTTGTCTCGCCACCAAAGTTCGCAATAAAGATTCCCTTTTCGTTCTTGACATCCAAACCGAGTCCAACAGCGTCTGCGATTCCACGTTCAATAATCTTTACCTCTTTCGCTCTTGCTGTTGAATGAATCACAAGATCGTAAAAAGCACGTTTCTCCACTTCAGTCACATCGGTAGGAACGGCAAGCAGATACTCCGAACCTCTTATAAAACGACGGTCTCTGCTCAGCAGATTCTGTAAGAGATGCTGCATGTCATCAAAACGGGAAATCACACCTTCCTTCATGGGAAATACGACCTGAATATAATCCGGCGTTTTCTCATACATCTCGTATGCAGAATCACCAACTGCGAAGATGTTCTTCTGGTGTTCAATTGCGATGACATTTTTCTCTTTCCAAATTTCGTCCTGTTTATTATCGTAGACTTTGATTTCGTAGGTTCCTAAATCAAGTCCATATACGTTTCTTGCCATTTCATTACCTGTCTTTCTTATATCAATCCTTTTTCGGACAGACTGATGTAACAATTATCTCCAATGATAATATGATCTAATAATTCAATTCCAATCAAATTACCGGCATCCCTGATCCGTTTTGTAATCAGTACGTCTTCTTTGCTTGGCATTGCATCACCGCTCGGGTGGTTGTGAAGAAGAATAATTGATACAGCGTTCTTTTGTAAGGCTTCTACAAAGAGTTCTCTTGGAGAAATCAATGCAGTGTTAATTGTTCCTTTTGAGATATCTGTTGCTCCGACTAGTTTTGCTTTTGTATTCAATAGAAGTAGCTTTAATACTTCCTGCTTTTGATGGCGCATATCTTCCATATAGTAATTTGCAATGGTCTCAGGAACAGAAAAATCGAGCTGCGAGTGTGCCGTTGCTTTTGCCAGCCGTTTGGCTAACTCGGCGAGACACATAATCTGTAATGCCTTAACTGTTCCGATTCCTTTGATCTCTTTTAGCTTTTCATAAGTCCAGTGATGAACATTCAGAATGCCATCCTGCGAATGCATGGGATATAGAATCTTACGCGATAATTCTAATGCGGTCATACCTTTTGTGCCGGTACGTAATAAAACAGAGAGCAGTTCAATATCAGATAAACTGCCGGCTCCGTTTTTCTCGCATTTTTCATAGGGACGCTCATCCCTGGGCATCTCTTTCATGGTATGTTGTTCTTTCATTCAGTTTGTAAACTTTGACACAATACAATGATTATTTTAGCATATTTCAAAAAATGTGTATAGAGCGAACACATTAATTTTTTGTGAACAATGGTTTGTACTGCTTCATAATACCTTCTGCCACCTTTAATCCATCCATCGCAGCGGATGTGATTCCACCGGCATATCCGGCGCCTTCACCGCAAGGATAGAGTCCCTTTAATTCTGATTGAAAGAATTCATTGCGGGATATTCTGATGGGGGAAGAAGTACGGCTTTCAACACCTGACAGAAGGGTATCTGGATCTGAAAAACCATGAATGTGTGATTCAAAACATTCCATGCCAAGCAGGATGGACTCACTTAGGACCTGTGGAAATATGGAGCGAAGATTACTTTTCTGATAGTTTCCCTTTATTTGGGGCGTTACTTTTCCAAAGGCAGAGGTTGTTTTATCATTTTTGAAATCTTCCAGCCGTTGAACCGGAACACTGCCACTTCCCAGTGCATATGCTTTTTCTTCTAAATCACGTTGGAATTCCATGCCGGCAAGCGGGTGGGAGGAGGCAAAGTCCTCCGGTGTGACGGTGACAACAATGGCACTGTTTGCATTTTCACCTGCGCGGTCATGATAACTCATGCCGTTGACCGCAAGTCTGCCCAGTTCAGAGGACGCATTTACCACGTAGCCGCCCGGACACATACAGAACGAGTATACGCCTCTCCCATTCTCTAACTGGGCTGTCAGCTTATAAGGCGCAGCAGGCAAATCTGCTGGATGCTCCATGCCGTATTGAGATACATTGATGACTGTCTGCGGATGCTCCGCGCGAACGCCCACTGCGAATGACTTGGCAGTCATTGGAATCCTGTGGTCATATAGGGTCTGGAATGTATCTCTTGCACTGTGACCGATTGCAAGCACAGCGACATTGACAGAAAGCTGTTCCTTGTCATTTATCTCAACAGCGATTAGTTGATTTTTTGTCTGATCGGTTATAAAATCGGTGACTTTGCTGTGAAAACGTATTTCTGCCCCCATTTGTAACATGTGCTCGCGTATATTCCGAATGACGGTTGTGAGAATATCGGTTCCAATATGCGGCTTGCCCTCGTAGAGAATCTCTTTTGGTGCACCGTGATCTACAAATGTTTTTAAGACCCACCGATTCAATCCCAACGGATCTTTGAGTGAGGTATTTAATTTTCCGTCGGAGAATGTTCCGGCACCGCCTTCGCCAAACTGGATGTTCGATTCCGGATTCAAGATTCCCTCCGACCAGAATTTCTCCACATCCTGCATGCGCTCTTCTACAGATGCGCCCCTCTCCAGTAAAATAGGCTGATATCCGTTCTGAGCAAGCAGAAATGTACAGAAAAGGCCTGCAGGACCGCTTCCAATCACAACCGGGCGATTCTGCAGAACCTCATTTCCCGTGACAGCGGGAGAAAAATAGGTGTTTTTTGCGATGGAAACATCCTTGTTTTTGCAACGCGTTAGAACTGATTTTTCACCTTTTACTTTTACATCAAGGGAATATACATAGAATAAATCTGGTTTTTTTCTGGCATCTATGGATTTCTTTTTGATATAAAAGTTAAGAATCTCATCTTCGGAGATTCTTAGTATCTTTGCTACTTTTTTCTTCAGCATTTCTTCTGTATGCTGATATGGTAATTTAATTTGATTTATTCTTAACATGTTGCTGCTGTTCCTTTCAGGCTTGTTATGCTATTCTTTTTATGCAATATTCTTTCATAAATCTCATGATTTCTCCGTCGTCGTTTGTTTCATAGAAAGAAATCAGCAATTCCTTAAATTCTTCTAACATTTCAATCGGTATTTGAAAAATACCTATGTTTTTTTCGATTAAAATCTTGTTCGCCATAAGCTGTGCAACGCGCTTATTCCCATCAATAAACATTTGTGTTCTTGCTATATAACAAAAATACTTTAATGCTCTTATTTCAATATCAGAAATACGTTCTATTTCATTTATTGAATCTATAATGATTCCTGATTGTGGTATTTCAGGCTCCCATGATGTGCCCCCTATCTGTACCGAAATTGTCCGTATCTCACCAGCATAATCAAATAATAATTCCCCTACAATTTTATTGTATTGTCGTAATAACATTATGCAATTGTTGTAATCAAGATTATCCAATAAGAATTGCCAAGCCCTTTTCATATTGACAACAAAAAGAACTTCTTCAGTTTTTGTAGTAGTTGGAGCATTTGCTAATATTGCTTCTGTCTTTGGGAATGTTGTCCCAAGCCCTTCAAGATTTGCACTTTTCCATATGCTATCTACGAGTAGTCGTTTTGCCATTGCTACCGCCGTATCATTCATCATTCATCCCTCCATATTTACTATTATTTCTTTCATTGTCTGATTAGGTATTTTGCATTTTCGTAATCACTTTTAAGTACTTTTATCTCATACATAAGCTCAGAATTATTTCCAATACTCCCTGTATTTCCTCAGACTGTTCCACGACCAGTCCATTCGCCAAGATGATTCTTAGTATAGTATTTATATTTGATTTTATTTGCTTCTAAAATATCTCTGATTTCATTAAATCTTTTCATATCTGTTCCGATGTATAAACTCATTGTATTAAAGATTGTAAGCATAAGTAAAGACCTCCATAAATTCAATTCTTTTAGTCTTACAAACTGCTAGTTGTCAATCATACTTTTCAATATTTACAGTAGCAACCGCAGATTGATTTGGTTCGCCAGTAGTGAGATTTTGAGGCGCTGGTATCAACATCATAAATCCCTCTTTTCCATATCGATGTTTATATCCTTGTGCATATTTTTCATCAACAGAAATTTGTTGTATCTGTCCAACAATCATAGCTGTTATTCCTGCACCGCTTAAATCTTGTATTTCTTTTAAGGTACATTCCATATTGATAAAAGCCTCTTGAATAACTGGTGCATGAATAGTTTTTGCATTGGAAAGTGTGAAATTTCCTACTTCAAATTCATCTGTTTCTAAGGCGTTTTGATTGATTGTATCTATCAATTTATCATAATAGCTTATTGGAAGAAAATTGATACAAAAACATTTTTCACGTTGAATATTAGCATAAGTATGTGTATGTTGATATAAATTCCCCATAACGGCAAAGAATGCTGTCTTATCTCCATGAAAGCAACTCCATGAATGAAAACAAACATTCGGCTTTCCGTTTTCTTTCCATGTAGTGATTGCAAATAAAACCGTTGGTATACCTGCTGTCGTTTCAAAGTGTGAAAATAATTCAAATTCTTCTGGGTATGAGGGTTTGAAATACTGTGGAAATTCTTTTCCTATTTCTATTTTCATTAACACACCTCCGCATAAGTTCTAATTCGTTTAATCATCACTAAGTAAATGTCAACCATCTTCACTATGAACTGGATAGCCACATTCTTTTCCACCCCTAACAACTGAAATTTGTAGCACTGTGAACTGTAGTTATTTGATACGTTCAGCATATATTTCAGCATTTATATACCATTCACCATCATCCTTTACAGTAATGTTTTCCCAATGAAAATGATTATCCTGTATATTAGTAAAAATCCACTTTCTTCTTTCATCATTGATGAAGGTGAGCATTATCATGTTATCTTGTTTTTTTGCTTCAAGTCGTATTATTTTTCCAGTATAACCATAAGCTACATCCCATGCATGTGTATCGGGATTATAAATACGCAACGATGACCCATATTCATAATCAGGCAGAATAATAACATCCTGAATAGCCATCCCTTCAAGAACCCATGAGAAATGCCATTCACCCTTAATTGCAAGAGAAGTGTTATCCTCAATATAGTCTATTGCCCAACTACCGATAAGTTTTCCAAAATAATTAAACTCGTCGGGTAATGCTGTATTTTTGCTTTCACTTCTTAATGCTTCAAAAAAATCTTGCATTGGTAATTCCTCCAATTTATAAAAGCTCTGCTACAACTTCTAATTGAACAAAATCGCTGCGCGATGGCCTGCCGAGGCTATGGCGCAGCGTTTCTTTTTCTAAAATAGGCAGTTGTGTTTCTTTTTAAAAGTATTTATAGTTAAGTTACCACACAAAACTGAATACAAAAAGGAACCACTGCCTATGAAAAGAATACCACTCCAGTGCTTTTTACACAAGCACTTTTATTATCCAAATGCTCCTCCATAAAGGTAGTGATAATCATAACAATCATTACACTTTTATGGAGGAATTTCTATGTATAACGAAATATACAAATCAATCAGAGATGCTGCTTCTAAGCGTAATCTTAGAGACTCTACTGTAGATGCTTACTGCGTTACCATTCACCACTTTATGGAGTCCGTCAGGAAGACACGCTTAGAGGATTTATCTGTCAATGATGTTGATGCTTTTTTGAGTAAGAAACGTTCAAAAGGTATTGCACCACAAACCTACAATCATTATTTATCTGCTATCCGTTTCTTATATAAACGGTTGCTGAAAATATATCTGGATGAAGACGATTTCCCTCGAATGAAAAAAGATATCCATCTTCCTGTCGTTCTTACAAAAGATGAAATAGAGTCTATTCTAAATGCAACAACAAATCTCAAGCATAAGACGATGCTCGCTACCATGTATTCTGCTGGGTTGCGTGTATCTGAACTTACTCATTTACACTACTGTGACATTTCCAGAAACAATAAATCTATTCATGTCCGAGACAGTAAAAGTAGAAATGAACGCTATACACTTCTTGCAGACCGAACACTCGATTTACTAACGGAATACTGGTTTAAGTATGATAAGCCTCGAGAGATTTTATTCCCCAGTGAACATACAGGCAGTTATATCCGTACCGAAAGCTTAACCAACTTATAAAAGCAAGTGCACAAAAAGCAGGCATTACTAAGAAAGTATCCTCTCATTGCTTTCGTCATAGCTTTGCAAGTCATCTTTTAGAATCAGGGTGCGATATCAAATACATCCAGTCTCTTTTAGGACATCGGGATCCGAAATCAACGGAAGTTTATCTTCATGTTAGTGACAAATCACTCCTTGGTGTTCGAAGTCCATTCGATACTGTGGAGGTGAGTTATGAATAAACCCACAGTACAACATATTTTTATGAAATTCTATCCCCAATACCTTGAAAAACACACGCCCAGTCCCATCCAGCAGAAAGTCAGCAACTGTATCATGAACTGTAAAACAGGCGCCTATGGAGCAAATGTAAGTGTCTGCGAGGATTGTGGCAGCATTCAGATTCATTATAATTCCTGTAGAAATCGAAATTGTCCGATGTGCCAAGCTCTCCCCAAAGAAAAATGGATTGATTTCCGTAAAGAAGATGTGTTGGATGCTCCGTACTTCCATCTTGTATTTACAGTACCGGAAGAACTTAATTCTATTATCTACAGTAACCAGAAACTTTTATACAATTGTTTATATACCGCTGCTTCTTCTACGATTGCTGAGTTATCCCGAGATTCTAAATATCTTGGTGCAAAAATTGGGTATCTTTTTATTCTTCATACATGGGGATCTGAAATGAATTTCCATCCACACATCCATGCAATTGTTTTAGGTGGTGGTCTGAATAATAAGAATCAATGGAAAGATAATGGGGCCGATTTCTTTTTACCAATTAAAGTTATTTCCAAAGTATTCAAAGGCAAATATATGCAACTGTTAAAGGAACTTTGGAACAGTAATAAATTATCTTTTTATGGGAGTTCAGAAAAATATCGTAATCATTACACTTTCAAAGGATTGATCAATTTATGTTACAAAAAAGAGTGGATTCCCTACTGTAAAAAGACTTTTTATGGTGCAGAAACAGTCATAAAATATCTTGGAAAGTATACACATCGCATAGCCATTAGTAACCACAGAATTATTAGCATGACTGATGATTCTGTTACATTTTCAGTGAAAGATTATAGAAATGAAGGTCGCTGGAAAACCCTTATACTTTCTGGGGGAAGAATTCATCCGGCGTTTTCTGATGCACGTTCCACCCAAACGTTTTGTCCGCATGCGCCACTATGGATTATTCGCAACACGAACCAAAAGCAAACAGTTGACTCTTTGCCGTAATCTTCTGGGATGCAAAAAATATATTTCCGATATGAGAGAGATGGATAACATAGAAATCCTAAAGCATCTTTGGAACATTGATGTCTGTTCTTGTAAAAGTTGTGGTGGACACATGTTGGCTCATCAAACAAGACATCCTTTACGCATTTAAATTTCATCAATTGAATATCTTAAAATAACTTCTCTCGGGAAGTTTATTTGTCGTGCAAAAGGCACTACTTTAGCAATGGTTATAGACTACTTTCCGGCAGATTTTAAAATAACCTTTCCCATGGAGAATTGATTGAATTCCCATAAGGATACAACATACGGACGCGACATTGTTCAACATAGGAAAATCGAAATTAGGGCAAACGATAGGGCAGTTTATTATAATCTGTGAACTGTTTTATCGTTTACCCTAACATCGATTGGTTCCTAATCAATTTCCACCCACAAATTGGGAATCACCTATTTCTCCACTGTAATGCTTCTTTTCCCATTTGTTGAACAAACGCATCTTTACCATCGCAGTATCCGTCAATGTCGTACGGATATTTTTTAGCAAACTCTTTTTTCAGAGCGGCATATTTATCACATACATTCTTGGGTGTTCTGAGATAATCTCTAACTGCTAAATGACGCCTAGTATCTACGATATTATGTTCAGAAAATATATGGATTTGGTGCGTTCTCTCATCACCGCCTTTACGCAAATACCGTCTGCCTGAGATTCCGAACTCGCCCATATATTCATAACCGATTTTTTCGAATTCGAAAGCAAGCTTATCAACTGCTTCCAAATCGTGAACAATAGGCATTATAGCAATAATAGGCTTCGCGATTTTGCTTCACCTCTGCATCTTCTGATTTGCACTCTGCCAATATAGATTCCTAATTCTCTTTTAGATTTTCTATTATTGCAAATGCACATGGCATTCGCCCCTGTACCACCTTATATTCTAAAACTTTTATATCTTGTTTTGAAAAGAATTCCTTATAAGTTTCCAAACTAAATTGTCTCTTAAATTTTACTCCGATTACCTCGAGTAACTTGGCTGCAGTCATTGAATTCTTTTTTGCTTTATTAATATAGGTCGGAATAATTATCTTTCCACCAGGCTTGCATACCCTTTTCATTTCAGATAATGCTTTTCCTGGATTATCTACAAGATGAATGACATTCGCTGCAACAACAACATCAAACATATTATTCTGAAAAGGTATTTCCAGAATACTTACTCTCCTGAGTTTTGTGTTCGGAAATTTAGCAATCTTTTTTTTCGTCTGTCTTAACATCCCTTCCGAATAATCTGTAGCCATCAGCTTCTTGCATTTCTGAGCCATAGGTACAGTAAGAAGTCCTGTCCCGCAACCACACTCCAAGACAATATCTTCTTCACCTATATGATTTTTTATTTCCTCAGCAATTCCTTTAAAGCATTTTCCGTTATATATCCTCTCAAAAGAATCATAAAACGGTGATAATTTATCCCAAATCATATGTTACTTCCTTCCGAAATATATTCTGCAAACTGTTATTTTCAACATCTCAAAGATGACATACCATTATATATTCTTCATCATTTTCCTCTATCCGCCTAATCTTATATTCCATATCGCCCCCAACTGAGATTTCTCTATTTTCCGTGCACTGATAAAAGTCCTTCAAATCTGCTTTCACTTCCTTTTTAATTCATCAACAGAATTAACGCCAACTTGAACAAGCTCACAGCTATATATTACGCTTATAAGTCCAAAGCTTTTGTTACTTGTTGCTTCTTCTCACATGAGAATAAACCAAACAGTTTTCTGCACTGTTTTTTTGTATAAGGTTTTGCATTAAACGGAACTATCTCGCTACTTTTTAAAAGGAAATCAATTTCCTGTGCAGCGTATGTTCCGTATTTACCATGTACTGTTTCCTCCTGCGTAGAGATACCCAACTCGTTTGGGAATCCAATTGTAATAACCTCAGATATTTTAAACACATCCTTTCGCTTACGCCTATGGCCTTCTGCTTGAAAGTATCTACTAAAAATTATTTGCTGTCCATCAATTTCAATGTATGTATTCCAAATGTTCCAAGGTAACAATATGGCAAAAAAAGTGAATATCGGATTTCCTGGTCTTATTCTTTCTGATAACATAACTATATCCTCTTTCTATGAATTTCCATTTTTTATTATGTCAACAACAAGATAAACCACAATCGGTACTAATATAATAAGTGAAACAATGGTATTGATTGGATTTGGCAGTACGTTGCCTAACAATACTGCTATGGCTATAAACAAAAGTATACTATCCTTTTTCATATATAGGTTCTCCTTTAATCTCCGCTATTCATAGTATAATTCCATTTTATAAAATGTACAACATGAAAAAAGAACCTGTATTCACAAGCTCTTTTCCTGTTTCCATACTTGTGCCATAATATCTTTTAGCACCAGGAATGCATCTAAGTTGTTAAACCCATAATCAACAGCAAGTCGCTTTGACAACTTTTTGATATGTTCTTCATATTCGGTAGTATCGACTATATTTTGGTAAGTTGCAAGAATAGGATACTTTTTACTCCACGTTTTTGTCCAGTTTATTTTCTCTTGTGTCTCTTCACTTGTATTTTCAATAATGCGTTCAATTTCTTTCACTTCCACATCAAAGTCGATAAGTTCATCTAAAGACAAGTGATACAAAGAAGCCAATTTTTTTGATTGGCGGATATCTGGTAACGTTTCGTCAAGTTCCCACTTCGAAATAGTCTGCCTGCTCACTCCTAATTTCTCAGCAACTTCCGCTTGCGATAAACTGCGATTTTTTCTGGCTCTTAACAAATTTTCTCCTAAATTCATAATATACCTCCTTCTTTGATTAAATCATACTCTCTGAAAAGAACTATTTCTACCAAATAAGATTTGAAGTTTCGCACTCTTTATTAACATTTTGTGCCGAACCTAAGAGGGGTTGATCTTACGCAAATTCAATGTTTCCTGTTATACAGTCTACAATTCTTTATGTTTCTATCTCCTTTTCAATTAAGTAGTTTGCAATCTCAAATGCTTCTACCCGTCTTTTTGCCAGTGTGATTTGCGACTTGAATCTCTCTGGATTTTCCTTTGACTCAAAGGTTTTAATCGTTTCTTTTAACTTACTTTTGCTCTTATT
This sequence comes from Hespellia sp., assembly GCA_028693555.1. GTDB lineage: Bacteria > Bacillota > Clostridia > Lachnospirales > Lachnospiraceae > Hespellia. The sequence continues at coordinate 104,064 of JAQUVD010000009.1, forward strand.
CAAGATTATACAGGCTTTATTCCCAAAATAGAAAAAGACCGGAATCGAACCGTTTCAAATAATCACAAATACTGATAGAAAGGAGCTTTGAGGACTTCATCACGGTCTGAGTGTTCAAAAAGTGTTCAAAGGTTTCTCACCTACAGTCGAGTAGACAAGTGGCTCACGCCACAAGCCCCTCACAGAACCGTACGTGCGCCTTTCACGCATACGGCTCCTCATAATAACATTCACTTCTAGAATAATCTAACGTAAATCTTTGGTTTTGCAAG
>JAQUVD010000048.1 GCA_028693555.1 Hespellia sp.
CAAGGCCGGGAACTGTTAAATCTGAGGCTCTATCCATGTGCTCCAGGCATTGGAACAATAAGAAATAAAGAAAAAGAGTGATTTCTTAAAATTAACACTTGACAAGAGGTCACTTCATAACAGAAAGTGTATGATAGATATTGTAGAAAAAATTTATGATAAATAAAAAATGAATACCAAAATAATAATTAAGATACTGTATCAGAAATTCAACTCCGTTAAAATCGAAACTATAGAATCAGCAAAAAGAAGGAGAAGAATATGGGCATAGAATTTATTGATGAGGATGGCTCTTTTTTTCTGGAGAATCCACAGAATCATAATTATTTGTATTTTCCGGTGGCAAACGAAGGGCCTACGATGGGAAGTGTGACTCCCGATTTCAGAGGTGACAGTAAACTCAATCAAAATGCATTTCTATTGGAACCGGTAAGTGCAGAAAACTTATCGGAAAGCATGTCGGGTAGAAATTTCTGGTGCATAACAGAAGGAGGCATACCGTGGTCTGCAACCGGAGAATCTGCATGGCAGCAGATTCACAGACAGGATGAGAACAAGGATTGTGTGCAGCTAATTGCCGGAAAGCTCTGGCAGTGCGTCAGAAGAACAAATGAGTATCTGGAAATCGGAGCGGATGTATGTAGTTTTTGCCCGCCGACAAGTGAACATGCAGAGCTTATGCAGATTACCATTCATAATCTGTCAAATGAGCGTAAGACCATCACTCCGGTAGCAGCAATTCCGATTTATGGAAGGAGCGCCGATAATATCCGCGATCACAGACATGTGACATCACTGCTCGGACGGATTCAGACAGAGCAGAATGGAGTTACAGTAAAGCCGACCTTATCCTTTGATGAAAGAGGGCACCGGAAAAACGAGATGACCTACAGCGTATTGGCGTCCGGACCAAATGGCGAAAAACCAGTCGGTTTTTACCCCGTGGTACAGGATTTTATCGGGGAGGGTGGAAGTCTGTACTGGCCGGGGGCAATTACAGCCAATCAGAATACGGTCGGAGTGAATGAAGAAGCAGAAGGATTTGAGGCGATGGGAGGAATCCGCTTTGCACCGATGACGCTTTCACCGAAGGAGAGCAGAACCTATCAGATTGTCCTCAGTTACAATCACGAGGGACTTCGCTATCTTGATGAGAATGAGATGAAACAGGCACGTTACGAGGTAAAAAAATATTGGGAACAGCAGGAAATTATAAACTGCAGTTCTAGTGAACAGAGCTTTGACAAATGGATGGGATGGGTTGGAATCCAGCCAACGCTTCGGCGGATTTATGGCTGCTCCTTTATGCCGCACCATGATTATGGAAGAGGTGGAAGAGGATGGCGAGATTTATGGCAGGACAGCCTTGCTCTGATTTTGCGGGATCCACAGACAGTAAGAGAAAGTCTGGTGAATTATTTTGGTGGAGTTCGGATCGATGGAAGTAATGCAACGATTATTGGAAATAAGCCGGGAGAATTTATCGCAGACCGCAATTCCATTGTGCGAGTCTGGATGGATCATGGCCTGTGGCCACTGATTACCACGAACCTTTATATTGAACAGACCGGGGACTATCTGATTCTGCTGGAAAAGAATACCTATTTCAAGGATCAGGTATGCTACCGCGGAGAAGCAGTGGACGAACAATGGGATGGAAAGACAATGGTACTGACCGATGCGAAAAACTGTAGCTACAAGGGCAGCATATTGGAACACATTCTGGTACAGCATCTGACTGCATTTTATGACGTAGGAACACATAACCACATGCGTCTGCGCGGTGCGGACTGGAATGATGCACTTGATATGGCGGAGGAATATGGAGAGAGCGTTGCATTTACAGCGGCGTACAGTGGCAATCTGATTACACTTGCAAACCTGGTGCATCAGTTGCAAAACGTGTGCGGATTACAGGAAATCTATCTGGCAGAGGAAATTGAAAAGCTGCTATATCAGCCAGTTACGTTATATCACTCCATCGTACAGAAAAACGAGTTGTTAAAATCGTATTGTGAGAGCTGCAGGCATACAGTAAGCGGCCATAAAATCGGTGTTTCACTGGCAGAGCTGGAGCACAATCTACGTGACAAGGCAGAGTGGATTCAGGTCAATATCAGAAAAAAAGAATTTGTAGGAGACGGAAAAGGACAGCGCTGGTACAACGGTTATTATGATGATCACCGCGAGCCGGTGGAGGGCGTGATCAACGGAAATGTCCGTATGATGCTGACGAGTCAGGTCTTTACCATCATGTCCGGAACTGCAAGCGATGAGCAGATTGCCACCATCGTAAAAGCAGCAGATCAATATCTCTATGAGCCGTCTATGGGTGGATACCGTCTGAACACGAATTTCCACGAGGTAAAAAGTGATCTGGGCAGAATGTTCGGATTTGCTTATGGGCACAAGGAAAACGGTGCAGTGTTCTGTCATATGGCGGTCATGTATGCGTACAGTCTATACAGCAAGGGCTTTGCAAAAGAGGGATACCGGGCACTGCACAGTTTGTACAGTCAGGGAATTGATTTTGATAAGAGTCATATTTATCCGGGTATTCCAGAGTATTATGATGATCGAGGAAGAGGATGCTATCACTACCTTACCGGGGCAGCAAGCTGGTATGTGTATACCGTTTTGACAGAAATGTATGGTGTGAAAGGTCGCGCCGGGGATCTTTTATTTCAGCCGAAGCTTTTGGCGGATCAGTTTGATGAGGAGAATAAGGCTTCTGTCACACTCTGGTTCGCGGGCAGAAAACTTACTGTCACCTATCTGAATGAAAAGAAAAAAGAAATCGGGGACTACGAGGTAGAAGAAATCCGTATCGACCAAAAGCTGTATGAGACATACGAGGTGGAATATCCGAAGATTGTCAGAAAAGAGATTGAGCAGCTTGCGCAGGATGAGGAGCACGAAATCTGTGTGGTTTTATCCTGAACATGCATCACAATAGAAAGAGAAGGAAACAGAGACGCAATGATAGACAATAAGAATCGATTTGTAATCAAAGAATATGATAAGAAATCCCCATTTGCAAGCTTCTTCCCGGGTATCAGCGGGGTGAAGGGCATTCCAATCTGGTGTTACTATGTAAACCGTGGACAGTGTGTCACAAGCTTTGGGCTGCAGGATAAGGATCATTCCATCATGGAATTTTATCCGGCACATCAGGCGTACCAGAGAACAAAGCGCATGGGATTTCGGACATTTATGAAAGTAAACGGAAGTCTCCGTGAGAGCTTTGCCGGTGCCGAAGCAGAGAAAGAAATGCATATTGGAATGAACGAGCTGATATTAGAAGAGACAGACCGGGCAGCAGGAATCAAGACGATTGTGACCTACTATACGTTGCCGGAAGAGAATATTGGCGGATTAGTAAGAGAAGTAACCATAGAAAACATCGGCCGGGATCAAATCAGTCTGGAGCTGGTGGATGGAATGACGGAGATGATTCCTTACGGTGTGGATCTTGCCAGTATGAAAGAGATGGCGCAGACCAGTCAGGCATGGATGGAGGTCGAGGATCACAAGGACGGTCTTGCTTACTGCAAGGTTCGTGTGGGGATGGAAGATACCGCAGAGGTAACCGCGGTGACCGGCGGGCATTTTGGATTTGCTTATGATGGCAATCAACGTTTGCCGGTAGTTGTAAGCCAGCAGACACTCTTTGGCTATGACATGTCATGTGAGATACCAATCTGCTTTCAGGAGTCAGGAATAAAGGGATTGAAGGATGCAAAACAAAACACGGAAAATCATCTGCCATGTTGTTTCTTCTTTGCACAAAGACAACTTGCAGGGGGCGAACAATACACCATACGTGAAATCTTCGGACTTAGTGAATCCAAAGAGGAATTAAAAAAGCTGGCGCAAAAGGCACAGGATGCGGTGTATTTTGATCAAAAACAAAAGCGCGCAAATGAACTGACGCAGGAGTTGACCGCGCGCATCCAGACAAAGACAGCATCCCCTGTATTTGATTTATACTGCAGGCAGACTTATCTGGATAATGTACTTCGCGGTGGTTATCCGATTACACTCGGAGCGGATAAGCTGTTTTACGTGTATTCTAGAAAGCATGGAGATATCGAGCGGGATTATAACTTTTTCCGGATGCAGCCGGAATATTTCTCACAGGGAAACGGGAATTTTCGAGATGTGAACCAGAACCGCAGAAATGATAACGCATTTTCGCCAGAGGTCACAGACAAGAATATCCGCTTGTTTTATGATGCAATTCAGTTGAACGGATATAACCCGCTCGGTATTGAAAAAATCACGTACCGGATGCCGGGGACAGAGGAATCCTTTACCCCGGGACAGAAATATAAAGAACTTCTCAAGGCACAAAATGGTGCAGAAGATCTGGCGGATGCCTCCTTCTACGAAATGATGACACTCGCAGTTGCGGAAGAGAAGACGGACTTTATCGAAGGATACTGGAGCGATCATTGGACATATAATCTGGATCTGGTGGAATCCTATTTAAATGTTTATCCGGACTGTGAAGAAAAGCTGCTCTTTGAAGAGCAGAGGTATCGTTACAAACAGACGCCGCACTCGATTCTGCCAAGAAGAGAGCGCTATGTAAAAACAGAAAACGGAATCAGACAGTACCGTTATTTAAAAGAAGAGACAGAGCTGCAAAAGTCGGAATATGTGTGCGATGAAGACGGAAATGTTCTTACGGCATCCCTATTTGATAAGATTTATCTGCTCTGTGTCACGAAGGTGGCAGCCCTTGATCTGTATGGAATGGGAATTGAGATGGAGGGCGGAAAGCCAGGCTGGTATGATGCGTTAAACGGTCTTCCGGGACTGCTGGGTTCCTCAATGTGTGAGGCGTATGAGCTGGAGCGGAATCTGGAGTTCTTACTGGACATGCTGGAAAAATATCCGCGTGAGCTGCAAATCGTACAGGAGGTGTGGTCGCTTGCACAGGGAATAGAAGATGCGATGGATAAGCACCGGGATGAGTTAAAGAAAAACGGTGCACAGATTTCCTATTGGAATGAAGTGAATGATAAAAAGGAGGCGTACTGGGAGTCTGTGAAAGAATCCGTTCATGGCGAAAAGGTATGTAAGACAGCACAGGAGATCTCAAGCCAGCTAAAAGCATTTGCAAAAGTGGTTTCTGCAGGAATCCAAAAAGCACATACATATGGAGGTGGAATCAGTCCAGCGTATTTTTACTATGATGTAACCGCGTATGAGGAAGATGAACGCGGAATCCTGCCGAGTGCGGTGAAGATGAAGATGATGCCGTATTTTCTGGAAGGTCCGGTCCGTCACTTAAAGCTGGGTATGGAAAAAGAAAAAAAACAGGAGCTTTATAGAAAAGTCAAACAGAGTGATCTGTATGATAAAAAGCTGGAAATGTACAAGGTCAACGCATCTTTAAAAGACACATCGTATGAGCTGGGAAGATGCAAGGCATTCACGCCGGGCTGGCTGGAAAATGAATCCATCTGGCTTCATATGGAATATAAGTATCTGCTGGAATTATTGAAATCGGAAATGTACACCGAGTATCTGGAAGATTTCCATAAGGCGGCAATTCCATTTCTGGATGAGGAGATGTATGGACGAAGTCTGTTTGAAAATTCTTCGTTCCTTGCAAGCTCAAAAAATCCGGATGAGAAGATTCACGGGAAAGGATTTGTCTCACGCCTGAGCGGGTCCACAGCAGAGTTTTTGCAGATGTGGCAGATCATGATGTTTGGAAAACAACCGTTTATATACGAAGATAAAAAATTGAGTCTTATGTTTCAGCCACTCATTCCGGCTTACTTGATTGGAAAAGAAAAGATGATAGAGACAACGTTTCGCGGCTGCATTCCGGTCGTGTATCATCTGGCGGATCAGGAAGATTTTATCCCGGGTAACTACCGGATTGCCGGATATGACATTTGGATGTTCGACGAGAATGAGCCGATTCAGACAAATGTGATAGAAGGAAAACTGGCAGTTCAAATCAGAGAAGGAAGTATCAAAAAAATAGCGGCAGAGTTAGTGCGGTGTTAATCTTATCAAGAGAGTGCCCACTTCAAGTGCAAGCAAAGGAGACAAGAAAAATATGAAAGTTATCGTAACAGACTATGAAAAAAATCAATTCTGGAAAGAGACAGAAGTACCGTTATCTGAAATCGGATGCATGAATCTGGTGCGGGTATTTCCAGAGTACAAGAGACAGAAGATGCTCGGATTCGGAGGCGCATTTACAGAGGCGGCCGGATACTGCTACAGTAAGCTAAGTCCCGAGTCAAAGGAAGCATTTCTAAATGCATATTTTTCAGCGGAAGGGCTGGGCTATAATGTGGGTCGTACACATATCAATAGCTGTGACTTTGCTCTTGGAAATTATGCAGCAATCGAGGAGAAGGATGGAGAGAGAACTGCGTTTGATTTGACACGTGCGAACAAGTACGTACTTCCACTGATTCAGGACGCGTGTAAAGTGAAGGGGGATAAGATTGAATTACTGATGTCACCGTGGAGCCCGCCTTCTTATATGAAGACAAACGGAGAGATGAACAACGGAGGTAAGCTGAAAAAAGAGTTTTATCAGGAATGGGCAGAATTTATTGCGACCTACTTGAAAAAGCTGAGAGAGGAAGGACTTCTGATTCATTATCTGACGGTACAGAATGAACCGGATGCAGTACAGACATGGGATTCCTGCGTCTACTCGGCAACAGAGGAAATGGAGTTTGTAAGAGATCATCTCGGGCCGGTGCTGGAAAAGGAAGCTCTTTCGGATGTAAAAATTCTGGTTTGGGATCACAATAAGGAGATCGTGTATGACCGTGCCAGAACAACGCTTTCCGACCAGAAGGCGGCAGACTACATCTGTGGGATTGCGGTTCACTGGTACACCGGAGATCATTTTGAACAGCTTGATATGGTAAAGGAAACATTCCCGGGCAAAGAAATTTTCTTTACAGAGGGGTGCGTGGAATACAGTAGATTTATGGATTCAAACGAAGTGAAAAAGGCAGAAATGTACGCGCACGATATGATGGGAAATTTCAACCACGGTGTGAGCGCATTTTATGACTGGAACCTGTTGCTGGATGCAAAGGGAGGTCCGAACCACGTGGGAAATTTCTGTGCGGCACCTGTGATGAGCACGGAGTCCGGGGAGGATTTCGAAAAATAAGACTTAGCTATTATTATATTGGACACTTCAGCCGCTATATTCAAAAAGGCGCTTACGCAGTCGCACACAGCAGAAGCATGAGTGAGGTGGAAGCAGGAAGCTTTGTCAATCCGGATGGAAGTGTGGTTCTGGTGCTGCTAAATCGTCAGGAGAAGGCGTTGGATGTGACAGTTAAAATGGAAGAGAAAGGCACTGACCTGACACTTGCAGCACACACCATTACCACAATTGTGTCAGAACCATCATAAAAAAAAGGACACCTTTTTAAAATTTGCTGTATTTTTTTGAAAGAGCAGGAGCTATATAATGAGCTTAATAAATGAGACGGGGTACAAAAGTACGCTGCAAGAAGGAGGAAACATTATGAAAATGAAGAGAGTAGTGGCAGTTGCACTGGCAGCTATTATGACAGTGTCACTGGCGGCATGTGGAGGATCAGGAAAGGAAGCCAAAAAATCAGACAAGCTGGTTATCTGGACACTTGCAAAAGATTTGCAGGATTTTGCAGATAAGTACACAAAGGAGACCGGAAAAGAGTGCGAGGTTGTAATCGTTGACCCGGCTGATTATCCGACAAAGGTACAGGCAGCAATCCAGTCAGGAGAGACAGAGCCTGATATCGTGGTAGGAGAGCCAAAGATGTTAGATACTTATTACGAGGCAGGAATGCTTGCTGACTTAGATGAACTTGGAGCACAGGATTATTCGGATAAGATTGTTGATTATGTCTGGAAAAAAGGACAGGATGCGGACGGCGTTCAGAGAGCAATCTCTTATCAAATCACACCGGCAGGTATCTACTATCGCAGAGACATTGCACAGAAGGTATTTGGAACAGATGATCCGGAAGAAATCAGCAAATTATATGCAGATTATGACACTGTTTTAAATACAGCACAGACGCTCAAAGATGCTGGCTACAAAATCTTTGCATCAGACGGAGAGATGAAGGTATTCTCTGACAGCAAAGAGGCATGGGTAAAAGATGACACGCTGCAGGTTGGACAGTCAAGATTAGATTACATGGATTTATGTGTGAAATTATATCAGGATAACTATACGGCATTTGCCGAGCAGTGGACGGCACCATGGTACACCGCTATGGCAGGAGAAATCCCGGTATACGAAGCAGGAACAGACCTTTGGGATGACGATGCACGTGCAGAAGCGGAGAAAAAAGCAACAGAGACAACAGAGGTATTCTCATATGGACTTCCTTCATGGGGAGTTCTTACCATGAGAGATAACTATAAAGACACAGAAGGTAAATGGGGCGTTTGTAAAGGTCCTGGAAGCGCATTTGACGGTGGAACATATCTTGGAATCAGTGCAAACAGCGAAAAGAAAGATGAAGCATGGGATTTCATTAAATTCTGTACATTAAACGAAGATACCATGGAATGGTGGTTAGACTTCTCGAAAGGTGATACCGTATCTTACATTCCTACTTTAGAGAAACACAAAGATGATGAAAATGCTACATACGGAAATGAGAAATTATATGCATTCTGGCAGTCAGAGGCAGAGAATATCGACCTTTCACTTGTAACACCTTATGATCAGGCAATCGGTGATGCATGGGCAAGTGCTATTACATCAATCAAGACAGGTCAGTCTACGAAAGAGGAAGCTATTTCAGCATTCTATGACGAGATTGAATCAACTTATCCGGAACTGAAAGTAAATCGATAAACAGATAGGGGGACTTGTCTTATGGCAGGCAAAAGCCAGACAACAATGACAGTACAAAAGAAAAGAAAAAATATAAATAATGCAGGTTATTTCTTTGTTCTGCCATTTATCATTGTATTTTTAATATTTAATGTATATCCGGTTCTTCGAACTCTTTATCTGAGCTTTATGAATTATAAAGGGTTCGGGACACCGAACTTTATCGGTATTGAAAACTATGCCCGTGTATTTCAGGATAAGTTTTTCTGGAAAGCACTTTGGAATACCATTAAAATCTGGATCGTAAATATTGTGGTTCAGCTAGGACTCGCATTTTTACTTACAATGGTATTTAGTGACATGAAATATAAAATGAAGGGAATCGGAGTCTTTCGTGCCCTGTACTATCTGCCGAACTTAATTGCGGCAACATCGGTAGCATTTCTGTTTAAGACATTACTTGACTGGCAGTATGGTTCCTTTAATCAGATTCTGATGAGCATGGGAATCATTGAAAAGGGTGCACAGATCAATTGGCTGGGCGATCCAAATCTGGCACCAATCGTGGTTGCATTAATCGGTGGCTGGATGTGGTTTGGTAATTCATTCATCGTGCTGATGGCAGGCGTGCAGGGAATCAATAAAGATTATTTTGAGGCTGCATCGATTGACGGCGCAGGAAGATGGAAGACATTTGCTAAAATTACGGTTCCGCTTTTAAAGCCAATCCTGATTTACGTATCAATCACATCATTGATCGGTGGCTTACAGATGTTTGATATTCCATATCTGATTAATGGAAAATATGCAGCAGGCAACCCTGGAGGAAGTCTTCAGACAGTTGTTATGTATCTGTATAAATATGGCTTTGCAGCAGGTACGACAAAGCAGGTCGGATATGCATCAGCAATTGCTTATAGTTTGTTCTTTATTATTCTGGTGGTATCGCTACTGCAATTTAAAATTGCAAATGGAAAGGAGAAATAGCATATGGCAACAAAGATAAAAAAAGGGATTTTGTATCTTGCATTGATTTTACTTGCGGTTGCGTGCCTACTGCCATTTCTTCTGATGCTGATCAATGCAACCAGAAGTGGTCACGATATTATGACATCTGTTACATTGATTCCGGGCAGCAGTCTGGCAAGTAACTGGAAGACTGTAACAGGATTTTTTAATATTTTCAAAGGATTTGGAAATAGTTTGATGGTGGCTGTTCCGGCGACACTTTTGACAGCGTACTTTTCAGCAATGACAGCATATGGACTGGCCGTTTATAAATTCAAAGGAAGAAATGTTGTATTCGCAATTATCCTGGTATTTATGATGATTCCAGCACAGTTAGGTCTGATTGGTTTTTATGACTTAGTTAGTTTTTTAAAGCTGGTTAACTCCTATATTCCACTGATTGTTCCGGCAATTGCGGCACCCGGTACGGTATTTTTCTTGAAACAGTATCTGGAATCCATTCTTTCACCGGCACTTTTGGAGGCAGCCAGAATGGATGGGGCAAGTGAACTCTACATTTTTCATAAGATTGCACTTCCAATCATGTCACCCGGTATTGCAACGATGTCAATCGGAGCATTTATCGCAAACTGGAACAGTTATCTGACACCGATGATTATCCTGACGAAGAAAGAAAAATTCACATTGCCGGTATTGATTTCAACATTGAATTCTTCTACAGATATTGTGTCAAATCAGGGAGCTGTTTATCTCGCAGTTGCAATTTCGGTTATTCCGATTATTATTGTATTCTGCTTCTGTTCAAAATATATTATCAGCAGTATTTCTGCGGGTGGTGTAAAAGAGTAAAAAGTATGATAAACTGATAAATATAATGAAAAGAGCTAAAACCTTCCTGTTATGGGAAGGTCTTTGGCGTTTGTGAGGGAATGGGATGAAGAAGAAAAGAGCGTATCTGGCGGTAATACTGTTGATACTGATCACATTGATTTTGTGCAGCTGTAGTACAGAACAGAATGCAGAAAATACGGACGATGAGGTGACAACACTGGACTGGTATATCAATTACTCCTGGTTTACGACCACGTGGGGGGAAAGTCTGGTATCAAAAGCCATCACAAAAGAAACCGGAGTCAATATTGATTTTGTTGTGCCGAATGGAAATGAAACAGAAAAGCTGAATTCACTGATTCTGTCCGATACCCTGCCTGATCTGATTACCTTAAGCTGGGAAGACCCGAGCACAAAAGAACTCATCAGCAAGGGAAAGGTCTATGCACTTAATGAGCTTGCGGATCAATATGATTCACATTTTTACGATGTAATCGATAAGGACAGCTACAACTGGTACAAAAACGATGACGGAAATGTCTATGCTTATCCCAATTCCTCATTTTCCCCATCGGATTATGAAACACATGACAATGTCTATTCCAATCAGAATTTTATGGTACGTAAAGATATTTACGAAGCCATTGGAAGTCCGGATATGACAACTCCGGAGGGTTTTGAAAATGCAGTTAAAAAGGCTGTGGAGATGTTCCCGGAGGTAAATGGCAAGCCGCTGATTCCTGTTGGGTCCGCAGAATTTAAATCAGATGGCTGTGTATCATTTGACCGTTATCTGCAGAATTTTCTCGCTGTACCATATGAAAAAGACGGGAAAATATATGACCGCAATACAGATGAAGAGTATATCCGCTGGCTCAAAGTCTTTCGCAGACTGGCAGGTGAAGGATATCTGAGTGATGAAATCTTTATTGATAAACGAACCCAGATGGAGGAAAATATTGCGGATGGAAGATGTTTCTGCATGATCTACCAGAGTGCGGATATGCAGAATCAGGAAAATGAAATCTATGCAAGTGATCCGGATCGGATCTATATCGCAGTGGGTGGTCCGAAGAATTCAAATGGTGATGATCCGCAGCTTCCGGGGGCAGGACTGAACGGATGGACTGTTACATATGTATCAAAAAGCTGTAAGGATCCCGAAAAAGCAATCAGGCTGCTGACTTATCTGATTAGTGAAGAGGGGCAGAAGATGACGTATTTAGGGGTAGAGGGGAAAATGTACGATGAAGTCGACGGGAAAATTGTCACAAAAGAAGGCGTGAGTAAGCTGCTAAATGCAGATCGCGCAGAATATGACAGAGTCTATGGAGCTGACAACACCTACTGGATGCTGCAGGATAATGTGGCGCAGCTGAAGTGGAGTGACGGAGGCAGGACGCTTCCCGGAGCACTTCGGGAGTGGACGAGAGACTATACGGTATATGCCGGGCAGTACGATATTGTCTTCCCGGAAGAATCCGATGAAGCACAGATTGACCGCCGTATTGAAGAGGTGTGGGGACAGACGCTTCCACAGCTTTTATTAGCGGAATCCGATGAGCAGTTTGATGAAATCATGGAAGAATACAGGTTGAAAAGAGACAGCCTGGGGTATGGACAGTGGCAGGAAGCTGCTACCGGGAAAATGAATCAGACGAAAGAAAAGTTGGGGTTACAGTAAATATGAAACGATGGAAGAACTGGTTTTACAGACAAAAGATGAATGTAAAATTCACGCTGGTAATCGGAATCATCGCATTTATTCCGCTGGGGATCATTTTTCTCCTTTTTTATCATAATGAACAGCAGAACGTAATTCAGCAGCAGATTTATACCACGCAGTCGAACATGCAGCAGACGTACAGTGATGTTCAAAAGACGGTGGAGCTCTGCAATATGACCACGCAGTCCTTTTTGAACAACAGGAACCTGGAAGATATGCTAATCCGGCTAAAGTCAGCGCAGCCGGTTACGACAATGGAATATGTCAATTTCAATTCGGAAGATATCAAGGCACTCGAGAAACTGGTAAACAGCAATCCGTATCTGTATCAAACCAGAGTCTATGCGGACAACAGTGAGTTCCCGGAGATGATGCCGATCCTTTATAAAAGAGAGCGTATGATGCAGCTTCCATGGGCACAAAGCTATGAATCGGGAACATGGCAGTTTGACTATCAGGATGTAATCTTTCCGGAATCAGTCATGAACAGTGCGCAGCATATGATGTCACTGATTACCTCTATGACGGATTATGAGCATGGAGAAATCGGAACGATTGAGGTAGCTGTTCGAATGGAAAATATATTTCCGGAGGTATTTGCGGTTAGTAAAGATTCCTTTCACTGTTATGTAGATGCAGAAGGAAGTGTGCACAATAATGGGGCGTCGGAAAAGGACTGCAAATGGATCGGATACCAGAATGCAATCCTGTATCAGATAAAGGGGCAGGCAAAAGAAGAAAAGAGTGACTGCTTTGTGTCAAAGCTGGACGGAGAGCAGGTAGTGATCGGTTACATGCCGCTTCCGGAACTCGGTGGATATTTGGTGACGCTGGATAGTCTTGACCCTCAGCTGCAGGTGCTCTATAGGCAGAGAAACATACTTTTGCTGGGTACGGTACTTTTGTTTCTATTGGTTGGCTTTATGATAGACAGACTCGTAAAAGTTATTCTCGGCCAGTTTTATCAAACGCTCGGAGTAATCCGTCAGGTGCAGAGTGGGGATCTTGATGTTCGAATTCTGGAATGCGGAGAAGACGAGATGGGAGAGCTGGGCACGCAGGTAAATGTTATGCTGGATCGAATCTCGGAACTGATGGAGGAAAATATCAGCAGAGAGGTCCTTGCAAAAAATTCAGAAATCCGTGCATTGCAGAATCAGATCAATGCCCACTTCATTTATAACGTATTGGAATCTGTGAAGATGATGGCAGAAATTGATGAGGAGTATGAGATTTCGGATGCGATGACTGCACTTGGGAAGCTGCTTCGTTATACCATGAAGTGGACTACTCCATTTGTGACCGTAGAACAGGAAATCGAATACATTCAGAATTATCTGCAGCTGATTAATCTACGTTTTGATTATGTGATCCATCTGTCACTGAATATCCCGCAACTGGCATATGCGCAACAGATTCCGAAGATGTCACTGCAGCCAATTATTGAAAATGCAATCATTCATGGAATTGAAGATTTGGCTGAGGATGCGACAATTTACGTAAAGGCAATGATAGAGGATGGAACTATATCAATCGAGATTACGGATTCCGGTAAAGGGATGACATCGGAACAGGTGAAGCTGCTAGAACAAAAAATTGCGGGTAAAATTGAGGTTTCAGGTGGTTCCGGAAACGGGATCGGACTGAAAAATGTACAGGACCGTATCCAGATGACTTATGGAACTGATTACGGAATTCATGTCGATTCAAAGATTGACTGCTATACGAAACTCACTGTGACAATACCACTGAGTATTGGAGGGCAAATACAATGAAAAGTTTATTGATTGTTGAGGATGAGAAAATGATCCGTCAGGGCGTCAGAACAATGGTGTCACGTTCGAGCGTGGATGTCGAGGAAATCATAGAGTGTAAAAACGGAGAGGAAGCACTTGAAATATTGAAATCAAGACAGGTGGATGTCATGATTACGGATATCCGGATGCCCAGGATGGATGGTATCACGTTGGTGAAAAAGACGGGCGAATTAAAGAATCCGCCAAAGATTGTTGTTTTAAGCGGATATGATGATTTCCATTATGCAGTAGATGTGTTAAAGGGAGGAGCCCGTGATTATATTTTAAAACCGATTGAGCGCGAGAAGATAAATGAGCTTCTAAGACAGTTTGAAGAAGAACTCACAGAAGAGGAAAATGGTCGGCTTCAACAGCAGATGGTGCTTCATCAGCAACTGAAATATTTTCTGCTCCATGCATCGGCGGGGGCAAATGAAATACAAAATCTGCAGCGTCAGTTACAGACAGATCTTCTGCGAGAGCCTTATGTCGCATGCTGCGTGAGTCCGATGGAAGAGCTGCAGTCTGGGCGATTTCAGTTCCTGCAGTTAAATGGAATTGAAGAACAGACGGTTTTATTTGTAAAGGAAAATGAAGTGACAGAATTTATAGAAGAGGAGCTTGCAGGTGAGTGCTGTGGTCTGAGTAATGTATATCAGAGCCTTGAGACGCTCAGGGTTGCATATAAAGAGTCAAGGCAGGCAAGGAATGCGGCGTTTATACGATGTAAAACATTGAATTACCGGCAGATACCGGAAGCAGGAGAGGAACATATTCCAGAAGAATTTGCGGACCATTTTGTGCAGCGTTTTGGAACGGATGGGATGGAAAAAGATTTAAACCAGCTAAAAACTTATTTTTTCTACGGAAAAGTCGGCAAAACCAATGCACAGGAGGTTTTGCGTCTGGACCGCCAAATTTGGAATGGAATTTATCAGACCTACAAAAATGTAATTGAGATGGACATTACAAGCTATGCCAAATGGCGTCAGCCACTGTATTTTAAAAACGCAAAGGACTATCTGGATGGCTTTTCAGAATGGTTGCTCCAGCTCAAAGAACTGCTGACTTCGGAGTTCGATGATTACCGCAATAAAGAGAAAATGAATCAGGCCATTACCTACATTCATGAGAATTATAATAGGAACCTGAACATGGCAGTGGTATCCAATTATGTATCCATGAACTATTCGCTGTTTTCGGTTACATTCAAGGAATATACCGGACAGAATTTTGTCAATTATGTCAAAAGCATCCGCATGGGAGAGGCGAAGAAGCTTTTGGCAGAAACGGAGATGAAGGTCATTGATATCAGCCAGCAGATCGGATATGATAATGAAAAACATTTCATGAAATTATTTAAGTCCATGTACGGCGTTTCACCGACAGAGTACCGGAAAAATATTCAAATCGGACAAAGTGTCTGATGAAAAATGTGCATGGGTAAGGGCAATTCACCACATTGATGTTCTGTTAAAAATCAGATGGCTCAGCAAACTGCATTTTATAATAATTTGCGTAGATACCGTCTTCTGCCATCAGCTTCTCATGTGTGCCACGTTCTTTGATCTTGTGATCTGCGATAACAAGTATCTCATCGACGTTCTTGATCGTGGATAAACGATGCGCGATCGTGATGGTAGTACGATTCTTTGAAAGTGACTGAAGACTTTCCTGAATGTACTGCTCGCTTTCATTATCCAGGGCACTGGTAGCCTCGTCCAAAATCAGAATCGGCGGATTCTTTAAAAATACTCTGGCGATGGAAATACGCTGTTTTTGTCCACCGGATAAGCGGGCACCACGCTCGCCGACAATGGTGTCATATCCATCCGGAAGTGTCATGACAAAGTCATGGATATTGGCTTTTTTGGAAGCAGAAATAATCTCTGCCATAGAAGCCTTTGGTTTTCCGTAGGCAATATTTTCTCTGACAGAACCGCCGAAGAGGTAGACCTCCTGCTGAACAATCCCAATGGAATCTCGCAGACTCTCAAGTGTTATATGTTCAATATGTTGTCCGCCGATGCAGATAGACCCTCCAGTGGCTTCATAGAAACGCGGAAGCAGTGAGCAGATGGTGGTCTTTCCGCCGCCGGAAGGACCAACCAAAGCAATTGATTTCCCTGCTTGGATGTCGAAGCTCACGTGCTCCAGGACACGCTCATCCGCCTCATATTGGAAGCTGACATCCTGAAAGCTGATGTTGCCCTGTGGATTTTGAATCGACTTTGCGTCTTTGGTATCGACAATCTCAGGTTCCGTCTCAATAATATCTAAAAATCTCCGGAATCCGGAGAATCCTTTCTGCAGCATTTCCGTTAATTCCACCAGAATCTTAATCGGGCTGATAAATACGCCGATATACAGCGCGTACATAGCGAGGTCGCCGGCACTCATTTCCCCTTTGGCAATGAAATATCCGCCTCCAATCATAGTGACGAGATACATCATGCCCTGAAAGAAGATGTTGCTGCTCTGAAATGTACCCATAACTCTGTAATTCTTTTCTTTGGAAACCAGAAATCCTTCATTGCCGCGGTGGAATTTTTCGCGTTCCACATCCTCATTTGCGAAAGCCTGCACGATGCGGATCCCGGAAAAAGAATCCTGAAGAGTGGCATTGATCGCACCGATTTTCTTTCGATTATCTAAAAAGGTTGTCTGCATCCGCTGATTCTGGCGCAGCCCTGAAATAAGCATTAGAATGACGATGAGAAGCAGCATCAGTGCGAGTTTCCATTGGATGATAAAAAGAAACACGAAGGAACCGACAATTTTTACAGCAGCCACGAAGAAATTTTCCGGACCGTGGTGTGCCATTTCGGAAATATCGAACAGGTCGGATACCAGACGGCTCATCATCTGTCCGGTATTGTTCTTATCATAGTAAGAAAAAGAAAGTTTTTCATAGTGTTCGAACAATTCCTTTCTCATATCACGTTCCATTTGGGCACCCATCACATGTCCCTGATAGCAGACATAGTAGTTGCAGGCTGTCTGCAAAAGATATGCGAGAAGGAAAGCAATTCCAATCCATGGAAGTGCGCCCAAAATAACGGAAGAATCTTTCGTGAACAATGTATTCGTGAAAATGCGAAGTATTTGCGGGTATGCCAGGTCGATGGCACTGATGAACATGGCGCAGAGAAGATCCAGATAAAAAACGGTCTGATATGGTTTATAAAAACGTAAAAATTTCTTGATGGTGTGCATGGTCGTTCCTCTTTTCGTATTTCTGTTTTTTATATTGATGTGAAACAAGTTCTTGGAATTTGCTGTTAAGAGTTTACTTCAAAAGCTATATTTGATATTATCAAAATTGGAGAGAAGAGTAAAGGGGAAAAACTCGATGAAGGAGAACTGAAAATGAAAGAGCGCCAAACATATGGATTTATAGAAAGTGATTTTGCATTCTATGCAGAACCGGCAAATGGAATCAATACAGCGAAAGAATTCAGTATGGAATTATTTCACTGGGCAGATAGAGAAAAGAAAAATCTGGTAATCCTTGAAGAAAGTATGGAACCGATTGTCACGGTAGATGACGTGCGTTATCTGTGTAAGCTGGGTGATGTAGGGGCTGCATCTTTTAATAATCCTGTCGCGAAAGCGCTTCATTTACGCGGATCAAACAGAGTTGTCGGACCGTATCTGGGATATAAATGGATCTACTTTTACAAACAATAGGGGGAAATGGATCTGATTTCGCTGTTTACAAAGTGATAGATTGAATGTATAATTCTTTTATAAAATGATTTATAAAAGAGGGAGCTGGATAAAAATGGCGAAATCTATCAATAAGAAAAACATTGCAAAATCGAAAATATTAAACAATATGATGATCAATGGCAGTACTTCAAAAGTGGAGCTGGCGAAGAATTTGAATCTCAGTATGCCGACGGTTTTATCAAATGTCAATGAATTGATGGAACTGGGAATCATCATGGAAGACGGAGAATACGAATCAACCGGCGGAAGAAAGGCAAGATCAATTGCGATCAACAAAGCATATCGATATGCCGTGGGTGTGAATATTACGGCAAATCATGTGGGGATGGTGATGATCAATCTTGCAGGGGACATCGTCCGGCAGGAGCGAAAACGTTTTTCCTTTTCGACAGACATTCAATATTATAGTGAACTGAAAGAAATGCTGCAACAGTTTATGGAAGCAGGTGCTGAGGCGGATAGAATTCTTGGAGTGGGATTTTCACTGCCGGGAATTATCAACGGAACGGAGCGGATTCTTATCAAATCACATGCCTTACAGTTGGAGAATTATAGTCTGAAGATGCTGGAACAGACAACGGGATATCCGGTCTGTTTTGAAAACGATGCCAACGCCGCTATGCTGGCAGAGAATCCGAAAAGTATTGAAAATGCAGTGTATCTGTCGCTGAATAATACGCTCGGTGGTGCAATCTGTGTTGATGGCCGCTTATGTACAGGACAGAACCAAAAAGCAGGAGAGTTTGGACACATTATTTTAGTGCCGAATGGAAAAGTCTGCTATTGTGGAAAAAAAGGATGTGCGGATGCCTATTGCGCAGCCAGTGCGTTGACAGAAAATGGAACGTATACACTGGAAGAATTCATGGCGCGCCTTGGGAAAGATAAAAAAGCGGATGTAGTCTGGCAGGATTATTTGGAAATGCTTGCTGTTTTGATATCAAATCTTCGGATGGCATATGACACGGACATTATATTAGGCGGAGATGTGGGCGGTGTATTGCCTGCGTATCATATGAAGCTGGGCGAGATGATTTTCCGGTACAATTTATTTGACGGCGATCTGAGCTATCTGAAATACTGTACTTATACAAAAGAGGCATCGGCAGTTGGTGTTGCAAAACATTTCTTTGCCGAGATGATAGAGGAAATTTAAAGCGTAAAATTTGAAAGCAGTAATGCGGATTCCAAGTATTCGTTGGACTGTTAGGAAAGAGACTTCAATCAGAATGATCAGAGTTGAGGTCTTTTTTTTGTGTGCTGAGAATAGCACAATTTGTGGGGGGTTGTTTGCGAACGAACGATCTGTGTGCAGTATTCACAAAATGGCGACCTGAAAATTGTGAAAATAGCCAAAAGTACAAAAATATATTGACAGATCTCAAAATAAAAGCAATAATGTAATTACTTTAATAAAACATTTTATAAAAGATGCAATCAAAGAGAAGTAAACAAAGAATAATAAAAAGAAAAGGAGATTAAAATGATGTTACAGCAAATTATGACAAAACCAGGAGAAATTATTTTTAAGGAAGTTCCGGTACCGGAAGTAAAGGAGAATGAGGTCTTAGTAAAAATTATGAATATCGGTATTTGTGGATCAGACATCCATGTATATCATGGAAAGCATCCATTTACCTCTTACCCGGTTACACAGGGACACGAGGTATCCGGAAAAATCGTAGAGTTAGGTGAAGAAGTGACCGGGCTTCAGGTAGGACAGAAGGTAACCATCGAACCTCAGGTATACTGTGGAAATTGTTATCCATGCCGTCACGGGAAGTACAATCTTTGTGAAGAGTTAAAAGTCATGGGCTTCCAGACAACCGGAACCGCATCCGAGTTTTTCGCGGTTGATGCTTCCAAAATCACACCGATTCCGAAAGAGATGTCCTATGAAGAGGGTGCGATGATCGAACCTTTGGCAGTAGCTGTTCACGGTGTAAAGCAGGTCGGTGATGTAAAAGGAATGAATATCGCAGTTCTTGGTGCAGGTCCAATTGGAAATCTGGTTGCACAGGCAGCAAAGGGAATGGGTGCAGCCAAAGTACTAATTACAGATGTCAGTGATCTTCGCCTGAATATGGCAAAAGAATGCGGTGTAGATGCATGCGTGAATACGAAAAACAAGGACTTTGGAGAGGCAATGATTGAGGCATTCGGACCGGATAAAGCAGACGTTATCTATGACTGTGCCGGAAATAATATCACCATGGGTCAGGCAATCAAATATGCAAGAAAAGGAAGCACGATAGTATTAGTCGCAGTATTTGCGGGAATGGCAGAAATTGATCTGGCAGTTGCCAATGACCACGAGTTAGATATCAAGAGCACCATGATGTACCGTCATGATGACTATATTGATGGAATCCGTTTGGTAAATGAAGCAAAGGTTTCTTTAAATCCATTGATTTCCAAGACATTTAAGTTCCAGGATTACTTACAGGCATATCAATATATTGATGATAATCGTGAGACAACGATGAAAGTAATTATCAACGTACAGGAAAAATAAAAACAGGCAGGTAGGTAAAGAGATGGAAAATCAAAATAAAGATGTAAAGGTGCCATTGATTGGTAAAATCGCATATGGTTTTGGCGATGTGGGATGTAATTTCAGCTGGATGTTCGTCAGCAATTTCTTAATGATATTTTATACGGATGTATTCGGAATCAGCATGTCAGCCGTGTCGGCGCTGATGCTGTTCTCAAGATTCTGGGACGCAATCAATGACCCGATTATCGGCGGATTAACAGATAAGACAAAATCCAGATGGGGACGTTATCGTCCATGGCTTTTATTTGCGGCACCGGCAACAGCTCTGCTGCTCATACTGGCATTCTGGGCACATCCGGATTGGTCAAGCACTGGGAAAATTGTATATATGGTAATTACATACTGTCTTCTGGTACTTGGTTATACCTGTGTAAATATTCCGTACGGAACTCTGTGCGGCGCAATGACACAGAACATAGACGAACGTGCAAAAATTAACACTTCACGTTCTGTTGCAGCGATGATCGCTATTGGCATCATCAATATTATCACGGTTCCATTGATTTCTCATTTTGGTGCAAACAGCACCAAAGCAGGATATCTTACTGTGGCGATTATCTACGGATGCATTTTTACAGCCTGCCACTGGTTTTGTTTCTCAAAGACAAAAGAGGTAGTAGTTGTTCCGGAAAAGGAAAAGATTTCCTTAAAAGTTCAGTTAAAGGCAGTGGCACAGAACCGTCCGTATCTGCTTGCCCTGATTGGTCAGGTGCTCTTTGGATTTACACTGTATGCAAGAAATGCGGATGTACTGTATTACTTTACCTATGTTGAGGGAGATGCTTCCTTCTTTACCACATATTCGATGTGTATCATTATTCCGTCGATTATCGGAGCAGCATGCTTTCAGCCATTGTTTAAGAAAACAAATAATAAAGGCCGGACCGCATCAATCTTCGCATTGCTTACCGGTATCTGTATGCTGTCTTTATATTTCTTTAATGTAAGAGAAAGTGCAATTATATTTTATACGTTATCCGGTTTGACACAGTTTTTCTTCTCCGGATTCAACACTGCAATCTATGCGATTATTCCAGACTGTGTGGAGTATGGTCAGTGGAAGACAGGGCTTCGAAATGACGGTTTCCAGTATGCATTCGTCTCTCTTGGAAATAAGGTTGGTATGGCAGTTGGAACGGCATTACTTGCCGCACTTCTCGGAAAATTTGGTTATGTTGCCAATCAGGTGCAGAATGATGCCGTTATAGCAGTGATGAAGCATTCGTTTAGTACAATTCCGGGAATTCTGTGGATTATCACCGCGATTGTTCTTTTCTTCTATCGGCTGAACAAAAAGCGTTATAACGAGATTGTGGAGGATTTGAAAAATGGGAAAAGAGGTTGATATTGTTGCAATGGGAGAGCTGCTGATTGATTTTACGGAATCAGGAGTCAGTGAATCAGGAATGAAGCTGTTTGAACAGAATCCGGGCGGTGCACCGGCGAATCTTCTTACCGTTGCAAGCCATATGGGATACAGTACCGCTTTTGTCGGGAAAGTAGGAAAAGATATGCACGGAGCATTTTTGAAGAAGACTTTGAAACAAGAGGGAATCTGTACTGATTATCTGTTGGAAGATGAACGCTATTTTACAACACTTGCATTTGTAGAATTGAATGCAAATGGGGAACGCGAATTTTCCTTTTCCAGAAAACCGGGTGCTGACACTCAGTTGCAGAAGGAAGAACTGGATCAGGAGCTGTTAGAATCCTGTAAAATCTTTCACTATGGTTCATTGTCCTTAACGGATGAACCTGCAAGAACAGCGACAGTGGAGGCAGTCACAATTGCCAAACAGGCAGGCGCGCTCATTTCCTATGACCCAAATTACCGGGCATCCCTTTGGCCGGATGAAGAGACGGCTGTAGTGGAAATGAAATCAATGATTCACTATGCGGATGTTCTGAAGGTGTCTGATGTGGAAAGTTTGCTTCTTACCGGTAAAGATACTTTTGAGGAGGCAATCAAAGTCCTGTTGTCGATGGGACCAAAGCTGGTTGCTGTCACATTAGGAAAAGACGGCGTTTTGCTTGGAACGAAAAACGGAGTGGAAAGAGTGCCGGGAGTGACAGTGAAGACGGTTGACACAACCGGAGCGGGTGATTCCTTCTGGGGTGGATTCTTAAGCCAGTATCTGTCAAATAAGAAATGTCCGGAACAAATGTCGTGGGAGGAATGGAAAACCTGTGCGGTGTGTGGAAATGCTACCGCTGCATTATGTGTGCAGAAGAGGGGCGGGATTCCTGCGATGCCAGCGAAAAAAGAGGTTGAAGTGATGTTGGCGGGGCGTGAACTGAGATTGTGACAAATGATTGATATTGGTTTTTGATTATGATATGACTTCGAATCTTTCAGGAGAAGTGTTCAACCCCCTCAAAAATCTTGAAGTTTTAAAAAATACCTGTACAGTATTGAATGACACGCTTGCATGGGATATTAGTGGTAATAGAGATGAAAGAGAGTGCATCGATATTGATGTATTTACATTATATCAGTTGCCAGAAGTGGGATAGAAAAGAGAGAATGAATTATATGCGAAATATGCAGAACCAAATACCGGAATCAAGGCAGTGAAACTGCCATCAACGAGTCCTGCCAATGCAGCGTGGAGTCTGGAACAACTGGAAAATGAGTGGAGGATGATGATTCGACCTTAAAAGTGTGATGCTTATACAAATATTCGTCCTTAAAAGTGTGAGCTTCATACAAATATTCATCCTTAAAAATGTTGACTTGTGACGTTCTTATGCGTAAAATAAAGGAAAAGAGTGTATACTGTGTAAGAAGGAGGCATTTTATGAAGCGATTCGCGTTAGATAGATTAGTATCATGGAAAAATTCTAAAACAAGAAAACCTCTCATTATCCGAGGGGCCAGACAGGTTGGGAAAACCTGGATTATGAAAGAATTTGGGAGAACTTGTTTTAAGCAAGTTGCATATGTCAACTTTGATAATAATACCCGTATGAAACAAGTTTTTGAGGCAGATATAGATGTAGAAAGGCTGATTCTGGCAATTAGCGCAGAGACAGGAGTTTCTATTCGGGCAGACTCAACTCTGTTGATATTTGATGAAATTCAGGAAGTACCAAAAGCATTGACATCGCTGAAATATTTCTACGAAAATGCGCCGGAATATGCAATTGTAGCTGCTGGTTCGTTACTAGGAGTAGCACTTCATCAAGGCACATCATTTCCGGTTGGAAAAGTGGAGTTCCTGGATTTGCATCCACTTAGTTTTCGGGAATTTTTATGCGCTCTAGGTGAAGAGCGATATAATGAATTGTTAGAAAAAAACGATATATCGTTGGTTTCAATGTTTCGGTCAAAGTATATGGAGCGATTAAGAGAGTATTACTACGTTGGCGGAATGCCGGAGGTAGTAAATGACTTTATAGAAAATAAAGATTACGCCAGAGTACGTGATATTCAGAAAAATCTATTAGATTATTATCAACAGGATTTTTCTAAGCATGCTACAAGTAACCTGGTGCCAAGATTAAACTTGGTGTGGAATTCTGTTCCAATGCAGCTTGCAAAAGAGAATAAAAAATATATTTATGGTCAGGTCAGAGAAGGGGCACGTGCAAAAGACTTTGAACTTGCAATTCAGTGGCTGTTAGACTGTGGGTTGATTCATAAAGTTCAGAGAGTGGGAAAACCAGCGTTACCATTAAAAGCATATCTAGATTTGGATGCGTTCAAAATGTATATGGTAGACATTGGACTGCTAATTGCGATGACGGATTTAGACGCGCGAGTCATTATAGACGGAAATCGCATTTTCACGGAGTTTAAAGGTGCTTTGACGGAACAGTATGTTTTACAACAGCTTATCTCAGAATTTGAAATAGAGCCATACTATTATTCTGCCCAAAATTCAAAAGGTGAAATTGATTTTATGTTGCAGGCAAAGACTTCGATTCTTCCAGTAGAGGTGAAGGCGGAAGAAAACTTGAAAGCAAAAAGTTTAAAAGCGTTTTGTGAAAAATATGCACCTCAATATGCAGTGAGAACTTCTATGTCAGATTACAGAGAGCAGGATTGGATGACAAATATTCCGTTGTACGGGATTATGTGGATTCAGAAATACTTAGAGAAATAGGTATAGTATTCCAAGATACTGAAATGCGGATGCATCCATCATGATTGCGTATTATGTTCCATTTACCAGAGAACTTGCAAAGACCAATCAGACCGGGACGGTTCTGGCATCAGCTGACTGGGAACTTGCTGTGGCAGATATAGTACGATTGTGACCAATCTGGATGTGGAGCCGGATCAGCCGGTGAGCGAAGAATACTGCCTGTATAAGAAAAACGGTTTCTGCGGAATCTGCATGAAGAACTGTCTGGTACAGGCCTTGACGAGTGAGGGGTATGACCGTCACAAATGTTATACGATTTTACAGAAGAATGCAGAAGTCTATACTAATTTTGGAAGCTCCTACGTGGATGCGACCGGGGAGGAAGCGAACAGTGTGGGGAGCGAAGTGTGTGGGAAATGTGTTACGCAGTCACCGTGTGCTTTTTGGATGATCTAATTACGAGAGTGATACTGCCAGCACCGCATCATTGATACATAAAATACAAGTTGTGAAAATTAGGCATCTAAGGTATAATTTTTATGGAGCAACGGTACTTTGTTTCAGAAAGAAGGTCATTATGGCAATTGAAAATAAGTTGGGCATTACAGATTCAAGTGAACTTGCCAGAGAGGAAGAAAGAATCAGCAAGAAAAAAGCTTTGCAGATGTTTGAAAAAGGTTTTTTTGATAAATTGCATGCAGGAACATTTCAGGCACTATCAGAGATTCACAGATATTTATTTGAAGATATCTATGAATTTGCAGGTCAGATTAGAGATGTAAATATTGCAAAAGGAAATTTCCGATTTGCGCCTCTTATGTATTTGGAAGTTTCGCTAGATCATATTGAAAAAATGCCACAAAGCACAGTTGATGAAATAATTGAAAAGTATGTGGAGATGAATATTGCACATCCATTTCGAGAAGGAAATGGTCGAAGTACGAGGATATGGCTTGATCTAATTCTGAAAAAAGAATTGAACATGGTGGTTGATTGGAGTCTTGTTAATAAGGATGATTACTTATTGGCAATGGAAAGAAGTCCCATTAAGGATATTGAAATAAAGGTTCTCTTAAAAGAGGCACTAACAGATAAAATCAATGATAGAGAAGTGTATATGAAGGGAATTGATCATAGCTATTATTATGAAGGTTACACAGTGTACCAGACAAAAGAATTATAATATAAAGCAATTTGTTTCCCACGATAATTTCTAGAGAACGAGTTCGTGTTGTATATCT
>JAQUVD010000049.1 GCA_028693555.1 Hespellia sp.
ACTGTCAACGCTTAAACATCCACATTACTGCGTATGCTCCATGACTCGCTATTGGTTGTCTGGCTAGACTTTACCAAGCAGGAGTTCCACCTGCTAAACTTGAGAACATTGCTATGTCGCTCGCATGTTTGGATTAAATGTAGATTGATGCTCGTAAAGGTTCAAGTAGTTTCCAACCAAAAATGAACAATCATTTTTCATCCCCATATAGACGGCATCTTCTAATGTAGTAATCATCAACTCGTCGGCATCTGTATAATCTGACTGATTCACGGCATTATACAACTCCAGCAATGCCTTTTTGTCATTGAACAGCTTAATAAACAGCCGATCCTTATGCTTTCTGTTCACACGAAATATCTTGCGCAAAATCTTTAAAAACCATGGTTTCTTCACCTTAATTGTTCGGTCTTCATAAATGATTTCCAGTATCTGTTTCTGTTTCATGCTTTCTTCCTCCATTATAATTGAACGGTGAAATAAACACAACAGAAAAAGTGCTGAATCCCCATTGTATCTACTTCAAAATAAAAGGGTAACTCGGCGATATGCCGGAAAAATTAACTCTCCGAATAGAATTTCGGATGAATATAATTCATACTATAGCACACCGAAACAGATGCTGCAATTATTTTTTTCAAACTAGAGTAATGTTCTATACTTATGGATCATCTGCCTGAACGCCTCTTCCTTTCTCAAGAAATCATACATTTCACTCTTCTCTAATTCAGCGAGAATATTAGGAAGCATTTTTTCACCAAGGTTCATTTCCTTTTGGTCACTGCCTAGATGCTTGTAAATCGGACAATCACTTATATTCCATGGAATAAGCATTGCCTTCAGCATCTGATCTAGAATTTTGATGGTGTCCATCACGTTTTCCTCTGCCATTGCTTTTTCAAAAGCAAAAATATAGGTGTCGTATTCCCACATACCGAATGCTTTTACAAGTGTCTGACCCGCTTCTACCAATTGTGACGCGTTCTCTGTATCGCCATTCTTGGCAGCAATCGCAATCAATCGTGTCAATGGAATCATAATCTGATTGATCCCGGAAATCGTTTTTGATGCATATATCTTTTCGGCTTCTTTTTCTTTGCCTGTGTTCATCCATAAATTTGCCTGCATGATTTTTTTATCAAGAGCACGATCTTCTGGTAACTTGTCAAGTAGTTCCTGCGCGTAATCATATTTCTTGTCCTGAATTGCACGGGAAGCTAACATAAAATTGGCTCGGTCCGCGTAATCCGATGCGTCACTGTTTCCAACCCGTTCATACATTTGCTGTATTTTCAGATCATAATTTTCCTGCTTTGAATCAGGTACCTTTACCATCATCATTGTCCCCTGCAAGGTTAATGCCAGATTGTGTATCAGTTTGACATCTGTTGGGTATTCGTGAATTACCTGTTCTGCAACCGAAAATGCTTTTTCGATTCCTTCTGACCGTGCGGTTTCAGATACCTTTGTTGCTAGATGTCCAATTTCAATTTCCGATAATTCCATTTTAAAACACAGCAATGTGTTTACATCGATTTTCAGCACTCTGGCTAACGCAGGTAGTAATTCCACATCCGGGTAAGTTGCTCCACTCTCCCATTTACTGACTGCAGGAATTGACACATCGAGCTGATCTGCAATCTGCTTTTGCGTATAGTCCAGTTCCTTTCTCTTTTGACGAATCACTTCATTCATTGACATCGTTATCACTCTTTTCCATATTATTCTGGAGACCTCTCAGTAGCTTTATTATATCAGTAGCATGTGCTATTTACCATTGAGTGGTAATTAAATAAAATGCAATTTTTTTAACCAACGCGAAAATGGTTGCCACTGGCAACCATTTTGTACGCTACAAATCTAATCCTCTTCTTCCTGTTTAATCATACAATATCCTACTCCAATATGGGTCTTAATACTGGTCTCACACTGAGATGATTTCTCTATCTTTTTTCTCAATGTTGCTACATGCACTCTCAGAGAGGCGATGTCACTTTCAAATGAGCTCCCCCATATCTCCTTTGTAAGATAAGCATGGGTTAAGACCCTCCCGACATTTTGAGACAGCAAATATAGAATTTTATATTCCGTTGGTGTGAGATGCAATTCCTCTTCTCCTACATAAGCACATTGGAGCGAATAGTCAACCTTTAGCGTTCCATTGATAAAGACAGAGCTCTCGTGATTCATAGCCTCCTTTAAGTAAGAAATTCTACGGCAGGTACTCCTGATTCTCGCCAGTAACTCTGTTGTAGAAAAGGGCTTGGTCAGATAATCGTCCGCCCCCGCATCCAGTGCTTCTATTTTATCTTTATCTTCACTTCTCGCTGTAATAACGATAATCGGTACCTTGGACCAGCTTCTTATCTTTTGGATCACCTCTACCCCATCCATATCCGGCAGACCCAAATCCAGTAATATAATATCCGGCTGTCTGGTCGATGCCTCAATAATCGCCTGCGTCCCATTCACTGCCACATGATATTTATAACTCTCTATCTCCAGTGCTGTCCCTATCAAATTCCGAATTGCTGCATCATCTTCTACAATTAAGATCATACTATTATTCATGAATTGCTACCTCCTCTGCTTTTAATGTAAATCGAAAAATTGCTCCTCTTGGCGTATTATCAATTACATCGATACTTCCCCCATGTGCATTGACAATTGATTTGCATAAAGCAAGTCCCAGACCAAGACTCCGATTGGAATCTGCAATTCCTGTATTTGCAGTATAAAACATATCAAATATCTGTTCTTTATCTTCTGTACTGATTCCCGGACCATTATCTGACACTTCTATGCGAACCATTTCTCCTATTTTTCTCGTTCGAATGAAAATGCTGCTTCCGGAAGGCGTGTATTTAATCGCATTATCTACCAGATTAATGATAACCTGCACAATCAGTCTGGAATCCGCTTTTACCAACTGCATCTCATCTTCCATCTTTAATTCGATATGATATTCTACGGATTTTCTATTGATATGCCGGAAGGCCTCTTCTATGATATCTTCCAGCATTTCTGCATGCATTTTAATTGCCATGGTGCCATCTTCAATCCGGGTAACCGATAATAAATTCTCTACGAGGTTAATCAGCCACATGGAATCATCGTAGATGTCTGTACACATTTTCCGTCTGTTTTCCTCGTTGAAATCATTTTCAAGCAACATACCTGCGTTCCCGGAGATGCTTGTCAGTGGTGTTCTCAGGTCATGAGAAATTGCACGCAGCAGATTCGCTCGAAGCTTCTCGCTATTGGCCTGTTCTGTCGCTTTTTCTTTACTGTATCTCAGCGTCTCTCTCTCCATTGCTGCCGCCGCTTCTGACAAGACTGCAAACAACAGATTGCTTTCAAATGCTGCCAGATTATCATTGAGTTTCATGGCGATTGCAATCACGCCATATACTTCCTTTTCATTTCGGATTGCCAGATAATAGCACTTCGCATCTCCAAGTGTTCCTGTTGATGCACCTGCCCTTTTTCGGTTTTTATAGACCCAGGCTGCAACTGCCTGCTCACTATTTGTTATATATGCATCTCCATTTGAAGTTTCCTGTGTCAGAGTCAGCCTTGGCTCCAAGAGCACATTATTTTCTGCTTTATAAAATACAATATCACGATCTAACAATTTTGCCAATTGGTCGGAAATGATTTTTCCAATGCCGTCCACATCTTTTTCATCCTGTAATAATTGATTGGTATCTAATATTACCTGGGTCCGATAAGCTACCTTTGCCAGTTCTTTTGCCTGGAGCTTCATCTTCAGTGCAAGATTACTGGATATGAGCGCTGCCAGAAACGTAATGAAAAAAGTAATGGGATAGCTCGAGTCGTATGCCTGCAGCGAAAATCTCGGTTCCGTAAATAAGAAATTAAAAATCACCACACTGAAAAAAGACAGACAAAAGGTAAGCATTCGATTGGAAATTGTAATTCCGGAAATCATAACTCCTAATATGTAAACAATAATAATATTTGCCTCTGTAAATCCCATGTGATAAAAGCAAAGACCGATCAGCGTTGCAATTGCAAGTATTCCTATGGATTTTGCAATATCCTTCCAGGATATTTTCCCCATTGTTTCTTTCCGGGCAATTTTATGTCGATAACTGACAGGAGCATCCGGTATGACATAAATATCCAGATTGGGGGCTAACATGGTAAGTCTTTCCACAAAAGTTGTCCGTGGAAAAAATCTTCTCTTTACATTACTTCTTCCAATTACCAACTTAGAAACCCCTGAGGTCCTTGCATATTCTGCCATAATAAACGGAATGTCTTCTCCGCATATCGTTTCAATTTTCGCTCCAAGCTGCTGTGCCAGATGAATATTGCTCTTGAGACGTTTTTGGTCGCCTTCCCCTGAATTTTCAAAATCCGGAGATTCTACATACAGTCCTATAAAGACACCGCCAAAAGCCTGCGCCAGTCTGGCTGCGGTACGTATACTTTTCTCATTGGACGGAGATGCTGAGATTCCAACCATAATTTTTTCTTCGGTAAAGTATTCATGTCCACTTCTTTTTTTTGCTGTTTCTGCCTGGGAATTGATGCGGACTGCTGTTCTTCGAAGGGCCAGTTCCCGCAGCGCCGTCAGCTTCTCCTCTGTAAAAAAATGCTGGAGAGCCTTTTTTGCCTGTGATGCCTTATATATCTTTCCTTCCTTCAGCCGATGAATTAATTCTGCTGGCTCTACATCCACCAGCTGTACTTCTTCCGCCAGATCAAATACCCGATCCGGAATTCTTTCTTTTACTCGAATCTCTGTAATCGATGCCACAATGTCACAGAGGCTTTCAATATGCTGCACATTCACAGTTGTATATACATCAATCCCGGCGTGAAGGAGTTCTTCCACATCCTGATATCTCTTTTCGTGCCGGCTGCCGGCTGCATTGGTATGTGCAAATTCATCTACCAGCACAATCTGTGGTTTTCTCTGTAAGATTCCGTCCAGATCCATTTCACGAAGCAGCATTTTCTGGTGCTCGACCTGTTTGACGGGAAGGACTTCCAGTCCCTCGATCAGCCGCATTGTATCCGGGCGCATATGAGGCTCTATGTATCCACATACAATATCTATTCCTTCTGCTTTTTTGTCACTCGCTTCTTTTAGCATAGCGTAGGTTTTACCTACTCCCGCCGCATAGCCAAAAAATATCTTTAATTTCCCCTGAGTTGTCTTATCCTGCTCACTTTGAATGTATTCTAATATTTCCTCGGGCTTCGGTCTTTGTATCTCCACAGCTTTCACATCCTCTCAATTAACACGTTTAGGCTCAGATACCTATCATCTGTATCTGAGCCTTTTACCTATTTCAAAATGCCTTCCAGCATTAAGTTAACTTTTAACACATTGACGGTGCTTTCACCAAAGATACCAAATACCTTTTTGGTAGTACATGTATCAATCATCTGATTTACTTCATCCTCCGTCAAATGGTTATTCTTTGCAATGCGGGGAACTTGATATCTGGCCGCAGCCACCGAGATATCCGGATCCAATCCACTTCCGGAACAGGTGACCAGATCCACCGGGATTTTTGATGGAGTACTCTCTGGATTTGCCGACAATATCATATCTACTCTTGCATCTACGATATCCTGAAAAGCTTTGCTTTCGGGACTTAAATTGGATGGGCCGCTATACATCTGGTAATTTCCATCCTCATCTTGAAATGTTGTCGTCGACACATTCATGACTCTGCCCCACATATGGTTTTCATCAGAAAACTCCTGAGCCAGTAACTCAGACCCGTATTTTACTCCATCCACTTCTATGATACTTCCTTTTGCCTGATTTGGGAACAAAATATTTCCAACTCCCGTGATCACCGCTGTGTAAATAATTCCACACAACACCGTCATTACCAGCACAAAACCGATCGCTGTTCTTACCGTATTCTTAAATAGTTTCATATTCTTCTCACCCTTTCTGATGAATCTATGCAATGCCGATTACTCCAAGGAGCACATCTATAATTTTAATGAATATAAATGGAGTGATAATACCGCCCAGTCCATATACCAGTAAGTTTCCAGATAACAGCTTTCCTGCGGACACTTCTCTGTATTTTACTCCTTTTAATGCCAGTGGAACCAAAGCTATTATGACAAGTGCATTATAGATAATGGCCGAGAGCACTGCACTTTGAGGACTTCTAAGTCCCATAATATTTAGGGCGGCAAGACCCGGATATAATCCGATAAACAGCGCCGGAATGATTGCAAAATATTTTGCCAGATCGTTTGCAATACTAAAGGTAGTCAGGCTGCCTCTGGTCATTAACAATTGTTTTCCTATTCTTACAATATCAATAAGCTTTGTCGGTGAAGAATCTAGATCCACCATATTTCCCGCTTCTTTGGCTGCCTGTGTACCACTGTTCATAGCAACTGCTACATCTGCCTGTGCCAGTGCCGGCGCATCATTCGTTCCATCACCGGTCATTGCAACCAGATGACCCTTCGTCTGAAAATCACGAATCATCTCCAGCTTTCCTTCCGGTGTTGCCTCTGCAAGGAAATCATCTACTCCCGCCTCCGCTGCAATAGCTGCTGCCGTCAACGGATTATCTCCTGTAATCATGATGGTCTTAATTCCCATCCTTCTTAAGTCTGCAAATTTCTCCTGCACACCATCCTTGATAATATCTTTCAGATAAATCACACCCATTACTTTGTGATTCTTAGTAACTACCAGAGGTGTACCTCCTTTGGATGCGATCTGCTTTACAATTTCATCGCATTTTTTACTATAAACCTGGCCTGCACTCTCTACATACTGCTGCATAGATTCTGCTGCACCTTTTCGAATTTCATTTCCGTCAAAATCCACACCGCTCATTCTCGTTGCTGCTGTAAATGGGATGAAGACCATATTTTTATCACCCAGTTGTCTTTCTCTGATTCCGAATTTTTCTTTTGCGAGTATCACCACGCTTCTGCCTTCCGGTGTCTCATCTGCTAAGGATGATAACTGAGCTGCATCTGCCAGTTCTTTTTCGCTGATTCCATCTACTGGAAAGAATGCATCCGCCTGACGGTTACCAAGTGTAATGGTACCTGTTTTATCCAGCATGAGAATATCTACATCCCCTGCTGCTTCGATAGCTCTTCCACTCATTGCGAGCACATTTGCCTGATTCAACCGGCTCATGCCGGCAATTCCGATTGCGGACAGCAGCGCACCTATCGTGGTTGGAGCCAGACAAACAAGTAATGCCACTAGCGTTGTAATCGATGTCGGATTGTCTATTCCCGCCTGATTTGCGGAAAAAAGAGAATACGTATACAGCGACATCGTAACGAGAATAAATATAATAGAAAGTGCCACCAGGAAAATCTGTAATGCTATTTCATTCGGCGTCTTTTTTCTCGATGCACCTTCTACCATTGCGATCATCTGATCTAAGAAACTTTTTCCTGCTTCACTGGTCACTTCAACCACAATCCAGTCAGACAATACGGTTGTTCCACCGGTTACCGCACTTCGATCTCCTCCGCTCTCACGGATGACCGGTGCGGACTCTCCGGTAATTGCACTTTCATCTACAGAAGCCGCACCATCTACTACTTCTCCATCTGCAGGGATCTGTTCCCCTGCTTTTACAATGACCAGCTCCCCTTTTTTTAATGAGATAGAAGGTACGATCTGGATCTTTTCTTTTTCTGTTACGGATGGAATCTTATGTGCATCCACCTCTTTTTTGGCTGCCCGAAGCGAATCTGCCTGCGCCGTTCCCCTGCCCTCGGCAATGGCTTCTGCAAAGTTTGCAAATAATACGGTAAGCCATAATATAAGTGCAATCGCCAAGGTATAACCACTGGATGCATCTCCTATCCCAAAGAGAGATATTACCCACAATATACTAGTTAAAATTGCTGATATATACACCAAAAGCATGACCGGATTACCCGCCTGTGTTTTTGGATTTAATTTAATAAATGAATCTTTTATTGCTCTATTTAACATGTTCTTATCTGACATCTCAATTCACCTCCGGATGCTAACTAAAAAATTCTGCTAATGGTCCAAGTGCCAGTGCTGGGAAAAAGCTGAGTGCGCCAATCAGTAAGACAACGAAGATGAGTAAAAATACAAACATTCCATTGCTTGTTGACAGTGTGCCTGCTGTTTGGGCTATCTTTTTCTTTTGCACCATATTGCCTGCTATCGCAAGAATTCCTACAATTGGAATAAATCTGGCAAATAACATACATGCCCCCAGACTTAAATTCAGAAATACAGTATCTGCCCCAAATCCGGCAAATGCGGAACCATTGTTCCCAGATGCAGAGGAGAATGCATAGAGCATTTCCGAAAATCCATGCGCTCCCGTATTATTCAGGCTATCTGTGATTTCAGGTAATGCCGCTGCAATTCCACTGCCAATTAATATTGCAATTGGTGTAGCCAGGCAGACGAGCACCGCCCATTTCATTTCGTAAGGTTCTATCTTTTTCCCCAGATATTCGGGTGTACGGCCTACCATTAATCCTGCAATAAATACTGTCAGTATTGCAAATGCAAGCATTCCATATAATCCACAGCCAACTCCGCCAAAGATCACTTCGCCAAGCTGCATTAATAACATCACGACCATACCACCAAGCGGGGTAAAACTGTCATGCATCGAATTTACAGATCCATTGGATGCCGCTGTGGTAAATACGCCCCAGGTAGAGGATGCTGCAATACCAAACCGCGATTCCTTACCTTCCATATTGCCGCCGGCCTGATTGTTTGTTCCGGTATCTAACATTTCATTTTCCGTCAATACGGTAGGTGCAAACTGCTCTGATACTGCTACCGAGCCAAGTGCCACCACTAAAACAATAAACATAGCTAAGAACACTGCTCTTCCCTGTTTCTTGTCCTTTATGCTTCTCCCAAATGCGAAACAGAGCGATGCCGGTATCAATAAAAGTGATAACATTTCAATCAGATTACTCCACCATGTTGGATTCTCCAACGGGTGAGCCGAATTGACGCCATAATATCCGCCTCCATTCGTTCCCAGCTGCTTGATTGCCACCTGACTTGCTGCAAGACCAAGTGGTACAACCTCCTCAGTAACCACCTGTGCATCTTCACGCAGTACCCCATTTACACTTACTTGATTGCCTTTAATGACCGCATCTTTTATGATGTTGCCGTCCTGATCTACTGCAATTGGTTCTATCAGTTGAACCGTCTCTGCTGCATTTGGACTTTGTGTAACTCCCTGAGACACTAAAAATACAGACTCTATGATAGCCAGTGGAATTAATATGTAGAGTACCGCTCTGGTTAGATCCGTCCAGAAACTTCCAATGCCTTTCTCTTTCACTCTTATGAATCCTCTGATCAAAGCAAATAAGACCGCAATTCCTGTTCCTGCTGAGACAAAGTTTTGAACTGTCAGACCCAATGCCTGAGAAAGATAGCTCAATTGAGACTCTCCACTGTAAGCCTGCCAATTGGTATTGGTAACAAAACTAATGGCCGTATTCAGAGATAAATCCCAACTCATCCCATCCACATGCTGTGGATTTCCAAACAAATGGCCCTGCAGCATCTGCAGTAGGAATAGTACCAGCAGACCAAACACACTGAATAGTAAAACACTTCCCAAATACCGTTTCCAATTCATATCCTCGTCTTCTTTTACCCGGAGGATTTTATAGATTCCTTTTTCACATGGTCGAATCACTTTAGACAACCATACTTTTTCTCCATTCATTACCTTGCTGATATATTTTCCCAAGGGTATTGCCAAAATTACTAATAACACCAGGTATAACGCATATTGCACAATAAGGCTCATTACTTTTCATCTCCTTCTTCTAACTATAAATAATCTTCGTTTCCATAACAACACGTCCCTGTAGCGTAGAAACGTCCACATTGTTCCAGATTGCTTCTTGCCGGAACATAAGCCGGATCGAGGGCATACGCTGCGCGAAAGTGTTTCATTGCCTGTGTGTGATCATGTTCCTTTTCAAGCAAAATCCCCATTAGATTATGTGGGATTGCCGAATGCGGATTTGTCTGCATAGCCAGTGCAACCTTATTTTCGCCTTCATCGTAGCGAGCCCTGCTGATATCATTTTTCACCTCATTGATCAGTAGATTATATTCTTCCATAAAAACAGCCTCCTTAACACCCTCTCCAAAATGTGTCTAACTGATAACAAAATAACAATATCACTTCACATTTTAAATTGGTGTTAAGGAGGCTTTATTTGATATAAAGAACCTATAAAGATTTATTATTTTTAATGGTACAGCATGGGGAACTGATAACTCTTCATTATCCTTGTGATTTACGCTTTTCCTACACTTCCTACAACCTGCATTTTACTCATCACATATTCTTTTACACGTTCTCTTCCACATGCATTATATTTTTTTGGATCAATTGTATCCGGATTTTTAGCTAAGACTTCATTGACTCCCTTTGAAAATGCAATACGGAGATCTGTTGCATAATTCACTTTGCAGATTCCGCGTTTTACACACTCTTTTACTGCTTCGTCCGGTACCCCGGATGTCCCATGAAGAACCAGTGGGATGGAAACTACTTCACGAATCTCGCTCAATCTCTCAACATCCAGCTTTGGTATGCCTTTGTACACACCGTGGGCCGTTCCAATTGCAACTGCGAGAGAATCAATGCCTGTCCTGTGAACAAATTCAACTGCTTCGGAAGGAACGGTATATCCGCCACCTTCACCACCATCCAAATCATCTTCCTTTCCGCCGACTTTTCCAAGTTCTGCTTCTACCGGCACATCGGATGGATGGCAGGCCTCTACGACTGCTTTTGTCACTGCAATATTTTCTTCGAAACTGTCATGAGATCCGTCAATCATAATCGAAGTATAGCCAGTTCTAAGTGCTTTCATTGCCAGCTCAAAGCTACTGCCATGGTCAAGATGCATGACCACCGGAACTGTTGCACGCTCTGCCGCAACCTTTGCGTTTGCATAGAAATAAGCTAAATCTGCATATTGAACTGTTGATGGTGTTGTCTGCATAATGACTGGTGAACGAAGTTCCTCTGCTGCTGCAACAACAGCCTGAATCATTTCCATATTCTCTACATTGAATGCTCCAACAGCATATTGACCTGCCTGTGCATCCAGCAATAATTGTTTTGTTGTAACTAATGGCATTTATTTCACCTTCCTAATCTGAATATTTTTCTTATACTCTTCTACCTTCTCTAAGGTACCGATTGCATTACTTTCTGCCACATTCGCTCCGGTTGCCGCAGAATTTTTCAACGCCTCTTCGATTTCCAATGGTTTCTCCAGCCACACACTCAGAAATGCCGCCAATGCGGAATCTCCGGCACATGCCGAACTCAATAGCTTAATTGGCTGGGCACTTGCGAAATAAATAATTTTTCCGTTGTAGAAATAAGAGCCCTTCTCACCTAGTGTAAGTAAGATATTCTGTGCTCCTTTTGCATAAAGCATCTCCAATGCTTTGACAATATCATCCTCTGAATCAATTTTTATCCCGAAAATGCTTTGCAATTCCTCATCATTTGGTTTTATTAGCAGCGGGTTATACTTTAATAAATCCGCCAGCTTTTGGGAACTGATATCCAAAATCACATCCACTGCTTTCTTTTGACAAATGGTTAATACTTTATCATAAAACTCCGGTTCTACACCTTTGGGAAGGCTTCCACTGATGGACAACTGATCCATATCCTCATTCTCTTCAATCGCAGTTAATAACGCTCTTTGATTTTCCTCCGTCACGAAAGCCCCTTCATTTACAAGCTTATATTCCGTTTTTCCATCATTTAGAAAAATATTAACTCTTGTTGTATCATCCACCCAAACTGGTTTTACTCTAAATCCTCTATCTGTGGATTCATCCACAATATATTTTCCTGAAAAGCCGCCAAAAAATCCCATAATTGTAGATGGTACACCAAAATGTCCCAGTACAAAACTCACATTCAGTCCTTTTCCATTTGGCGTATAAACTGCTCCAAATGTTCTGTTTACTTTTTTTGCCTCCAGACCATTGGTGCATATATTCATATCAATGGCCGGATTCGTCGTCAATGTGTAAATCATGAACTACCTCCCTGCTTTAAAACTGTACAACCACGCGGAATTTGTCTCCTAAAATTGCAGATTCAAATGCATCTTTGATCTGTTCCTTTTTATACACTGCACTTACGAATGGTTTTAAATCAATAACACCTTCTGACACCATGCGTGAGGCTCTCACAAAATCTCTGTCGTTGGAATTTGCTGTTCCTAAAATCTGAATTGATTTTCCATGTACCCAGTTCGGGTCAAACGGAACCGGTTCTGCCGGATGAATTGAACTATATAAAACAATTTTTCCCGCATTACATACACATTTGAATGTATCTGCCACAACTGACGGCAACGGTGTTGTATCAAAGATCACCTGTGCTTTTAATCCATTTGTAATTTTCGCAACCTGTTCTGCCAAGTCTTCTTTCGCTGGATTGATTGTGTATTTTGCGCCCATTTTCTTTGCGATTTCCATACGCTCCTCATTTACATCCGATACAATTACAGATGCTCCCTGTTTCGTTGCGATTGCTGTATGTAAAAGTCCCATGATACCACATCCAATCACAAGTACTGTATCACCCATCTGGATATTTGCAGTCTCAACACTATGGATCACACAAGATACTGGTTCAATAATCGCTGCTTCTTCCGGTGCAACATTATCATATTTGAACATACAATCAGGTAAGACTAGCATATACTCGCTGAGTCCGCCCATTCCCTTATGAGGCAGTCCTTCCAACTGTGCGCTATGATTGAAGTGATTACAGCTCTGTGAATTTCCAGTTTTACAATAGAAACAATTCCTGCACTGCAGCGTTGCGCCGACAACAACCTTGTCTCCGACATTCCACTCTGCTTTATTTACTTCAGCTCCCATCTCCACAATATGCGCAGCAATCTCATGTCCGCCAATAAATGGGAATTCCACTTTATTCACACCAGTGTATACTCTCTGCTCCCATGTACAGATAGCTGTTGCATCAATTTTCACCAATACCTTATTCCCTGTCGGAACGGGTCTTTCGCACTCCTGTAATTCAATTTCCTTTATATCTGTAAAAACCGCTGTTTTCATTGTTTCACTCATTTTTTATTCTCCTTTTCTTTTCTTATCCTTTTTCTCTATCCTAAGATTCCAGTAGCACCACAAATCAATCCGATTATTACCAGAATCAACATAACTGTTGTTGATTTCATCTTCTTATTCTTCAATAGATACAACGTCAGTAATGTAATGCCTAGTGGAACACCTCCGAGTAGAAGCTTGTCTAATATATCTGTCTGTAACGCCAGTGTAGAAGAACCAACCGATATATTCATGGTTGACTTCGCTGTAACATAATTAGCGGTCAGTGATCCAAGCACGGTTGCTCCCATGATAGAAGCCGCCTGAATGATCTGCTTCATTTTTCCACCACTCAAGATTGCCTCTACTCCTGTTTTTCCGGTTGTGTATCCTTTCATATACATAAAGTATCCGATTGGAAGCATCACACCAATCATAATCAAGGCAAATACCAGAGCACCGATTACATTTCCTCCCGCAGCAATACTAATGCCGACAGCGAGCGCAATTGGCTGTAAAGTCCCCTGCCATAAGGTATCTCCGATTCCGGCGATTGGTCCCATAAGACCTGTCTTAATACTGTTGATTGCATCATCATCGATAGATGCCCCATTTGCTCGTTCTTCCTCCATCGCAAGCACCATACCATTAATGATTCCTCCAAAATGGGGTTCTGTATTATAGAAAGACATATGCCTTTGCATGAATTTCTTTTGTTCTTCTTTATCTCCCGGATATAATTTTTCCGGTATATGAGACATGGACTGAAGAACACCACTCGCCTGCAGTCGCTCATAATTATAATTGGAATGGGAAAAGAAGGTCCACTTCCAAAATGCTTTAAGTACATCTCTTTTACTTAATTTCACTCTCTGTTCTTCCATATCCTACTCCTTTATATGAAATCTTCATCTAGGTCCTCGGATGATTCCAAGGCCACTGTTTTTTCTTCTGTTTTTGCTATCAAATCGGTGTAAAGGTATGCTACAATTCCGGCAATAATCGCGATTGGCATTGTCTGCAGACCAAGATATACAGCAAGAATAAATCCTAATACATACCACATAAGAATCCCCGGTTTGCTAATTGCTCTAAGATTCATAGCGATACCAATAGCCGGAAGCAGTCCTCCGATAACCTCTAGTGTCTGTAAAGGTCTTCCCTGCAGCAATCCAATAATATCGGTTACTACACCGGAACCAAAATAGCAGCCAAGAGCGACTGGAATTGCACCGAGCAAAAGCGTAACAAGTTGTGGCATTGCGACATGATAAAACACTGCTTTTTTCATATTACCTTCATCTGCTGCACGATCAATCGCATGTACGAAAAACACGTCGATCGTCATATGAAGTACCCAGATAATTGTTCCTAGAAGACCGATTGGGACTGCCATGGCAATGGCCGCCTCCGGTTTTACCCCCGCTGCCATTGCAAGTGCTGTGCCAAGTGTACCTGCCAGACCGGGATCTGTCGGTGGTGCTCCTCCTGCTGAAATGTATGCAATAAACGGAAGTTGAATTGCTGCACCTATGATGGCTCCCTGCACCGGATCTCCTAATATAAATCCTACGATTACTCCTGCAACCAATGGTTTTTGAAGAATGGTGCTACCTAAAAGTGTGGTCCATGGAGTTCCATTAATTCCAAGATAGTACACCAGACCAATTAGTATTGCCTGTATAATTGAAATACTCATTCTTTTTCCTTTCTTCCCTATTGATAGGGACTTTTAAATTTACAGTAATTTTGCAACATCTACCGCAGAATCCTCAGCAATAATCTGGATCGTCACTTTACATCCTGCATCGATCATTTTCTTAAGCATTTCTTTTTCTTCCTCTGATGCGGATATATTTTTATAGAATTTTTCGCGGTTTTTTGCCGCCCCCATTCCACCAATATTAACCT
The DNA here is from genome assembly GCA_028693555.1 of Hespellia sp. GTDB lineage: Bacteria > Bacillota > Clostridia > Lachnospirales > Lachnospiraceae > Hespellia. The sequence goes on from JAQUVD010000049.1 coordinate 15,041, forward strand.
TTTCAAAAGTCGCTCCATATTCCATCATCTTACAAATCGTAGCCGGATATTTCACTAGCACAATAACTTTATCCGTCTCTGGAAACCCTTTCACCAATCTTGCCGCTGCCTTCTCTGCTGTAAACACACCCAATCCGACATTTTTGGGTACTGCATTTTTTAAAACTGATTTTAAAAATACATCTTCAGCTGCCTTGTCGTCCACCACCATAATCTTGGTTGCACTGGTATAATTTAGCCAGGACGTCATAACCTGTCCGTGAATCAATCGATCATCAATTCTTGTTAATGCGATACTACTCATCTTATTTCCTCCTGTTTTTTCATTTATTTTTAAGTTTCCTCTTAAAAATCCTCTTCCTCTGTATCCGGTTTCGTCATCATTTCTTTGTACTTTTCATACAAAAGGACTTCGTTTTCAATCCCAGCCTGCCTACAGACTTCGCACAGTTCATCCAGTGAACAGCTTTCTCTTGACATAAATGCCTCTACAAGCATCGGCATATTCACTCCAGCGATTGCTCTTACATCCGTTTCTTTTGCTATCAGTTTCATTACTGCATTGGAAGGACTTCCTCCGAAGATGTCAACAAATACCATAACGCCCTCCCCTTCGTTTAACACCTCATACGCGTCCTGGACCTTATCAGCAAATTCATCAATTCCATCTCCATGGTAAAGCCCAATCGTTTTTACTTTTTCCTGCTTTCCAGCAATCAGTTCAACTGCGTTCAGCAAGCCCTCCGAAAATCCTCCATGTGTTACTACCAAAATACCAATCATAGCTTTTTCTCTCCTTCATACTTCTTTTGTTCTCTGTTGTTTTCTAAATTCATCTTAACAGAATGTTTTTGAAAATGTTTTCACCTTGGTTTTCGTTATTTTTCATCTCTGCTACTCTTTTCCTTGTGGAATAAGGGCTTCACGCACTTTTGATTTCCTGAAAATTGCTTTTTTTCATTTTCAAAGTATACGATAAATCCTATCAATGGCAGTTTTTCCTACACATATGGCAACAAAAAAGAACTTTCATTCTCCTAATACTGAAATGAAAGTCCTTTTTAATGTTATATTCTATAACATTAGATAATCGATAAGTGTCCTTGAAATAATATGAAGAGGAAGTCTTGACATTACATCGTATTCTTCAATCATGCTGTTATTCTTATTGCCTCCCAATACCGATAAATCCGAATACTCCTCTAGAGATGTTCCGGGAATACAACAGCAGGTAATCACGATTGCCTCTTTTTCTTTTGCAAATTTGGCGGCCATCTCCAACTCCAGCGTACTGTTCTTTACAGTAAAAATAATGACGACATCATCCTTTTTAAATAGTTTTTTTGAGTTTCTCATAATCTGTGAATCAGATAATACAAATGCATTATAGCCCAATAATTGCAACTGAAACTCAAAATCGCGGGCAATCAGGGCCGTCGTTCCTCTTGCAAGTATATAGATTTTTTCTGAAAACCTGATATAACGAATTACGCGCAGAATTGTATCCACATTTAATGCTTCAATTGTTTTCTGGCACTCCGTAATGGAACGCTTAAATATTTCATTTACAATCTGGCCTTCTACAATGTAATTTAGTTTACTCGAAACTTTATATTTCATTTCCGAAATTCCTGAAAATCCGCACTTTCGAATTGCTCTTGAGACAGTCGCCGGTGAAGTAAAACTTGCATCTGCAATTTCATTGATTGAACGGTCCGGAATTTCTTCTTCATGCTCATTTAACCAGTTAATCACACTGCGCTCCGTGGATGTCATCGTTTTTTTCTTTTCTTCTGTAACTTCTATCAGCATGGAAGCCCTCCTTACGGTATCGGATGATTACATCATATAATGAATCCAATACTGTTGAAATCATTATAATGTGTGGACGTTATAAATACAACCTAAAACTCTTTCGTTCTCACTTTAACGAAATTTTATGTTTCCAGACAATTTTAATCTGATTGCTAACAAGATATTTTCTTGACTGATTATTATGCGTAAATCAGGACTTCACCGAGTTGACACGCTGAGACCCTTCCCTGCAGTTTCACTGGTATAGTCTTTCTTAAAATAACATCCATATTTACACTCATAATTGGAACCGAAATGCATCCTATGATTTGTCCTATGCACCACAACACTGTTTGTCTTGTATAATACAAACACAAATAATGTGCACATTGCAACCAGTGTATCACATACAAGCATCGTCTTCTTTTTGTCAAAAGGATCTGTAAGTGCTGCTGTACTTAGTGACGAACCTGTCTTTTCATATAACCATAATGTTAACCCAAATGCTGTAATACTACTTCCTAAAACAAACAATTCCGCGAGTCGGAATGATTTGACATAGATCCATTCGTTCCATAAAATGGACATTCTGTAATAGCATATCGCTCTGCATTTTCACAAGACACTATTGCTTTCTTTATGACCAGCTCAAAATTTCCCCATCTAGAATATCCCAGCAGATGCCGCGCCCTGTGTCTTAGATACGCTTCCACCTTCTCCCCATAAAGGAACAGATCATTGCCATTTACAATTTCCTCATGTGTCAAGTAGTTCCAAAATCCCCACAACATTATCTGCTGTAGGGATTGTCTTTTCACTTATTCTGGATATGTATAATCCTTTACAGCATACATTAAACCTTTTTCTTCAAATAATTTTTTAAATTTCTCTCTTTGTAGATTTCTAACTTTAGATTTAAGTACCATTGGATTATTTGTAACTGCCTTTTCAAAACTAGTCGGGAACAACTTAACTCCTTGAAGTACGTTTAATACTTCATTACCTTTGTCTGTTTCCGCGAAAATCGCTGAAACGCCTTTTTTATTCCAAAACTCATCTTCCTCAGTCACTCCCCAAAAATCTCCAATCATAATATCCGCACAACGTTTATCTCCCTTAAACCGGCAGTTGTAACAAGATTCCTTTCCTAAAACAAAAAAAGCGAAACCATATTCTGTTGAGTTGAATGGTTTTTCAAATTCTTGTCCGTTTGCAAATTTTGCATATAGATATAACGGAAGCCATTCTTTCTTTTTATGACGAACAGAAAATTCAATAATTTTACTGTTATATACTTGTTCCAAATACGAAATATATTCTTCGTGCACTTTCGCAAGTGTTGGTCCATGGCATATCAATTCGCAAGTCAATAGATTCTCTACTCGCTCTCCCCAAAATTTGTACATAGCCGCCACCGTACAAGGTAAACCTATGAAAAGCACCTTCTCGCCTTGCATCAACAAAGACTGAACTTTCTTGTAAATGTCTTTTTTTTCAGTCTCGACATACTTTGAACCTTTTAGTTTTTCTAGATCATTTTTATCATTAATTATGATGTATTCTGCTTTATAAAAATCCTCGCTATAAGCAACACCTGCAACATAGCCACCCGCATCGATCATTTGTTCTGCTAATGCTGTGGCAATTCCACCTGATGCGCTTTGCATCAACTCATTATCATCATCAATATAACCTCCATAAACCGCTACATCGTGACTTATTCTTGTCATATCCATCTTTTTCTCTCCTCCAATAATAAGGTGAAGCCAATGTCCACTATTCCATCTATTGATAATGTACGAATAAAAACCGCCATCAGACACAAATCTGATGGCGAGAAATTTCTAGTAATTAAACTACATACCACACTATTTACTCAGAGTTTTTTTCTGAATCTGCCTCTTCCAAATTTTTATCAACAATATTATATTTCTTTACATTACCAGCAATAATCCATACACAGACTATTCCTCCAAATATAATAAAAATATTAGGCAAACCACCAAGGTTTGAAAGTAACTTGATTCCATCTATTCCTGCAATTGTCAACATAATATAAGATGATGCGGAAAACATTATTCCCCATATGATCTTTAAAAATACCGATGATTCTTGTTCCTCAGGCGATATTCCTGTTGTAGATATAGCAGCAATAGAATTGGTTGTAGAATCCATAGCCGTAATCATAGAAATCAACAATGCGATAAAGAACAGGATTATAATAAGCTTGGCTCCTGGCATTTCTCGGAAAATCGCATATATTGTTGCCTCAGGTCCCTCAGTATTTAAAATGTGAATCAAATCTAATTTTCCGGTTAGCTGATAATTAATTGCTGTATTAGAAAAAATTCCACACCATACAATATTGAAAAGAATAGGAATACCAAAGTTAATTTTGATTAAGTCTTTCACTTTATATCCCACGCCCAATCTTGCAAGAAAGCAAGCTGATATGGGTGCCCAACTTGCCCAGCTTCCTGCATAGAATACAGTCCAGCTTTTTGCCCATGGGTCTGATGCATATGCCCCTGTGGTCAGAAGTTTCTCAGGTAACCTTGATAAGGTGCCACCGATGGCCTCGATTGTTCCATCTATTTGAAACGCCGTTGGTCCTAATAAAAACATAATAGCCAAAAGAATCAAATAAACTGCCACATTTACATTGGATAGTAATTTAATTCCTTTCTGAATACCAGAAATCGAAGACAAAACAAAACAAATTGTAACTCCTACCAGAATAATCAGCCATGCCGCCGATTTGCTCTGCAGTCCTGTTATTTCCTTTAATGCTCCCCCCATATTTAATGTGCCGGTACACAGCGTTCCCATAATACCCAAGCCCATCGCAAACAAAAGTACCGCATCCAATATCTGCGGTAACACATTCTTATCACCTATTTTAATATGGAACTTATCTGCAATTACACTTAACTGCGATGTAACCGAAAACGGTTTTCTCATATTAAAAAATGCGAATGCAAATGCTATTACAGGGAGCGTATAGATCGCATATGGGTGAATGGACCAATGAAGTACCATTGTTTCCATCGCAAATTTAGCTGACTCCCAGCTATTTGGTTCTATACCAACCGGAGGAGCCGCCATATGATAAATTGGTTCCGTAATTCCCCAAAACAGCGCTCCCGCAGCCATAGCTGTACATAAGGTAATCGTTGCCCAATTTACTTTTGATAAAATAGGTTTTGCATTTTTTCCACCAAGGACTACATCTCCTAAGGGTGAAATATATACAACCACAATCGTTGCCAGACATAAAAAACTTGTAAGGCTGTATGTCCATCCTAAATTTTCAAGTACCCAACTATTTGCAACACTCGCCATTGCATAAAAGCCTTCTCTATCTACGATACTATATATTAATGCACCCAACAGTAAAATAAATGCCGGCCAAAAAGCTATATGTCTAATTTTAGATTTGTTTCTCATATACTCATCCCTTCGCTTTTGCATTAGTTCATTAATAGTAGACAAATTTACATCTTTATAGATTTATATTGTATATCTTATTCCACATAAAAGACAAATACTCGAAGGTAAATGTCTTTTATGCAGATTACACAAATTCTGATATATTATATCTATGTATTTCTTTTACATAAAGTTATGAAAATCTTTAACAAGCTCAGGCATCAATACTAATACATAAATTGCCCAAATGATAAGTATAACATGCAACACATCATTTTCTGAAAACCAAATTTTCTTTTTCCATAATGTTTGTGTTAGTCCAGATTTCCAATATTTAATATATCCCCACCAAGATAAGTAAATTAAAATCCAAGAACCAATTAATACTAAATCCATTGTATGACCATAAACAACGTAACGTACTATATTCAGTACAAAGAAAGTTAAATAACATGGTATAGAAATTTCTACCATCCACTCAAATGTGATAAGTGGCTTGTATGGCGCAAATGCTCCAAATAATGTAAGAATCACATATACAACAGCAATAATAATCGCATATACAATCATAATTTTTCTAAGCAAACCTGTTGTGCATGAATAAGCGATAGCAACTGTCATTGCATCCATACTTAACTGTTGCAAGATCAAATAAACAATTTCCCACCATGTTGTCCACGAACAAACTTTACGTCTTGCAGCTTTCGCCTCATATCCAAAAGCCTGATAGCTCGTACCAGCAATAATAGCTCCTACACCCCACAATATAAGCGAGATTGCCCACCACAATCTAGATACTTCTTCTCCTCTTATCATATAGAATCTGATACCCGCTGCTGTAACTAAAACTCCTAATAAATATACCAAAAACGAAGAAGTTGGCTGACTAATGTAAAATTCTAACGAACCAAGTTTTACTTTTTTTAGTGGTTGCAATTCCCCCCAGTTTTCTTTTGTAAGTTCTGGATGTGGAATAGTTTTTACTCTTTCAAAAATACTCACTGTCTCATTCTCCTTTTATGATTTTATTCATTGTGATTAGGAATTAAAACAAATTTACCTACATGTTTTTTCAATCCAAATTCTTTCTGAGCTTCAACAATATTCTCTAATGGGAATGTTTTTGCAAGAGCTGGTTTAATATCTCCATTTTCAATTGCGGAAATAACATTTCCGAATACTGGTTCATCCCAACCTGTACATCCGATTAATGTAATGTCTTTTAAATAGAAGTCTCTCATATCTAATGAAACGATTGGTCCGGCAATTGCTCCAGATGATACATATTTTCCGCCTCTTCTTAAAACTTTCATCATCTGAGGGAAGTTAGGCCCTGCAACATTATCAACGATTACATCTACAGCCTGTTCTCCTAATGTTTCTAAAGTATCTTTACCATATACTACGATTTCGTCTGCACCAAATGATTTTACCAGCTCAACTTTGAAGTCACCTTCTGCGATACCGATAACATAAGCACCTCTTCTTTTTGCTAACTGAACAACAGCAGATCCAACTCCACCTGATGCTCCAGCTACTAATACACGGTCACCAGCTTTTACACCAGCTCTGTTTACCATGTTTTCAGCAGTTCCATATGAGCATGGAATAGTTCCCAACTCTGCATCTGTCCAATCACAATTTACCTCATAACAATCTTTTGCAGGAATTTTAACGTACTGAGCAAATGCACCATCAAAATCTGATGCCATCCATATATTTTCATATGAATCATATCCCATATGACGTACACATGGCTGGATAATAACTCTTTTTCCAATTAAATGTTCGTTTTCTTTATCTTTCACTTCTACAACTTCACCACAGCAGTCTGTTCCCTGGATGAATGGGAATGGTGTAGCTTCATTCCAGCCACCATCACCTTTTTCAGCTGCATCTGCCATTTCATTATCTATTGACGCAAGATTTGCTGTACTTGCTGTTACTTTGTCTGAATACCAACCAAGTCTTGTATTAATTTCAGTGTTATTAACACCAGCTGCTAATACTTTGACCAATACTTCGCCTTCATCTATTGTTGGAATCGGCACATCGATATACTGAAGCATATCATATCCTCCGTTTCCCATAGTAACAACAGCTTTCATTGTTCTGTCGCCTTCTTTAATTGTAAATCTGTCTTTATTATTGTTAATCATATCGTCATCCTTCTTATTGTGAAATAATTTTTATTTGTTACTTTCTGCTAATTTCTTAGCATCTGTTCTCTGTGCTTTTCTAAAGATAAATGTAAATACAAAACCAATTAAACCAATTACCATACTTGCAAGGAAGTAAGCTCTTGTTCCAGCATCTATTCCGAATGTGTTGGTGAAAAATGTATTAACTGAAGGTAAAATGATATCTGGAAGATAACCCATAATTGAGATTACACCAATCGCTGTTCCCAAAATTACCGGGCTAAAATTTGCTTCACCTAACAATGACCAATATGTACCTCTGATTACATAAAGAACAAATCCAATAAATACAACTAAAACTGCATAAACTGCTGTTGGTAATGTTTTTGGTGCTAAAAATAATACAAGTAATCCAATAGATGCAACAAGTAATGCAAGACCATTCGTTTTGGATTTACCAAACTTATCAGCACATACTCCACCTATAAATCCCCCAAATGGACGCATCCATAATACGCCAACCATGATTGTTCCTACTGTAGTTGCTGATAATCCAACGTTTGTTTGCAGATGTCCACTATAGTAGTAGTTTGTCCAGAACAGAACATATCCTGCAAACAAGATAGTGCCATGAATATATACATATTTATTTCTGAAAATACTTCCCAATAAAGAAAATTTAAATCCTTCTTCTTTTTCAGTAGCTGCAGTAGCTTCTGCTACATCAGCATGTGGTTCTACTTCTTTAACAAAGATTATTACTAACACAGCAGCGACGATTAAGACAATAATGTACATCCAAACTACTGATAAAAGTGGTTCCTTTAAACTTGCTGGATCAGTTGCACCAGATGGTGTTTTCCTTGTGAATACAAATACAGCAATACTTGCTAAAATTGCTTCTACTAATCCTTTTCCTGCATCCAATATACCTTGGAATCTTCCTTGTTCATCTTTTCCTGCTAACATCTGAACAATCTTCAAATGGGCAGCCCAAAATGTAAATACTGAGAAAAATCCCCAAATAACAAAGATAACAACTACATTACCATAAGATGGTACCTGTGCAAACCAAATTCCGCCTGCTGCTGTACCTAATAATGACAATGCTAATAATTTCTTTGCTGAAAATTTGTCAGCTAATAAACCACTTGGAAAATATCCAATAATACATGAAATACCTAAAAAGGTAAAGATTGCATTCAATTGTTCTAGCGAAATATTATATACTGCTAAAATAGTTTCTTGGTATTGTCCCTTAAGATAAATTAATGGAAAAATTGCACCCGAAGCAATAATAACCAAGAAAAATTGAAAATATCTGGACATCTTACTTTTACTCATATTTTTTCTCCTATTGTTAATTTACGATTTATAATGTTTCATAAATGAAGCTTATTTTAATGATTTAGAAATTTCAGTAAAAATAATGCCTAATCCGTATGCACCTGCATCTGGATAACCAATACTACGTTCTCCTACTGTTCCTGCACGTCCCATACGAGCTACGATTTCTTCTGTCATTTTTGCTCCTAAGACAGCTTCTTTCGCTCCTAATTCGAACATTTCGTGGAATGTTTTTCCTGATGCAACTTCTTGACTCCAACTATCTGCACATGGAACTAATGCATCAATTAATGTTTTATCGCCAACGACTGCACCTCTGCCAAAAGAACGTTCTCCTGTTTCTTGGATTCCTTTTACTGCAGCTTGCATCATACCTGCAAATTCTTGTACTGTCATTGTATCTTTTTCACCAACATATTTCCCAGCACTTCTAAATGCAGAGCCCCAAATAGGACCACTAGCTCCACCACAGAATTCCATAATAATCATTGAACATTCTCTTAAGAAGTCTCCAATTGTTGTAATTTCTGCTCTTGTTACAGTTTCCCACTCTCGCTTCAATTCTCTGAAGCCTTTCGCAATACTCATACCAAAGTCTCCATCACCTGCATGAGAATCCAGCTCACAGAATGGAACTTCGTTTTCAATAACCACAGCACTCATTTTGTCAATGATATATTTCATGTTATCTAATGTTAATACGTTATCTACAATCACTGCATGTTTTTCATCAGTTTCCACATCAAAACATACATTTTCTGATTTTGAAGCTTGTTTTAAATATGTGTAAGAAGCATCATCTTCTTTACCACTGACTTTAAATGCTGGTGCATCAGCTTCTGCTGCTAAATAGTGTTTTAATTCTTCATCCAATTTTAAAATAGAAAGCGAGGCACCCTGCATTTCAATACTTGTCATATAGTTTCCTACAAACACTCTACTTGCATTAATTCTTCTATCTGCAAGTTCTTTCATTACAGAATTATTGAATAAATACAATTCTTGTAATGGAGTTCCACCAAATCCATTCACTAAAATTGCAACTTCACTGTCAGTACCGTTTTCGATAGACAAATCTGCTAATAATGCTTCAACCATTCTTGCTGCTAAGTGGTCAGCTGTTTGCATCTCTTCTCTTTTGATGCCTGGTTCGCCATGGATACCTACACCGTATTCGATTTCATTTTCACCTAATTCGAATGTTGGTGTTCCTTTTGCTGGTACTGTACATGATGAAAGTGCAAAACCAATACTGCTCACGTTTTCAACAACTTTGTTTGCAACACGTTTCACTTCGCTTAATTCAGCGCCTGTTTCTGCAACAGCACCTGCAATTTTATGTACAAACACCGTTCCTGCAACACCACGTTTTCCTACCGTGTATAAACTATCTTCTACAGCGATATCGTCATCTACCCTCACATAGTCAACAACAATGCCATCTTCTTCCGCCAAACTTGCAGCATTTTTGAAATTCATCATATCGCCACTGTAATTCTTGATTACCAGTAGTGTTCCTTTATCTGATGCTGTTTCCGCAATTGCCTTGTAAATTTGAACTTGAGATGGCGATGCAAACACATCTCCACATACTGCTGCATCAAGCATTCCTTTTCCGACAAATCCAGCATGTGCCGGTTCATGTCCACTTCCACCACCACTGATGATAGAAACTTTATTTTTATTAATTTCTTTTTTTCTTAAAATTTTAAATTTTTCATTTAAAACAATTTCTGGATGTGCTGAGGCAATTCCATTACACATTTCCAGTACAACTGTTTCCAGTGCATTAATTATTTTTTTCACATTAATCTCCATTCCTCCGCCTTCTGCCGGGGATACAAATAGTAATGAAAGAGTTAAAAAACTTTCTTTCTGTTATGAAGTGACCTCTTGTCAAGTGTTAATTTTAAGAAATCACTCTTTTTCTTTATTTCTTATTGTTCCAATGCCTGGAGCACATGGATAGAGCCTCAGATTTAACAGTTCCCGGCCTT
>JAQUVD010000050.1 GCA_028693555.1 Hespellia sp.
TTCTTTGATAGCTTAATTTTACATCAAAAAGGAATTAGATTCCTTATATTTGGGGCATTTTTTGAAAGTTGTTTATAAAGACATGGTTTAATTCAGGTCTATGTGGATAAAACTGCGGAAACTCAAGGAAAATAATAGTTGACGAACTGAAAAATTATGGTATAATCATTTGTAGTGCAATAAAATACCCAAACAGTTCGGTTGATGCACAATTCAGAACTGGAGGGAGGTTAGGTGTGAGACTATGTCAAATGTAATCGTAAAAGAAAACGAGACGTTAGATAGCGCTTTACGCAGATTCAAAAGAAACTGTGCGAAAGCTGGTATCCAGCAGGAGATTCGTAAAAGAGAACATTACGAAAAGCCAAGCGTAAGACGTAAGAAAAAGTCTGAAGCTGCTAGAAAACGCAAATTTAATTAATAATGTGCAAAATGATAGGGTGTTCAATAATGGACACTCTATTTTTTTAAGAGAGCAGGAGAATACGATGTGGGAAAAAGTAATCTTTGGATATCAGGTCTATGATATCGTTCTTTGGTTTTTAACATACAGTATTTTGGGGTGGGCTGTAGAATCCCTATATATGTCTTTCTGTAATAGAAAGCTTACAAACCGTGGATTTACAAAAGGTCCAATCTGCCCCATTTATGGAGTGGGTGCACTCACTGTATATTTTGTATTGCAGTCATACAGCAGTAATAAAGTTCTGCTGTTTATCTTAGGTGCGGCATTTGCCACTTTAATTGAATGGATCACTGCCAAGATCATGATATCCATTTTTCATGAAGTATGGTGGGATTATCAGAACAAACCATTTAATTACAAAGGAATTCTATGCCTGGAAAGCACGATCGCATGGGGATTTTATACCTTATTGCTTTTTGGCGTTTTGCATAAAATAGTAACAGGAATTGCAAGCAGAATCCCTTTCGCAATTGGACACATTCTACTTACAATCCTTTTAATTGTCTTTCTCATTGATTTTATACACGCTTTATATCTTGAAAAGAAAAATATGCAAGATTAATGTTTTAAAATTGCAAAAAATAATTGACAACCTTGCTTTAGCGTTTTAAAATGATAAAGGACAAAGGAGTTAAGCAAGCCATACAGACGCTGTCTATATGGCTATCTTATTTTTAGGAGGAAAAAAAGTATGTCATATGTTGATGAAGTCATTGAATTAGTTGAAAAGAAAAACGCTTCTGAGCCAGAGTTCTTACAGGCAGTGAAAGAAGTATTGGAGTCTCTTCGTGTTGTGGTAGAAGCAAATGAAGATTTATACCGCAGAGAAGCCCTTTTAGAAAGATTAGTAGAGCCGGAGAGACAGTTAAAGTTCCGTGTTCCATGGGTTGATGATAAAGGACAGGTGCAGGTTAACACAGGTTACCGTGTACAGTTCAACAGTGCAATCGGACCTTACAAAGGCGGACTGCGTCTTCACCCATCTGTAAACATCGGAATCATCAAATTCTTAGGATTTGAGCAGATTTTCAAGAACTCTTTAACAAGCCTTCCAATCGGTGGCGGTAAAGGTGGTTCTGATTTTGATCCAAAGGGCAAATCAGACAGAGAAGTAATGGCTTTCTGCCAGAGCTTTATGACAGAATTATGTAAATATATCGGAGCTGACACAGATGTTCCTGCCGGAGATATCGGAACCGGCGCAAGAGAAATCGGTTACATGTATGGACAGTATAAGAGAATCCGCGGATTATCAGAAGGTGTCCTTACCGGTAAAGGATTAAGTTACGGTGGATCACTTGCCCGTACAGAAGCTACTGGATATGGATTATTATACCTGACAAAAGAGATGTTAAAACTGAACGGTCAGGATATTGCCGGCAAGACAGTTGCAGTATCCGGTTCTGGTAACGTTGCAATCTACGCTACACAGAAAGCACAGCAGTTAGGTGCTAAAGTTGTAACATTAAGTGATTCTACCGGATGGGTTTACGATCCAGACGGAATTGACGTTGCAGCAGTCAAAGAAATCAAAGAAGTAAAACGTGCACGTCTTACAGAATACAAGAATTACAGACCAAACGCTGAGTACCATGAAGGACGTGGAGTATGGTCCGTTAAGGTTGATATCGCTCTTCCATGTGCAACACAGAACGAGTTGCTATTAGAGGATGCAAAACTGTTAGTGGCAAACGGTGTAACAGCAGTTGCAGAAGGTGCGAACATGCCTACGACGTTAGAAGCTACAAAGTATTTACAGGATAACGGTGTATTATTCGCTCCTGGAAAAGCTGCAAATGCCGGTGGTGTTGCGACTTCCGCACTCGAAATGTCTCAGAACAGTGAGAGACTCAGCTGGACATTTGAAGAAGTAGATACAAAACTTCAGACGATTATGGTGAACATCTGTCACAATATGTCTGATGCTGCTGAAAAATACGGAATGAAAGGCAACTACGTTGCAGGCGCTAACATTGCCGGTTTCGAAAAGGTTGCGAACGCAATGCTCGCTCAGGGTGTTTGTTAATTAAAAAGCGTTTTAAAAGATCAGGGAAAAAGAAGATTGCTTTCCCTGATCTTTTTTTATGAGTAAATACACATTAAGTGGGATACTTCCGATTGATTTCGTTTTTCAAAAATGTTATACTAGGAACAAGTATGTGTAATTAGTTAAGGGGGAAGAAATATGGCTGCGTCGCAGACAAAAAAAACTTCAAAGGGGAAATCAAAGACTGCTTCCAAAAAGAAACAGTCCAATGGAAATAGCGCGCTTTATGGTGAGATTGCAATTGTTGTCACCTTTGCGATCTGTATTTTACTATTAATCAGCAATTTTGGGATTGGTGGAAGTATTGGAAATACAATTTCATCTGTCATGTTTGGAATTTTTGGATTATTGGCTTATATTATGCCGGTAATTTTATTTAGTGGAATTGCATTTATTATCATTAACAAAGATAACTCTCACGCTTATATCAAATGCTGTGCGGGAATTGCAGCTGTCTTTTCGCTCAGTACATTCATTGAACTTATCGTGAATTCGTATAATCCGAATGCATCCTGGCTTTCGTATTATACACAGGCAAGCATTCATAAGAATGCCGGTGGATTAGTTGGCGGCTGCCTGGTAAAATTACTCTGTCCGTTAATCGGTGTAGTCGGCACATTTATTGTTGTAGTTACACTTCTGATTATTTCAAGCATTCTGATTACTGAGAAATCCTTTCTCTCATTTTTGCATAAGAACGGAAAACGAGTTTACGATGACACGAGACAGCGAAAAACAGACTCTGATTTAAGACGTGCGCAGAGACAAAAAGAACGGGAACAAACGAAAAATCGTCAGACTGAAAAACAGAGTGATACACGAAAAGGTGTCTCTTTTGACACGACACTCTCACGCAAATCTCCCGAATTAAAAGAACTAGAACCTGCTGTTCCAGAAAAGGAGAAAGCTGCAAAAGGGTTTGGTTTTGTGATTGAACGACCTGATGATACACTCACCGCATCTGATTCAACAGCAAATGCGGAAGATACACCGCCGGAAGCACCACAAAAAGAACCTGCGAAGCGAACCAAACGTAAGAAAACGACAGAAGATGCTTCGGTTGTAGCTGCAGAAGTTGCCGATGTGTCAGAATCAATTAAACAGCAGGAACAAGAACCGCTATCCGGCTATCGGGTTCCACCGCTTTCTTTATTAAAGAGGGGGAAATCCGGGGGTGGTGATTCCGATGCACACCTTAGAGAGACCGCCACAAAGCTGGAAATGATTCTTCAGAATTTTGGAGTGAATGTGCATGTGATGAATGCAAGCTGCGGACCTTCCGTGACCCGATACGAGCTGCAGCCCGAGATGGGTGTAAAGGTAAGCAAAATTGTTGGTCTGGCAGATGATATTAAATTAAATCTCGCAGTTGCTGATCTTCGAATTGAAGCTCCCATTCCCGGAAAAGCGGCTGTTGGAATTGAAGTGCCAAACAAAGAAACAAGTCCGGTGATGCTTCGTGATCTTTTAGAAACACCGGAATTTCAAAACAGTAAATCACCCATTTCATTTGCAACCGGAAAAGATATTGCAGGGAAGGTCGTTGTGTCAGACATTGCAAAAATGCCCCATGTACTCGTTGCCGGTGCAACCGGTTCTGGAAAATCTGTCTGTATCAACACTTTAATTATGAGTGTCATTTACAAAGCAGACCCAAATGATGTGAAATTAATTATGATTGACCCAAAAGTTGTTGAATTGAGCGTCTATAACGGCATCCCGCATCTTTTGATACCAGTTGTTACTGATCCGAAAAAAGCAGCAGGCGCATTGAACTGGGCTGTTGCTGAGATGGAAAAACGATATCGCTTATTTGCTGATTATAATGTTCGTGATCTAAAAGGATTTAATGAAAAAATCGGAAAATTAGAGCCAGCAGATGGGGTTCCTAACATGCTGCCGCAGATTATTATCATTGTAGATGAGCTTGCAGATCTGATGATGGTTGCACCGGGAGAGGTGGAAGGTGCAATCTGCCGTCTTGCACAGCTCGCACGAGCTGCGGGTCTGCACCTTGTAATTGCTACCCAGAGGCCATCTGTGAATGTCATTACCGGTTTGATCAAAGCCAATATGCCTTCCAGAATCGCCTTTTCTGTTACATCCGGTGTAGATTCACGAACCATCATTGATATGAATGGAGCAGAGAAACTTCTTGGTAAAGGTGATATGCTGTTTTATCCAGCCGGGTATCCAAAACCAGTTCGTGTGCAGGGATCCTTTGTTTCTGATCAGGAAGTACAGAAGGTAGTTGATTATTTAATTGAGCAGAATGGCAGGGCGTCTTACAGCGAGACAATTGAGAATGAAGTAAATACAAATATCAGCAACGCGCAAGCAACTGTTATCTCAGATAATGAGGATGGCGATGCCAGAGATGTCTATTTCATGGAAGCAGGAGAATTCATTGTTGAAAAAGAAAAAGCCTCCATTGGAATGCTGCAGAGAGTTTTTAAAATCGGCTTTAACCGGGCTGCACGAATTATGGACCAGCTTTGCGAAGCAGGTGTTGTCGGTCCGGAAGAAGGGACGAAACCCCGTAAAGTATTAATGACAAAAGAAGAATTCGAAGAATTCAAGAATGAAAACCAATAAACATATTTGAGGAGGAAACCTGATGAAATGTTCATATTGCGGAGCAAATATTCCTGACGGGGAACTATATTGTCCTGAGTGCGGCACGGAAGTTCAGATTGTACCTGATTATAACCCTTTGGAGGATGTCCTTGCAAAACAGGTGAAAGGATCTATTGACGGTTCGACAAGACCACTGGATCTATATAGTGATGAAACGTATCAACAGGCGCTTTCCGATACGCAGCCACAGAGGCGTTCACAGCGGCGGCGAGACGATACCGGACGCCAGCCATCCGCACGTTCCAGGCGGGAGGCTGAAGATAGACGCCGCCAGCAGATTGCGCGGAAAAAAACATTGGCAAAAAAGAAAAAAATACGTACCCTCATCATTCTGGCGATGGTTTTCATTGCGCTGGGAATTGTTTCCTTTGTAATTTATCAGACATCTTATTCCGCTCTGATAAGAAAAGGAAATACTGCATTAGGTCAGAATGATTACACCACGGCAAATGACTATTTCAACCGCGCAGTAAGTAAAGACAAGACAAATCCGGATGCGTATACCGGTCTTGCAAATGTATTTGTGGATCAGGATGATTTAGGCAGCGCAGAGAGTGTATTTTTGGATGTCATTACAGATCAGCCAGATAATGCAGAGTTGTACAAGGCCTGCATTAAATTCTACGTAAAAACAAAACAGACATCGAAAATCCCGCTTCTCATCGATAATTGCGATGAGGCGTCAGTCGTAGATGCCTTGAAGGATTATGTCTGCGACATTCCAGAATTCAGTTTGGAGGAAGGCACCTATGATGATGTACAGGAAGTTTCACTTACGGGAAATGCAGCTTCTATCTATTACACGACAGACGGCACAGACCCGACAACTTCCAGCACAAAGTATTCGGAACCGATTCAGCTCGCAGAGGGCGAAACTGTTGTAAAAGCAATTTCCGTAAACGACAATAAGATTCCGAGTATGGTTGTCGCAAAAACCTATACCATAGAACTTCCTGTTGCGGATGCACCGGCAGTTTCACCATCAACAGGGCAGCATAATGCCGGAACAGAGATTACCATCACAGTACCGGAGGATTACACTGCTTATTACACAACTGATGGCACAGATCCGACCTCCGACTCCATTACGTACACAGGTCCAGTTACTATGCCGGACGGACAGACTGTATTCAAAGCTGTCCTGATTAATTCCAAAGGAAAAACAACGCAGGTTACAACCAGAACCTACATTACAGACTAAGTGAAATTCCCTTGCTATTTAAAATAAAATGTTTTATTATTAATATGTTAGGTTAAAAACAAATAGGAGGCCGAAAATGTACAAGATATTAAAAGCTGAAGAATTAGCTGACAAAATTTATCTCATGGATGTTCACGCACCACGTGTGGCAAGCCATTGTCAACCAGGACAATTTGTAATCGTCAAATTAGATGATAAAGGTGAAAGAATTCCTCTTACCATCTGTGATTACGACAGAGAAGCCGGCACAATTACAATCGTATTCCAGATTGTTGGAGCTTCAACAGAGAAGTTTGCAGGGTTGAAAGCGGGAGATACCTTCCGTGATTTCACAGGTCCACTTGGATGCGCGTCGGAATTAGTTGAAGAAGATCTTGAAAGCTTAAAGAAAAAGAAAATATTATTCGTGGCAGGCGGAGTAGGTGCTGCACCGGTATACCCGCAGGTAAAATGGCTGCACAATCATGGTGTTGATGCTGATGTCATCATTGGTTCTAAGACACAGAACATGCTGATTCTCGAAAAAGAGATGGAAGCAGTTGCCGGCAATCTTTATGTCACAACAGATGATGGTTCTTACGGACGCTCAGGAATGGTTACGAAAGTGATCGAAGAACTCGTAAAAGAAAAAGGAAATCAATACGATGTCTGTATCGCCATCGGTCCTATGATTATGATGAAGTTCGTTTGTCTTCTCACAAAAGAACTTAACATTCCTACCGTAGTCAGCATGAATCCAATCATGGTTGACGGCACAGGTATGTGTGGTGCCTGTCGTCTTCAGGTTGGTGATGAGATTAAATTTGCATGCGTTGACGGTCCGGAGTTTGACGGACATTTAGTAGATTTTAATCAGGCAATGAAACGAAGCCAGATGTACAAGACTCTGGAAGGTCGCGCAATGCTCAAGTTGCAAGAAGGAGACACCCATCACGGTGGCTGCGGAAATTGTGGAGGTGAAGACTAATGGCTGATATGTTAAAGAAAGTACCTGTAAGAGAACAGGATCCACAGGTGCGTGCAACGAATTTCGAGGAAGTATGTCTTGGTTATAATCAGGAAGAAGCTATGGATGAGGCAACCAGATGTATTAACTGTAAAAATGCGAAATGTATCGAAGGATGCCCGGTATCCATCAATATTCCTGCTTTTATTCATGAAGTAAAAGAAGGAAACATCGAAGAAGCTTACCACGTGATTGGAAAATCTTCTGCACTTCCTGCTGTCTGTGGACGTGTATGTCCTCAGGAATCACAGTGTGAAGGAAAATGTATCCGCGGAATCAAAGGAGAGCCTGTTTCTATCGGTAAATTAGAGCGTTTCGTAGCGGATTATGCCTTGGAGCATGATATTAAGCCGACCGGTGCAGAAAGCACAAATGGTCATAAAATCGCGGTAATCGGTTCCGGTCCTTCCGGACTCACCTGTGCAGGTGACCTTGCAAAATTAGGTTACGAAGTAACTGTATTTGAAGCACTTCACGAGCTTGGCGGCGTATTAGTATACGGTATTCCGGAGTTCCGTCTTCCAAAACAGAAAGTCGTAGCAAAAGAAATCGAAAAAGTAAAAGAACTCGGCGTAAAATTCGAGACAAATGTTGTCATCGGCAAATCAACAACCATCGATCAGTTGATGGAAGAGGAAGATTTTGAAGCCGTATTCATTGGTTCAGGAGCCGGACTTCCAATGTTCATGGGGATTCCTGGTGAAAATGGCAACGGAGTATTTTCAGCAAACGAATACCTGACAAGAAGCAATTTAATGAAGGCGTTTGATGATTCTTATGATACCCCTATTGTTGCTGGCAAGAAGGTTGCTGTTGTCGGTGGTGGTAATGTTGCTATGGATGCAGCAAGAACAGCAAAGAGACTTGGAGCTGAAGTCCATGTTGTATACCGTCGCAGCGAAGCAGAACTTCCAGCCAGAGTAGAAGAAGTACATCATGCAAAAGAAGAAGGGATCATTTTTGATCTTCTTACAAATCCAAAAGAAATTCTTGTCGATGAGAACGATGCTGTCAAAGGCATGAAAGTTGTAAAGATGGAACTTGGTGAGCCGGATGCATCCGGAAGAAGAAGACCAGTTGAGATTGCAGGATCTGAATATGAAATCGAATTAGATACGGTTATCATGTCACTTGGTACTTCTCCAAATCCACTTATTTCTTCTACAACAAAGGGATTGGATATCAACAATCGTAAATGTATCATTGCAACAGAAGAAGATGGTAAAACATCAAAAGCTGCTGTATATGCCGGCGGAGATGCTGTTACAGGTGCTGCAACCGTTATCCTTGCGATGGGCGCTGGAAAAGCCGGAGCCAAAGGTATCCACGAATACTTAAGTAATAAATAATCGATGAAGATTACAATTATTTCCGTAGGCAAGATAAAAGAAAAATACTTAAAAGACGCTATCGCAGAGTATGCGAAGCGTCTTTCAAAGTATTGTAAGCTGGAATTTGTGGAAGTGGCTGATGAGAAAACACCCGATCATGCCAGTGATACGGTAGAAAATCAGATTCGGGACAAAGAAGGCGAACGCATCGTAAAGTATATCCGTCCCGACTCTTATGTGATTGCACTCGCAATTGACGGAAAAATGTTATCATCCGAAGGACTTGCGGATAAGATCAATTCACTTGGAATCAGCGGACAAAGTCATATCACCTTCGTGATTGGAGGTTCTATCGGATTGAGTCAAAAGATACTCTCACATGCAGATTATCATCTCAGCTTTTCGAAAATGACATTTCCACATCAATTAATGCGCGTAAT
This sequence comes from Hespellia sp., assembly GCA_028693555.1. Classification (GTDB taxonomy): domain Bacteria; phylum Bacillota; class Clostridia; order Lachnospirales; family Lachnospiraceae; genus Hespellia. Next base: position 9,129 of record JAQUVD010000050.1, read on the forward strand.
CCTGATTGAACAGATTTACAGAAGTTATCGTATCATTCAAGGCGAACCCTATCACAAATAATGACTCGAATATGAAGAATGTACCATACATATACTTATTATAAAAAGCATGTGTATGGTATTTTTATGAGTGAAGCATTTCAAAAACTCCAGGAAAAGGTTGAAATACCGTCAGATGTTTCCATGAAAGTTCCAATCATTACGATGATAGGATTTCAGTCTCTTACCATCGAGAATTATAGAGGCATCATCGAATACAATTCAAAATACATTCGCATACAGACCAAAATTGGTCAAATTAAATTATGTGGCTGTCATTTGAATATCGAACATTATACATGTGAAGAAATGAAAGTGATTGGACAGATTTCACAGATTGAATATCAGCCGGACACAGATGGAGGTTCCAATTGATTTCAAAACTTCTTTGTTATATCAAAGGATATCTTCTGATTCGAATTCGGGGCGATTCTATAGAACGCTTTATTAATTTGTGCCGTTTTCAGGAGATACAATTGTGGGGACTCTTTTCCAACAACCACCAATATGAAATGTATCTCTCTATTTCTGATTTCCGGAAACTCAGGCCAATTCAGCGAAAAACTGGGATTCATATTCAGATTCAGAAGAAATATGGGCTTCCCTTTCTGATTCACAGATATTCCAGGCGCAAACTGTTTTTTCTTGGCTGTCTTATGTTTTGCTTGATTCTGAATACCTTTTGTCATTTTATCTGGAACGTCCAAATCAGTGGAAATCAGTTTTATACAGACGAGGTCTTAAAGACAGATCTTGCAGCGCATGGCATTCATCCTTTTATACAGAGGAATAATGTGAATTGTGAAAGAATTGTTCGCTATCTGAGGAACGAATACCATGACATTGTCTGGGTCTCTGTATCGTTAGTTGGAACCCGTCTGCAAATACAAATAAAAGAAAATACAGAGCAGGAGCTTCTTAGCAGTGCAGATCCGGTAGAACAGCACACGCCGACTGACCTGATTGCTTCTAAAGCCGGAACAATCACGGAGATCATAACGCGCAATGGAATTCCACAATTTCACAAAGGGGACAGTGTCAAGGAGGGAGATATTCTGGTCAGTGGATCTGTTCCTATAAAAAATGATGGCGGTGAGATTATAAGCTATCAGGCGCAGACCTCAGATGCCGATATTTTAGCTGAAACATCGTATCAATACGAGGATACACTTTCCCATTCCTATCAAAAAAAAATTTACAAGAAACGGGAGCAGTATCAATTTCAGATTGGAATCGGAAATTTTCTCTATATAATTCATCCCCTCAAGGAACAAAAAAATCAGGAAATCCATTTGAACCGAACCTCCTTTTCATTTTTCCAGCAACTACAAGTGCCTTTTTATATTGAAAAAAAGACAGCTCGCTCCTATACATTTCACACGGATACCTATACAAAAGAGGAAGTGAAAGCAAAATTATCTGATCATTTCAACCTTTTTTGCTCAGATTTAGCAAAAAAGGGGGTACAAATTACTTCAAATAGTGTTAAAATACACTTAGGTGTCTCTGCCTCTACAGCAACGGGAACCATCTATACCATAGAAAAGATCGGTGTTCCAAAGGAGAGTACAATTCCAGAAGCAGAAAGGATTAATACAGAATGAGTTTAACTGAAATTATGATTGATATGCCTGCAGAGCATGAAAAAAATGTCTTTGGTCAGTTTGATATATTTGCCAAAAAGATAGAGCGAACCATGCATGTCACATTGATTGCACGTGACGGCAATGTCAAAATATTAGGAGAAGAGGTCTATGCCCAAAAAGCAGAAAAGATTCTCACACAATTAACAGAATTATCCCGACGGGGAAATACGATTTCCGAACAAAATGTAGATTATGCCATTTCACTTGTCTTTGAGGGGAAGGAAGATGGTATGTTAGAAATTGATAAAGATGTCATCTGCCACACCCTGCTTGGGAAACCAATCAAACCCAAAACACTGGGACAGAAAAAATACGTAGACGCAATCCGAAAACAAATGATTACGTTCGGAATCGGTCCTGCAGGAACAGGAAAGACTTATCTGGCAATGGCAATGGCGATTACCGCATTTAAGAATAACGATGTAAACCGGATTATTTTAACAAGACCTGCGATTGAAGCGGGAGAAAAGCTGGGATTTCTTCCGGGGGATCTGCAGAGCAAGATTGATCCCTATTTAAGACCACTCTACGATGCACTCTACCAGATTATGGGGGCAGAGAGTTTTATTAAGAATTCGGAAAAAGGGTTGATTGAGGTCGCACCTCTTGCATATATGCGAGGCCGCACATTGGATAATGCCTTTATCATCCTCGATGAAGCTCAAAACACGACGCCTGCACAGATGAAGATGTTCTTAACTCGAATTGGCTTCGGCTCGAAAGTAGTTATCACCGGAGACTCCACACAAAAGGATCTTCCAGCAGGTTCTACCTCCGGACTTGATGTGGCTGTCCGTGTATTAAAGAACATTGAGGATATCACAATCTGCAATCTCACAAGCAAAGATGTGGTGAGACATCCTCTGGTACAAAAGATTGTAAAAGCATATGAAGAATACGAGAAGGTAAGTAATAAACCAAAGAACAGAAGGAGAAAAGTATGAGTCTCTATTTAGAAGAAGAAGGCAGCACGCCATTAGATTTGGACTGTCAGCAGATTGCTGACACCGTCATCGAAGCCGCATTAGAGTACTGTGAGTGTCCGTATGAAGCAGAGATCAATCTGCTTCTTACGACGAATGATGCCATTTGTGAAATGAATCAGATGTACCGTCAGATTGACCGTCCTACCGATGTTCTTTCTTTCCCAATGATTGAATATGTAACAGCCGGAGAATTTGACTTTTTAGAAGAAAGAGAAGACTGTTTTAATCCCGAGACTGGCGAACTGATGCTTGGGGATATTGTTATTTCCAAAGACAAAGTCATCACGCAGGCGGCTGAGTATGGTCATTCCATCAAACGAGAATATGCTTTTCTAATTGCGCATAGTATGTTACACTTATTTGGTTACGATCATATAGACAATGATGACCGACATATGATGGAAGATAAGCAAAAAGAGATTTTAGAAAAGGTTCAGATTTTACGATAAAGAAACTGTAGGAGTTACTATGCCGGAAAAACGTAGAAAAAAAGAAAACAATTTTATGATACATGGTGTGATTCTTAGTATTGCAGCCGTTATCACCAAGATAATAGGTGCAGTCTATCGAATACCACTCACGAATATATTAGGAGATGAGGGAAATGGACTCTATGGATATGCGTTTAATGTATATGCCATAGCTCTGTTGTTATCTTCTTTTAGTCTGCCGCTTGCAGTTTCTAAACTGATGTCAGCCAGAATTGCACGCGGGCAGCACAAAAACGCATTTCGCGTGTTCATCTGCTCCCTGATTTTTTCTATTGTTGTTGGACTTTTCGTCAGTCTTCTGATTTTTTTTGGTGCTGATTTTATTGCGGATAAGATTATGAGAGCTCCGCTCAGTTCCTACGCACTTCGCGTTCTGGCACCTGCCATCTTCATCGTATCTGTGATGGGTGTCATCCGCGGATATTTTCAGGGATTGGGGAACATGATTCCAACGGCGATATCACAGGTGATTGAACAGATTTTTAATGCTGTGATCAGTATCGTCGGTGCCTATGGCTTATTCAAACTTGGAACATCCATCGCTAAGGGCGTAGATAAAGATCAGATTGGTGCCGCTTACGGTGCCGCCGGCGGTACACTCGGAACGGTTCTTGGTGCGTTGACTGCGCTATTGTTTCTGCTGTTTTTGTTCTATGCCTACCGAAAGAATATCAAAAGAAAACTAAAAATGGATACCACTCGAAGATTAGAGAGTTATCAACGAATCTTCCGGATTCTTCTTATGACAATGATACCGGTCGTACTAAGTACCGGTATCTATAATATCAACTCGATTCTTGACACTACGATTTTTAACAACATCATGGCAAATCAGGGCTATAGCGTCTCTGAATATACAACGATGATGGGAATCTACACTGGAAAATACAGTGTATTAATCAATATACCACTTGCGATTGCAAATGCATTGGGTGCCTCAGTGATTCCAAGCCTTACCTCTGCGGTAACCAAAGGAGACCGTAAGCTAGCTCACGAAAAAATCGGACTTTCCATTCGATTTGGAATGATTGTTGCAATTCCATGCTGTGTAGGCTTTATGGTGCTTGCGTCTCCAATTATGCAGCTCTTATTCAGTGATGCAACGACTTCACCGGCACTGATGCTCATCATTGGTGGTGTAACAGTTGTATTTTACAGCCTGTCAACCATTACAAATGCTATTTTACAGGGAATTAACCAAATGGGAGCTCCGGTTAAAAACGGAATTATTTCACTGGTGATACATACAATTGTACTCTTTATTATGGTAGGACCTTTAAAATGGAATATCTATGGTGTTGTTGCATCCAATATCATATTCAGCCTATGTATGTGTATCCTGAATGCAAAAGACATCGCCAAAGCCAACGGATATAAGCAGGAGAGGGATAAAACATTCTTCAAACCGGTTACAGCCTCTGTGATCATGGGAATTGCAACTTATGCATCTTATTTGATTTTTGATATCTTTATCGGTGGAAGAATCGCCACTTTAATTGCCATTATGGTTGCTCTGCTGGTATATGTAGTCAGTCTGTTAAAGCTTGGAGGTTTGTCTGAGGACGAACTTCGCAGTATGCCAAAGGGAACTCTGATTGTATCAATTTGCAAGAAGTTTCATTTAATCAGCAAAGAGATTTTCTGATCGTCAATTGAATAATTCTATATCCAAAAGCCAATACTTATCTAAAAGGAGTGTTCCCATGAAACATAGATATGTAATTGGCTTTTTGATTAGTATGGTTTTATTACTGTCCATTTTAGACATTGGATATTATATGTCCTATCAGATAAGCAGAAAAAATACAATTTCAAATTCAAGCACGGAGGAAGAACCGAATCTGCCTGCGGATGGACAAGCCACAAAAAATGAAGGATACTATCTTGTCGCACAGAACGGATACATTATTGTCTATCTTTCAGACAAAGAAACGTTCTTTCAATATACAAATATCCAGCTTCAGGATCTGCCGGATGCGGTACAGGAGGAAATTAAAAGCGGAAAAGCAATTAAAACGACCAAAGAACTCTATGCATTTTTGGAAAATTACTCTAGCTGACAAAGCCGCCCAGGTAAAAATTATCAATGGAAAACATAGACTAGGACTGGGAAATAGTGTATTATAAATAAATATGTAAAGAAATATATTGGGAAGGATAAAACGATGGAACAGGCAAAAATACAACGGATAAATGAACTGGCAAGAAAGTCAAAAGCAGAAGGATTAACGGAGGCAGAAAGTAGGGAACAGCAGATTTTAAGAAGAGAATACATTGATTCTTTTAAGCGCAACCTGACTGCTCAGTTAAATCAGATTGATATTCAGGAAAAAGATGGAACCATTGTCAATTTAGGAGAAAAATTTGGCAATCAGAAGAAAGGAAATTAATTTCAGATGTTAAACGGATTACCCAGCGACCCAATTATGCTGCTTAGCATTGTCAACACAAAACTGCGTGACGAATACGCGAGTTTTGATGAACTCTGCAGTTCTATGAATGCAGATAAAAAATGGATTTTAAATGAATTAAAAAGTGTCGATTACGAATATGATCCATCACAAAATCAATTTATATAAAAAGGAAAAGAAAAATGAATACATTGGATGAAACAAATATTCCGGTCACAGAACCGGAGAGGCAGTATTATTACATAGCAAAAGCAAAGCAGTATGTTGCCGAAAAATCAGCAGAGATTGGAAGAAAACTTACATTTACCGTGACCACCTTCGGTTGTCAGATGAATGCACGCGACTCTGAAAAGCTGGTCGGTATTTTAGAAAAGATCGGCTATGTAGAAGAAGCAGATGAAGAGAAGGCAGACTTTGTAATCTACAACACCTGTACAGTGCGCGAGAATGCGAATCAAAGAGTTTATGGACGTCTCGGACAATTAGGTCACATCAAGAAAATAAAGAAGCCTCATATGATGATTGGCTTGTGCGGATGCATGATGCAAGAGCCCGAAGTCGTCGAAAAGCTCAAGAAAAGTTATCGTTTTGTTGACTTGATTTTTGGAACACATAATATCTACAAATTTGCAGAGCTGATTGCAACACGCTTTGAATCGAACCGCATGGTGATTGATATCTGGAAAGATACCGATAAGATTGTAGAGGACCTTCCAAGTGAGCGTAAATTTTCTTTTAAATCCGGTGTCAATATCATGTTCGGCTGCAACAATTTCTGCAGCTACTGTATTGTACCGTATGTACGTGGGCGCGAGAGAAGTCGTAATCCAAGAGACATCATCCGCGAAATCGAGAATCTGGTCGCAGATGGGGTCGTTGAAGTAATGCTTCTTGGGCAGAACGTAAACTCATACGGCAAGAATCTCGACGAACCGATTACATTTGCGCAGCTTCTCTCAGAAATCGAAAAAATTGAGGGGCTGGAACGGATTCGATTTATGACATCACACCCGAAGGATTTATCGGATGAGCTGATCGATGTAATGAAAGACTCTAAGAAAATCTGCAAGCATCTTCATTTACCAATACAATCCGGAAGTTCCAGAATTCTGGAGAAAATGAACCGACGCTATACAAAAGAACAGTATCTTGCGCTTGTTGCTAAGATCAAAGCCGCTGTTCCGGATATTTCGCTTACCACCGATATCATTGTGGGCTTTCCCGGTGAAACAGAAGAAGATTTCTTAGAGACCATGGATGTTGTAAGACAGGTCCGTTACGATAGTGCCTTTACCTTTATCTATTCCAAGCGAACAGGAACTCCGGCTGCGACTATGACGGAACAGATTCCGGCGGATGTGATTAAAAATCGTTTTGACAGACTCTTAAAAGAAGTGCAGAGTATTTCCGCTGAGGTCTGTTCCGTACACGAGGGGACTACACAGAAGGCATTGATTGAATCGGTCAATGATCACGATACAAATCTTGTAACGGGGCGTCTTAGCAATAATATTCTTGTACACGTACCGGGTGATGATTCCCTTGTCGGTCAGATTATTGATGTTGATTTGAAAGACTGTCATGGATTTTACTATACCGGTACGATTCATAAGTAATATGAGAGAAGGAGCGTAATAATTGTGGCTGAATTAACACCAATGATGCAGCAATACATGAAAACAAAAGAAGAATATCCGGACTGTATCTTATTCTATCGCTTAGGTGATTTTTATGAGATGTTCTTTGAGGATGCGATTACTGCATCCAAGGTCCTGGAAATCACATTGACCGGCAAGAATTGCGGCTTAGAAGAGCGGGCACCTATGTGCGGTGTTCCCTACCACGCTGTCGACGGTTATCTGAATCGATTAGTCTCAAGCGGCTATAAGGTTGCAATCTGCGAACAGGTGGAAGATCCAAAGCTGGCAAAAGGCATCGTAAAAAGAGAAGTCGTTCGAATCGTAACACCCGGCACGAATCTGGACACACAGGCACTGGATGAATCCAAGAATAATTACATCATGTGTATTGTCTATATTGCTGACCGCTTTGGACTTTCTATCGCGGATGTCTCAACCGGTGATTATTTTGTGACCGAGATGGAAGACAACACAAAGCTTATGGATGAATTATACAAATATATGCCATCTGAAATCATCTGCAATGAATCCTTTTACATGAGTGGCATGAATCTGGATGACTTGAAAGAACGTCTTGGAATCGCCATTTCAGCTTTGGATGCATGGTATTTTGATGATGCATTATGTCAGAGAAAGATACTGGAGCACTTTAAGGTTGCCTCTTTGGAAGGACTGGGTCTGCAGGATTATGACTGCGGTATCATCAGTGCGGGAGCACTCCTGCAATATCTATACGAAACACAGAAAAATTCGCTTGCCCACCTGACACATTTAACCGGATATACCACAGGAAAATTCATGATGATTGACAGTTCCACCAGAAGAAACCTGGAACTGTGTGAAACACTAAGAGAGAAACAAAAGCGCGGTTCCCTGTTATGGGTATTAGACAAGACAAAGACAGCCATGGGTGCACGTATGCTGCGTGGATTTGTGGAACAGCCGCTCATACAAAAGGATGATATCACCCGGCGTCTTGATGCTGTCGATGAATTGAAAGAGAATGCCATCTCTCGCGAGGAAATGCGTGAATACCTCAATCCGGTCTATGATTTGGAACGTCTGATTACTAAGATTACATATGGTTCTGCAAACCCAAGAGATTTAACCGCATTTCAGAGTTCTCTATCCATGCTCCCATACATCAAAGAGATTCTTGGTGATTTAAGCTGTGAGCTGTTAAAAGATCTCTATGAACAATTCGATCCACTGGAGGATCTATGCCAACTAATTGAAGCTTCCATCATGGAGGAGCCTCCGCTTGCGATGAAAGAGGGCGGCATCATCCGGGACGGCTATCATGAAGAGGTTGACAAACTCCGCCATGCAAAATCAGATGGCAAATCATGGCTTGCGAAACTGGAGTCTGAGGAGCGTGAAAAAACAGGAATCAAAGGATTAAAAGTAAAGTTTAACAAGGTATTCGGCTATTATATCGAAGTGACGAATTCCTTTAAGGATAAAGTACCGGATTACTATACACGAAAACAGACCTTAACGAATGCAGAGCGCTATATCATTCCGGAATTGAAAGAATTGGAAGATACGATTCTCGGTGCTGAAGATAAGCTCTACGCTTTGGAATATGAGCTCTACAGTCAGATTCGGGACACGATTGCCGGTGAGGTTGTCCGTATCCAGTCAACAGCGAAAGCAATTGCCGCACTGGATGTATATGCTTCTCTTGCACTTGTTGCAGAACGCAATCATTATAACCGTCCAAAATTAAATACTCATGGCATCATTGACATCAAAGACGGACGTCATCCGGTTGTCGAAAAGATGATTCCCAATGATATGTTTATTTCTAACGACACCTATTTGGACGATAAGAAACAGCGGATTTCCATTATTACGGGACCGAACATGGCAGGTAAATCAACCTACATGCGCCAGGCTGCCCTGATTGTGCTAATGGCTCAGATTGGTTCTTTTGTGCCTGCATCCAGTGCAAATATAGGACTGGTGGACCGCATCTTCACGCGTGTCGGTGCTTCCGATGATTTAGCTTCCGGACAGAGTACTTTTATGGTCGAGATGACAGAGGTCGCAAACATTTTAAGAAATGCTACAAGCAATTCACTTCTGATTCTTGATGAAATCGGACGCGGGACAAGTACATTTGATGGATTGTCCATTGCGTGGGCCGTTGTAGAGTATATCAGTGACAATAAACTACTCGGCGCAAAGACACTATTTGCGACACATTACCATGAGTTGACAGAGCTGGAAGGCAAGATTGATAATGTCAACAACTATTGTATCGCGGTGAAGGAAAAGGGCGACGACATCGTCTTTCTGCGTAAGATTGTAAAGGGTGGCGCTGATAAGAGTTATGGTATCCAGGTCGCTAAGCTTGCAGGGGTTCCGGATGTTGTGATTGCACGTGCCAAGGAAATTGTAGAAGAATTAAGCGATGAGGACATCACGACAAGAGTCAGCGAGATTGCTGAGAAATCACATCCGGTCAAACATTCAGCAAAGAAATATGATGAGGTAGATTTGGCTCAATTCTCGCTCTTTGACACCGTCAAAGATGACGATGTACTGGAAGAGTTAAAGACCATTGATGTCAGTAATTTAACGCCGATGGATGCTCTGAACACCATCTACCGCCTGCAGAATAAATTAAAGAACCGCTGGTAAAACACAGCAGAAGGGGAAATATATGATTCAGGTATTAGATCAGATTACAATTGATAAGATTGCGGCTGGTGAAGTAGTAGAAAGACCCGCTTCCGTCATCAAAGAGCTTGTAGAAAATGCCATTGATTCCGGAGCTACCTCTATCACAGTCGAAATCGAAGATGGCGGAATTTCCCTGATGCGAATTTCAGATAATGGTTGTGGAATTGCAAAAGACGATGTGCCAAATGCATTTTTAAGGCATTCCACAAGTAAGATTCGAACCATTGATGATTTGGAACATATCGCCTCTCTGGGATTTCGAGGGGAAGCTTTATCAAGTATCTCCGCTGTTGCACAGGTTGAATTAATTACCAAAACGTCAGACGATACATTCGGAACAAAGTACGTCATTCATGGCGGCATCGAACAGTCCATAGAAGAGACCGGCGCACCGAATGGAACGACCTTTTTGATTCGCCAGCTGTTCTATAATACACCTGCCCGGCGCAAATTTCTAAAAACGCCAATGACGGAAGCCGGACATATCGGAGATCTGCTCATGCACATGGCTCTGTCCCATCCAGAGATTGCGTTTGAATTTCGCAACAATGGGCAGGAGAAAATGCGAACCTCTGGAAACGGAAAATTAAAGGACGTCATCTATAGCATTTACGGAAGAGAAGTCGCTTCCAATTTGTTAGAGATTGATTTTGAAATGAAAGATGTTCATTTGAATGGTTTTCTTGGAAAACCTATTATTTCACGCGGGAACCGCAATTTTGAGAACTTTTTCTTTAACGGGAGATATATTCGCAGCAATATTATTTCAAAAGCAGCCGAGGATGCTTATAAAGATTTTGTCATGCAGCATAAATTCCCATTTTTCGTTCTGCACTATACACTGCCTTCAGAAGAAATGGATGTGAATGTACATCCCTCAAAGATGGAAGTCCGTTTTCATAACCAACAGGATGTGTACAATACGACTTATGAAGCAATTCACAGATGTCTGCTGGAACCGGAGCTGATTTCAAGGGTGACCATTCCGGATACCCCGAAAGTTCCAGTAGCAGAGTCTGTAAGTCCTGTAGGAATGTTAAAAGCCAATGTACCGCCAAAAGAGGAAAGTATTTTTTCACTTAAGAAACCGCTGCAGCAGGCCCCTCCACAAATCGAAACGCCGAAAGAGAAAGATGAAAATTATTTTATCGAACAGATGAAGGAGCGGGTGCTTCGAGAGCACCAGAGTTATTCCGCCAAAAAAGAAGATCCTTGTACCGAGCCGGTTATTCCCAAAGATACTTTTATCTATGAAAAATCTGAACAGCTCGATCTATTTGAAGAAAAGCTTCTCACAAAAGAAGCCCGCATGGAATATACCTTAATCGGTCAGTTGTTTGAAACGTACTGGCTCGTTCAGTTCAAGGATAATCTCTACATTATTGACCAGCACGCGGCACACGAACGTGTATTATACGAGAGAACATTAAAAGGAATGAAAGACCGCAGCTTCACCTCGCAGAACATCAGTCCTCCGATTGTTTTAAATCTGACAATGACAGAAGAACTTACTTTGAAGGAACATATGGATCGTTTTACACGGATTGGCTTTGAAATTGAGCCATTTGGAAGTGGTTCGTATGCAGTGCGGGCAATTCCCGACAATCTGTTTAGCATCGCGAAGCAGGAACTTTTGGTGGAAATGCTTGATGAGATGGTGGATGGCTTTGGCAGTCAGATGACACCTGACTTAATTGATGAAAAGGTTGCCTCTATGTCCTGCAAAGCAGCGGTCAAGGGAAATCACAAATTAACCGCAATGGAGATGGATGCTTTAATTGGCGAATTACTGGAATTAGAGAATCCATACCACTGTCCGCACGGTCGGCCAACGATTATTGCCATGACCAAGCGGGAATTAGAGAAAAAATTTAAACGGATTGTATAAAGGAGTTTCTATGCAAAAGCCACTTGTTATTTTGACCGGACCTACAGCAGTCGGTAAAACAAAAGCCTCTATTTCACTTGCGAAGGCAATCGGTGGAGAAATTATTTCCGCTGATTCGATGCAGGTTTATCACGATATGAATATTGGTTCTGCCAAGATTCGTCCTGACGAGATGAAGGGGGTTCCGCATTACCTTGTGGATGTTCTTGACCCGGACGAAGAATTCCATGTTGTTCGTTTTCAACAGATGGCAAAAAAAGCCATGCAGCAGATTTATGAAAATGGACATATTCCGATTGTTGTTGGCGGGACCGGATTCTATATTCAGGCACTTTTATATGATATTGATTTTACGCAGAATGATGAAGATACCGATTATCGAAACAAGTTGGAAGCACTTGCTGCAGCGAAAGGCAACGCATTTCTTCATCAAATGCTATCCGAGGTTGATGCAAAAGCAGCAGAAGAGATTCATGAAAACAATAGAAAACGTGTTATTCGTGCCCTGGAGTTTTATCATCAGACCGGGAAAAAGATTTCAGAACATAACAAAGAAGAGCGCCAGAAACAGTCCCCCTACAATTTCGCATACTTCGTGCTGACGGATGAGCGTGAAAATCTTTACCGCAGAATCGACCTGCGGGTGGATCAGATGATCAGTGAGGGACTGGTCGATGAAGTAAAGGCGTTAAAAGCCAAAGGATACACCAAAGACATGGTCTCCATGCAGGGACTTGGTTATAAAGAAATGCTGGATTATCTGGACGGCTCATGTACTTTGGATGAAGCCGTCTATAAGATCAAGCGTGACACCAGACATTTTGCTAAAAGACAACTCACCTGGTTTCGCCGTGAACGGGATGTCCTGTGGATTGATAAAAAGGAAATGCAGTATGATGAGTCTGCAATATTAGACTCCATGCTTTTTGAATTAAAAAAAAGACATATTTTGTCAGAATAAGACAGTGTACAATAGGAGAAGAACATGCTTACCATTTATAAAGAGTTAGGAATATCAGAAGAAGTATATCAATATGGTGAAAAAATCGCAGTATCGTTAAAGGAACGTTTCGATGCAATCGATCAGACTGCGGAATATAACCAGCTAAAAGTCATTCAGGCAATGCAGCAAAACAAAATCAGCGCGGAATGTTTCAATTATTCCAGCGGATATGGCTATGATGATCTTGGAAGAGATCGTCTGGAACAGGTATACGCAAGTACCTTTCACACAGAAGCAGCACTGGTACGCCCGCAGATTACATGCGGAACGCACGCACTTGCCCTCGCTTTAGGTGCGAATCTCAGACCGGGAGATGAATTACTCTCTCCGGTTGGCAAACCTTACGATACCTTGGAAGAGGTAATCGGTATCCGTGCGTCCAAAGGGTCCCTTGCCGAGTATGGCATCACGTACCGACAGGTAGATTTGCTGGAGGATGGATATTTTGACTATCCGGCGATTGAAAAAGCAATCACGGAAAAGACAAAGCTCGTAACAATCCAGCGCTCCAAAGGATACCAGACAAGACCAAGCTATTCTGTCGAAAAAATCGGAGAGCTGATTGCGTTTATTAAAAAGATCAAACCGGAAGTGATCTGCATGGTGGACAACTGTTATGGTGAGTTTGTAGAGACAAGGGAGCCAAGTGATGTCGGTGCAGATATGATTGTCGGCTCACTGATCAAGAACCCGGGTGGCGGTCTGGCACCAATCGGCGGCTACATTGCCGGACGAGAGGATTTGATCGAGAACTGTGCATATCGTCTCACCTCTCCCGGGCTCGGAAAAGAAGTGGGTGCGTCCCTCGGTGTTATCAAGGATTTTTATCAAGGATTTTTCCTTGCTCCAACAGTTGTCAGTGGCGCCGTAAAGGGTGCGATTTTCGCGGCAAATGTATACGAAAAGCTCGGCTTTCCAGTCGTGCCGGACAGCACGGAATCCCGACACGATATCATCCAGGCTGTGACGCTCGGTTCTGCAGATGGTGTGATTGCATTCTGTAAAGGAATCCAGGCGGCAGCTCCGGTTGACAGCTATGTCTCTCCGGAGCCGTGGCCAATGCCGGGATATGACAGCGATGTCATCATGGCTGCCGGTGCATTCGTGCAGGGCTCGTCCATTGAACTGAGCGCAGACGGACCAATCAAAGAACCTTATGCAGTATATTTCCAGGGTGGGCTCACATGGGCACACGCAAAGCTTGGAATCCTCCAATCACTTCAGCATCTTGTTGATGCTGGGCTGGTAGAGAAAAAGAACTTACAATAAATCTTAAAATGCAGGAGAATGTCTATGAATACAGTGGGAATCATCGGTGGCGGCGCTTCCGGTATGATGGCAGCAATTACAGCAAAATCATGTGGCGCAGACGTATTTATCGTGGAGCACAAAGACCGGATTGGAAAGAAAATATTGTCCACAGGAAATGGCAGATGCAATTTCACGAACATTAAGCAGCAGCCGGAGTGTTATCGAAGCGACCAGCCTGATTTTCCGCAGACCGTCTTGTCCCGCTTTTCTGTACCGGATACAATTTCGTTCTTTTTGAAGCTCGGAATCTATTCGAAAAACAAAAACGGGTATCTCTATCCAAATTCCGAGCAGGCATCCTCCGTTCTTGACGTTTTGAGAATGGAAATAGAACGACTGGGTGTTTGTGTATACACGGATACATCTGTTTCGTTTGTATCAAAAAAGAAAAAAGGCTTTCAAGTGCACACTGAAAAACGAAATATTTCCTGTGATACGTTAATTATTGCAACGGGTTCTAAAGCAGCTCCGGTCACCGGTTCAGATGGTTCCGGCTATGATCTTGCCAAGTCATTTGGACATCACATGGTGCCGGTTCTTCCCGCACTCGTGCAGTTGAAATGCAAAGAGAAGTACTATAAGAATCTTGCCGGTGTCAGAGTGCAGGCAAAGGTATCGATCTATGGAGATGACCAATACCTCGCACATGATACCGGAGAACTACAGCTCACGAAATTTGGCATTTCCGGAATCCCGGTTTTTCAAGTCAGCCGCTTTGCATCACGTGCACTGTATCAGAAACAGCATGTGCACGCTGAGATTGATTTTATGCCTGATTTTAACGATCATGCATTTGAATCATTTTTGAATGCACGTATACAATCGCGTCCGGACAAAATTCTGGATCAATTTTTTATCGGATTATTTCCTGCCAAGCTTGCCTGCACATGGATTTCCATCTCCCAAATCGACCGGAATAAAAAAGTATGCGATTTGAGCGCTAAGGAATTCGATACGCTTATCCGACTGATCAAGCATTTTCAAACAGAAGTCATTGACACCAATGGGTTTGAATCTGCGCAGATCTGCTGTGGCGGAATTGATACACGAGAATTGGATGCGGCAACACTGGAGTCAAAACTGACCGACGGATTATATTTCGCCGGTGAGATCATCGATGTGGATGGAATCTGTGGTGGTTATAATCTGCAATGGGCATGGTCGAGCGGCTATGTGGCAGGAAGCGAGGCTGCTATTTAACAATGCATATATTTTCGCATCAAAAGAAGAACGAAGGCGAGCTATGAAAAAAATCAAATTATTTATTATACCTTCTTTATTTTTAATATTGATAGACCAATTCATTAAAATCATTATTTCATCTTCATTTATGCAATACGATTTTGATATAATAGGAAATAGTCTACGATTCAGTCCTGTAATAAATACTAATTGAACCAAGTCGCTGCGCGACGGCCTGCCAAGGCTGTGGCGCAGTTTTTTGTCTCTACAATTAAAAGAAGTGGCAACCAAGTCCTAAAAGTAGTATTGTTAAATCACCACAAAATAACAATCAAAC
>JAQUVD010000051.1 GCA_028693555.1 Hespellia sp.
GGACTTGTCGGTGCAGGACGAAGCGAACTGGCACAGGCAATTTTCGGAATCAATAAACCGGACAGTGGTAAGATTTTTGTGAATGGAAAAGAAGTAAAGATTACTTCCCCTTCCGATGCATTAAAAAATGGAATCGCATATATACCAGAAAGTCGCCAGACGCAGGGACTTGTGCTTCCAAAGACAATTGAAGCGAACATGACACTTCCGATGCTGGATAAGTTCTCAAACAAGCTTGGCCTCGTGGATCGAAAGGCACAGAGAGGCTCGGTTGATAAATGGGTAGAGCTGCTGGATGTCAGACCGGCGGACCCGAGTATGCTGGCAATGCAGTTATCAGGCGGTAATCAGCAAAAGGTCGTGCTTGCAAAATGGATTTCAACGGAGGCAAAGATTCTGCTCGTAGATGAGCCGACCAATGGTGTCGATATCGGAGCAAAAGATGAGATTCACAAGATTTTGAGAGATTTAGCAAAAGATGGAACGGCAGTTGTCGTAATCTCTTCCGAATTGCCTGAGATTTTATCAATCAGTGATCGCATTCTTGTCATGAGACGAGGGAAAATCGTAGGTTCACTGGACAATGATGATCTGACACAGGAAACAATCATGAATAAGGCAATCGTATAGGAGGAGGTGTCAAAATGCAGATAATAGAAAAATTAACTAAAAAGAAAGAGATGGGAATTCTTGTAATGATTATCGTGTTATCCATAATCCTTGCATTTGCAAATTCCAACTTTCTTACCTTGAACAATATTTTTGATTTTTTAAGAAGTAATGCAGTACTTGGAATTATGGCATTTGGCGTATTACCGGTTCTTCTGACCGGAGGAATTGATTTGTCAATTTCATCCACCATCGCCTTATGTGCGGTGGTAGCGGGAGAGTTCATGCTGGCATTTCCAAGTTCCAATATTCTGATTGTAATCATTATTTCGATGGCAGTTGGAGCAGTCGTTGGTGCAATTAACGGGCTGATCATTACGAAGTTTGATATTCCGCCGATTGTAGCGACACTCGGAACACAGACCATTATTCTGGCGGGGGTTCTTCTCTATACGAATGGTGTCTGGATTTCAGGACTTCCACAATGGTTCATCAGTTTTGGCCAGATACAGCTCGGTGCATTCCACAGTGTTGGAAAAGTTGTCGGCTTATCAATGCAGGTGATTTTATTGATTGTGGCGGGACTGATTACATGGCTGATTATCAAATATACACTGCTCGGCCGAGGCATTTACGCAATCGGCGGTAATAAACAGTCAGCTATGCGAGTTGGATACAATGTAAATAAAATTACAATATTTGTTTACATTTTCGCGGGGCTAATGACAGGACTTGCGGCGGTGACACATATTTCCATTGTAGGACAGGTTGACCCGAATACATATCTCAATTATGAAATGGATGTATTTGCAATCGTATTTATCGGCGGAACAAGCGTAGTCGGTGGATTTGGAACCGTGCTTGGAACATCGCTTGGTATAGTTTTAATGGCAATCATCAAAAACGGTCTGGTTCTGGCAAAGGTTCCGACCTATTGGCAGAAGGTAGTGATGGGACTAATCATTCTCCTGACGGTATCGGTAGATGTAATTAACCGTAAACGTGAGCAGGCGAAACTGGTCCGTGTAGATGTAGAAGAAGAGGAGGTGGACAAACGTGAATAAGTTTCAAAAATTAAAATCAAAAAATGGAAATGAGTTAATTCTATTAGTTATCTTTGTAGCACTGTTTATACTGATGTCCATCTTATCACCGGGAAAATTTCTTTCCGTGACAAACTTGCAGACGATGGCATTTCAGATGCCGGAATTTGGTCTGATGGCAATCGCGATGATGATTGCAGTACTGACAAAGGGGATCAATCTTTCCATTATTACCGGATCCACACTTGCAAGTATTATCGCAGGATATTTTATGACAACCGAATTTGCACAGAACAATGCGGTTGTGGCAGTGATTCTCGCAGTCTGTATCAGTTTGCTGATTGCTGCACTGACCGGTGTAATAAATGGAACAATTATTGCATACATAGGAGTTGCACCGATGCTGGTTACACTGGGAACCAAGATGCTGTTTGAAGGTTTGGGGCTGCAGTTTACGAAAGGTGGTTCGGTATCCGGATTTCCATTGTTGTTCGGAGAGATTGGAAACGGATCTGTCGCGGGTATTCCATATACGATTATCATTTATGCAGTTATCGTTGTACTCAGCTACTTCCTCTTTGAGAGAAGCAAATGGGGAACTGAGGTATATATGATTGGTTGTAATGAGACAGCAACAAGATTTTCTGGAATTAATACAAAGCGGGTTCTGATGAAGGTATATATCTATTCAGGAGTAATGGCAGGTATTTCCGGTATCCTAATTTCATCCAGATATTGTTCCGCAAAGACGGACTACGGTTCTTCTTATCTGATGCAGGCACTTACAGCGGTAGTTCTGGGCGGAACGAGTATTGCAGGCGGATTCGGTACGGTTGCCGGAACGGTAATTGCAGTAGGAATCGTACAGGTTATTTCAACTGGTTTGAATGTATTTGGAATCAATCGTTACATCATCAATATTATTACAGGCGGCATTTTAATTGCGGTACTGATCATCCGTTATGTATCAGGAAAGATTTCTGACCAGAAGAAGATCAAAGCAAGAAATGCAGAGGCACAAAAAGCAGCATAGAAAATATACGCACATATATCTATCTATAAAACATCAAAAAAGAGGAGGATTTTAAAAGATGAAGAAAAAGTTATTGAGTATGTTATTAGTAGTTGCCATGACAGCATCTATGGCATTGACAGGATGTGGAAGTGGTGATAAAGCTGCCAGTGGTTCAGCAAAAGCAGATGCAGGATCAGATGATGGCGAATATACCATCGTTGTTATGCCAAAATTAACAGGTATTCCTTATTTTACAGCAACAGGTGAAGGTGCAACAAAGGCAGGGGAAGACCTTGGTGTTAACGTGATTTACAATGGACCTACAACAGCAGATGCTGCTCAGCAGGTTACAATGATTGAAGATTATATCACACAGGGTGTTGATGCAATCTGTGTTGCACCGAATGATGCGGCTGCTATGACGGCTGTCCTTAAGAAAGCTCGTGATGCAGGAATTATAATTCTCGACTGGGATACAGCAGCAGATCCAAGTCTTGTAGATGCTTCTATCCACAATATCGATGATGTAGCATTCGGTGAGCATATGATGCAGGATTTAGTGAAATTTATGGGAACAGATGATGCACAATATGCAATTATTACAGGTGGGTTATCAGCGGAAAACTTAAATGGCTGGATTGCGGCTGCACAGGCTTATGCAGAAAAAAATTATCCAAACCTTGAATTAGTAGCGGACCCATATCCGACAGATGAAAAACAGGATGTAGCATACTCTACAACCCAGGATGTAATGAAAGCTTATCCGGATGTAAAGGGTATCTTAGGATTCTCTACACCAACAGGACCCGGATGTGGACTTGCAATTCGTGATTTAGGACTGCAGGATCAGGTTTCTTTAGTAGCAAACGCAATGGAAGATGATGTACAGGATGTATTATCTGATGGTTCATTGGATGAAGGATGTCTCTGGGATTGTAACGATTTAGGTTATTTGACAGTATGTGTAGCAAAATCATTATTAGATGGTAACAAGTTAGAAGACGGAATGGACGTTGACGGTTGGGGAACAATCGAAGTTCAGGATGATAAAAATGTAATTTTAGGACCAGCAGCTGATTATAAAGCAAAATAGTGAAATGATAATAGTTGGATTCGTGCGTATTTCTAGATAACAGAAAATGGGGAAGGAGTGAAGTGTCACCTTCTTCCCCATTGATTTAAACTAAATTTGAAAACAAGATGTAATGTCATGACATATATGAAAGATGGAACATAAAAAGAGATGGAGGAAGGAAAGATGAAAGCAATTCAGATGTTGAAAGTTAAGGATTTAAGATTAGCCGAGGTAGAGAAACCATCACCGAAAAAAGGTGAGGTATTGGTGAAAATCATGGCAGTAGGTGTATGTGGTTCGGATATACCGAGAATTTTACAGTTTGGTGCACATGTGTCACCGATTACACCGGGGCATGAATTTGCAGGTGAGATTGTCGAGCTGGGTGAGGGTGTAGAAGGCTGGAAAATAGGAAATAAAGTAAGCGCAGCGCCACTTCTTCCCTGTTATGAATGTGAATGGTGTAAAAAGGGAATCTACTCATTATGTGAAGATTATAAATATTATGGCTCAAGAAATGACGGTGCATTTGCAGAGTATCTCGCAGTGGATATCAGAAATCTGATTAAACTGACAGACGAGACACCGTTTGACTGGGGCGCAACAATTGATCCGGCAGCAAATGCGATTCATGCATATTTAAGAGGTGAGGGAACCAAGGATGATATCGTATGTATCTTCGGTCTTGGAGCAATTGGATTATTCGCGGTCCAGTATGCAAAAGCACTTGGCTGTGAAAAGATTATTGCAGTTGATGTTGATGATGAGAAACTTGCATGTGCCAAAGAATGTGGAGCAACGTTTACTGTAAATTCCATCAAAGAAGATGCAGTAGCAAAAGTGTTAGAATATACAGATAAAAAAGGTGTTACATTATCCATCGATATGTCGGGCGCACCGATTGCACAGCACAATGCAATTATGGTAACCGGAAAGATGGGACGCGTGGTATTCCTTGGAATCTCTCATGCGGGATTGAATCTATCAGAGGCAGCGGTAGACAACATCCTCAGATACCAGCTTGCAGTACTCGGAAGCTGGAATTCATTCTCTGATCCATTCCCCGGATTTGAGTGGACTGAGGCGGCAAAACTGATGGGTGAGAAAAAACTGAATCCGGATCTTGTTATCACACAGCGTCTCCCATTAGAAGACATACCGGCAACATTTGAGAAGATAGATAAGAAAGAAATTAAATTCAACAAAATTATGTTCTATCCAAACGGTGTTCCAGAGTAATGCGTCGAGTATAGCAAATACATAATGTATTTATAAACAAAAAGTAATGAATTGGAGGCAAACAAATTATGAAAGCATTCATTATGGATGAAAATCGAGAATTGAAAGTGAGTGAAGTACCAGAGCCGACGGCAAAAGATGATAACATGATTGTTTCGATTAAATCAGCATCTATCTGCGGAACTGATATGAGAACATTTTTAAAGGGAAATGCAAAGATTGCGGCTCCAAGAGTATTGGGACATGAATTTGCGGGTTGCATTGTTCACGCAGGAAGCCTTGCAAAGGATAATGGGTTTCATGTGGGGGCCAGGGTAACGGCTGCGCCTGCAATCGGATGTGGCGAATGCTGGTCTTGTAAGAGTGGTCACACAAATATGTGTGACCATCTAGAAACGATTGGTTTTCAATATGAGGGAGTTTTCACAGCTTTGGTAGAGATTCCTGCAAAAGCAATTAAAATGGGAAATGTAATCAAACTTCCAGATTGTATAGAATATGACGATGCCACATTAATTGAACCGGCAGCCTGCGCATTGAATGGTCAGTCGTATATGCATATCAAAGAAGGCGATGATGTTGTGATCTATGGAAGTGGGATGATTGGTTGTATTCATGCAGAATTGGCATTGATGAAAGGTGCAAGAAATGTAATTATGTTCGAACCGGTTGAAAAACGTGGCAAAATTGCCATGGAAAAAGTTCCCGGAGTACAGTGGATTAATAATTTTGAAACAAATCCTGCAGAAAAAATTTTGGAGATTACAGATGGAAAAGGTGCTGATGTCGTAATCATTGCAACGTCAGTTGGAGTGTGTCACACAGAAGCACAACAGATTGCTGCTAAGATGGGGCGCATTTCATTGTTTGGAGGACTTCCGGGAGAGAGTAAAGGATTTATTGATTCGAATCTAATTCATTACAAAGAACTTCAGGTTTGTGGTGTACATGCTACAACCGCAGAATTTATGAGAGAAATCATGCAACTTATGGAAGATGGCAAATTGGATGCAAAGAAATATATTGAAAGAATTGTAACGCTTAACGAGATTGAAGATGGATTCAAGGCAATTAGAGATGAGGGAATCATGAAGGTTGTTGTACATCCATAACAGGAGGAATACCATATGGGAATTAAATACAGTGCAATTATAGGTTCGTTAGGTCAAACATCCGATCGCTTTATGAGGTGCGGCTACAAAGATCCAGCAGTTGATAAAGTTGAATTCCCAGATGTGATTAAAGCATTAGAAATGATGGATTGCCTTGACGGTGCTGATTTATATCAGGCACCGTCAGGCCCATTGTCAGATCCGAAGACTGTAAATGAAATATTAGAAGGATCAGGCTTTGTATGTTCATCGGTGTTGCCACAGGTTTTCGGTGATCGAAGGTGGCAGCATGGATCATTGACTGCAAATGACAAGAAAACACGTGATGCAGCGATAAAACTGATTAAAAAGAATATAGATTTCAATGCGCAGCTGATTGGAACTCCAAGTGTGAATTTATGGCTTGGTCAGGATGGATTTGATTATCCGTTGCAGACAGATTATTCAAAGCAGTGGGACTGGCTTATTAAGAGCCTTCGAGAGCTTGCAGATTACAATCCAGATGTAAAATTGACTTTAGAAGGTAAGATTCGAGAGCCGAGAAACAGATGTATTGTTGATACAGTAACGACAGCTTTGCTTATGTGTATAGAGGCAGATCGTCCGAATATAGGTATTGCAATTGATACCGGACATGTATTTCAGGCACAGCAGAATGTGGCTCAGAATATTGAGATAGCAGCAAGATACCATAAATTATTTATGATGCATGCAAATGACAATTACAACCTTTGGGATGATGACATGATTGTAGGTTCGCTTCGAACAACAGAGTTTATTGAAATGTTTTATGCGTTGAAGAAACATAAATATGATGGTTTTGTATCAGTTGATATTTTCCCATATAGAGAAGATTCTTATGACTGTACAAAACAGAGTGTTTTGAATATGAAGAAATTTGATGAAGCAGTAGAACGTATTGGTATGGATAAGATGGAAGAACTCATTGAGGAAAGCAATCCATGCAGAATCACAGAAACAATTCGTGAGGTGCTTTATAAATAGTAGAAAAGAGGAAGATAAATGGCACGTAATTATATAATCGTAGATTTAGGTGCTAGTAACGGAAGAGTTATTGTAGCATCATATGAAAAAGCCAAATTTGATTTTGATATCGTTCACCGATTTGATAATATTCCTGTTTTTGTAAATGAAGGAGAGTATTGCTGGGATATCTTACGTATTTTTTCTGATATAAAAGTTGGAATTAGAAAGAGTGTTGAAAAATATCCAGATGCGGTTTCTATTGGTATCGATACATTTGGCTGTGATTTCGGATTCATTGATACGCAAGGTCGTTTGTTGGGGAATCCAACACATTACAGAGACGCAAGCCAGCATGAGATGGCAGATAAACTGCATTCGATTTTGTCAGAAGAAGAGCTGTTTGAATTATCTCAGGGACCATGTAATCGTATCATGGGTATTTATAAATTATTTGCACAGAAAGAAAGACATGCATTTGAGTATGAGCATGGAAAACATTTATTAATGATTGCAGATATGCTCAACTTTCTTTTGACAGGACGCGTGACAAATGAATTTTGTAATGCAACTATGACACTGCTGGTAAATCAGAAAAAACGTTGTTGGGAAGAAAAAATTTGTGATAAATTAGGGCTTCGCAAAGATATTTTTACTCCACTTACAGAACCCGGAACAAATATTGGAGCGATTAGAGATTCTATCTGTGAAGAACTTGGAATCAGACCTATTGATGTCGTTGTTCCGGCCACACATGATACAGCCTCTGCTGTTGCAGGTATCCCGGTCACACAACCTAATAAGAATTGGGCATTTGTCAGCCTTGGTACATGGGCACTTGCAGGGATTGAGATGGATGAACCTTTTACAGATCAAAGAGTTGTTCCATTAGAATTTGGAAATGAAGGAGGAGTAGATGGAAAAAGTATGCTTTTGAAGAATATTAACGGACTATGGGTAATCCAGCGATGCCGTCAAAGATGGAATGAAGAAGCTGGACATGAAGTAGATTGGGATGATATCACAAAGGCTGCAAATGAAGCGAGAGAGATTACAAGTGTATTTGATGTAGATGCACCGGAGTTCACAACATTCCAACCAGACATGCCAAAAGTGATTCGTGAGTATTGCAAAAAAACCGGACAGGATGTACCTGAAACAATGGGAGAGGTTTCCAAATGTGTATACCTGAGTCTGGCAATGAAAATCCATGCTTGTATGAAGAACGTATATAGAATTATTGGAACAGATATGGAATTACTTCATCTTCTTGGTGGAGGAACTCAGAACAAACTTTTGTGCCAGTGGATTAGTAATGCAACAGGAGTTCCGATTATTGCAGGGCCAACAGAGACAACATCTGTAGGAAATCTAATGTTCCAATTGATTGCGGATCATCAGATTGCTTCAGTGGAAGAAGGGAGAGCTCTTTGCGCAAAATCAAGTCAATTATATACTTGTGAGCCAGATGGTAATCAGGAATACTGGAATGGTATTTATGAAGAATACCTTAAAATTGTGAAATGGAAGTGAGAGAGGAAAGCATCATGGATAGAATTACAGAGCTGATTGGAAAATTGAATCATAAAGAAAAAACAGTGAGAATTCAAGCTGTAAGAAGTTTGAAGGAAGCGATTGATAAAGAAGAAATTCCAAAAGTAGAAAGATTGGAAGAGTGTAACAACCATGTACATTCTCAATATTCATTTTCACCATACAGTCCTTCTAAAATTGCATGGAAAGCACATCAGGTTGGACTTCGAACGTGTGGTATCGTTGATCACGAGTCCATCGCCGGATGTGTGGAATTCAAAGAAGCCTGTAATATTTTAGGCGTTGTACCAACGGTTGGATTCGAGGTCAGAATGACATGGGATCACACACCGTTGAAGGGCAAGATGTTTAACAATCCGGATCAAAAATCAGTTGGATATTTCCCCATTCATGGTGTGCCAATTAGTTCCCTTCCAAAAGTGGAAGAATTCTTGAAACCGATTCGTGCAGCCAGAGAACAGCGTAATCGTAAGATGGTAAAGAAAATAGACAGTATCCTACAGAATTATGGAATGGAATTAGATTTTGATCAGGATGTAATTCCGGTGTCTAGATGGAACGAGGGCGGATCAATTACAGAAAGACATTTATTATATGCTACAGCAGGCAAATTTGTTGATAAATTTGGAAGAGGACGACCATTGATTGATTTCCTTCAAAATGAGATGGGAATTCCACTAGGAATAAAATCAATTGAATTTTTAAATGATATTGAGAGTGAGATTTACCAGTTTGATGTAACCAATATCCTAAAAGGATTCTTCTCGGAAAAGATGTATATTCCAGCCGGTCAGGATGAGACTCCAGATGTGAGAAGGGCAATTCCATTTTTGAATGGTCTCGGATGTATTGCTACATACACGTATCTGGGTGATGTCAATGGTGAATCGGTGACAGGTGATAAAAAATCACAGAAATTCGAAGATGATATTTTGGATGATCTTTTTAAGTATGGCAGTCAGTACGGCATGCAGGGGATGAGTTATGCACCAAGTCGAAATAGCGAGGTACAGATAAAGAGAGTACATGAACTTTGCAAAAAATATAATATGCTGGAGGTATGTGGTGAGGACATCAACCAACCGCGTCAACCGTTCATTAATACAACAATAAAGCAAGAAGAAAAGAAACTTTTTAATGATGCAACATGGGCAATAATTGGTCATGAAACGGTATCAGATAACCATTTGGAAGAAGGAATACTAAATGAAGAGAAGAAAAGGGCGATGCCTGGAATCGCACAAAGAATCACAGCATATAAGGAGATAGCACTTTGTAAATATCAAGAATGATGAAATAGCCATTTTTTACCCTAAAATGATTTACGCCTTCAACAAACCGTTGGAGGCGTAAAAAATACGGAAATATAGGTGCAAACATAAAAGTGTTGTGTAAAAACGATACACAACACTTGTTACAGATGGTTTTGTTTAAGCTTTCATGATTTTTACAAGACGGCTTGTTCCGAGACGACTTGCACCGAGAGAAACGAATTTCTCAGCATCATCAAAGGAACTGATGCCACCGGCAGCTTTCATTTTTACATTCGGTCCGATATGTTTTGCAAACAATGCAATATCTTCGAATGTAGCACCGGCAGTAGAAAAACCAGTGGATGTTTTGATGTAATCAGCACCGGATTCTGTTACCAGTTCGCACATTTTGATTTTTTCTTCCTCAGTTAAAAGACATGTTTCAATAATTACTTTTAAAACTTTATCTCCACAGATTTCTTTTAATGATTTCATTTCGTTTAAAACATAATCATGGTTTTTTGCACGAAGTGCGCCTATATTGATAACCATGTCAATCTCGTCAGCACCGTTTGCAAGGGCATCTTTTGTCTCGAATTCTTTGCATGCCGTTGTATGGTTACCGTTAGGAAAACCAATGACTGTACAAACTGCCATCTGATTGCCCATATATTCCTTTGCCTGCTTTACATAGCATGGAGGAATACATACCGATGCAGTACCATAGGCAATTGCATCATCGCAGATTACTTTGATGTCCTCCCATGTAGAGGATTGAGCTAAAAGAGTGTGGTCAACTTTTGATAAAATTTCTTTACGTTCCATAATGAACTCCTTTCATGAATGGGATTTTGAATGAATCCCGTTGCTTTGATAAATTCATCATAACAAAAACAAGAAACAATGTCAACAGTAAACAACAATAAATAAGAGAAAAACACAATATTAATGAGACAAAATAAGAGAAGTGAGAGGAAAAGAGGGCAAAATGAGAATAAACTATAATAAACGTTTACATAAAAAATAATATTTGTTACTATATAAATAGATGTAAAGAAAAAAGGCAGGAAGGTAGAGAAAATGATGAACGAAGTTGGCATGTATGCAGAGGAACGTAAAAATAAGATCGTTGAAATTATTAACAAACAAGGTAAGATTGCAGTTCCTGAATTAAGTGATATATTTGGTGTTTCCGCATCGACCATTCGGAAT
Source organism: Hespellia sp. (assembly GCA_028693555.1). Taxonomy (GTDB): domain Bacteria; phylum Bacillota; class Clostridia; order Lachnospirales; family Lachnospiraceae; genus Hespellia. The sequence continues at coordinate 11,097 of JAQUVD010000051.1, forward strand.
GATTTAAAGGAACTAGAACAGGAAAAGCTTTTGAAACGTACGCATGGAGGTGCAATTAGTCAGTCAAAAGTGGGGTGGGAACCGCTGCCAATTACAAGTGAAGTTAAGATGGTAAAACAAAAAGAAAAAATAGCAAGGATAGCCAATTCGTTGGTAGAAGATGGTGATGTGATTGCCGTATCGTCTGGAACAACTGCATTTGAATTTGTAAAAAGCCTAAGCAATAAAAAGAATTTGACGGTAATTGTCAATAATATTTCAATAGCTGGCTGGCTGGAAGAACATACCGATTTTACAATTGTGATATTGGGAGGGATTTTGCGTAATCATTACCATTTTGTCACTTCTCCTGTAAAAATGGAATTACTTGAAATTATGAATATTGATAAGACCTTTCTCTCGGTGAATGGAATTCACCATAGGAAAGGAATAACGACGCCAGATCTGGAAACCGCACTGAATTATAAGAGCATGGCTCAAGCAAGTATAAAGACTTATATTATAAGCGATAGCAGTAAGATAGGAGCAGTAACATTTGCAAAAGTCATGGATGTATCAGATGTAGCGGCGATTATTACGGATGATGGAATTGAGAAAGAAGACAAAGAGTTGTTAGAACAGGTAACAGAGCTTATGATAGCAAAATAGTATTTGTTCTGTTTTATAATTGGTAAATATTGGGAAAAAGAGTTATACTTAACAGTATAAAATATTTCAGAGGGTATAAGTATGGAACAGAATAATGATGCTCAGTTCAACAGAGTGCTAAAAAAACACTTTCTTTTAAGAATGAATCAGAAGGATGTCGCGGAGAGCGAAGAGATATCGACAGCAACCGTGTCACGAATTATCAACAAGGCGATTGATATGGGATATGTTACCTATTCACTTAATGTTGAAGTAGAAAGTGTAATGTATTTGGAAGAAGAGATTAAACAGAAGTTTGACTTAGATTATGTATCAGTTACTCATGTGGATATAGAGGATGCCGGACTGATTGCCAATGATGTGTCGAATATGGCTGCAAAATATTTAAATCGCATTATACGAAACGGGGACATTATAGGGGTATCATGGGGAAATACGCTGTCAAAGATAGCTGATAATTTAATCCCAATGGAAACGAAAAATGTAACAGTAATTGGATTAAATGGCGGTGTTTCCAAAAACACAAAAAGTACGGGAGCAGAAGTAATCGTACAGAAGTTTGCAAATAATTATGAAGGAACCGGTTATATTCTACCGTTTCCATCGTTTGTTGATTCACAAGAGATTGTGAATGTGATTCGGCAGGACTCACAGATGGTGGAATTATTTTTTTTGATAGAGCATGCGAACATTCTTCTATTTAGTGTTGGTGCATTAAAAGATGATTCGGTTTTGATACAGTCAGGTTATGTGACAACAGAGCAGTATGCCAAATTGCGTTTGCAGGGGTTTGTAGGAGATATCTGTTCGAGATATTTTAAGGAAGATGGTTCTTATTTGAACGATCAATTATATCAGCGTGTGATCGGAATTAATTTAGAAGAACTAAAAAGCAAAGACCATAAAATATGTATTGTTACAGATGAACAGAAAGCACACGGTTTATATGGTGCATTAAAAGGTGGCTATGTAAGCTCTTTGTTTGTAGATGAACTGACTGCCCGTGCTTTACTTGATATCGATAGACAGGGAGAAAAAGAAGGATGAAACGGAAGATAGAGCAGCTGGATGGAATTATTTTTGATGTGGATGGTACCTTATGGGACGCTACGGTGGAAGCAGCAGCTTCTTGGAGCAATACAATTAGCCAATCCTCTGATTTGGGATTGAAGCTTAGCAACGATGACCTGAAAAAGGTGTTTGGAAAACCGATGGATCAGATCTGTCATGCGCTATTTCCAATGCTTACGCGAGAGCAACGACTGGAGCTGGGGGAAAAATGTTTTGAAGAAGAGATAGACTGGCTCAGGCAGCATCCCGTTTCTCTATATCCTCATGTTGCTGATGTGTTTCGAAGCGTATCCCGTCAGATTCCCATATTCATTGTCAGCAACTGTCAAAGTGGATATATCGAGGTATTGCTGGAAACCCATCGGCTTGAGGACTACGTTACAGGACATCTTTGTTTTGGCGATACAGGCTTGGAAAAATGGCAGACGCTTCAAAAAATAATGAATCAATATGAGTTGGAAGATATCGTATACGTGGGCGATACACAGGGGGATTATGATACGTGTGCGAAGGTTGGAATACCGTTTGTATATGCCAGCTGGGGATATGGTAAAGTTCCTGATGCAAGCATGAGAATTGATGACATGTGTGACCTTCAATCAATATTAGAATTAGAGTGAGGAATCGTGCGATGATTGGCGCGTGCGAGGTTGACGATTGGGTTTCAATTGTATTAGAATAAGAATATGAAAAGAAAAGTGTAAAAAGGAGAAGAAGTTATGTCAGAAGAGATGAATCAGGGACAGCAGGATGCATGTGCAGAGGGCTGTTCAGAAGAAGCATGTGGCAGCTGCGCACATGCAGGTACATGCAGTAGTAAAGCGAAGGATATGAAAGTTGCAGGAAATGCTTATTCTCACATCAAGAACGTGATTGGAATTGTAAGTGGGAAAGGTGGTGTCGGAAAATCACTTGTCACAGGCTCACTTGCAAGAATGATGAAATCAAAAGGATATTCGGTTGGTATCTTAGATGCTGATATCACAGGACCATCCATTCCGAAGATGTATGGAATCCATGAGCAGGCACAGGGGTCGGAAGAAGGAATCTTCCCATGTATCGCAGAAGATGAGACCCGAATCATGTCGATTAATTTACTGATGGAAGATGAAGACGCTCCGGTTATCTGGAGAGGTCCTGTCATTTCCGGTGTTGTCAAACAGTTCTGGACAGATGTGATCTGGGGTGATCTGGATTATCTTTTTGTGGACATGCCGCCTGGAACCGGAGATGTTCCGCTGACTGTATTCCAGTCTCTTCCGGTTGATGGTGTTGTGATTGTAACCTCGCCTCAGGATCTGGTACAGATGATCGTGAAGAAGGCATACAACATGGCACAGCAGATGAATATTCCAATTCTTGGTATCGTAGAAAATTACAGCTATCTGGAATGTCCGGATTGTGGCAAGAAGATATCTGTATTCGGAGAAAGCCATATAGATGAAATCGCAGCCGGACTTGGAACAGAGGTTCTCGGTAAGATGCCGATCGATCCGGCACTAGCAGAGTCTGTGGAGAAGGAAGATTTCTCAAATGTTGAGAACCCTTATCTTGAAGGAGCGGCAGATACGCTGCTGCGGATGGCTTATCAGTAGAGGGTTATGTTTGTCTACTGACTTGAAGGAATCCGTGAGAACGGGCAGCACTGTGGCGGAGGACATTTCATGGAGGTTCTAGAACTGGTTCATAAAAAAGAGACGGATTTGTGCGATGAACTTTGTACTTCAAGTACAAAGTTCAAGTGATGTGAAGAGTAAGAATCAACAGATTCTTGCTCGCCTCATCATGATTCGCATAGATTCGCCTCTTTTTTATCTACCAGTTCTTAACCTTTATGACGTCCCCCGCCACAGTGCTGCCCGCGCTCACAGATGGACTTCAAATCAGTCCGACATACATGAATTTTATCTAGCCTTCCTCCGCCTCATTTTTTCTTTTAAATGTCCATAGAATCCTCGTGTTTTCTCTACGAACAGTGTGAGATACCGGAATAATGGTTCTGTTACGATCGTGAATACGACGAGAAGCATCGCACATTGTACGGACACGGAAGTGATTCCGAATAAGTCGTGGAAGAACAGGATGGATACGCCAAGTCCGATTACCATGGCAATTAATACGCAGAGACGAAGGATATTCAGCGGTTTACTGATGCGGTATAGAATCATCATTCCAACAACTGCAAGTAATAGAGCAGAAGCCGTTGAGATATCGGTTGTGCTGACACCGAACGTTTTACCGAAGACTACCATAGAACCGATGACCAGAAAGTTGGTCAGACCTGCAGGCAGTGCGGCAAGAAGAACGTTTGTCATAAAATGTCCTTTGATGATATTGGTGTTTGGCTCTAAGGCAAGGAAGAACGCCGGAATACCGATGGTGAACATACTTACCATGGAAAGCTGCGATGGCTCTAACGGGTAACTGTTCAATGTAATCAGTGAGAAAATTGCCATCAATAAGGAAAAGATATTCTTTACTAAAAACAGGCTGGAAGATCGCTGGATATTATTGACGACCCTTCGGCCTTCGCCTACGACCTCTGGCATACGGCCGAAGTCTGAATCAAGAAGAACAAGCTGTGCTGCCTGAGCAGCAGCATCGCTACCGGATGCCATGGCAATACTGCAGTCAGCATCCTTAAGAGCGAGCACATCATTGACACCATCGCCTGTCATTGCGACGGTATGTCCCTGATTTTTGAGAGCTTCTACGAATTGCTGTTTCTGCTTTGGAGTGACGCGCCCGAATACCGTGTACTTCTTCATTGCCTTTTCAATGTCTTCAAAAGAGCGAAGTGTACTTGCATCGATATAGCGGTCGGCATGTTTAATGCCGGCTTTTTTTGCGACCTCGCATACTGTAACCGGATTATCACCTGAAATAACTTTAATCTGTACGCCCTGTTCTTCGAAATATTTAAACGTGGTTGGTGCTTCCTTTCGAATCGGATTGGACAATAAAATCAGACCGTAAGCGTCTACAGGTCCGACAAGCGGCTGACCTTTTTCAACCCGACCGTGATATAGACCGAAGACCAGAACACGAAATCCCTGCGAAGAATATTTTTCAATCTCTTTTTGCGCTTTTCCGTACTGCTGTCTTAAGACGAATTCCGGCGCACCAAGAACATAGACATTGCCATTGATTGTGGCACTGCTGTACTTGGTGGCGGAAGAAAATCCGGTAATGCTGCTGGCGCGGGAACGAGTATTTTTCTTGAAATATTCTTTTAACGCATTCATCGTAATGTTGTCGCTTGACATGTTGTGCGCAAAATCACCAATCATCATATCTAACGACTGCATCTGCTCCTCTTTGTATGCCGGAAGTGTAATCAGACCATCAATCTTCATTGTATTTTCCGTGATGGTACCGGTCTTATCGACACAGAGTACATCAACACGAGCGAGTGTTTCGATACATGCCATCTCATGGACAAGAACCCGCTTCTTGGCAAGACGCATAACCGAGACGACAAGTGCAACACTAGCAAGAAGGTACAACCCTTCCGGAATCATACCAACGACGGCAGCCTCCATGGAAATGATGCTTGCACGGAAGGTATTGTGCTCAACAACAAACTGCTCAATGACAAGGGCAAAACCAATTGGAATGATAAGGATACCTATCCATTTCACAAGGCTTGTCAGTGACTGCATCATCTCGGAAGCAGCAATTTCTTTGACTGATTTCGCTTCCAAAGTCAGCTTGGAAATATAAGACTCTTCACCGACTTTATCCATACGTGCAAGACATTTGCCAGACACAATAAAACTGCCGGACAGAAGCGAATCTCCTTTTTTCTTTGCAATCTCATCGGCCTCACCGGTAATTAAGGATTCGTTGACCTGAACCTCACCGGCAAAGACCGTGCCATCGGCAGGAATCTGAGCACCTGCAGAGAAGATCACAAGATCGTCCAGCACAAGTTCTTCGGCGGGGATACTTTCCTCTTTGCCATTACGCAGCACACTTGCATGCGGTGCATTCAGCACGGTTAAATCATCGAGTGTTTTCTTTGCGCGAATCTCCTGGACAATACCAATTAATGTGTTAGCGATAATGACAGGGAGAAAAGTAAGGTTTTTAAAAGAACCAACGATAATTAACAGGATTCCCAACACTGCAAAAATCGCATTGAAATATGTAAATACATTATCATGGATAATCTCTTTGACGGATTTGGAAGGTGGATCTACAGGGGTATTCACATAACCTTCTTCCACTCTCTGCTCTACCTGTGCAGAGGTGAGACCGCTGTGAGGATTTATTCGAAATCTTTCTACTTGTTGTTTGCGCTGTGGAACATCGACAGTCTCTTTTTTTGTTCTCATAAAAGCCCTCTTTTCTTCATTAGTTTCAATGCTTTTAGTATAACACAAATTGGAAAGCATGAACAGTAATTGGAAAAGCTCGCTGCTAAAAACAGCGAGCTTTTCTAAGACTATGAGATGGCTTCTTTGGCAAATTCTGTGGTGACAAGTTCGTCATAAGGAACCCGCTCTTTTAATTCTCCGGCTTCGTCCAGAATATCCTGCAATAATTCAAATGCCTCTTTTTCGAAAATCAGATTTTCTTTCCAGGTATCCTGTTCGTGATAACGGGTAACAATGGTCTGAAGCGTATTCAAATCAGTGTCCGGAAATTGTGGAAGTATGGTCTTGGCAATTTCGGCAGAGGTATGTTTCTGGCAGTATTGCATTCCGTCCTGAAGTGCATTTGTAAATGCCTGAATTATCTCGGGATTTTCGTCAATATAGCTGGATTTTGCGCAGAAGTCGGTGTAAGGAACATAGCCGCTGTCAACGCCGAGAGATGCGACAACATAACCGATTCCTTCCTGCTCGAGCTTTGTAGCAGCAGGTTCAAATTCAACGGTGTAAGTATAAATACTACACCTACTCGGTATTAAATTTAAAACCGCATAATTTGTGCGATTTATCAACATTTATCTCAGATACAACAGTCTTCCAAAAGCTGGATTTGTGGGCTGGATCCAATTGGTCATATAAACAGATCCAGTTACCGGACAGTAATTCAGTTACATACTCGGCTATTATGCTGCCGGCACTGGAAGACTTCTCTGTATCTATCTTTTCTTTCAACAAATCATATTGCTCATCATAATAGGATTCAGATATTCTCCCTTTCTGAAACTGAATATTTAATCGTTCGAGTTCTGCCTGCAGGCTGATCAGTTTCCCCTGATTTATTTCTTTATGCTTTTTGGATTCCTGCAGCTGAATCATAGTATCCAATTCTGCAGGTACATGCTCAAGCATATATTTTTCAACAACACTTTCATGTATGGTCATACCGCAGGAACATAGCTGGCGGTTTTTCATATGGTGGTAACAGCGGTAGGATTTGTAAAGAAATGTTTTTCCATTCTTCTTTTTATTCTTTTTTATGTAACCGCTGAGATTCTTCCCACATACCGGACATTTGATGAGACCGCTGAAGAAGTACGTCTCATTCTCCTCGGTGTATACCTTTGTGTCACTTACTTTCTGAATCAGATTGAATTCATCGCGGGTGATATATGGCTCGCAAGCATCCTGAATACCCTGTACCGTTCCCATATACGCCTCCCTGCTGAATAATTTAGCAAAGGTACCATATGGTGGAACACGATCGCCAAAGAGCTCTATGAGATGATTATAAGTCTTACGTTTGTTCATGCAGCCTAAATAGTACCGGAACATCTCTTCGACAATATCACTTGTAGTTTCATCCTTGTGCAGACGGCATTTAACTGCCTTATATCCGAAGCAGGCAACGCGCCCGCTTGTTACTTCGCCTATGGACCGTTTGTAGTCTAATACAGCCACAATACGCTCTGAGGTGCGGTCACACTCTGCCTGATTGACAGAGAGCATGATGTTGATTACCATCTGACCATTCGCGGTAGAAGAGTCGTAGTTCTCAAATATGGTCTTCCAATAACAGTGGTGAGCTGCTAAGATCTCTTCCGTTATATTGTAATCTCTGATATTCCGGAACCAGCGGTCAAGCTTCGTGACGAGGATCATGTCAATTTTATCCTTTTTAACATCTTCCAGAAGATTGAGAAGACCTTTCCGATGCTGCATCGGTTTTCTTGCGGAGATTCCTTCGTCAGCGTAGTATCCGGTAATGAGGTAATTGTTTTTTCGGGCATATTCTTCCAACGCCATTTTCTGTGCCGGAAGCGATAGACCGTTCAGGTGCTGCTCTTCCGTGCTTACTCTGATGTAGATTGCACATCTTATTATTTTGCTCATCCTATCACTCCCTTAAAGAATATTAAAAAAAGGTACAAAAAATACACCTATCTTTTGACAGATGGTGCTCCGAAGTGATACAATGTGTTTGCGTTTGACGGTATCCTTTGGAGCTGTTGAATATGACAGCCTTTGGTGTTCCAGCACCGGGGCTGTTTTTAATTATCTAAACCTATTGAGCAGATGCCATATAAGCGTCTGTAATTTGTTGTGATTGTTGCGTATATACATCCTGAAGTTTTGCAGCCCATTCTTCGTAAGTAGAGTAGTCATCCCCTGTTTTTAATTGGATCTCAGCCATCTTAGAAACACCTTCGTTGCAGATCTCAGCAAGCTTGGTTATTTTAGCATTAGACAGTTCCGCCAAAGCATTGATATCTCCAGCTTTTTCAGCAGACTCCGTATTGTATTCGTTTACAAGACCCGGTGTTGCATCAGTGATTTCCTTAGTGTAATCATCCAAGATGCTTTGATAAGAAGTCTCCTCTTCTGGTTCAGTGGTGGTTTCTGCCTTTGTTGTACTTCCAGCATCAGACGATGATTTGCTGCTCGTGCCTGACCCGCCACATGCAGACATTGATAATGCCATTGCTGTTGCTAATAAAATTGCTACTACTTTCTTTCTCATAATTGTCTCCTCGTTTGTACCTGCTTATATTACATGCCACACACGTTTTATAATCAGTCATTGAATAAATGACATAATTATTGTAATAAATCTAATTCTTCTTTATTTGGTTCGCGACCGGATTTCTTAATCATTCTGGCAAGTCTTCCTTTCATATTATCACCGTATGCGCCGACACGGAGTGCTTCGATGCATACTAATATCGATTCGTCATATCTTTCTTGCTTTTCATATAACATCGCAAGGCGTTTGTATGCTGGGACATTAACGGAAGATTTTAAATTATACTTGTTGCCAATTTGAATCATTCTTTTATATAGCTCTATATTTTTTAGACATAGTTTTTTAAAATTCTCTCCGGGTTTGCCAGAGTAATTTTTAGAATTATACAATATGGACCAATCGGAATTAAGCTGATGCATCCCACTGTAATATTTGTCTGAAATCGGTTTCAATTCTGTTTGATACTGCAAAAACATTTTTGTATCATCGTTTTTGAATTTCCAATTATTTTTAGATATTAAAGCTTTCCATTGCGAATCTGTTCCACCTTCGCATAGAAAGTCTAACCAATTATCATATTCTGATTTCTCAAAATTGGGAATAAATTGTTTAGGTTTCGTATTACCTAAAAGCATATTTAACAATCCCATAGCGTAACCCCCCGTTTTGTAACCCACACAATATTAGTGACCAATTAATGAGCATTGAACTCAATAATATCTACATTGCATTTTTTCTCGTAATCACCATTTCTTATATGTGATAATTCATGAGAATAAGATATTAATTGTTGACCATAAGCCATTCTTGCATTAATAACTATCGTATAACTTAAGTCTTTGTTTGCCACCACATAGGATTTTATCCTTGGGGGCATATCCGTAATTATTGTATTTACATCTGCATCCATATTATCAGCTCCTTGTACATGACAGAATAATATGGAACGTGTCCGTTTATCAGTACTTAACTCTGACTAAATCTGTCAATCATTTCTTTTACGAAGTTAATATCCTCTTTTTTTACATTTTTTGATGCATCGAAGAGAACTTTGTATTCTGGATTTTCGAACATGAATTGAGCCATATCTCGTGCGTCTTCATTGAGATAATAAGTATCTGGAATAATTTCGGTAGTATCTTTTTTCCCAATCAAGTAATTCATATCTACATTAAAGAAGTCCGCAATGGTTTCTAACACTTCAAAATTTGGTTCCCTATCTCCATTTTCATACATACCTATTGTACTTCTTGAAAGTCCTAATTTATTAGCCATCTCTTGTTGGGTAAGTCCGCTCTTAAGTCTTAATCTCTTAAATACGTTTTGAAAATCTCCCATGAAAACACCTCTTTTCCTTGCTATGAAAATATAATAACACATTACGTGGAAAAAATAAAGAGACAATTCCACGAAAAGTGTTGACACAAATCGTGGAGCGATGTATTATATAGTTACTCCACAAAACGTGACGAAAGGAAGTGATATGTTGGATAAAAAGGAAATTGGAAAAGAGTTGGTTCGATTGAGAGGAAAGAAAACACAAGATGAGGTTGCAAATGCTGTTGGGATAAGTGTTTCTGCGCTTTCAATGTATGAGTGTGGGGAGAGGATTCCAAGAGATCCCATAAAAATTGCTTTAGCTAGATTTTTTAATAAAAGTGTTGAAGCTATTTTTTTTACAGAAAGAACTCCACGAAAAGTGACAGACAAAGCAAAGGAGGTGGTGTAGGGATGATACAGATAGCTACAACGGTTATATCCTTTCTTTCATTAGTAGCGAATATTTACTTACTCTTGTACATTAAGAAAATGGGTGACGAATGATTGCTTTTTCTTGAAGTGATGGATGCATTCATTACAAACTACGGTAATAACGATGGTTTCGAAGGAAGTAGCAAAGTAGTAACCAAAACTAGTTTCCTGATATGGATGCAGGATGCAAGGAAAACAAAAGTGGTCTGAATACATATATTCAGGGATGTACTCCATAGGGCTGCATTGAGGTTCGTATTCGACTGGATAAATGGAATTTCCATTTATGTCAGCAAAGGTTATAGAAAGAATTGTGACTGGCACAGGAGACATATTATTCAGTTCAAAACGTGACATTGTTGGAGAATTATTAATAACGTATGACTCTCCAGAACTTACAGTTATTCTTGGGTGATTCTGTTTGCGAGTATAACAAATACTGTACAAGGCAACACATAAAGCGATGACTGCAATTATGAAATTAAGGGCATCTAAACTTGGCATAATGATTCTCCTTTGTGGTTGATATCTACAGTATAGGAGAAACGTAAAATTTTTGCAACAAACAAAGACATATTGATTGGAGGAATGAAAGAAATTGAAATTTTTAAAAATGAAGAGTTTGGAGAAATCCGAACAGTAACAATTGATAATGAACCTTGGTTCGTAGGGAAGGATGTTGCGACAGCTCTTGGATACAAAGATACATCTGATGCTTTGAAAAAGCATGTTGAAGGTGAGGATAAGCTGACTCGGCAATTTGCCGACTCAGGTCAAAACAGAGAAATGTACATTATCAATGAGTCTGGTCTGTATGCACTCGTCTTTGGTAGCAAATTAGAATCAGCAAGAAGATTTAAGTACTGGGTGACATCAGAAGTTCTTCCAGCTATAAGAAAACATGGTTCATATTCTGCACCGCAGGGAAAAGAGTTACTTGCATTAGCTGTAATTGAGGCTCAGAAGACCATTGAAGAACAGAATAATCAAATTGAGCGAATGCGTCCGAAGGAAATATTTGCAGATGCCGTGGCAACGAGTCACACATCAATTTTGATTGGTGATTTGGCGAAATTGCTAAAACAAAATGGATACGAAACAGGTCAGAAGCGATTATTCGAAGAACTCAGACAGAACGGTTATTTGATAAAATCCGGATCAAGTAAAAACATGCCCACACAACGAAGTATGGATAAGGAATTGTTTGAAGTGAAAGAGACATCCATTACAAATCCTGATGGTAGTGTTCGAGTAACAAAGACAACAAAAGTGACTGGAAAAGGTCAGCAGTATTTTATTAATAAATTTTTAGGTTAAAGGGGAATGAATGATGCGAAAAAAATATGACTTTGCAACTCTGAAATGTTATAAATATCCAAATCTAATGGCTGAGATTTTCGAGACAGGATACAGCATGTGTACATTGGTCGATCATATGGGATTGGCTCGTAGTTCGCAAAATGAAAAAATAGTTACTGAAAAGCTTAATGGAAGACTGGAAATCCTAGCATCAGAAGCATTCGGACTTGCAAAACTGTTTGGCTGTAGCACTGCTTATTTGTTTGAAAAAAAGCTCAGCATGATAGGTGATGTTCCAGAAGCATATATAAGGCATTATGACTACAATAAGAGGCAGGAAGAAAATTTAAAATTATTTAGACTTTCAGAAGAATTGAGGAGGGCATTAAAAGAAAAGCCATATATTGCAGAATTCTTGAAATCGGCTATGTCTTATTCAAAAGAACAGATTGAGCTTGCTACAAAAACATTACAAGAACTTCAGTTAAAGGGATAGAAAAACAAGTGTAACAAGTACAACCAGCAACACATAACATAATTTAGAAGATTGGAGGTCTTGCTATGAATCAGAAACAAGATTGTATCATCAGAGGAACGCCACCAACATTAGACAAATTAGCAGCATTATTGACCCGATTATTGGAGGACCAGAGAAATTCTAAAATCACATACACCATCGAGAATAAAGCTGACAAGAAAGAGAAAACCGCTTAGGCGGTGGCGGAGGACAAGCATGATTAAAAAATTTGTGATCCGTAACACGAGACAGCGTAAAGAGGACCTGAAAGAGTGTATTTTCGGCGCGTTGGCAGGTCTACTGCTGACAGCATTATTTTTCCTAGCGATCATCGTCCAGCCATATTTTATTGGATTGTTTAGGTGAAGGGAGGTGAGACAGATGGAGGATAAACAGAAAATACTAGACTTATTGCTTCCGGCATTGCAGGAAACTAGAAAGCTGTGTGATCTGAAGAAGCTGGAGTATGATGCGGAAACAGAGGATGTAATAGCAACCTTTGAGAACGGATATCAGAAAAAAGCAAATGTATATTATGACTCTGGAACAGCAATGATCCGAGATGTTATCGACCAGATCATATAAAAATGAGCACCCGTAAGCCGGCAAGCTTGGGCGCTCAGAAAAATAACCAAGTTAAGTATAAATCAGAAGAGGAGAAAATGCAAATGGGAAATCAGATTGATTGGAAGGACCCAGCGGTCGAACTTCCAAAAGAAAGTGGCGATTATATTGCTATTATTCTTTCTTTTAAAGGAAAAGCAAATGTTGGAACGTATAGTTTTTCTGCTAGACATAATGCATTTAATTGCTACGATAATGACGCGATTCCAAAGCACAAAATAGATGTATTGGCGTGGGCGGAACAGCCGGACACTCCGGAGTGGGTGAAAGAAGATGTATAACTACACCTGTGAATATTGTGGTGCAGCACTTGACCCTGGTGAGAAATGTGATTGCAAGGAAGAGGCGGAATATAGATAATATGAAGTGACCTCACAGTTGTAGATTCGTGGATTTACCTGTAAACTATTAATAGTTGAAGATTAATGGTAACAGGGATTACCGCATACAAAAGGAGGCCACATATGAACAGTATA
>JAQUVD010000052.1 GCA_028693555.1 Hespellia sp.
ATAAAAACAGCCTGAATCTGACGTTGTATTTGTGAACCTGACTTTAAAATGAGGCCAGGTCGAATACTTGTGGGTAAATCAGTAAAACGATGTATTAATTTATCATTCTGTCAAACCAATAGCATAACTACCGCTCGTTTAGATATGTTTTTAGAAGATGAAACAGTAAGATTTTTTCTTTTGCGTTTAATTGTTGATACATAATTCTAAATTCGTCGTTAGCATATTCAGAATCAATAGTAGAGGTATTTTCAATTAATTCGGAAATAGGACAATCAAGGTAATGAGCAACAATAGCAAGACGGTCTAAACTTATTTTTGTAATCCCGCGTTCTAATTGGCTAATATATCCTACGGAAACATCCATTGCTTCTGCAAAATGTTCTTGGGTGGTTCCTTTTTTTAATCGGTTTTTCTTTATACGTTGTCCAATGAGACGATAATCAATAGCCATATCATATGCTCCTTCCCTTATAAATTCAAAAGTCAATTTCCCCCTTTTTTGATTCTCTCACAAACATATGGTGAAAAAATTAAACATACCATTAACTTTATATATATATTATGTACAGTTGAATAATCTAAGAATCTTCATTATATAAGGAAATAGATGGAATAAAAAAGATAGTAATAGCTAAATATTTAGCTATTACTATTGAAAAACAGAAGATTATATATTATAATACAGACGTTACATGTGAAAGTTCTATGAAATTAGATCACCTTATATTAATTTGTCGTTACAATCGGAAATATTACTTTAGAGGGGATGAATGGGAGTATATGGGTGACAAACAGGAGGAAACGATGGGAAAGATAGCAAAAAGATTAGGTTCGATTGCATTAGCAGTGTTGCTTGTAATTGGAACCGTGCAACTGCCGGGGGCGGCAATTGTAAGTAAAGCGGCGGATGGTCCGACGTTTACAGTATCTGTGGACAAGGCGAATGCAAAAGCAGGAGACGTGGTAAATGTATCGGTTGCATTATCCGAGAATTCAGACCTTACAGCATTTTCGTTTCATTTAAATTATGATAAATCATTATTAGACTATGTAAGCCTTAATGATTACAGTGAGAGTGAAGATGGAAGTCCATTGGGGGCATCGGTTAATGTGATGGCTTCAAGCCAAGATGGATTTATTCAGGCAGCAGGTTTTTCGTTAAGAAAGATTACAAAAGGTGGAATCTTTCTTACAGGTTCATTCAAAGTAAAAGAAAATGTTGTTGGGAACAATACTTTTACAGTGTCTGAGTTAATGGCATCAGATGCAGATATGAATGATTTGCCGGATGGAACATTGGTTGCTGACACATCCGCATCATCAACCAATATTATCGTTGATTTGAACTCAATCTCATTAGACAAACCAACATTATCATTAACAAAGGGTACATCAGATACGTTAACAGTATCCTATGACCCAGAAATAGCAGGTACAGGCAAGACAGTTACATGGTCTTCGGATAATGAAGCAGTTGCAACTGTAGCTGACGGTAAAGTAACAGCTATGGGTGCGGGTAGTGCAACAATTACTGCAACGGTAGATGATAAGACAGCAACCTGCGCAGTTACCGTAACGAATCCATTACAGAGTATCAGTTTGAATAAAACAGAAACAACTTTGAAAAAGGGACAGGAAGAGACTTTAACTGTAAGCTACAATCCAGATGATACAACAGACAGCAAAACAGTTAGCTGGAATTCATCAGACCCATCGGTAGCAACAGTTGATAATGCCGGAAAGATTACAGCTATCAAAGATGGTTCCACAACGATTACTGCAACAGTAGGGGACAAGACAGCAACATGTACTGTTACAGTGCAGGAAGTAAAATTAAAAGGTATTAGTTTAGATAAAACAAGTACGAAGATTGCAAAAGGTGAGAAGGAGACCTTGACAATTACGTACAATCCGGAAAATACGACCGATGATAAAACAGCAACATGGGAATCTTCAGATGAAAAAGTCGCAACTGTAGCAAACGGAGAAATAACAGCAGTAGGTAAAGGTACAGCAACAATAACAGCAAAAGTCGGAGCGTTTACAGCTACTTGTGATGTGGTAGTAAATGTACCTCTAAAACAGATTTTATTAGATCCGACAAGTCTTACAATGATGAAGGGCGAGACAAAGCCAGCATTAAAAGTAAACTATCTTCCACTTGATACAGATGATAGTAAAACTGTGACATGGACATCATCAGACAACACAATCGCAACAGTTAGCAATATTGGTGTTGTAAAAGCGTTGAAAAAGGGAACGGTTACAATCACGGCAACTGGAGCAAATGATATAAAAGGAACTTGTACTGTTTCGGTTGATGAAAAAGCAATCACAGGCGTGACGCTTAATGTAACAGAAAAGACATTAGAGCCAGCAGAGACACAGCAGTTAACAGCAACACTTGTACCAGAAGATAACACAGATGATGATAAGACAATCACATGGTCTACATCGGATGAAGCAGTAGCAACGGTAAG
This sequence comes from Hespellia sp., assembly GCA_028693555.1. Classification (GTDB taxonomy): domain Bacteria; phylum Bacillota; class Clostridia; order Lachnospirales; family Lachnospiraceae; genus Hespellia. Next base: position 2,484 of record JAQUVD010000052.1, read on the forward strand.
TGCAGATGGTCTTGTGACAGCAGTTGCAGGTGGAACAGCAACCATCACAGCAACAACTTCAAATGGAAAAACAGCTACATGTGCAATCACAGTACCAATTCATATGACAGGAATTGCACTTTCACAAGATACAGCAGATCTGTTAAAAGGAAAGACGGAACAGTTATCAGTGACATATAATCCTGAAAACACAACCGATGATAAGACTGTGACATGGACATCATCAGATGAGGCGGTAGCAACCGTAGATGCAAATGGTCTTGTGACAGCAGTAGCAGAAGGAACAGCAACGATTACAGCGACAACAACTGTTGGCAGTTTCACAGCAGAGTGTGCAGTAACAGTTACTGAAAACCATGCAAAAGATGCAGAAATTCAGCCAACACCAGCAACGCCAGATACAAAAGAAAATGAAGTATTATTAGGGTCAAGTCAGAAGCTGAATATAATTATTATTGCAGATGATCCAACTCAGGATGTGACAGATACACTGACGTATGAGTGGATCAGTGATAAGACGGATGTAATTGAAGTGGCGCAGGATGGAACAATTACAGCAAAAGGTCTTGGCGAAGCTACCATTACAGTGAAAGTCAGCAATGCAAAAGGTCTAGTTGCTACAAAAACAATTACATTATCAGTGAAAGAATTGCCATTGGAATCCATCGCTTTCGAAAATGAAATCAAAACATTGGAAGAGGGTTCAATCGGACAGTTGAAGATTGTATACACTCCAGGTAATACAACAGCCGATAAAACCGTAACATGGACATCATCAGATGAAAAAGTTGCAACGATTAGCAAAGAAGGTATGATTTCAGCAATCAAGGCTGGAAAGACAACCATCAAAGCGGTTGTAGGAGATAAAGAGATTTCGTACGAATTAACAGTTACAGCAAAGAAAAATGAGGGTGGAACAGGTAGTGGTAATAAACCTGCTGATAAGCAGAACCCTACAAAAACAAATGGTTCTGTGAAGACAGGTGATAATTATCAGGTATTACCTTATGCAATGGTTCTTTTCCTTGCAGCAGGTGTTATTGTATGCACGATGATTATGAGAAAAAGAAAAACAAAATAATTACTACTAAATAGACTAAGCTCTCTATTGGATATCGATATTCAATGGGGAGCTTGTCTGCATAAAAAGGAAGAGACATGAAGAAATTTATAAAGGTAATTTTTGTATTAATGATAGGAACTATAATGTGGAATGGAAATACAATCTCAACGCAAGCAGCTGGGGATGTTGCCTTTTCAGTAGACAGTGTAAAAGGAAAACAGGGGAGTTCGAAAACAGTCGCAGTTAATATTTCCAATAATTCAGAAGTTGCGGGAATTGATTGTATTCTGTCATATGATTCAAGTCTGATGGAATATGTAGATTCTTCCAAAGGTAATACACTAAAGAAGTCTGGATTTTGTGACATCAATTCAGATGGTGCAGCTGCAACTGTGCATCTAGTGTATGGAGCTCTTTCTGGAATGTCAAAGGAAGGCAAGGTTATGACAGTTGAGTTTAAGCTGTTGCAAGACATTAATGATGCATACACACCACAGCTGACTGTGAACGATTTGATTGATGCCAGTGATGAAATGAATGATTTAAGCTATGTCATCACAACAAATCCAGCGGACACACAGAGCGGAACAGAGGAAGCAACGACAACTGATGGCACAGCGGCAACTGCAGACACTGCACAAGATGGAACACAGGCAGCAGGAGGAGCAGCGGGAGCGACGGCTACAGAAGCTGATTCGGCAGGAGCAACAGCTGACCAGAAAGAAACTGCGAAAACAGAAGAGGAAAGCAAGTCAGCAGACAATGCGACACAATCAAAAGAAAATGAAAACAAAGAAACTAGTAAAGTAACATCTTCTAAAAATAAAAACACAAACAGAGATTCATACATAGGACTTGCCGTAGGGGTTATCGTAGTTTTGGCTTTGATTGGCCTTATTGTTTACCTTATGAGAAAGAAAAGACATCAAAAGGATTGATATATGAAAAAGAAAATCATCATGAGTGTTCTTCTTTGTATCCCGTTGATATGGGGTGGATTTTACGAATTCGTATCAGCAATTCTCATCAGCACAGTTGCAATTGCAATCATCATAAGATCGAAGATGTCGGGAAAGATCGAGATAGAATTGTCTGCGAATTCATTGCTAATGGCGGTCATCGCAGTGTGCCTTGCATTATCACCAACGTTTGCCGTTGATCGGGGTAGTGCAGTAATCGGTATCGTCAAATATATGCCAGTTCTTCTCTTTTATGTCTTGTGGCAGAATCTTGAACAGCAGGAGAAAGCATATATTTGGAAATTTATTCCAATTAGTGGGGCAGTTATAGTGTGCATCTCATGCCTGAGCTATCCAATTACTGGACTTAGAGATTACTTCTTCCGGGCGGATCGTCTAGGGGGATTTTTCCAGTATTCCAATACATTTGCACTTTATCTGCTCATTGGAATTATCCTGTTACAGTACCGCGAGAAGTTGAAAAAATATGAGATTACAACGCTCGGAATCCTGCTGTTTGGCATCGTGATTACAGGAAGTCGAAGCGTCTTCATCTTATTGGTTATAAACGTAATCTTCTTTTTCTTCTATAAAAAGAAATGGAGAGCATTTTACATAAAGGGAATTGGAATTGTCGGAATTGCTGCTGTGATTGCAGGAGCTGTGACCGGACAATTGGAAACCATTACAAGACTCTTCCAAATATCAACGCATTCTAGTACATTGCTTGGACGAATTTTATACTGGCAGGATGCATTGCCACTGATAAAAGAGCATCCTTTCGGTTTGGGATATCTGGGGTATTACTATTTACAGCCACAGATTCAGACGGGTGATTATATTGTCAAATACATTCACAATGATTGGCTGCAGATAGCATTAGATATAGGAATCATAGCAATAGTAGCGATGCTTGTGCTGGTAATTAAAAATATAATATCCAAGAAAAATATAGGTTGTAATCGTCACATTTTACTACTGATTGCATTACACTGCTGTCTGGATTTTGATATCGAATTCATCAGCATTGCCCTTATTGGTGTGATGTGTCTGGAATTAGGAAATGCAAAGAAGCTCATGTGTAAGCAACAGATTATGTATGGCGCAGGTGCAGTGATTGCGTTAGTGGGAACGTATTTTACAATTGCATTGGGGAGCACATATTTTGAAGAATACCATTTGGCAAATCAGATGTATCCATATAATACCTTAAGTCTGGAAAGCGAAATGCATAACGAAACAGATGAGAAGAAGCAGGCGCAGCTTGCGGATAAAATTATGAAGCAAAATGGCAATCGTATCTCTGCATATGAGATAAATATGAAGCTGGATCTAGAGGCAGAAGATTATCAGCAAATGCTGATTGATGGTCGAAAGATGCTGGACTACGCAGGTTTTGACATGGAATATTATGAGCGGTATGTTGTTGCACTGAGTAAGGGACTTGATCAGACCTTGAATCAAGAGGACATGGAAAATGCGCAGATGCTGTTAGAGGAGATTCAGGGCATACCGGAACGTATCAATCAGCTGAAAGAGCGAACCTCACCATTGGCGTACGAAATCGTGGATGTACCGGATTTTACAATGGATGAGAGTGTGGAAGCATATATCGAAAATCTGTCAGAGATTACGTTGTATGAATAGAAAATGAAAAAACGAGGAGGGAAACAATGAAAAAGAGAGTAAAGCAAGTGATGGCACTGGTATTGGTGGTGTCGATGATGTTCGGACAGACTGCATTTGCGGCAGAGTATACGGACGAGGGGGATGTTCTGACAGCGCAGACAACAGAACAAGAAATTTCGGGAGTAGGCACCGATGGGGACAGTGACACAACAACGGTTCCAGAGGAAACTTTGGAAGAGCCTGAAGAAGTAGAAGTGATGGACGAACAGGAGGAGCAAGAACCAGAAGTAAATCAGGAAATAACGGAGGAAACGCAGGCTGAGGCAGAGGTTGCGACGCAGGAAGTACAAAGTGCAGAATCAAGTCAGAATGCGCAACAGTTCAATATAAAAGCTTACACGAGTTATGAGCAGAGATTTGAGATTCCAGTAATGGGTGCTCCTGAGAAATATAGCCTAACTGCAATAGAGGGAATCGAGAATTGCGATGTCACAATCACTGGGAGCAGAACCTATTACGATGGTAACAGCAATACTGTTACAGTCAGAGTACAGGGAAAACAGGTGGGAAATGCGGTCTATCAGCTTTCAGCAGGAGATACATTAAATGCAGTCAATATTGGTATTGTAGTTGTAGATGAACAACTAGATGATATTGTATCATTCCCAGATAATCAATTATGTGGAACAATATATAGGCAAAAAATTGATGGAAATAAGGATGGATTAATTCAAAAGGATGAAATAGAGGTCTATGATCAAGACCTCGATCTTTTTGGGGTGAAGGATTTTTCCGGATTGGAATATGCTACAAATCTCAAGAGAATGACAGTGCGTGATGGGGTATGCGAGGCAAAGAATATAGAGATCATTAAGAATATACAAACATTAACATATTTAGGGATTTTTCAGAGTACAACACCTGAAGGGGTTGATGTCATAGCACAAATGACTCAGTTGACGTCTTTATATATAGAAAAGTGCGAAGGAATAGACTTTCAGGTTTTGTCGACTCTCTCTAACTTAGAATCCCTATCATATGGTGGCAGTTTGTCAGAAGGTGAAGAGGAAAAACTTGTAACGCTAGTGCGGGAACTTCCTAAGTTGGGAAGTATTAATGTTCCTTCTTTATCAAAAAAAGCAAAGCTTGAGATCATTGTACTTGAGACTATGTCTATAAAAAAAGCAGAAAGGCGGATACCATTTTATAAAGGACTGAATCCATTTAATAATAATGAAGCAATAACGGTTACGGTAAGTGATGATACTGTGGCGGAAACGTATCAATTATCAAGCAATTCAGTACAAATTATTGGAAAGCAAGTGGGAAAGACGAATGTTACGATAGAATATGAAGGGGAGAAGATCTCGTTTCCGTTGGAAGTGACAGGCGTGAATGAAAATATCGTTACAGAAGAAAGCAAAGGAAATAATCATTTCGCAGGAAATTTAATGACAGACTCAACTGTTACGGTACTTAGGGAAAATAAAGAACTGTGGGAAGTATATCCCGAAGCAAAAAAAGTGGCAAGCGGGGTGGAACAATATGTAGCAGCTTATGTGTATGAATTGGGGGCATATAATAGCTATATGAACATAAGTGAGCGAGAGGCAACTCGACTGATGTTAAAAGAAAATAAAGAACTGTGGGTTGACTCGATTAAAGTGGCAGAACGTGTTTCAAAATTTGATTCTCATTATGCATTGACGGAAGATGGGAAATTGCAGGATATATATAATACAGAGAATGACAGTGTAGAGGATGTTAAGGATTGGGGAAGGATAACTGATTCGAACAAATATAGTGGAGCAAATCGGGACTATTATACAGATACTGTGATTTTAAAAGAGGATGGAACTCTGTGGAGCAGAGAAGATGTTGCGAAGGGAGAAGTGACAAATTCATTTGAGCAGATGGCATCGGATGTTAAACAATTAGTTAAATTGAAAGATGGTATGACTTGCGCAGATGTTGTAGTTGGGTATGTAAAACATACAGGAGAGTTTATTGGAAATGATGGAACTGTTATTAACCGATTTATTGATACCACGCAAGCTGGAATATGGTCGGAAGAGGGATTTTTTCTATGGATTAGGGGCGGATTAGTAAAGATTAGCAACTTTAAAGTAGATAATTATTTCTATAAATACATTACAATATCAGGTGAAGTAAAGCGCTATGGAGGTATTTCTGACGATCAGGGCGACATTTGGATTATGACAGAGGATTATGACTATTCGTCTGGTTTCAATATAATATATGGAGAGCCGAAACTGATTGGGGACAATTATAAAAAAATGTTTAACGGTAGTACAGAAGACCCACAAGCTTTTTATGTTGGAACCGATAATAAGATTTATGATATAGAGGGTAAAGAGGTGATGTCAGCGATTAGTTATGCAAATGTTGGATATTATACCGATGACAATCACATGCTTTATCACTATGGAATTGCAATTTTATCTGAAGTTAACTACATAAAATCCGATAGCCAAAAGACATATGCGATTCGAACGGACGGAACGGTATGGGATGTGACAGATATTCCGACACAAGTGACAAATTTTAGCATCAAGGGAGAAGAACTTCCAGAAGATCAGATCACGGAAATTATCAAGGATATCACAGATGCAAAGACGGAAGATACAATCAATATCGATATGGGTAGTGCAACAGTCATTCCACGAGAAGCTTTAGAAGCGGCTACAGGAAAAGATATTGAATTGCAGTTAAAAATGGATGGATATTCATGGACGATTAGTGGAAAAGACATCAACGCAGATGCTTTACATGATGTGAATCTTGAAGTCGTAACAGATACGAATGCTATCCCACAAGATACAATTGTAAGTGTAGCGGGTGAAAACCCAACAAAGGAGATATCACTTACATATGAGGGAACATTTGGATTTAAGGGATATCTGATGGTTGCTGTGGGAAATGAATATGCTGGAAAGACAGGCACGCTTTATTATTACGAGGGGAACAACAAATTGACAAAGACGACATCAGGTGTTGTAGATGCCGAGGGGAATCTGACACTGGCATATGAGCATGCATCGAATTATGTAATAGTGTTTAGTGATAACCTAAAAAAAGGTGATGTGAATGGCGATAATAATGTGAATTTGAAAGATCTCATGATTATCCTAAAGCATGTATCAGGAAAAGAATCAATGGATGAATCCAAGCAGAAAATTGCAGATGTGAATGCAGATGGAAAGGTTGATTTAAAAGACCTGATGTTGATTCTGAAATTTGTGAGTGGAAAGATTACAGAATTATAGTTTCATAATATAAGCAGGTATAGAGTTCTAGAGATCTGATTTTTAGGTCTCTAGGAATACTCTATATGAAATCGGCTATTTTTTCTGAGAATATATCCCTGATATGGGATGTATCTTCAGCAAAGACAGTAGGCAAAAGAACGAAACATGTGGGAGGGCAAAAATGAAAAAGAGAGTAAAGAAAGTAATGGCACTGGTATTAGCAGTGTCGATGATGTTTGGACAGACTGCATTTGCAGAGGATGTGTCGCAGCAACAAGAGATTCAGGAAGCGGAAGGTGTGGACGAAAATGTTCCAAAAGAAGATCAAACAGAAGAACCAGTGCTTTCTGAGGGGGAAGTGGATTCTGTAGAGCAGGATAATGAAGCTGAAGAATCAAGTGAAAAAACGAGTGTAAAGGACGATACACAGGAGACAGAAACAGAGCAGCCAGTGGAAGAGGAGGCACAAAAGACAGAAGACGCAAATGTTGCTGCTTCCGAACAAAATGTGCAGCAGATTACAATACAGGCATATTGTGATGCTAAAGTATACAAAGCGATTGAAATAGATCCGATTTTTGTAGGAGATGGTGCAAGTGCGGAGTCTTATCAATTAAGAATAAGTGAGCAAGATGAAAAATGTAATATCGAATCATTGGGGAACTCCTATATCGGATCTGGCGAAAGTCAAAAAGTTAAAGCAAATTTTATCATTCAGGGTAATTCTGTGGGAACCTCTGATTATGAGCTGATTAAATCAGCATATGATAGTGAAAAAATGGAACAGGTTGAGACTAAGATAGCAAATGTTGTAATTAATGTAGAAAAAAATGTTCCGGAAAATAGTGTGAAATTTGCGGATGATACACTGATGAAAAGTGTCTTTCAGTTAATAACATGGGATAGTCAGAGTAATCAGAGTGTGGGGTATGACCGAAATCAAGATGGTCTCATGCAAATAGAAGAGATGGAAGCAATAACGTCTATGTCATTGACAACTGACATTCAAAATCTTACAGGTTTGGAATATGCGACTAATTTGACAATGGTAATAATTTCTGGCGGAATGGAAAGCAAGGTTAGCAACAGTTTGCTCCAACAATTATGTGATTTTACAACGTTGACCAATGTTTCTATTTATGGCAATTGTGAAGATATTAATTTCGAACAATTTAAAAAATTAACAGAACTAAGAAGTTTCAGTTATTCGGGCGTTATTACACCAAACCAAGAGATCGATTGCATTAACTTTATAGAGGAGATGGTGAAAAATAAGTTAAGATCCGTACGGATCGACAAAATGAGTGACGAAAATAAATTGAATCTCATGGTAAATACTACAGATTATAAAACAATAAAGGGAAATACATTCCATCCATATCGAGAAGATATTCAAGATAGTCTTTTTGGGAGTCAACTAACAGTAGAGGTGCAAGGGGATATCGTAAAAAAAAGTGAATCTTTTTCCTTAATTGCATGTAAAACTGGCAAAACAACAGCCAAAATCACACTGGGGAATGCTTCGAAGACAGTAAATATCGAGGTTGAAGGAATTGATGAGAATGTCGCATTAGAGGATTCGAAAGAAAAGGTGGATTTTGCAACGGATAAATTTTCTGGAGATAGTATCATTACGGTTATACGAGAAAACAAAGAATTGTGGACAGTATATCCGGAACAGAAAAAGATAAAGGGCAATGTTGTGAAATATGTAGCTGGTTATGCATATGAAGTGGATGAATCGCAAGATGCAGTTTCTTTTTATCGTCAAATATTAGATGGGAATGACGTTCTTTGGAATTTTGATAAAAAAATTGCGGATCATGTAGATCGATATGATAACCATTATGTGTTACAGAAAGATGGAACGCTGAAGGATATCTATTCACAAAGTGCAGATGAGAGCGATGTATCTGATTGGGGCAGAAAAGATGATGGAAGAAATTGTATTGGAACATTTTTATTAAAAACGGATGGCGTATTGTGTTATCGAGATGATGTAAAGAAAGATGAAGTGGGAAATGCATATACGCAGATTGCAACAAATGTAAAACAATTGGTAAAGAAAAAGGGGAGAGTTACAGAGGTTACAATTGGTTACATTGATAATAACGGAATATATGTGGGAAACGACGGACAGACGATAGAAGGCGTGGAAAAGTACGAGACTTCATACTTGTGGACCAAGACGGGCTTTTATATGTATGACGAAAGAATGCGCACAATGGTCTGCATTGCCGACAATGAAACAGATTGTAAAGTGGATTACGTATTTAACGGAACGAGTTATGATTCATCATACGGAACATATATGTGTATCGTAGATGAAAATCATTATCTTTATAAAGTGTCTGTGAAGTATGATTATGCGAACAATACAACAAGCTATGGAAAACCGGAATTAGTAACAAAATCTTTTGATAAACAGTCAGATGACAGACAGGCATTATACATTGGTACAGATGGGAAATATTACGATGTAAACAATAGAGAGGTAGAACTGCAAACTTATAATTATACGAGCCCATACGAAATAAAAGATGGGATGCTTTATAAATATGGCGTTGCAATTTTATCAGATACGGCAAATTATATGACATATCATGATTATGAGACGGATGCGACATATCTTTATGTGATTCGCACAGATGGAACGGTATGGGATGTGACGAATATTCCAAAGATGATCACAAAGTATGTTGAATCTGGTGAAGAAATGGAAGCGGACAAAGCGACAGCAATTGTAGATGAAATTAAAGCAGCACAGAAAGATGAAACCGTAAAAGTAGAAATGGGAACTGCAACAACCATTCCACAGGCTGTGTTAGAAGAAGCAAAAGGAAAAGATGTACAGCTTCAAATTGAAATGAACGATTATTCATGGAATATCAAAGGAACTGACATTACAGCAGATTCGTTAAAAAATGTAAACTTAGAAGTTCGATTTGATATGTCAAATATTTTGAATGATGCTAAGGAACAGGTTGCTGGAACAAATCCAACAAAAGAAATTTCACTTTCCTATAATGGAGAATTTGGATTTAAAGGAACATTGAGATATTTTGCCGGAAAAGAATATGTAGGAAAAAAAGCAGTTCTTTACTATTATGAATCGGATAACAAATTGACTAAGAAAACATCCGGGACTGTGGATAAAGATGGTTACCTTGAATTGCCTTATGATCATGCCTCTGATTATCTTGTTGTATATGAATCGAGCTCAAAGAAAGGCGATGTAAATGGAGATGATCTTGTGAATTTGAAAGACCTTATGATTATCCTAAAGCATGTATCAGGAAAAGAATCAATGGATGAATCCAAGCAGCAGATTGCAGATGTGAATGCGGATGGAAAGGTTGATTTAAAAGACCTGATGTTGATTCTGAAATTTGTGAGTGGAAAGATTACAGAATTATAAGTAAAGCCCCAGAGAGTGTTAACATATTATATTTTGAGGGAATGAGGGACACGCTTATGAGAAAGAGAATAACTGCGATGATGCTTGTGATGGTGATGCTATTTACGTCATCTAGTATTGTGAATGCATCGGTTGCAAAAGAAGATAGTTTAGAAGGAAACAATACAGTTGTTGCAACCGAGGATGTTGAAATAACACAAAGTACAGAACAAGAGGAAGCAGAAAATGACGCAAAAGAGTCAGCACAAGAAATGCTGGACATTCAATCGGCGGAGAGTGCAGAGGTTGAGAACGGTATAAATACTGAGGATTTCCTATATGTAGAGAATTTGAGTAAAGTTGCGTGTGATCGATATACAGGTAATATGGGCGATAGTTTTATAGACATTATCGGTACAAGAGTTGGAAAAACAGGTGCAGATGGAGTTGTGTATGAGCATGGATTGGAAATGTGGCTGGCAAGATGGAATTTTAGAAATGAATCGAGCTGGGCGTGGGCAAAGTATGAAGTTCCAGATGGAATGAAATATATATCAGGAACGCTTACATATCTTCCAGCTAGTTACAATCATAGCAATTTTAACACAACGTTTAGTATTTATGGTGACGATACTATGTTGGTGTCAGAAACAATAACAAAAGATTTGTCTGCGATAGATATAGAAGTACCGATAGAAGGTTATCAGACATTTACAATTAAGATGAGTGACGATGTTGCTGTATCGGGAGGGACATCATTCTGTTTTGGAAATGCAACGGTGAGTAAAGAAAAACAGATGGGATATCAGGAATCGAAATTTGAATTTGGTAGAGACAATTTTGGATTCATTAATTCACCATACAATTTTTACTCAAAAAACGATGCGGATGTGATTATGGGGGTACAGCTACATATTGGACAGCCTATTACAATAAGAATGTCAGAGAATGCCTTTAGGAATGTAATGGCTCAGGCAACGACAAATACAGAGTTGCAAGAATTGCATGACACTTTCACAAGCCAGTGGACAGGCTCTTGTTTTGGATTATCATCAGCAATGGCAATTTACTATTCGGAAAAGAGTTCTTTCGTATATTTACAAAATGGAGAATCTACGTATTCATTGGCGAAGCCGTTAGAATCGACTACAGTACAAGATATTGTTAATTCGTATCAGTCAGGCTGGGATTTGGCTTCAATAAGAAATTTGCAGAATCAAGAATTAAAAGAGATACAATACAGTTATTCGGAAGCTGTAAAATCTTTAGTTGAAAGTATTAATGATACATTAACACCAACAGTAATAGCGATGCAAAGTGAGAAGTCAGCACATTCAGTACTTCTACTGGAAGTTACAGATGAAAATGAAGATTATTATACCGTGAAATGTTGTGATCCAAACAAAGTGGAGTATTCGAGAATGTATATATATAAAGAGCCGGAATCTTTTTCAACAGGTATTCATATTTCATATTATGGTTCTTTTAATGCAGATGAAAAGCAAGAAGCTTATTCTGATTTGTACTATTGGACAAAGTCGTTTAGTGATATTGATCCGTATAACTATTTTACACAAACAGCATATCCTCAATCATACGCATCAACAATATTTAAAATAGACAAAATACAGGGCGTTTGGTTGACAGATAAAACGACCAACAGAAGTTTGTTAACACCAGAGGGAATTATCGAAAACGAATATATTCGTGGACCAATATTGAATCCGGGACAAGTAGACGGTCTAGAAGGTTCATCACAAAATATGTACTATTATATTGATAAAGACAATGCAGCAGAATATGAAATTAAATTTGATGGAATGGAAGCGGGAAACATTAAAATGATTAATGATTCATTTTCTACATCAATAAGTACGGCTGGAGACGGAACGATGCTAATTGATGAATCATCAAAAAAGATAAATGTAAAAGTAAATGATGATCAAGACAGTTTACTGGAAATTGTAAATAATAATAGCCAAGAGAAATATTATTGTACAGAGATTCAGACAACAAGTGCTGAAGAACTGGCATGTGAGTTAGTGGATGGTGGTACAGTATTAGCAGGAGATGATCTAACAGATATTACGATTGTAAAAAAAGCAGGAGATGAGGAAAAACAGATAAAGACATCAATAGATTCAGAGAAAGTATTGCTTACTGAAAAGAATGAAAATATTGTGATTTTAGAAGATACAGATAATGATGGTGAATTTGAAAAAATTGTGGCATCTTCTAAAGGGGATATAAATGGAGATGGAATCTTAAATCTTAAAGATATTATGATAATTTTAAAACATGTATCAGGCAAAGTTATATTGGATGATTCGCAGTTAAACACTGCAGATAGTAATGAAGATGGAATTGTAAATTTAAAAGATTTAATGTTGATCCTGAAATTTGTTAGCGGAAAGATTTCGGTATTGTAATAATATTTTTAGGATGCTTGCAATTGCAGAGAAAGAAGAGGATATCGCATGAAGAGAGTAAAGAGAATGATAAGTATAGCTGTGATATTATCGATGATTATACCACAACAAGTGTTTGCAACAGAAGAGGTTGATTTACCTGCGACAGCAGAACAAGGCGTGACTACTTCTGAACTTAGTCAAAGCAATGAGGGCAGAGATGACCAGTCTAGCAACATAGACCAGTCAGAGTTTTTGGATTCAGCAAGTGGTATTACATATCGAATTTTGTCAGAGGCGAATGGGGAAAATCGAGGAACTGTATCTGTGGTTCAGATTCAAGAGCTACGCGAAGAAACGAATGATCAATATAGTGAATTTATCATACCAGAAGAAATCGAACACAATGGATGCATATATCAAGTAGTTGAAATTGAACAAAACGTATTAGAGGCGAATACGATTATAATAGGATTAGTAATTCCAGATTGTGTGATCACAATTGCAGAAGATGCATTTCTTGATAGATTGCCAGAGATTATTTGTAATTCAGGGAGCTATGCGGAAGAATATGCGAAGAATCATAATATTCCGTATATGATAGATGCAATTTCTATAAATATAGATGAAGAAATTGTAGTGGGCAGAGAAATTCAGATTAATAAACAAGTTAAAAATATTCTAATAGATGAGCAATATGTATGGAGTGTTAACAATTCAGATATAGTCTCAATTAGTGAGACGGGGACAATATTATTTGCAAATTCAGGACAGGCAGTAGTTCAACTTTGTATTGCAGGAATGAGAGCAGACGTAGTAGTCGAATGCACACCCCAAATATCTGAAGTGCAACAAGAGGATACCTTAATAGTGGCAAGCAAGGCAAATGCTTCAAGTGATTCAGCCGAAGCAATCGTTACCGAAGGAAGTTGTGGAAATGGTACAAAGTGGCAATTTTTTTCTAATGGGCAATTGATAATATATGGAGATGGAAAAATTGACGGATATCCTAAATATGGAGATGCAGGAACACAGCCATGGTATGCGAAAAGAGCAGAAATAAAGGAAATTGTAATTGAGGATGGAATAACAGAAATTGGATTCTATGATTTTTATAATTGTTTTAATCTTGAAACAATTCGGATACCAGAAAGTGTTAAAGCAATTGATTCAAGCGTATTCGATCGGTGTTTAAAATTAACTCAAATCAATATTGATGAGAGAAATCAATATTATTGTTCAGAAGATGCCATTATATACAATAAAGACAAAACACTGCTAGTTAGATATTCAGAAGGTAAAACTGAAAAAAGCTTCGATATTCCTTTTAGTGTAACGGGATTAAGTGGTAACGCATTTAAGAATTGTTTGTGTTTAGAAAATATTGATATTTCAAAAAGAATATTGTCATTAAATACGAGTTCTTTTGAAGGAACGAAATATGAAGGGAATATAGGGAAATGTGGAAAATGTGTTGTGTGGAGAATTTATGAGAATGGTCAGATGGAAATATATGGAGATGGAAAAATTGACGGATATCCTAAATATGGAGATGCAGGAACACAGCCATGGTATGCGAAAAGAGCAGAAATAAAGAAAATTGTAATTGAGGATGGAATAACAGAAATTGGATTCTATGATTTTTATAATTGTTTTAATCTTAAAACAATTCGGATACCAGAAAGTGTTAAAGCAATTGATTCAAGTGCTTTCGATGAATGCTTAAAGGTTGTTTTTGAGGGATATGTCGATTCATATGCACAAACCTATGCAAATAACAATAACATTCCTTTTGTTGATCTTGAATCAGTGACATCAAAAGTTAAAATTCCGGAGGATGTTTGGCAATCTGTTAACGTAGGTTGTACTATCGATTTACAATTTTATGAGCAATTTTTTGATGATGCAAAAGCAAAGAAGTTTTATACTCAAAATGCTTCAGGAAAAGGTTTATGTTTTGGTTGGGCCCAAACGGCCGCTATGTTGAATGATGGTTCGGTATCAGCCAGCAGCTTTGGAAGTGAAAAGGTTTCAGAGATTGAGGCAGATTCATTATCAAATTCTTTATTATATGCCAATGAACCTATTTCAGCATTAGATTGGATGAAATATGTTTTTCTGTTTCAATATTCCAAGGAATATGCAACAGAAATAAATAGTAACAAGACATCTATCCTAAAAAATAATTATGATAAATTTGTTCAGAATATAAAAGATAGCGTAGATACAGAAAAATATTGTTGCATTAGCATTAGAAATAATGGAGATGGACATGCTCTTATCCCGATTGCATATGAAGAGCAGCCGGATCAATTAAAGATTAATGTTTACGATTGTAATTATCCCGATAGTACTGAGAGATACTTGTATATCCATAAAACAAATAATAAGTATGATGCGTGGGAATATGATGTAGGAAATGTGACAACAGAAATTTGGAGTTCAAAAGACATATGGACTGGTTCGCTATCATTTATACAGTGCTCCAATACTATTATTGCGTGGCTATTAGATGGCGGAGTAGTTACGTTGCCAAACGATACTGCTACATTTTCAGATGAAGTTTCAGATAATACGCGACTAGTAACAACAAAACAAGATGAATTTGGTGTAACGGTAGGAAATCAAGAAGTTGAAGTACAATATGAAAATAGTTCTAATTCGGAGTGTGTATTGCCGATTTTAATAGATAGTTTTATCCCAGGACAAGATACGGAGCAAGATGGTGACAATTTATTCTGGGTAGAAGCTTCTGATGTATTATACACTGCAAAAACGGATGATGTATTTTCTGTCACAGATTCAAAAGATTCGATTGAATTTACGATTCCATCGGAAACAAGGGTGGAAGTATCCAAAGAGACGGAAGATGGAAAAAACGTAAGCATAGAAGGTGCAGAAACAAAAGAAATAACCGTGAAATATTCAGAAAAGATAGACGGCGAAAATGTCGAGTATTCTATCACGGGAATTCCAGCGGAACAAGTTGAAATCTCCACAAAAAATCAAGAAGTAGAAATGAAGGGATTCAATAGCGGAAAAATCACGGCGGTAACAGGGGACAACAGTGTCGAAGAAGAGTTTGAAGTGAATAGTGAAGACATTATTACCATTAAGCAAAGTGATGGAAATGAATCACTTATTACGATCCCACAGAAATATATGAAAGGCGATGTAAATGATGATACTGATGTAAACCTGAAAGATCTCATGATTATCCTAAAGCATGTATCGGGGAAAGAGATGATGAATGATTCAAAACAGCAGATTGCAGATGTGAATGCGGATGGGAAGGTTGATTTGAAAGACCTGATGTTGATTCTGAAATTTGTGAGTGGAAAAATTACTGAATTATAATTTTATCATTTGAATCAATATGAAGTTCCAGAGAACTGATCGATAGGTCTCTAGGAACACTCTATATAAAACGGCTATTTTTCTGAGAATATATCCCTAATATGGGATGTATCTTCAGCAAAGATAGCAGGAAAAAAGAGTGAGAAAATTGAGGAGGAAGAGAGATGAAGAAGTTCTTTAAGAGGGGATTATGTGCAGTTCTAGTGTTGACAATGATGTGTAGTCAGTCTGTTCTGGCTACGGATGTGGCAGCAGAGGAATCTGAAGCAAATGAAGCATCGCAGGAGATTCAGACATATGCGTATGACACAACCAAACCTGTGATTAACAGTGTATCTATGGTGGAAAGTGGACAAACACTAAAAGTGGGAGACGTTGTCCATATTCAAGTGGATGCTTATGATGCTGATTCTGATATTAAATCGGTAGAGATTGCTTTATCTTCGGACAAAGGATCAAAATCAATGCAGGCAGACAAACAAGATGGCGATACGACTCTTTATGAATGCGAATACACAATTGAGAAAAGTGATGCAGGCAGTAAGTATCAACTGACTAGTGTGGCAGTGAAAGATATTGCAGGAAACACGGAAGATGGAACAACTTATTTATGGAATGAAAACAATGGGTGGAACTACACGTTTAGTGTAGAAGATGTAGTAGAAGATGAGAAACCAGTTGTGTCAGATATTAACATTGATACAACATCTGAAATTGTTCATAAAAATGAAATTATTAATATTTCAGCATTGATTACTGGTGCCAAAGCAGCAACAAATGCTAGATTTGTTTTTTACCCGGTAGATACGCCAATTGATTCGTATTCGCAATATGAGGTATCACTATCTGCGCATCGAGATGAAGATGGAAGTGATAGATTTTCCGGCGTTGGAGACGTGGCCTATATGCCAAGCAGTGACTACTATCTGGCAAAAATAGAAATTGATAACGTTTCAGTTGATCTTCCAGATAATTATAAAGAGATAGGATTTACATATGAAAACAAAGGCTATGGTGTAGACATCCCTCAAATTACTTCGATTGATTTGCAGGAAAATCGACAAACATTAACTGTGGGGGATACAGTGCATGTGAGCGTAGGTGTTCAAGATGAAGGTGGGTTGTATGATTATGGAAATATCGTATTTACATCAGATCAAAGTGCAGGAACTAGAGTGTGGATAGACCTTCAGTATAATGAAGAGACAAAAAAATATGAGGGTTCTTATACGATACAAGAAGATACATATCCATGCGAGTATTATCTTACAGCGTGTTGGATACAGGATGTGGATGGCAATATAACATTGCTAGAAGATTATGATAAATCTTGTGAAACCAATTACTATTTTAATGTAGAAAATGGGGATTCGTTTGTTAGGTCTACGTATAATGTGACTATTCGGTTTTGCGCACTGAATAGTGAAGGAAGTTGGGAAGTAGTTAACGAAGAAAATTTTAATAAGGTTCTAAGAAGAACAAAAATCAAAGAGCTTGTGGGCGAATTCCCTAAGGTATCAACAGAGTATCAAGGGTTAAATCAGAATGGTTGGGAAGGTAGTTGTGGAGAAAATGAGAATACAGAAATTTTAAAAAATAGTATGTATACATTTTATGCGGTATATGATCAACCGACAGTAATAGTTAATCGTTGTTACATCGACAAGAATGGTAAATGGACTAGTGATTCAAAAGCATCAATTATCAATCCTGGACAAACTTATGCAGAAGTGTTAAAGCAGTTAAAAAGTAATACAGAATATAATCAGGAATACACAAAATTGGACTTAACATCCTGGAAGGATAACAATGAGTCACATTATAATTTGGATGCGGTTGTACCAACAAATACATTTTTTAACCTTACAGCACAATATGATAGTAAATTACAACGTGCAACATATTATTACATCGGAGAAGATGGGACTTGGAAAGAAAAATGTATTGAGAAAAAAATTATGGAAGATCCATCGTTAGAGGATGCCATTGAGGAATTAAAAAAAGAAAGTGAACCAGAAACATACAATAACATGGAGTTTTCGGCATGGGAAAATACAGGGTATCACAGTGATACGTTTAATCAGGTATTGCATGATTATGAATTTAGAGCTGTTTATAAAGATACATCCATTGTGGATATTGACCTAATGTATCAGGATGAAAATGGTATGGGAATGACATCCAAAAAGATTAAGCCCATGATTGTAAAAAAAGGAAAAGATACAGTTGCAGATGTGATTGCAGCGATTCCTAAGGATGCTGTCGCGCATAACAGTCTACTGAAGTTTACAAAATGGACATATTATAGTGATGTAGATCAGACGATTGATCGTGGATATACTCGGTTATATTTGACAGCAGAGTATGAGAAGTGCTTATTGCGTTATGTGGTTGATGACAAGGTTGCTGGATTTATTGGTCAGTCGTATAATTATTACGGCAGTCAGGTTAAAGATTACGATTATGTAAATACAATGGTGGTGGATAAGGGAAGTAAATTATCCCTTCCAACGGAATTTGGAGAGTATAAGGATATTACATGGGTTACTAGCAGTGGTGTGTGGATTGGCAATGCGAATGCAACTATCACAGGAAGTACGGTTATTTTTGGCTATGCAGCTGACAAACCCTTAAACCCGGTAAAAGGAATTCCTATGCCGGAAACTACTGTGAATGAAGTAATGGATGCAATCGCAAATTCACCAGCAGAAACACCAGTTATAGTGGATATGAAAGATGCTACCGTGATTACGAAAGAAATATTGAAATCTGCTAAGAATCACAATGTAGATATCGTTCTAAATATGGGGGATTACTCATGGACGATCAACAGTTCAGATATTAAGGGGAGCAATCTTCAAGATGTAAACTTATATGTGAAAATGGACAGCGATTCCATTCCGGATGATATAGTGAAAAAGTTGGCCGGAGATAATCCGGTACGTCAGCTTTCATTAGCATACGAGGGAGATTTTGGATTTGTTGGAGAGTTGTCTGTTCAGGTAGGAACAGAATATAACGGAAAATATGGTTGTCTCTATTATTATGACAGTGATGGAGTCTTGAAATATATGAATGCTGGTCAAATTGATTCAAATGGAAAAGTAAGTTTAAATTTCAGTCATGCATCGGATTATGTAATTGTTATGAAAGATAATGCATTCAAAAAAGGTGATGTTGATGGAAGTGGTAAGGTAGATCTGAAAGATCTTATGTTGATTCTGAAGCATGTATCGGGTAAAACAACTATGACAGAAGAGCAGCAGAAGATTGCGGACGTAACTTCAGATGGCAAGGTGGATCTGAAAGATTTGATGCTTGTTTTGAAATTTGTAAGTGGCAAAATCAGTGAATTATAATAGAAAAAATGCAAATAAATATTTCACTAAAATAGAGCAGTGCGTAAAACCACTGCTCTGTTTATGAAAAAGATGAGGATAAAAGAGATGAAAAAGAAAAAAATAATATATCAGGTTTTCACAGCTCTATTCGTATTCTCGGCAGGATGTCTCTTGTTTGGTCAGACAGTTCACGCGGAAGAAGAGCCGGAAGTGACGATTGTACGGGAAGCAACGGGAGATTTAGAGGAGTTAAAAGCAATTCGCATTCCTGATGAACAGATAGAGGATTATAACATTGCGTCTTCTTACGAAAATGCATCAGGCAGCAGTGAACAAAACCAGTTTTTAACATTTGGATCAAGATATGGTTACGAAGATATGGTGAATCGGTCAAACACAAGCGGGAGACAGGAATTGTATAATCAAATGCAGAAAATTTGCGATGATTTCACACTGTCAGGTGTAGATTCAACAGATTTTACAATGGGGAATATGAACTATCATTCTGCTGGGACCGCAATGACATCGGTAAACGGGATGTCAGACGACGATGTGATAGAGACATATTTTACGTTTCGTAATGACAATCCGCAATATTTTTGGCTGTCCAATTGGGTTGTATATGGACCAAATTCAATTGTCGTTTTGACATATGCCGATTATGCAAACGGAATGGTGCGACAGAATGCGTTTAATAATATACTTTCGACATTGTCAACAGTCTATCAGAATCAGATTTTGGAGACAGACACAAAGTATCAGAAGACACTGAAAATCCATGACACACTCATTGCGGATATTGTGTATTCGTATGATGTCAATATAGAAATTGCACATTCTATTGCAGGTGCATTGGCAGGAAGTAAATCAGCGGTCTGTGAAGGTTATGCAAAGGTGATGCAGTTATTGCTCAATGAATATAATATTTCCAATGTGTACGTAATAGGAGATGCAGGGGGCGGACATGCATGGAATATGGTTAAGATGAAGGATGAAAATTACTACTGGCTGGATGCAACATGGGACGATCAGCCATACGAAGAAATCCAACACACGTATTTCCTAGTCGGAAATCAAAACTTTACGGATCATCAGCCGAATAGTGCAGCAGGAACAGGAACTGAATTCTTATATACGCTCCCAACAGCGTCAGACAATAATTATGTCGATAATCCGGATGTGCTTGAGACAATGGCGGGGGATGTTAACAAAGATAATGTTGTGAACTTAAAAGATCTTATGATCGTGTTGAAACATGTATCTGGAAAGGAACTGATGACACAGGAACAGTGTCAGATCGCGGATGTAACCCGAGATGGAGCTGTGAATCTGAAGGATTTGATGCAGATGTTGAAATATGTGAGTGGGAAGATTTCTGGGCTATGATGTGAATTGCCTTTTCAAGTAGATAGTAGAATCTACGCACTATTTTTGGTATCATACATATATTGGGCAATAATATGGACATTTAATCACATCTGCCCAAAATATTCATGAAATATGAATTGTTTTGGGCAATCAAACTATTTTCGCCCAGTGTAGTAAGCATAATTGAAATATGATCTTAACTTTGGGCTCAAAATATCATTTTTACGTGTTTCCGACCAATCTGTAAATAGAATCCAAAACAAGCAGGATATTTTTAAATTTTCATTGTACTTCCAAATGCTATCTGTTACAATCAAAACATCTTTCATGACAAAGTCTTTTGTCATAAAGTCATATGGCGTTTCTGCCAATTTTCAAAAGTTGAACAATAAAATGAATTTACAAAAGATGCTTGTCTAGTTGTACCCTCTTAGGTATACTATTACTATAAACAGAAACTTCTTTTGTGAATTCCACAAGGGAGGATTTCTATGAATCGAAACAAACAAGAGAATGAACCAAAAGCCAACAGAGAGCATAAAAGCAGTATGTTCACGGACTTGTACATGCAGGATGATGGGGCAAATGCAAGAGATATTGAGCTCTATAACGCACTCCATGAAGAACAGTTACCTTTGGAGACAAAGGTAAAGAAGATGCGTGTAGATAAAACGTTATACATGAATTTTGAAAACGACACATCGTTCGGAGTAGAGGATAAGATTCTTATCTTTTCAGAGCAACAGTCCACAATCAATGCCAATATGCGAGCGACATAGCAATGTTCTCAAGTTTAGCAGGTGGAACTCCTGCTTGGTAAAGTCTAGCCAGACAACCAATAGCGAGTCATGGAGCATACGCAGTAATGTGGATGTTTAAGCGTTGA